>NZ_MUZB01000001.1:0-652717 GCF_002076325.1 Rhodococcus sp. 66b
AACCCGGAAGCTAAGCCCTTCAGCGCCGATGGTACTGCACTCGACAGGGTGTGGGAGAGTAGGACACCGCCGAACACAACTTGAGAAGCCCCCCAACCAGTGATGGTTGGGGGGCTTTCTCGTACCCAAAACACCCCCCAAAAACCACCCCCCGGATCGAGCGAACGGTACTTTCGTCGCCTCAGATCGACCGAACGTACCGTTCACACCATCAAGGGGCGGGCGCACGGCCGGCTCACCACCCCGTCCGGGATCGAGTGAACGACACTCTCACCGCCTCCAACGAGATGAACGGTACGTTCACTCCATCAGGGCAGGGCAGGGCAGGGCAGGGCAGGGCAGGTGAGCGGATGGGTAGATCCGACAGGCGTTATCGCAGAGCCGCCTGCAACACCTCGCAGAGCACATCCAGCGTTCTGGAGTACTGCGACTGCGTCGGCGTGCTGTAACCGACGACGATGCCGTCACCGCCGACTGACGATACGTCGGGATGTCGGAAGACGGACAACCCTTCGAGCCCGAGATCGCGCGCCTGCGCCGCCGCAAGAACAGATTGTTCGGTGCCGGAGGGAAGGCGGATCACAGCGTGAAGACCCGCGGAGATCCCCGCGACCCTGACCCGGGGTACTTGCTGTGCAAGGGTCGCAACCAGTTGATCGCGTCGTCGTCGATAAGAGGTACGCATCTTTCGAATATGGCTGTCGAATCTTCCGGATTCAATGAAGTCTGCCAAGGTCAATTGATCCGTTGAACTTACCCAGCGTTCGTAGGGTCCCTTTGTTGCGAGGACGGGTTCGATCAGCCTGTCCGGCAACACCATCCATCCGATGCGAATGGCCGGCGACAGTGTCTTGCTGACAGTGCCCAGGTACGCAACGTGCTGCGGCGCGATTCCTTGGAGTGCGCCGACAGGCTTTCTGTCGTAACGGAATTCGCCGTCGTAGTCATCCTCGATGATGACGCCACCGGTAGTCGAGGCCCATTCGAGAGCGGTCGCGCGCCTCGCCGGCGTGAGGGGACCTCCGAGAGGGAACTGATGGGTCGGCGTCAGCAGAACACTCTCAGCAGACGTTGACGCCAATTCGTCTGTGCAAGTCCCTGATTCGTCGACTGAAATGGGAATTGTCAGCAGTCCTTCGTCGACGAGTAACTGTCGGTGCAGGTGAAGGCAGAAAGCATCGACCGCAATCGTTCCTCCGAGTGCACGGGCGAGGAGGGAGATCCCGTGACCCGAGCTGGCACTGATCACAATGCGGCTCGGATCGACGCGAACGCCTCTGGTGCGGCTCAGGTATGTGGTGAGGGCGTTTCGGAGTTCGACTCGGCCTCTGGGATCAGTGGTCGCGAAAGCGTCGGTCGGCGCGGTGGTCAAAGCACGTCTGGCGGACGAAATCCATGCAGTGCGGGGAAACGCCGAAGCGTCCGGTGATCCGGGGAGAAGGCTGTAGGTCAAGCGCCGTCGGGTCGGTGATGGATCGACCTCGCGACTGTGTGTGCTGGCGAGCGTGGCGACCACGGTTCCGGAACCCGGCCGCGTGACAAGCCATCCCGCGGCGGCGAGCTCGGCATAGCAGTCCGCAACGGTGTTTCGGGCAACTCCGAGGTCGAGTGCGAGGGTGCGGGAAGGTGGGAGTCTGGTGCCGGGCTTCAACAGTCCACTGTCGATCGCGTCGCGAAGCGTCTGAAGCAGCGCAGCGCGAACCCCGATTCCCTGTGGCAGCTCGATATGCAGATCGAACCCAAGATTGGCCCATGAATTCATCACCGGATTGAACCATGATTCGGGGTCTTTTCGGGATTACGGTTTGAGTATGACTACAACAACAGGCCAACGACTGGATATCGCAAAGCTGGCGCCCGAGGTCTACAAGGCGATGATTGCGTTGGATGCCGCTGCGCGCAAGGGACTGGAGCCGACGCTCGTCGAGCTGGTCCTCACGCGTGCGTCGCAGCTGAATCATTGCGCGTGGTGCCTGGACATGCACACTCGCGACGCCCGAAAGGTCGGCGTGACGGAGCAGAAGCTCTACCTACTGAACGCGTGGGAAGAAGCGCGAGGGATGTACTCCGATCGCGAACGCGCCGCACTCGCCTTGACCGAGGCCGTGACAGTCCTTACCGACGGTTTCGTTCCGGACGAGGTGTACAGCGAGGCGGCCGGCGAATTCTCGGAGGAGGAACTGGCCCAGCTCATCAGCGTCATCTTCACGATCAATGCGTGGAATCGCATTGCGGTTACCACAAGGAAGGCGCCTCCGGTCCGAGACTGATCCGAGGCTCGTACTCCGCTCTCTGTCGGGGGCAGATTGCCGCCGTCGAAGATCTGGGTAATCGACACAAAGAGGACCAAAAGATTGGTTAAGACTGTGAACAAAACCAACAGATTCTCTAAATGTGAGGCAAATCACATTTAGGGAATCGGTGGATTGTTCCGAGTATCTGCAAGTTGTCTGAATCCAGACAAAGCAGTCTCGGTTGGAAGTTCCGGTGAAGGGGTCCGCATTGCGGACCCCTTCTTTTGTGTGCGCGCTGAAAACGCCCCTTGCTGTGAGTTTCCCCAGAATGTCCGAGTTACCGACCGGCTAGCGTCGGAGGAATGCCGGGAACGCCCCGGTTACGTGAGCCGATTTTGAGTTGATCGCGATAGTTGTGCGGTTGGACAAAGGTGCAGTCATCTTGTTGGCTAACTCGTCGTCCGGAGGTTCAAGCTGCGTACGGGGGCTCGACGATCGGGTGGACTTTCTTGAAACATGCACTACATTGCCATCTAGTAACTGGCTGGTTGCCAAAAGCGATCAGCCGATCCTCTCGGAAGTGAGCGCTGGGTGGCGTGGCCTTGGGAATCCAAGCAACCTTCCCGCTACCGAAATGTCTTGAAAGGGAAGCTTTGATGACTGTGTCTGGTTCACGGCGTAGGCCGCTTGTTCTCCGGCTCTCGCTAACTGCAGCTATTGCCGTAACGGTGGCCGGTAGTAGCGTTGCTTTTGCTTCACCAGCTGTGTCCGCGCCGATGCCGGTGCGAACCGCGGCTGCTCCGGCGTTCACCGCCGGGTTGTGTGAGGGCACCGAGTACACGCCCTCAGAGCAGATGCTCGACATCTCCGGCATTCGGCTGGATCACTTCAACGACGGCAACATCGTGCCGATGTACGGCACCACCGATCGGGGTACATCGGCCGCGGTGGATGCTCCGGTCTGCGGTGTCCGCGACGTCGACGGAATTGCGAAGTCGGAATGGATGTACTGCACGGACTTCGATCTCGATCCATGTGCCGGCGTCGACGAAAACGGTTTGCCCGTGGACAAGCACAACGACGAGATGGGTGCGACGGTTCCGTCATCGGGCAATCCCGATCTGTCAGCCGACGATCGCGCTGTCATCAGTTGGTTGCTGCAGAATCCCGCCAAGCTCGACGGCGTCGTTTCGGGAAATGGCAGTGAGGATGCGCGTTCGGCGCGGCAGACGCTGGTGTGGTGCGTTTCGGACTACGACAATCCGCTGATGGCCGATTTCAAAAGCCTGTGCGACAGGAACATCGGCGACGACGAGCGAGCTCGCATCGTCGAGATCATGAACGTCACGCAGACGCTCGACCTCGTTCGTAAGACACCCGCGACGGGAACTCTGAAGGCCGGCGAGACTGCCGTGTTCACCCTGAACACGAATATGTACCGGAAGCCGATCAATGTTCAGTCCTCGGCGGGCACCGAACTCACCGTCTGTGGCGACAACGCCAAGGCAACGTTGAGCGCAAACCAATTGACGGTCGACGGCCGCGGCGACGCACCGACTGCCGTGGATCTGTGCCTCACCACTGCGGACAGCGGTGACTACTCCGTGACCGCAAGCGTCATTCCGGATTCGGTCGAGAACCTGCACTGGAACACGGCAGGCGCACAGTGCCAGATCTTCGCGTCGTTCGACACCGTTCGGCCGGCGTTGATGAATGCGTCTGCCAGCGTCGGATATGCAGCAGCGCCCACGACGACACCCGCAACGACGACACCGGCAACAACGACACCGGCAACCACGACGCCTGCAACTCCGGTCGTTCCGATTGTGCCCATCGTGCCGATTGTTCCGATCGTGCCCATCGTGCCGATTGTGCCGGTCGTGCCCGTAGTTCCGGGTGCGCCTGTTCCGTCGCAGCCGGTTGCAACTCCCGCTGCTCCGGCGCCGTCGGCTCCGAAGCAGGCCACCGGACCTCGCCCGGTTGCCATCGACGGTGGTGCCGCTGAACAGAATTCAGGCCGCAATGTTGCCGTCGCAGTGACGGGCCTCGGGCTTGTCGGTATGGCTGCTGCCGGAGCAGTTGCTCTCCGCCGCAAGCGTTCCTGACGCCAGGCAGATGTAGTAGACGTCGGCACCGGTCACGATTCGTGTGATCGGTGCCGACACAGATCAGACGCAGGGGGTCAATTCGCAAGAGGCGCCGGGGGTGCCTCATCCCGCAGGAGACAGTTCGATGACCATGTACGAGTCGGATCCCAATCCATCCAATCCATACGACGATTCCAACCGCGATCAGCCCGCGAACATCGGCAAGGGGCGTCGTGTCGCGTTCATCCTGGCCCTCGTCGCGTTGCTTGTCGCCGGTGCTTCCATGGCTTTCGTCGGCCTGCGATCCTCCGATGACGATGCTGCGATTCCGCCGAGTCCGGGAGTTGTCATGTCGCACTCTGCGAATCCGGCGGCGCCTTCGGATGAGTTGATGGCTCCCAATACCCTTTCGCTCGATCCGGTCGGTGTTCAGGCGCCGATCGTGGACGCCACCGTGCCGGAAGGAGTTCTCACTCCGCCGGAGAACGTCAAGAACGTCGGAATCTGGCTCGACGGTGCCTCGCTCAACTCGGTCACCGGCACGACTTTGATTGCCGGGCATGTCAATTTGACCGGCCAGGGTAACGGTGCGCTGTTCGACCTGGGCACGATCGAACCGGGTGAAGTGATCCGTACATCCGACGCGACGGGCAAGAGCACGTCGTGGAAGGTGACTGCGGTGACGACGCGCCCGAAGGCCGATGGCGTGGAGGAAAGCGTGCTGGCCGGCCCGGAGGGCCCTCGCAAGTTGGCAGTCGTAACCTGCGGCGGCGAACTGCAATTCGAGGACGGTGTGGGTAACTACGCCGACAACGTCTACCTGTACGCGGATCTGATGGTCTGAGACACAGAAACAATCCAGTCGGTCCCCGATCCCTCTTCGTAGAGATCGGGGATCGCCTGTTGGATAGTGTCGCAGGTATGGATCTTCACCTGTCTGGAAAGCGTGCGATCGTTGCCGGTGGTAGCAAGGGGATCGGTCTGGCAATCGCCAGAGGTCTGGCCGCTGAAGGGGTCGACATCGCGATACTCGCGCGCACTGAGCAAACGGTCGTGGATGTTGCCCGAGATTTGGCTTCGGAGTTCGGAATTCGTGCGACCGGAGTCGTGACGGACACACGAGACGACGACGCAGTTCAAGCGTCGGTGCGGCAAGTAGTAGAGGAGTTCGGCGGCGTCGACATTCTGGTCAACTCCGCAGCGACTCCGTTCAGCGCCGGAAAGCCGACGGATTTCGAGGCGACCACAGACGACGTCGTGCGCGACGAAGTCGAAGTGAAAGTGCTCGGCTACCTGCGCACTGCGCGTGCTGTAGCGCCGTATCTGATCGATCAGGGTTGGGGTCGGATCATCAACATCAGCGGTTTGGGTGCCAGACAGGCAACCTCGATCGCCCACACGATCCGCAACGTCAGTGTGTCTGCGCTGACCAAGAATCTTGCAGACGAGCTGGGCCCCAAGGGAATCAACGTCACCGTCGTCCATCCGGGCGTGACGCGGACCGAGAGGTTGACCGCGCGGATTGCGCGCGAGTCGGAAGAATCCGGCCGCTCGCAGGCGGAGGTGGAGCGGGGTATCGCGACGAATTCGATACACCGGATCATCGACGCCGAAGAGGTGGCTGACGTCGTGACCTTCCTGGCATCGCCGCGAAGCATCGCGATCACCGGTGACGCGGTGGCAGCGGGTGGAGGAGTGCCGGGGCCGGTCTATTACTGAGAACTCACGTACTGCTACCTGCTCGCGGTGGTGACGATCGTGTGAACACGTCCGCCGCCGAGTCTCTTGCTTTCGTACATCGCCGAATCGGCGACTTTCTGCATGTCGGTGAACGCTGTTGCACGCTCTTCTCCGGCGACGAATTTGTGGGTACGCACGGCGATTCCGATGCTCGATGTCGACGGTATCTCGTCGGTATTCGAGTGCATTGCCGGTCCGATCGAGTCGAGCATCGGGCCGATGGCCGGCACGGAAAGTCTTTGAGCGAGGATGAATTCGTCGCCGCCGACCCGTGCGACAACAGCATCGGCATGTGCCCAGGCGGACAACCGCTGTGAAACCCGGAGAATTATGCGGTCGCCCACGTCGTGACCGTGTACGTCATTGATCGTCTTGAACCGGTCGATGTCGATCGCGATCACGAGTAGTGCCGCCGATTCCTGACGCTGGAACTCCGCGAGTACCTTCTCGACGTGGCGGTCGAGGCCACGACGGTTCAGGAGCCCGGTGAGGGGATCGAGGTCGGAGCTGGACGCGTCCATGCTGAGCATCGTCAGCACGATCTGCGAGATGAACGCACAGACCACGAGTGCGGTGACGACAACCAGCACTTTCGAAACACCGAGCGCAGGATCTCGCTCCGGCCCGAAGAGGATCGGCTGCGCAGCCACCACGATCATCACAACCGAGAAGGTCAGGTGTGCGATCTGCAACTTCGGATTGTGAAAATAGGCGATGTAGATACCGATCAGCGCGTAGATGACACAGGTAAGTAATCGCGCAAGCTGCGAGGAATCTCCAAGTACGGAAATCGTGACTGCGATGTCGCAGAAGACTACGAAACCGAACGAGCGGCGCTTTGTCGGGCCGAAGACCCACCATGAGACTCCGACCATGAAGCACGAGATCACGACAACAGTGTTGAAGAACAGCGCAATCGTGCTTGTCGGACCAGCCGGACTGAATCTGTTGAGTAGTGCGCACACGCCCAGTCCGATGACAATGATGCCAAGTAATAGCCGGGTGGCGGTCGTGAGGCCGTTGTCGCGGAGATAGCGAGTGAATCGGTCGTATTGATCGGGGAGGGCCAGCCACTCGCGGGTCAGGGTCCTCATGGACTTCATCTGCGACGTCATGAGTGCATCAGTCTGCGATGGCGGGAGCGTGCGCCGTTCATCGTGAACTGACTCCTCTTCTGTCTGGCACCTTGCAATGCTAGCTGGATCGATGCCGTGTTGGACCGAGATGTTCGGATCGGCGACCCGAATGTCTGGGTTCCGCCAGCGTGGAGTATAAATACATCTTGTGTCTATGTTGTATTCCGCTTCGGAAACCGTCTTCCGCGAAGTCAAGGAGCTGATCCTTTCCGGCGAACTCGCCGGCGGGGAGCTGATCAGCGAGGGTGACATCGCCGCTCGGACCAATGTGAGCCGAACGCCGGTGCGTGAGGCGTTTCTGCGTCTCGAGTCGGAAGGTTGGATGCGCCTCTACCCGAAGAAGGGGGCGCTGATCGTCCCGGTCGCGGATGGGGAAGCGGAACACGTAGTCAGTGCCAGACAACTCGTCGAGACTCAGAGCGTTCGAGTGGTGTCGGTCCGACCGCACGCACGTGAAACGCTTGTCGCAGCGTTGCGCGCGAATCTGATCGAGCAACGTGAGATTGCTGATCGCGGGGACGTTGCCGCGTTCAGCGCGATCGATGCCGACTTTCACAAGATGATCGTTGCCGCCGGTGGGAACCCTTTGCTCGACTCGTTCTACGCGAGTCTGCGCGACAGGCAACGACGGATGACAGCGCGGTCGATCTCACGCGACCCCGGCCAACTGTCTCGCATCCTTGCCGACCACACCGCGCTTACCGACCTCGTCGAAACAGGCGATGCAGACGGATACAACACTGCCGTCCTCACACACATGCGCCAGGTGCACGGCCTCGGCTTCGAAGGAACTCTGTGATGAGCACCCAAACGATAGACGCTGGGACCGCAGCCGAACGTCGTCCAGGCAGTGAACGTGGCACCGCCGGAAAATGGCTGTGGCTGACCGTTGCCGCCAGCATGTTCGCCGCGGCCTGGGGCGGCAACGAATTCACGCCACTGCTGGTGATGTACCGACTCGATCACGGCTATTCGCCGGTGATGGTCGACTTCTTCCTCTTCGCCTACGTCGTCGGAATTGTGCCGGCCCTGCTGCTCGGCGGCCCGCTGTCCGATCGATTGGGTCGACGCCCGATCATGCTCCCCGCGCCGATAATCGCGATCGCCGGTTCGACGCTGCTCGCTTTCGGGGCCGACTCCGCTGCCGCTCTCATTCTGGGAAGAATCCTCTGCGGCATCGCCTTGGGGATCGGTATGGCCGTCGGCGGCTCCTGGGTCAAGGAGTTGTCCACGCAACCTTGGGATTCGACGGCGTCGGAAGGCGCAGGTGCTCGGCGAGCGGCGATGAGTCTGACCGCTGGCTTCGCCTTGGGGGCGGGTGCCGCGGGAATCTTGGCGCAGTGGGCGCCCATGCCGAGTGTGTTGGCGTACGTCCTGCACATCGCGATCACCGTCCTCGCCGCCATCGCGCTGTGGCGTGCTCCCGAAACACGACCGGCACAGGCGAAATCCGACCGTCGCAGGTTGATCGACGACCTCAAGATCCCTTCGGCAGGTCATCGTAGATTCCTCTACGTTGTTGTTCCGTTGGCGCCGTGGGTGTTCGGTGCTGCCAGTGTCGCGTATGCAGTTATTCCGGCACTCATGACCGGGCACAGTGGCGATGCGCCCGTGGCCTTTTCGGCTCTACTGTGCATGGTCGCGCTGACATGCGGATTCGCGATTCAGTCGTTGGGGCGCAAGATCGACACCGACCGCAGTGCTCGTGGCGCCGTTGTGGCTCTGGTGTTTCTGGTCGTCGGTATGGCCGGCGCTGCTCTGGTTGCGTCGACGCTGACCGTGGCGATCGCGATCGTGGCTGCAGCGATCCTCGGTTGCGGGTACGGCATGGCATTGGTTTCCGGGTTGCTGGAGATCCAGCGAATCGCGGGGCCGGACGATCTGGCAGGACTGACCGCGGTGTTCTACTCGATCACCTACATCGGTTTTGCTGTGCCTGCGTTGCTGGCGATGCTGTCGGAAAGCATTCCGGCGCTGAGCTACACGGTGACTCTTCTGTTCGGATCAGCCGCCGCCGCTGCCTGCTTGATTCTGATTCTCTTCAAGTCGCGTTCACATCTTCCGAGCGCGTGATGCCGTCCGGTCCGCCGACCCCTGCGAGAGTCGGCGGACCGGGGCGAAATCACGCGTCTACAGTTGCGGAACCGTTTTCCGAATTGTGGACCGAATTGTGTACCGAACCAACCGGAACCGATGCGGTCTTGTTCAGGCCGTTGAGCAATCCGGTGATATCGACGCCTGAGCTTTCGAGAGTTTCGATGACGCCGGCGATCACCTGGGGGCTGATGCCCAGGATCGAGCCGATCGAACCCTGGGCCCCATCACTGCCGCCGACGATGGAGATGCGGTCGATGTCGCCGACCGGCTTCGCCGCCGCTGCGGTGGCGTCGACCAACGCCGCCAGAACATCGGGCAGAGTGAGCAACTGCGCGGCCTGCGGGGTGTAGGAATTGAGCGCCTCGGCGATCTGACGCTTACCGGCAGCTTCGGCTTCGAGCTTGGCGCGCAAACCATCCGCCTCGGCTTGTTGCTCGGCACGAACCGCGTCTGCCGCTACCTTGCGGCCGTCGGCTTCGGCTTCCAGACGTGCTCGAAGGCCGTCGGCATCAGCCTGTTGTTCCGAGCGAACGGCGTCGGCGACGAGCTTTCGTGCATCGGCCTGAGCGCCGCCGGCCTGCCTTGCTGACTCGGCCTGTGCCTGGGCGCGGAGGATCGCGGCCTGTCGCTCACCCTCTGCGCGTGCGATGGAGGCTTGGCGTTCGGCCTCGGCCGGTGCAATGACATCTGCCTGCAATGCCGCTTCCGATTGCTGGGCGCGACGACGCTCGACCTCGGTGCGAGCTTCGACGCGGGCCGCCTCGGCCTGCTCACGTGCGATGCCGACGGCCTTCTCGGCTGTTGCCTGCGCGAGAGGTCCGGCCTGGTCGGCTTCTGCGTTCTCGGCTTCGGTCTGTGCTCGCAGGCGAGCGAGTTCGACGTCGCGCTTCTGATTTGCACTCGCGATCGCGGTGTCGGCCTCGGCCTGTGCGACCGAACCTGCCTGTCGCGCCTTTGCCGACTGGATCTGCGAATCACGCTCTGCTTCAGCAGTTCCGATCGCGGCATCACGTTTGACCTCGGCGATGCGGCGCTGACCGAGCGATTCGAGATAGCCGTTGAAGTCGGAGATTCCCGCGATCTTGATGACATCGACTTCCATGCCGATGCGGGCGAGGTCGCCGCCTGCCTCCTCGACCACGCTGCGAGCGAGCGAATCGCGATTGGAGTTCAGATCCTCGACCGTCATGGTCGCGGTGATTCCGCGCAGGCTGCCTGCGAGGATTTCGTTGATCTGCTGCTGGAGCTCGTCCAGGTCGGAAGTCAGGAATCGTTGCACCGCTGTCTGAACCGCTTCGTCGGCGGAACCGATTCGCACCAGGCCGACTGCCTCGACGTTGACCGGAACACCGTCGTTGGAGAGCGCATTCTTGAGATTGATGCTGACGTTGAACGGCTCGAGCGACATGATGTCGACGCGTTCGATTCCGGGAATCTTGAATCGGGCTCCGCCGCGGACGACTTTCGGCTTGCCTCGTCCGGTGAAGACCGCCACTTCGTTCGGCGGGACCTTGACGTAGTTCTTCACGTAGATCGCGGGGAGAACGATGAAGATGATTACTGCGACTACAACCGCAATGATGATGATTGGCAGCATGTATCGAGTCCTTAGATCGCGTCGTCAACCGTGACGACGTGAAGGTATTGATCGTCTACATCGGCGATGTAGACGGTGGTGCCGGTGGTGAGCGCCATCGGCTGTGCACTGACGGCCTTGGCCTGGACGCGATTGCCTTCGGCGTCGACGAACGAGACTTCTCCCAACCTTCGGCTGCGATGGTGAGGGTGACCGTGCCCAACAGTCCGTGGTATGAATTGCGCCCGATGTGCGAATTATCTTGTTGTTTAAGGAGATAGGGGAGAAGAAGGCCGCGCGTGACGACAACGAGAACGGCGGCGAGTGCGAGTGCTGCAATCACCGCTACCAACGTCGGAGCGTCCGCGAGAGTGGCAGCTACGCCGCCGGCGCCGAAGCCGAAAAGTGCTGTGGCCAAAGTTGTCAGGCTCAGAAATGGCAGCCCGTCTGCGTGGCCGCCGCCCAGATCTGCAACCTCGCCGACGGCAAAGGCTCCGATCAGGGCGACGACCCCGATCACGAAACATATTGTGAATACAACAAACATCGATCCCCCGATCTACCTGTCGAGGAAGCGTGCCCTGAGAATTGTGTTGTCGGGGTCGTCCCTCGGCCCACCTCTATAGTAAAGGTAAGACAAAGCTAATCGGCGCATTCGGAATGTTTCGGCGTGGTGCTACGGCTGGGGGAAAGCGTCAAAGCCGAGGTAGCGGGCGTTGATTCAGCCAAGCATCCCAGAGAGGGCGCAGTGGGGTGTCGGTGAAACGTGAAGCGAGATCGGTGAATTGCTCGGTGCTGACCGTGCTGTGCCGATGCTTCGTAGTCCACTGGCGAATCAGTTCGAAGAACTTCTCGTCTCCGAGAACGCCGCGCAGGGCGTGCAGAGTCAACGCGCCCCGCTTGTAGATTCGATCGTCGAACATCAGGGCAGGCCCGGGATTGGCGACGATCAAGTCCTGAGATTTACGCCCGAGCCCTTGATAGGCGTTGGTCGCGAGTTGGTTCGAGGATGGGCCACCGGAATTCTCGGACCAGATCCACTCCGCGTAACAGGCAAAGCCTTCGTGTAGCCAGATGTCGCACCACTGCCCGAGAGTGAGGCTGTTGCCGAACCATTGATGGGCAAGCTCGTGTGCGACAAGACGTTCGGAACCGCGCCTACCCGTGCAGTGGTTGGCTCCGAAGATCGAGAGTCCCTGCGCTTCGATGGGGATTTCGAGTTCGTCGTCGGTGACCACAGCGGTGTAGTCGGCAAAGGGATACGGGCCGAACAGCTTTCCGAATACCTCCAGCATCTGGGGTTGGCGCCCGAAGTCGACGTCGAACGCTGCGCGCAGCCGAGGTGGGTGAACGGCGAAGACCGGTACCGGCCCGGCGCTCACTTGTCGGTGCTCGTACTGACCGATCTGAATCGTCGCCAGGTAGGTTGCCATCGGTTCGGTCTGCTCGTAGACCCACGTCGTCTGACTCGCACGGGTCTGCTTGCGGATCAGCTTGCCGTTGGCGAGGGCATAGAACGGGGAATCGGTGGTGATCGAGATGCGGTACGACGCTTTGGAAATCGGATGGTCGTCGCACGGGAACCAGGACGCCGCGCCGTTGGGCTGACTTGCGACCAAAGTTCCTTCGTCGAGTTCCTCCCAGCCGACTTCGCCCCACAGGCTCTTGATCGGCTCGGGGTTGCCGCTGTACGCGATGGTGACCGACAGGGCACCGCCCGCGGGGATCTTGGTAGACGGCGTGAGGATCAGCTTGTTGTTCAAGTGCGCGTACTTGGTGCCGCGGGCACCGTTGACGGACACCTTGGACACCTGCAGGTTCTGCGCGAGGTCGAAGCTGAACTTGGATCGGCTCTCGGTGGTGACAGCGGTGATGACTGCCTTGCCGGCGAGACGGTTACTGAAGACCTTGTACGTCAGTTCCAGTTCGTACCGAGACACGCGGTAACCGCGGTTGCCGTTGTGTGGCAGGTACGGATCGAGCGGCTCTTCGAGCATTCTGTTCGGCTTCACGACGCCACCCACGGTGCAATCGGATTGCCCTGCCAGCGGGTGGAGGGCGGAACGGTGTCACCTCGCATCACCAGAGATGCAGGCCCTACCGTCGCTCCCGCGCCGATCCCGGCTGCGGGTAGCGCGACACAATGCGGTCCCAGCGTTGCTCCTGCTCCCAAGGTGACGGTGTCCATGGACATGATCCGATCATGGAAGAGATGAGTTTGCACGACGCACCCCCGTTCCACTGTCGCTCCGTCGCCCAAAGTCACAAGATCTGCCTCGGGTAGCCAGTACGACTCACACCAAACGCCCTTGCCGATCTTGGCCCCGAGCCCACGCAAGAAGATATTCAGTACGGCAGTACCAGTCGCCGCGCGAGCGAACCACGGCGCCGCGACGGTTTCGACGAACGCGTCGGCGACCTCGTTGCGCCAGACGAACGAACTCCACAGCGGATGCTCGACCTTTGCGATGCGTCCGACGACGATCCACTTGGCGGCGATGGTGATGGCGCCAGCCACTGCTCCGGCAACGAGCAGAATTACGCCGCTCAACAGAGCCGCGAACCAGAATCCGACGGCGCCGACCAGTGCTTCGAGTGCAAACAGAACGCCGAGACCGATGCCGAACGTGACCATCACGGGGATCAGTCGGCAGGTTTCGACCACTCCGCGGGCGATCTTGAGTCGCATCGGCGGATTGAACGTGCGGGCGGCGTCGGTGTCCCCGGCAGCCCTTCTCAGACGTACCGGTGGACTACCCAGCCACGATGATCCGGACTTGGCCTTGGACGGGGTGGCCGACAGAACCGCCACGAGACCGTTCTTGGGGACGCGTCGACCGGGTGCGGTCATACCGGAGTTGCCGAGGAACGCACGCTTGCCGATCTTCGCCTGTTCGATGTGCATCCAGCCGCCGCCGAGGCCGTAGCTCGCAACCATGGTGTCGTCGGCGAGGAATGCGCCGTCGGCGACCGTCGTGAACTTGGGAAGGAGGAGCACGGTGGATGCTTCGACGTTCTTGCCGATCTTGGCGCCGAGGAGGCGGAGCCATCCCGGCGTCAGCAGGCTCGCGTAGAGCGGGAAGAGGAAGGTTCTGGCCGAGTCGAGCAGGCGTTCGGTCGCCCACACCTGCCAGCCGATGCGGCTGCGGACAGGGTGGTAGCCGGGGGTCAGCCCGATCGAGAGAAGACGAACGGCCACCAGTGTGACGACTGCGAAGACGAGCAAACTCAGGATGGTCGCGACGGGAAGCATGATCAGCGATTGGAGCACTGCACTCGCGAGCGTGTCGGTGTCGCGGATCCACCAACCGATCAAGGCGATTCCGGCCATCAGAGCGAAGATCGGCATACCGGCCAGGAAGACCGAGGTGACGCCGTATACCGGCACCCAGCCGGGTGCGCGCTTCGGATGTTCGGCCGGCCAAGGATGATTCGCTTTCCCGACCTTGGTGGCGGGGGAGCCGGCCCACTGCTGGTTTGCCTTCACTCGGCCGAACACCGCAGATCCGGGTTCGACGACGGCGTCCCGACCGATACGCGCGCCGGGCAGAAGCGTCGAGCGTGAACCGACGGAAGCGCCGTCGCCGATCTTGATCTCACCGATGTGAATGACGTCGCCGTCGATCCAGTGGCCCGAGAGGTCGACTTCGGGTTCGACGGAGCAGCCGTCACCGAGTTCGAGCATGCCGGTGATGGGAGGAAGTGTGTGGAGATCGACGCCGCTGCCGATGTCGGCGCCGAGGGCGCGGGCGTAGTAGAGCATCCACGGTGCGCCCGAAAGGTTGGCTGCGCCACTGGCTTCGGTGAGTCGCAGCGCTATCCACAGACGCAGGTGTTCACTACCACCTCGCGGGTACGTTCCTGGTTCCAACTTGCGTAGGAGCAGGCGCGCCCCGACGACGGCGATGGTCATACGGCCGATCGGCGTGATGAACACGATGAACGCCAACAGGATCCACCACCACGAGACCGTGGGTGCCCAGCTGACGTCGACGAACCAGCCGAGGACGTTGTTCGCGATCGCCAGCCACGTCACCCACTGCAGTCCGGTGAGCGTCGTGAGTGGAACGGTGACGGCGATCTGCGCCAGCTGAGTTTTCAAGGGTGTTGGAGCGACGATGCGCGGCTCCACAGTTTCGGTGGGTGCCAATTCGTCGAGATATTCGGCGAGCGATCCCAACCGTGGATGGTCGTAGAGTTGTGCGACGGTCACTTCTGGGAACCGCTCGCGCAGGGCGGTCACCAACTGAGCAGCAGAGAGGGATCCGCCGCCCACTTCGAAGAAGTCGTCGTCGAGTCCAGTGATCTGGGCTCCCAGGATCGATCCCCACAGGCCGGCAACCCAGGCAGCGGTGCCGTCGAGGCCCAACGCGGCCCCGGCATCTTCACCGGCGCCGGGCAACGGCCACGGCAGCGCATTGCGGTCGACCTTGCCTGACGTACGCGTCGGAAGTTCGTCCATCAACGCCAGACGCGGCACGAGGGCTGCTGGTAGCTGCTCGCTGAGCAGTGCATGAGCGGCCTTGAGATCGAAGTCGGGATCCGTGCTGGCGATGTACCCGACGAGGAGCTGGTTGCCGGCTGCCGTCTTCTTCACGGCTGCGGCAGCGCCGCTCACGCCCGGCAGATTCTGCAAGGCGTTGTCGACCTCACCGAGTTCGATGCGCCTGCCGCCGAGCTTGACCTGATCGTCCGCGCGGCCCTGGAACATCAGGCCGGTGGTCTCGAGCCGGACCAGGTCGCCGCTTCGGTAGGCGCGTTCCCACCCGAGCGAGGGCATCGACGCGTACTTCTCGGCGTCCTTCGCGGGGTCGAGGTAACGGGCGAGGCCGACGCCGCCGATCACCAGCTCGCCCACCTCGCCGACCGCGACGGGATTGCTCTGGGCGTCGACGACGGCAAGGTCCCAGCCGTCGAGGGGGAGGCCGATGCTGACGGGGCTCTTGCCGTCCATCAGTGCGCCGCAGGCGACGACGGTTGCCTCGGTGGGGCCGTAAGTGTTCCAGACCTCGCGGCCCTCGACGGCCAGGCGCTCTGCCAGTTCGGGTGGGCAGGCTTCGCCGCCGAAGATCAGGAGTCGAACGGCTTCGAGGGCCTCGGCCGGCCACAGAGACGCAAGCGTCGGCACAGTGGAGACGATGCTGACGTCACGCGAGACCAGCCACGGGCCGAGGTCCATGCCGCTGCGAACCAGCGAACGAGGAGCCGGGACGAGGCAGGCGCCGTGGCGCCACGCGAGCCACATCTCCTCGCAGGACGCGTCGAATGCCACGGAGAGTCCCGCGAGGACGCGGTCACCAGGCCCGATGGGCTCGTCCTGGAGGAACATGCGCGCCTCGGCGTCGACGAAGGCTGCGGCATTGAGGTGAGTGACCGCGACGCCCTTGGGGGTGCCCGTGGATCCTGAGGTGAAGATGATCCAGGCGTCGTCCTCGGGTTCGGGTTCGCGAACCGGTGGATGTTCGAGCCGCTTCGGCGCCGTCCCCGGCTGGATTCCGTCGCCGGTGATGATCGCCGCTACCTGCGCCTCGCCGAACACCAACTCGGCGCGCTCTTCCGGATCGTCGGCGTCGACGGGAACGTAGGCGGCGCCCGCCGCGAGGATCGACAGGATCGCCACGTACAGCGAACGCGAACCTGACGGCATCCTGATTCCGACGCGGTCACCTGCGCCGACGCCGGCATCACCGAGCCAGCGCGCACCGAGCGCGATCTCGTCGAGCAACTCCGAGTACGACAGTGTGGTGTCGCCGTCGTCGATGGCAGGTGCTTCCGGGTTGGCCTCGGCTGAGGCCCGCACGATGTCGATGAGCGTGCGCGGCGCAGGTGCATGCGCCGACCGTAGGAATACGGACGGAATCCCGAAAGATTGTTCCGTCTCCGACTGCGACTGGAGTGGCAAACCCGTTGGTCCTGTTCTACTCACGAAACTTAGAGTCCTGCGAACTGTCGAGTTGAAAGTCTCATGACAAGTTTGCGAGTTGGTGAACAGATATGCCTAATGCAACATGCCGAACGTGCCGGTCAGTCCGTACTGGCAGCTTGCGCGTGGCCTTCTGCCGAGTCGGCGAACTCGGGTGTGTCGAACACCTCTCCGCCCAGCGGATCGACGACCTTCGATTCCTCGGAGAAGTCGACGGCGCCGGTATCCGGGTCGATGTTGACCGCATGGGCGGGAACTTCGTGGACCGCGACGAGCATGTGGGCGTCGGAGGGATCCGTCATGATTCCGCTTTGTGACGGGGTGAGCCCGGCGAAGGTCGACGAGATCTTCAGATCGCGGAGCCGCTTTTCGGTGGGTTGCGGAACGTCGGTCGAGGCCGAGGCATTTGTGGAAACCCGCAGGTAGCGTGGTGCCGACGCGACCTCGTATCGGAACGCCTTCAGCATCGACAGACATGCAAGCACCATGATGACCGAGAACGGTACAGCCGTGGCGATGGCAACGGTTTGCAGCGCCGTGAGCGATCCACTGCCACCCACGATGAGGAGAACTGCGGCCGCGGCACCGGAGAGGAACGTCCAGTAGACACGCGTGATCTTGGAGGTCTCCAAGCTGCCACCGGTCGCGAGGATGTCGATGACGATCGAGCCGGAGTCCGCGGACGTGACGAAGAAGAACACGATCACGACGATCGCGAGAACACTCGAAATCGTTCCGAGCGGAAGTCCGTCGAGAAGCGTGAACAGCGACGTGTTGGTGTCCACTGCGCCGGATGCGTCGAGCATCGTGCCCTCGTTGCGCTGACGCAGAATGCCGGAGTTACCGAAGATCGTGAACCACAACGAACCAACCAGCGTCGGGGCCAGCAGCACACCGAAGACGAATTCGCGGATGGTGCGGCCGCGTGAGATGCGCGCGATGAACATGCCGACGAACGGTGCCCAGCTCATCCACCAACCCCAGTAGAAGATGGTCCATGCGCCCTGCCAGCCGTCTTCGGCGAACGGGGACGTGCGCAGCATCAGTTCGGGCAAGGCCTGGACGTATCCGCCGAGGTTCTGCACCCACGACTGCATGAGGAACAGCGTCGGTCCCAGAATCAGGACGAACAGTGCCAGCGCGGCAGCGAGCATCATGTTGATGTTGGAGAGCCACTTGAGGCCCTTCGTGACACCGGAGACGACCGAGAAGGTCGCCATGCCCGTCACGATGACGATGATGGTGATGACCAACCAGTTGTCGGTCTCCACCCAGCCGAGGTAGTCGAGGCCGGCCGAGATCTGCTGGACACCGAAGCCCAGCGACGTCGCGACACCGAACAGCGTGCCGACGATGGCGACGACGTCGATGGCGTGGCCGATCTTTCCTTCGATGCGAGCCCGTCCGAGGAGCGGCTCGAGCAGCCAACGGATCGACAGCGGGCGACCCTTTCGGTAGGTCATGTACGCCAGACCAAGGCCGACGACGACGTAGATCGCCCATGCATGCAAGCCCCAGTGGAACAGCGTCAGTTCCATGGCTTGATTGGCTGCGGCGTCCGTGGATCCGGCGATCTGCCCGGCGACGGGTGGGGTCACGTAGTGCGAAAGTGGTTCGGCTACTCCGTAGAACACGAGCCCGATGCCCATGCCGGCGCTGAAGAGCATCGCGAACCACGAGAGCATCCCGAACTCGGGCTGCTCGTCGTCACGTCCCAATCGGATGTTGCCGATGCGGCTGATTCCGCAGTACAGAGCGAAGATCACGAAACCGGTGGCCGAGAGGATGTACCACCAGCCGACGCCGTCGCTGATCACGTTGTTGAGTGTTTCGAAAGCATCCGCGGCGGTTCCCGCGTAGATCACGGCAAAGGCGATCAGGGCAAAGATCACTATCGACGCGGGGATGAACACGGGTTTCCGTAGTTCACGCCACGCAGTTTTGACCGCAGTCATTCCACTCCTCGAACGTTCAGGCATTCACAGCGCCCATCAGGGCGGCCACGTGTCACGCGTAGGTGGGCGTTTCGCTCACACCATCGCAGGTCAAGACCGGGCTATTGCTTTGAAATTCAACGTAACGTCAAGTTTCGGTCAACTCAACTGGACGAAAGATGCTGCACTGTCGCGAAAGTTCTCACTGGATGCCGTAGTTCCGGTTGTAAATCGTTGGGTAATAGTGGCATTGGGCCATGAGTGGAATGCTGAACGGCGAATTCGATTGGTACGGTGAGTTGAATCGGTCGAGTCGACGCTCACCGATTGACCACATTTGTCAAACTCGGCGAAACAGCCTGTCTGTCAGGTGGTTAACTCCTGGCGTGCTTGCCCGATCGTGGCGGTCAGGTGTCGATACCTAACTGTGATTGTGATGGTCGCAACTATCAGTGATGCGGGCCCTGTTCGCCCCGCTGAGCGTCGATCAGATCCATCGCATCCTTCAGACCCAAGCCCGGATGCAGTTCGCGTAGTGCCTTGATTGCCGGAATACGGTCGTCAGTCGACGCGAGTGCACTACGGACGTCGTCGGCAGGGATTTCGGTGGGGGCAGTTGTCCCTTCCCACCACACCGACTGAGGTTTGTTCCTGTTTCGCCAGGCTTGGACTGCGTAGTAAGCAGACCCGACCGTCGCGAAAAGCCAGATTGCGAGGAATGTCCAATTCCAAGCTGTGGGTTCTGTGATGACCTTGTCGATGGTGCTTGGGCCGAAGAAAACGAGTAGCCAAACCAGCACGATCGTCTGCCACCATCGCTCGACGCGCCTGCTCGGATTCCACCACTCGGCCATCGACCGATACTCGCACAGGGCTGCTGTTTCGGTGCGACGATGGAGATCATGGAGATTCGTGATGCGGTGGAGCGACTTCGGGCGGATTCCGGGACCTCGATGATCTTCGGAGAACCGCACCAGACCAGCGACGGATCGACGATCATCACGGTTTCGCGACTACACCGGCAGTGGCGGGGCGACCCGATACCGGTGCCAGTGGGAGTGTTCTCGATCCACGAGGGTGAGCCGTCGTGGTCACCGGCCGTCGATCACACCAGGGCGGCTTTGATGGGGGAGTTCATCGGGCTGGCGGCCGCGGTGATCGCAACCCTGGCAGTTCTACGTCGACCGCCCTGGCCTGATGTGACGATTCGGAAGGGGTGACTCAATAGGGGCGACTCAGAAGGGGTGACCCAGAATTACGCCGATCAGTTGGAACGGCATCGCGAGGAACATCGATCCGACGTAGAGCGGATAGCGAATCGGGTCGCCGGCGAGGTAACCCTCGGCGAGCCAGGCCATGACATCTGCTGATCCCATATTCGTTACTTCCCTTCGCGGTTGTGGTTCACCGACATTTTCGGTCGTGGGAGTTGTTTTGTTACAAGCGAACTCGAAGGAGGAGTGCATGTGACGGCAGTTTCGACGCAGCAAACGTCGTCAAGCGAGATCCCCGGGGGCGGCAATCTCTACCAGCTAAGTCTCGATACTTAGCACCGTGTAGTGGTGAAATCTGTGCATTCTGCACATGTCGGGACAATTCGGTGAGCCTTACAGTCGCTGCATGACAACGACACCTTCTCCTCTCTCAGGCAAGACCGTCGTACTGATCGGTGGCGGAACAGGCATCGGGCTGCGGGTGGCGCACCTTGCCGTCGACGCCGGCGCGCAGGTAGTTCTCGGTGGCCGAACCGCATCCAAGCTGGAAGCAGCGGCCACGCAGCTGGGTGAGGCGGCGCACTGGTTCACCGTCGACACCTCCGACGACGACTCGGTGAAAGCGTTCTTCACCAACATCCCCAGCGTCGACGCTCTCTTCACCACGGCTGCCGATTACCAGGTCGGCTCGTTCCGCGAACAGAGCGTCGAGGAAGCGGCGTCGCCGTTCACCTCCAAGTTCTGGGGGCAGTACCGCGTCGTGCACGCTGCGCTCGACAGGCTGACACCCACCGCATCGGTGGTCCTCATGTCCGGTGCTGCCAGTGTGCGGCCACCCGCGGCTGCCGCGGCCTACGTTGCGGCCAATGCGGCAATCGAGGGACTCGGGCGGGGGCTGGCGGTCGAACTGTCGCCGATTCGCGTCAACACCGTTGCTCCCGGAACCATCGACGGGCATCTGTGGGCTCAGCGCCCGGCGGAGGTTCGGGAGGCGGCGTTCACCTGGAGTGCGGAGAACAACGTGCTCGGCCGTGTCGGGAACGAAGACGAGATTGCACAAGCGGTGTTCTATCTCTTCACCAACACGTACACAACGGGTTCCACGCTGTACCCCGACGGCGGGTACGCGTTGCGCTAGACCCGTGCCATTTGACGACTGAGTGAAATGACGACTGAGTGAAAGACGACTGTGCGAAATGCATTGTCGTAACACGAAGAAACGCCAATTCGCCCATAGGCGTGACCCCGGCCACATTCGTACCGTCTTCTCCAAGAACACTTCCCAACTATTCGAGGAGTCCGTCATGAAAAACACATCAACGACCGCCGCCGGCGGTGAAGTGTCCGACGGTGACGACTACGCGCTCACCCGCGTTCCCGACGAAGCACGGTATTCGTGGTTCTCGGTGGCAGTACAGCGATTCGGTCAGGTATCGGCACTCGCACAGTTCCTGCTCGGTGCGACGCTCGGCTACGGCATGACGTTCTGGAATGCCTTCTGGGCATTGACAGTCGGGGCGGTGATTCTCGAGGTCGTCTGTATTTTCATCGGCATTATCGGGGTTCGTGAAGGGCTCAACACGTCGGTGGTCGCACGCTGGTGCGGATTCGGGCACGCTGGTTCCGCGGTGATCGGCCTGGTGATCGGAGTCAGCCTGATCGGTTGGTTCGGCATCCAATCTGCTGTCTCTGCATCAGGTTTGCACGGAATCATGCCGTTTCTGCCGCAGTGGGCGTGGGCCCTGGTCTTCGGCCTTCTGATCACCGCGATAGTCCTTCGCGGATTCGGCTCCATGCAGCTGATCGCCAACATCACCGTTCCCCTGTTCCTGCTTCTGGTGGGTTGGGCCGTCATCTCCGAACTGCGCAATCACTCGCTGTCAGATCTGATGGCATCTGCTCCAGCCGGGCCGGAGCTCAGCTTCCTCGCCGGAACCACCATCGTCGCAGGCGGTTTCATTGCCGGAGCAGTGATCACACCCGACATGACGCGATTCAACCGCACGGCGGGTGACGTCGTGAAGCAGACACTCGTCGGAATCACATTAGGCGAATACGTGATCGGATTGACCGGTGTACTTCTTGCGCATGCCGTTCGCAGTTCCGATATCGCCACGATCATCCTGTCGTCGGTCGGCTGGGTCGGCGTTCTCATCATTGTTCTCGGAACTTTCAAGATCAACGACTGGAATCTGTACAGCTCGGGGCTCGGCATCGTGAACTTCATCGACGTCGTGTTCGGGCGACGCATCAATCGCGCCGTCGTCACCGCTGTGGTCGGTGTGACCGGTTCGATCCTCGCGGCTGCCGGAATCCTGAACTCGTTCACCGACTTCCTGATCCTGTTAGGCGTCGGATTCCCGCCGATCGCCGGAATCATGGTGGCGGAGTACTTCATCGTCAAGACCTGGCGCAAGGACCTGGAAGAGAGTCGAGCCGCGGGTACCCTCCCGAACTCGGCGCCCACTTGGGTGCCGGCCACGTTGGTGATCTGGATCGTCTCGGCGCTGATCGGGCATTACAGCACCTTCGGTTTGCCGTCCATCAACGCGGTGGCCTCGGCATTCGTTCTCTACGTCGTCGCGGGTCGACTCGGCCTGATTCGCGGGGTCGGACGCACCACAACCGAAGCGCCGCAAGAGCCTTCGGGAACATCTGCGCTCACGCACTAGCACTGCAAACACTGTAGAAGGGAGTTCGCGATGCGAATCGGAATCGACGTCGGTGGTACAAACACCGATGCGGTCCTGATGGACGGGACCACCGTCATCGGGCATGTCAAACACTCGACCAGCAAGGACATCACCGGCGGAATCGGCGGAGCTCTGACGGCGCTGCAGCAGCAGTACTCGTTCTCTCCCAGCGCTGTTCAAGCAGTGATGATCGGCACGACGCACTTTCTCAACGCTCTCATCGAGCAGCGAGGACTTGCACCAACAGCGGCTCTGCGATTGGGGCTTCCGGCGACCGCAGCGCTTCCGCCGATGGTGGGGTGGCCGCGAGACCTGGTCTCCGCTGTGCAAGGAAGGCACTACCTCGCTCACGGTGGGCACGAGTTCGACGGTCGTCGTATCTCACCGCTGGATCCCGACGAGATTCGTCGCCATGCCGCCGACATGGCTCGCAGCGGTACTCGTTCGGTCGCAATATCGTCGGTGTTCTCTCCGGTCAATCTCGAATGCGAAGCGGCGGCAGCGGAGATCGTGCGTCAGGAACTCGGTCCGGACGTCGCAATTTCGCTCTCTCACGAGATCGGTCGAGTGGGTCTACTCCAGCGGGAGAACGCGACCATCATCAACGCTGCGCTGCGCGAGCTTGCCGATCACATCGTCGACGGTCTTGCCAGTTCTTTGGTCGAGCACGGCATCGCCGCACCGCTGTATCTGAGCCAGAACGACGGAACCTTGATGGACATCGAGTACGCAAGGCGTTATCCGGTGGCGACTTTCGCGTCGGGACCGACCAACTCCATGCGAGGCGCCGCTGTTCTGTCCGGTCTGGCCAGCTGTGCGGTGATCGACATCGGGGGCACCACAACCGACGTGGGCGTACTGACCAACGGTTTCCCCAGAGAAGCCACCACGGAGGTGACGGTCGCGGGGGTACGGACCAATTTCCGTATGCCGGACGTCTTCTCGATCGGTATCGGTGGTGGTTCGCTGGTGGATGCGGACGGACTTACAGTCGGACCCGAATCTGTGGGATACGAATTGGGTTCACGGGCACTCGTATTCGGCGGTGACACGTTGACGGCCACCGACATAGCCGTCGCGGCAGGCTTGGCCGACGTCGGAGATCGCAGCGCGGTGGCGCACCTCGACCGCGGTCTGGTGTCGACGGCACTCGACCGGATCTCGCGCCGGGTCGCCGACGCCGTGGAACAGATGCGGACCACGTCGGATCCACTTCCCGTTGTGGCGGTTGGCGGGGGATCGGTTTTGCTGGAGCACGAACTTCCCGGCCTGGGAACGGTGATTCGTCCTGAGCGCTTCGACGTTGCCAATGCGATCGGCGCTGCGATCGCGCAGGTCAGTGGTGAGGTAGATCGAGTCGAAGCGGTACGGGACGGGCGCAGGCAGATTCTTGCCGACGACGCTCGCCAGGAGGCGATCGATCGGGCAGTCGCAGCAGGCGCACGGCCCGAGTCGGTGCAGATCGTGGAGTTCGACGAGGTCCCGATTCCGTATCTGCCGGGCAACGCAACACGTATTCGAGTGAAGGCAGTCGGTGACTTGGCACTGCACAGTGCTCTGGTCTCCACCGGTCAGGAAGGCTCACGATGAGTTGGACACTACGAACGGCAGACCTCGACGACCTCGCCAGGGGCGCAGCTTTGTTGGGGACCGGCGGCGGGGGAGATCCGTTCGTCGGCAAGATGTTGGTCACGCAGGCGCTCGGGGAAGCCGGTGAAATAACGATTCTGGATCCGGAGGAGCTCGACGACGACGCGTGGGTGATCCCCGTCGCGCAGATGGGTGCACCGACCGTCGTGGTCGAGAAGATGCCGCGCGGAACCGAACCCGAGCTGGCGCTGATCACGTTGGAGAAGCACACGGGGCGAACTGCAGATGCCACGATGCCGATGGAGTGCGGCGGGATCAATTCGATGATTCCGTTGCTGGTGGCAGCGCGGCGCGGACTGCCGGTTGTCGACGCCGACGGGATGGGACGAGCCTTTCCTCAGCTCGAGATGGAAACCTTCTCGGTGTACGGGATTTCGGCGAGTCCGCTCGCCATGGCGAACGAGCACGACGAGGTGGCGATCTTCGACACCGGCAGCGACAACAGCAGATTGGAGGGCCTCGCACGCGGGGTGACGTCGAGGTTCGGTGGGATGGCGCATATCGCGCAGTACTCGATGACGGGTGCAGATGTGAAGCGGACGGCGATCCCCCGGACTCTGTCGTTGGCCTTGGCCATCGGTCGGTCCATCAGGCTTTCACGTGAGCAGCGGGTGGACCCGGTTCAGGCGCTGGTGGACGGTCTCTCCGACACGCTTTACGGATACGGGCGAGTTCTCTTTCACGGCAAGGTGATCGATGTCGACCGGCGAACCGATGAGGGGTTCGCTCGAGGTTCGGTGCGGATCGCCGGCGTCGGAGACGAAGAGCTGGAAGTTCAGTTCCAGAACGAAAATCTGATCGCCGTGCAATCCGGAGTAATGGTGGCGATCGTGCCAGACCTTATCTGCATCGTCGAGGCCGACACTGCCGAGCCCATCACCACCGAGGGATTGCGGTACGGGCAGCGAGTTGCGGTCATCGGGATCGCGACTCCGCCGATCATGAGAACACCGGAGGCACTGGCGGTCTTCGGCCCGGCAAGCTTCGGACTCGATCGCCCGTTCCTGCCGGTGGAGACACTCGAGCAACCTGTACTGGCAGAATAGCGAGCCGTGAGCAGGCTGCACGCAGTCCGGGAGGCCGACCTCGACGCGATCGCAGCGGGGGCGGTGGTCTTGGGCTGCGGTGGGGGTGGCGATCCACGCCTGTTCGTGGAAATGCTGCGTCCACTGATGACGTCAACGTCCGTGGAAGTCATCGCGCCGGACCAGTTGCCGTCCGGGGCGCTGATCATGCCGGTGGGAATCGTCGGATCGGCCCTGGCTTTGGAAGAGCAACTGCCCTCCGGGCATGAGTTTGCCGACACTGCAGCAGCTTTGACGCGGTGGACTGGTAAACGTCCGACCTCGGTGATGACTTTCGAAGGCGGTGGACTCAACGCTCTCTCCGGCATTGCGGCGGCGTTGGCGTTGGGGATTCCCGTGGTCGACGCGGACCTGCTCGGTCGAGCGATGCCTCGGCTCGATCACTTCTCTCTCGCCGCAGCCGGGTTGGAATTGTGCCCGGTCACTCTCGCCCAGCCCGGCGGCCTCATTACCGTCGTCGACGGAGTGGATGTGCTGGGCGCCGAGGTAGCAGTGCGGTCGTTGATCGGGAGAACCAGCGGTTGGGGCGCTCTGGCGATCGCGTCGATCGATGCGCGGACTGTGCAGGAGGCGTGCATTCCGGGAACTCTGTCCCGAGCATATGAACTGGGTCAGCACGTCGGGACCCTCGGCAGTTGGCGGGAGATCGCCGAAAGCTCCGGGGGGCGAGTAATGGGGACAGGCCGGGTGCGTGCGGTGCGTCGTAGTCGCCCGAACGCCGGCGATCGTCGGGGCAACGTGATTCTCGAACACGATTCTGCGGTGATACGAGTCGAATTCGAAAGTGAGTTCCTGACCGTCGCGTCGGACGGCGAGATGATTGCGACATGTCCGGACATCGTGACGTTGCTCGACGTCCGGACCGGTGCCTTCGTCTCGTGCGAATCAGTGCACCAGGGGCAAGATGTGGCCGTGTTGGTTCTGCCCGGCCCTCAGTGGTGGGCGGAAGATGTGAGCAGGTTGAAAGTTGTCGGCCCGCGGGCCTTCGGGATCGACCATGACGCAGTGCTGATGGAGGCGCAATGAGCGCGAGTGTGTCGGCGTTGCTGAACAACCCGATCTTTGTCGGGTTGTATCGACTTGCCGGCGAAGGTGATCCCGTCGTGACGACAGTGGGAGCGCTCACCGGGGAATCGGCACAGTCAGCCGAGGCCGTGTCGGGTGCGGCGGGTGCAGGATCAGTTCTGGTGATTCTCGATCGAATCGACGTCGGGGAGTGGAGATTCGACGCTCTCCTTCGACGCACGGCGGCGACCGGCTGCCGGGTGCTCGCGGTACACAGCACTGCGGCGGAGGATGCGAATCTCTCGTTGCTTGCCGATCGCCTCGGACTGGTGGTGCTCGGAGTATCCGACCCGTGGCAGTTCAGCGTGGATCTTCGTGATCTTCTCTCGAATTCGCGGGCGGTGATGGCCGACGCGGTACTGCGGGCGACACACGCGGGCCAGCGGGCCGGCGGAAGCGTCGAGAATCTTCTGTCGGTGCTGCTGAACACATTTCAGCGTTCGTTCATCCTCCTGGACGCGTCCGGACGCCCGCTGACCGGCGCCGATTTGTTGTCCGACGCTGATCGAGCAGCCGCCGGTATGTTGTCGGGCCGCGGGGCGCCCACCACTGTTGAATTGGACTCCGGCGGGGTCCTGATTGCGTGCCCGGTGATGTCCGGCGCAGCCCGAGAGCCCTGGCTGGCGGTGCTGCTCCCGGTGCGTCAAAGCGTCGAAGAGGCTTCTCTCTCAGTGGTTCTCGACGTGGCCTCGTTGGCTGCCGGGCACCGACTGGCCGTTGCACGCATGGTCGACGAGCGTGAAGCGCGCCGGCGTAGCGCGCTACTCGGTGAACTGATCGACACGTCAGCAGACGCCACACCCGGACTGCTCCGGCGCGCACTCGACGCGGGTTGGGCACTGGACGGATGGCATATCGGCATCAAAGTCCTGGCGGTCGGTGAGGTCGACCTGGTGGCCAGGCGCAGTGAGGTCGCAGACGCCCTCGCCGCCGAGGGAATCGACGCCAATGTCGTGGAACAGGCTGACGGCTGGGCAGCGTGGACCACTCTGCCGGGCGAGCCGCGACCGGAGTCGATCACCAGGATCGCCGAGAGCATCCGTGCAGCTCAGGCGAGGTTGGAACCCACGATGGAGACCTGGGTCGGTGTGGGACGCGCACACGACGGTCCGGCTGGAATCGGTGCGTCCCTGTCTGAGGCCGGGGATGCCGCTCGGCTCGCGGGTTCGAGGTCGCAGACAGGCCGCTTCCTGCACGTGGACCGCCTGGGTCTGGCGCAGTTGCTGCTGGCGTGGACGCGAACCGACACGTTTCAGCCCGCAGCCGCGGCACTGCTCGCGCCGCTACGCGATTCGAATGGAGAGTTGCTCGAGACTCTGTCGACGTACCTCGACAAAGAATCGTCTCTGGCTCACACCGCAACCCGAATGGGCTTGCACCGCAACACCGTATCGAGTCGGATCGATAGAATTCAGCGCCTTCTCTCGGTGGATCTCGCAGATCCGGAAACGAGACTCGCGCTCCACCTTGCTTGCCGGACCATCGCGCCCTGACGGAGATCTTCGCGGCTTCGTCTTGACAAGCACGGGAGGTTCCTGCCATCCTCGTTGCCAGGTCACGAGTACCAGTGTTCAGCCCCGGCTTGCTGGTCGGCAACCCTCCTCCGCGGTGGGGTGCTCCGGGTGACGACCCGGCTGCGTTCGAAAACGAATGCGGCAAGCGCGGACTCTTCCGGGGCCATCACCCGACGAACGAGTCCTTGAACGTGAGGATTGTCTTCGATGACTGCTGTATTGAGTGCCGACACCTGCCGCACCACCGCGATTGCCAAGGTTTCGGGTGCTGACCTGCAGGTTCCATTGGTTCAGGGCGGCGAATGCTCCTACGCCAACTTCGACTACGCCGCGAGTGCGCCGGCATTGGCCCAGGTCACCGACCGTATCGCCGAGTTGCTGCCGACATACGCCAGCGTCCACCGCGGTGCCGGCTACGCGTCTCGGATCTCCACGCTCACCTACGAGAACGCTCGTGAATCCGTTGCTCGTTTCGTGAACTGTGCCGACGATCAGGTTGTCGTCTTCACCCGGAACACCACCGATTCGCTGAACCTGCTTGCGCAGTGCGTCCCCGGCAGCACCGTCGTCCTCGATGTCGAGCATCACGCAAACCTGTTGCCGTGGAACGACGCTCGTATCGTCACCGCTGCAGACACCATCGAAGAGACGATCGAGCGTCTGATCGGTGAACTGTGCACCAAGCCTGCAGCGCTGCTCGCAATCACCGGTGCCTCCAACGTGACCGGCGAGATCCTGCCGATTGCACGCTTGGCTGACATCGCTCATCGTTGCGGCGCACGTATCCTCGTCGACGCAGCTCAGCTGGCTCCTCACCGTCGCATCGACCTGCAGGAATGCGGGGTCGACTACATCGCTTTCTCCGGTCACAAGCTCTATGCGCCCTTCGGCGCGGGTGTTCTGGTCGGACGCCGTGACTGGCTCGACGAAGCTCAGCCGTACCTCGCCGGCGGCGGCGCCGTGCGTGAGGTGACCATCGAGTCCACGGAGTGGGCCTGCGCGCCTGCCCGCCACGAGGCAGGTTCCCCCAACGTTCTCGGTGCGGCAGCCATCGCGACCGCATGCGAAACCCTGCACGCGCTGGACTTCGACGTCATCGCCGAGCACGAGAAGGCACTCACCGCCCAGCTCACCGACGGATTGTCCGCCATCGAGGGCGTCTCGCTCGTGCGACTGTGGAATGACGCACCGGACGCCGTCGGAATCGTCACCTTCACCGTCGACGGATTCGAAGCGGGCGAAATCGCCGCATTCCTCTCCGCCGAGCACGGCATAGGAGTTCGCGACGGTCGCTTCTGCGCACACCCGGTTCTCGCACGCCTCGGCCTCTCCGGCGGTGCAGTTCGCGCCAGCCTCGGCCTCGGTAGCAGCTCGGACGACGTGACGCGGTTGGTAGACGCCGTGAACATCCTGGTTTCGAATCAGCGTGATTGGAACTACGCCAAGACTGCCGGTGCGTGGAACCCCGTGCCCGAGACCCGCCCCTTCCTCGGAGCCGCAGACGACAACGCCGGCGCAGCCGAGTGCGTCTGAGCTGAGCTCGGTCCCCGAAAACTCGAACGGACAACTAGCATGGCAGCCATGGCACCAGCGGATTTCCCCGCCACCCCTTTGAGAGTGAGCATCACTCTCGGTCAGTGGTGCCGTCGCCATGTCGATCTGTGCCGCACCTCGTCAGGAATGTGTTCGGGCTGACGATTCGTCTCGCTCATCCCATACTTTTCTGATTTTCGGAGGTCTCACATGTCTTCACGCGCTTCGCATTCTCTGCACGTAGCGGTCGAGTTGACCGGATCCGGTCACCATCCGGCAGCTGAGGGCGCACCCGGCAACCTGCCCATCATCGGCGGCGACTACTGGGTGGACCTCACCGAGGGCGAAAAGGCTCTCGATTTAGCTTCATTCCCTACCAATGTGGTTCGGATTCGCGCTGCGGACCTGCGTGAGGCACAGCTCGAACGTGCACGGATACGCGCTGCTGTCGCCGAAGAAGGACGCGATCCCGACAGCGTCGCAGTACTGGTCGATCTCGAGATTCTGATCGCGCCGGAAGCTCGCTCCGCCCGTAAAGAGCTTGCACAGTTGGACAGCGCGTTGACGGCGCCGCGGGTTCCCGTTTCGCTTCACTACGTCGGAACGCCTTCCGGTCTCGGCAGTTTGATCGCCGATGTCCGAGCTGCCGAGGTCGCCGACGGCGTTACGTTGCTGCCTCTCGCATTGCCTCGCACGCTCGAGCATCTGGTGGACAGCACCATTCCGTGGCTTCAGGATCGCGGACTTGTCACACCGTCCACCGCAGTCGACGAGGTTCTCGGGCGTTTCGGACTGCCGCCCCGTCAGCGCACGCTTGCGTCCTGATCGTCACCGATTGCATCTGCGTACAGGTGGAACAGCGACGGTAATTCGTCGGCACCGTCCACCTGTGCCAGAAGCGTCCAGCATTGCGCAGTGATCGACCGAGCCCTCGTGCCGATCCAGTTGGTGGGCAGTAGTTCCGGCGGCAACAGCGGATCCGGTTCCATGGCTCGCGTGAATTCCGCCGCGAGTTCGATGGTCATCGTGACAGCATCAGTACCCGGACTGTTCTGCAGTTTGTGCAGACGTGCGGTCGCTACGTCGAGTAGTCGTTCGTATCCGTCAGCGATCTGGTCCAGCGGCCACAACTGCGCGGCAATCTTCACGGGGTCTTCGAGCATGCCCACTTTCAGATCTCGCGTGGTGAGAGAAGACAGGTGCTGTTCGACGTCGAGTTCGGCGGCCGCATCGCGAATATACGGTTCCCAGGCGTGCGGCGAGACGTACAGACCGCCCTGGACGAGCGCGCCGCCGAGGTAAACGACCCTGGTACGCAGCGCATCTCGCGCTTTCCGTGACGACTCCGGAATTGCGAATCCGGCCAGGTGCCAATACCCGTCCCACCGCGTCACAGTGTCGCGGTCTTGTTGATAAGCCAGCCGAACGAATTCGACGTCGGGTTCCATCTCGCGCACGGCTTTCGGCGTTGCTCGTAGCGTGGCCTGCCGCCCGCGACCTTCCTGAGTGAACTTCCCCTCGGTGACCAACCGCTTGATACACAGCCGAACCTGTTGATCAGTTTTGTCGAGGGCGTCGGCGGTGGCATAAAGGGTGCGTCCGTCGACAGTTCCGTCCGTGCGCAGTAGTCCCTCGATCAGGATCCTCGTGGGTACATCGACGTCCCTGTCGGTCATCGCCATGTCCTTTCCTCGCTTCTCGACATCTTCGCCCACAACTGTACTATCGAATGCAATACGATCGTTTCAAATTCGTACGTTAGGGCGGGAAGATGGCAGCGGTATCGATGAGCGAGGGCAAGAGTAAGCCTCGTTTACGCAGGTGGATGGTTACTTCCCTGACGGGGGTCGTTGTTCTGATCGCGACTCTGGTGGGCTGGACGCTGTACCAGAACACCTATGACATCCGTGAGGAAAAAGTGACGATCACCGGGGGATCGGTGCCGCTCCAGGGAGTCCTTGCACTGCCCGAACACGGTGACGGTCCCTTCGGCCTCGTGGTTTTCGTCCACGGAGACGGCCCGGTCGATGCAACACATGAGACGTTCTATCGACCGGTGTGGGAGGCGTTCGCAAAGGCGGGGTACGCGTCACTCTCCTGGGACAAGTCGGGGGTGAATGGGGCACCGGGCAATTGGCTCGATCAGAGCATGGACGATCGCGCGGCAGAAACGGAAGCGGCAATCGAGTGGGCACGGGGACGTTCGGATATCGATCCGTCTCGTATCGGTCTGTGGGGTGCAAGCCAGGCAGGGTGGGTGATGCCCAAGGTGGTGAACCTCGACCCGGACGTAGCGTTCGTCATTGCCGTGGGTCCCGCGATCAACTGGCTCCAACAAGGCGAATTCAATACCCTTGCAGAACTTTCCGAGAGAAATGCGTCGGCCGACGAGTTCGAGAAAGCGCGGGTCGATCGTGCGAAGAACTTGGATCAGTTGGCCCGTGATGCATCGTACGACGATCTCGTGGCCTCCGGCGAGGCCGACGGTCTCACCGAAGACCGGTGGAACTTCATTCGAAAGAACTACCGATCGGATGCGCGAGCCGATCTCGAATCCGTGAGGGTTCCGGTGCTCTTGATCATCGGCGGACAAGACGTCAACGTCGACGTGGCCGATACCGAAAGGGTGTATCGCGAATTACTTGACTCGCCAGGGCAACTGGTGGTCAAGAAGTATCCCGACGCCACTCACTCGATTGTGGAGAAGGACCTCGAAGACTCGGAAGTGATGTCGGCTCTGGTGGCCGTCCTTGCTCCCCGTTCTATCTTCGCTCCCGGTTATCTAGCGGATCAGACTGCATTTTTGGAGGGAATTCATGGCTGACGGAATCACGGTTGTCGCACTGGGCGGTGCCGGTGCCATGGGCTCGGCAGCAGTTCGTCTTGCTGCAACATTGCCGGGAATCGGCAAGGTAGTAGTCGCGGATCGCGATATCGATGCTGCGAAGCGTCTTTCAGTTGAACTGGCTCAGGCGTCAGCGCAAGTCGAGGCGCGCAGCATCGACGTCACGGACGGTCGCACGCTACGTGAATTGTTGGATGGCGCAGACGTGATCATCAATACCGTCGGCCCGTTCTTCCGTTTCGGTGTCGGCGTTCTCCAGGCAGCGATCGAGACCGAGACGCACTATCTCGACATCTGCGACGACTGGGAACCTGCCGTCGACATGCTGGAATTGGACTGTGCTGCCAGGGAAGCCGGAATCTGCGCGGTAGTCGGCATGGGCGCAAGTCCCGGGATGAGTAACCTCCTGGCCGCGATGGCAGTCTCGCGATTGGACGTGGTCGACGATCTGTACACAGCCTGGCCGGTTGATGTCGAGGGCGAGGACGAGTCGGTGGACACACTGAGTGCAGCGGCCGTTCACTGGATGCAGCAGATCAGCGGCACGGTTCCAGTGGTTCGTGCGGGGCGAATCGTCAACGAAGAACCGTTGCGTTCCATCGCACTCGAACTGCCCGGCGGACGTCGGGGGAACGCTTACGTGGTCGGGCATCCGGAGCCGGTGATGTTTCATCGGACCATCAATCCTGCAGGGCATTCGGCAAATCTGATGGTGATCTCACCGGAAACTGTGGCGTTTCTCGACGTTCTCCGCTCAGATATCGACAAGGGGAGAATTGATCTCGACTCGGCTGCTGAAGAATTGGGCAAGCCCTCGCTCCGGCGGATGATCCGTGCTGCGCCTCGAATGCTCACGCGTGCCGGTCATGGATCCTTGCCGTTGTTTTTCGCCTCGGCGACCGGGGTGCGCGAAGGTCGAGAGATGCGCGTCGTGGCACGGATCGCTGACGATTCACCGGTATCGGCGTTACTGTCGGACATGGCCGGTGCAACCGGAATCCCCTTGGCGCTCGGCCTTGCTCAGGTGGTGTCCAGGCTGGCCGACGGAACGATTCGGGATCGGGTCGGTGTGCACTCAGCCGAGAGCGTCATCGACCCGGAAGTTCTGTTCACTGCACTGTCGCGGTTGTTCGATCGAACCGACTGGAGTGACATCGTTACCGTCGAATCCGAGTTTCGCTAGTCAGTTCGCGGCGTGCGATCCGATGCGACTGCGGATTTCGGTCTCGACGCGATCTGCGTCCTTTGGGCTGAATGAAGGCGCTCCGCGGCCGGCGAGGGTGAGTACCACCGCGGTCTCCTTCCACGGGCGTGAAAGATCCAGGCTGTACCACGAGCTGAAATCTGTTGTTCCCCAAATTCGTAAGCGTCCACTCAGCCATGACATGACTCCGAGGTCGACGGATTCGATCTGTGAGTACGGAACGAACTTGCTGACAAACGGGAAGTAATAGTGGCGGATCGTGACGCCCTGATCGTCGATTCGGACGGTCCTGTCCTCGTAGATCGTTGATGTCCCTGTACTCACAGTGAAAACCCGGTCCCTGCTGTTCGACGGTCTCGGCGGATGCCGAAAACCAACCATACAGTCTCTACTGGGACGGGTGGCCCGCCCGAGTGTCAGGCGCTGGTAGTCCTCGCGACGACGAGATCGCTCACCGCGATCTGAGCGTTGCCGATTGCCGCCTGAACCGGTTCGCAACTACTCGATGCTCTGGCGAGTGCAAGAACTGCGGTGAGTAAGGCGGCGTCGGGCTCTCCTTCGAACGGTCCGCTCTGGACGTCGAACTTTCCAGCTCGCAACTGCTTTCGGGCATTGACTCCAAGTTGTGAAATGACCTCGTCCATCGCGGTCAGGCACTGGGCGAGCGCGCCGATCGACCAGTAGAGATCGGCAGCGACGACAGGCGTCTCCGATGCCACGGTGCCGGCGCGGCGCAATCGGTGATGAGTGTCTCGGAGTATCTCGGGCAGTCTGTGGTCTGCGCAATGTTCCATCCCGCTGCCTCCGTAAGGTGTAAAGTTGGGTTATTCAATTACGGTAAGGCAGGGCGGTAAGGGATGCAAGTAGTTTTAGACGATTACGTCGTCGGTGCGTCGTTCGCGACCGACCTGGTCAACACCTCGCCCCGGGTCTGGGTGGAGGCAGGTGACGCGTTGGCTGACCCTCAGGCGCTTCACGATCTACTGGATGAACATGGACTCTCGCCGGATGCGCTCCGCAACGGGCGTCGGCTTACCAGCGGTGAACTTGCCGACGTGCAGGCACTCAGAGAGGCGATTCGTTCGATTCTCGATGCTTCGACCTCCGACGAACTCGTTGATCGCACTGATCGACTCCTGCAGACTGTCCCGCATCACGTTCGACTCGTGCCTGATGCCCAGTTCGACTATCGATGGAATGCGGTACCGGACAGAAGAATCGATCTTGCGGGTGAGCTTGCGTTGTTGATCGGCTTCTCGTTGCTGGGGACTCTGCGCACATTGGGGTACGAACGATTCCGCCCATGCGCGTCGCCGACGTGCAACGGGGTGTTTGTCGATACGAGCCGGGGAGGGCGACGCCGCTACTGCATGCCGGCGTTGTGCGGCAACCGAATCAACGTCGCGAATCACCGTCAACGGCAGCGTCGTACTTAGTCGTCAACGATGGCGTCGTACTTAGCGTCTGCGATTGCCCGGTCGATAGTGACAATCGAACAGCGTACGGCCGACTGTATGGGGAACTTCAACGAGATACAGACCACGTCAGTCCCGCACGATTGTCGCCATGGCAACTCCTAGTAGATGGCGGCTCGTATGAAAGCCCGTTCTGTCTCCGCGACAGCAGTTATCAGCGTTGGCGTATTCACTCTGGCCGGGTGTGGCGGCGCATCCAGTCCCGAAGGTTCGGTCGGTGAGTATGCAAAGGACGGCAGTTTCACGACTGTCATCAACGCCGATCCCGGAAATCTGCACCCTCTGATCACAAACCTTACGTCGACTCAGATCGTGAACGCGTACTCGTACGATTCGTTGATCGACATCGATGCGCAAACCCGCACGGTGCGTCCGTATCTGGCGGAGAGTTGGCGTGAAGAAGGAAACACGCTGAAGTTCGTGCTCAAGAAGGGCGTCACTTGTGCCGACGGCACTTCCTTCACCGCGCAGACCGCAGCCGATGACATCAACTGGGTCATGGACCCTGAAAACGCTTCACCGCTACGAGGATCCACCGTGCCGTCGTCGACGGTCGCGTCCGCGAACGGTGACGAACTGACGGTCACTACAGCCGAACCGGCACCCTTCTTGCTCTCCCGAATAGGCTCGATGCGGCTTCCGTGCGCTGCGACGCTCGAAGACCCGGCCAGTATCCGTTCGAGTAGTAACGGAACGGGTCTGTTCAAGGTCACCGAAGTTGTTCCCAACGATCACATCACGATGGAACGCCGCGACGGTTACACCTGGAGTCCGAACGGTGAGACCACTTCCGACACTCTCGGGGTGCCGAAGACAGTGACGATCAAGATTGTCACCGATCCGAGTACGACGGCGAATCTTGTTCTCACCGGTGGAGTGAATGCCGCGGCGGTGACCGGTTCGGACGAGGAACGAGTCTTGGCAGCGGGTCTGGATTCGAAGACCTACACCACGTTGTCCGGCGAGTTCATCTTCAATCATTTCGCGGCCCTACCCACGGCAGACCGTGCTGTACGGCAGGCCCTCGTGCAGGCAGTAGACCTGGACGACTACACCGAGATCACCACCGGCGGTAAAGGAACCCGTGCACGCGCCCTCGCGGTTTCGGAACCCCTTGCCTGCGACTACAACAGTGTCGAAGGGACGATCCCCGATTTCGACGTCGATGCAGCAAAGAAAACGCTGTCCGACGCAGGTTGGAAGGCGGGTCCCGACGGCCTCCTGACGAAGGACGGTCGACCGCTTGCCCTCAACGTAATTTTCAACAACTCACGCGATACAAACTCTGCCGCCGCGGAATACGTAGCAACACAGTGGGAAGGACTGGGCGCGAAGGTGAAACTGACTGGCGGCGACTACAGTTTCGTCATTGCCAACACATTCAGCACCACCGACCTGTCGTCGTGGGACGTTTCCATCGGTTTGACGCTGGGGAGTGATACGCCGAGCATCTTTGCGAAGTACTTCACCGGCCCGCCCAAACCTGAAGGAGTGAACTTCGCTTCCCTCGACAACAAGAAGTACATCGAATTGTCCACTGAGGCTTCGCTTCTTCCCGGTGACGAGTCCTGCAAGGTCTGGGAGGAAAGTGAGCGCGCGTTGTTCAACGACATCGACCTGCTGCCGGTATCCACGACTCCCGCTCACATGTTCTTCAACGGCGCAACGTCGATCTACCCGCCGTCGAGCGGAATCCTTCCGGGCTCGGCGATCCGTGTCCTGAAGTAGGACCCTCGGCAAACGCTCACTTTCGGGTATTGATCATCCGAAGTGCAAACCGAAATACCACTGCAGCACCGGCACCTGCAGCCAGGCCGGCGACGACATCGGCAAGAAGAACACCGACGCCTATGCCCAGGACGGCAGCAGCGGCGACGGCAAGGGCGACGTCAGCACGAGGAGCGGCGATCGCGGCATCCTTTCCCCGAGTATCGAACGAGCACCCATCTCAACGGAGCATGTCACGAAACGGTCGTCTGCAGGTGTATCAACCGCAAAATGTGTGAAACGCGTCGGCCCCGGCGGAGTTGGACTCCGCCGGGGCCGTGCTGTGTGTGTTGCGCACTTGCTCAGTGCGTCGGGACGGATTCCTTCGACGTGGTCGGGGACGTATCGGTGTGCTGGCTACCAATCTCCTTGCGGGAGTTCGAGCCGTTGAACCGAGGGAGGAAACCGGCCAGGACGAGTGCGATGACGGCGGATCCGGCAGCGAGGGCCATGACGACGCGGAAAGCGTTCTCCGACGGCAGCGTTGCCCCACCGACGGACATGGTCATCTGGGCGATGACGACACCCGCGATGGCGCTGGCGAATGATGTACCGAGGGAGCGCATCAGAGTGTTGAAGCTGTTGGCCGCTCCGGTCTCGGACGGAGGAACAGCCCCCATGATGAGAGCGGGCATTGCGCCGTAAGCCATACCGGTACCGGCGCCGATGATTACTGCGATCACGATCAGTTCCCAAATCGAGTGCATGGCGAAAATGCCGATGCCGTAACCGATTGCGACCACAATGGCGCCGAGCATGAGCGTCACCTTGGGGCCGTGCGAATTGGTGATGCGTGAGGACAGCGGAGAGATCAGCATCATGATGATGCCGGAGGGAGCCATGACCAGACCTGCGGTGAGCATCGAACCGCCGAGGCCGTAACCAGTGATTTCAGGCAGCTGGACTACCTGGGGAAAGACCATGCTGGCGGCGAACATCGCGAATCCGAACACGATGGATGCGAGGTTGGTGAAGAGCACCTGGCGGCGGATGGATACGCGTAGATCCACCAGCGGCTTGGGGGTGCGTAGTTCCCACCATGCCCAGAATCCGAATATCAGGATCGCAGCGCCGAACAGGGAAAGCGTGAGCGTGCTCGTCCAACCCCAGTCGCCACCCTTGGAAATTGCGAGTAGAAGAGCGATGAGGGCGGCTGAGAGTGAGATTGCTCCGCCGAAATCGAACGTGCCTCCTGTGCGAACCGCCGATTCGGGGACCAGGACGACAACAAGAACGGCCGCAAGCGCGCCGAGCACGGCTGACGCCCAGAACAGGACGTGCCAGTCGGCGTACTCGGCGATCAAAGCCGCGATCGGAAGCCCCAGAGCGCCACCGACTCCCAGCGAAGCGCTCATCATCGCAACAGCGCCGGCGAGCTTCTTGGGTGGAAGCACGTCGCGCATCACACTGATACCCAGCGGAATGACACCGGCAGCAAGGCCTTGCAGGATTCGGCCGGCAACGAGGGGGATAACGCTTGAACTGAGGGCTCCGACCACGGAACCGGTTACCAACAGCGCCATGCTGATCAGGAGCAGACGGCGTTTGCCGAACATGTCGCCCAAGCGGCCCATGGTCGGGACGGCGACGGCGGCGGCGAGCAACGTGGCGGTCACAGCCCACGCGGTATCGGACGCCGGCGCGTTCAGGTACTCGGGCAGATGCGGGATGATCGGGATGACCAGCGTCTGCATGAGCGAGACGACGATGCCGGAAAACGCCAGAACAGCCACCACTGCGGTGGTGGCTGGCGACTTCGTTGTCTGTGGCGGCGTTGTCGGTGGTGGAGAAGTGGTTGACGACATTGCGGTAACTCCATCGGAGGAAGAACGAATAATGGTTTAAGTCAGTTGATTGAACTAAAGTTAAATCAAGTGACTGACTTAACGGAAGGGTGCGCCTCCGATCGTGACGAATATCTCCGGTGCCGAGCAGCTTCGGATGGTCGAGGATGATGGTGTCCATGACTACGAGGACTGAGGACGCGTCGGCCGACGTCGGCGGCGCCGCAAATTCCGCGCGCTCTGCTGCAACCCGAGACCGCATTCTCGCCGTCGCCGAGCAGCTGTTCGCCGAGCACGGAGTCTTCGCGGTTTCGAACCGCCAGGTGAGTGAAGCGGCAGGTCAGGGCAACAATGCAGCCGTCGGATACCACTTCGGGACCAAGACCGATCTGGTCCGCGCGATCGTGAACAAGCATTCCCAGCAGGTCGAGAAGAAGCGTGGCGAACTGCTGCGTGAGATCGAAGGGTCCACAAACGTTCGTGACTGGATTTCGTGTCTGGTTCGGGCGTCGACCGATCACTACGCCGAAATGGGTGGCCCGACTTGGTACGCGCGGTTCAGTGCACAGATTCTCACCGACCCGGTCCTGCGGAAAATCGTCTACGACGAGGTATTGGCCTCGCCCACCCTGCAGGAGACGCTTCGGGGACTCTCTGACTGTCTGGCCGACATGCCGATGAGTGTTCGACGCGCCCGCGCGGATATCGGACGCAATGCGATCGTGCACATGTTCGCCGAACGTGAGCGCACGCTTGCCGAAGAGGGGCCGGACGCGGTCACGTCATGGGAGGACTTCACGACCGACCTCGTCGACGCGCTGGTCGGACTTTGGACGGCTCCGATCAGCCGCTGACCGGCCGTTTGTCCGCGCTAGCCGCCCGCCCCGGGGCAACCCTGCGCAATGGATCTCGCGTCGGCGGAAGATCCAGGAGCAAGCCCACTCCGGCAAGAATGATGACAAGACCGCCAACGAGCGCGAAGGTAACAGGCTCGTTCAACCACAGCACTCCGATGGCTGATGCCGAAATCGGAACGAGAAGAGTGACGGCCGATGCCGCGACTGGACCCGCCTGACGAATTATCCAGAAGTAGACCAGGTAGCCACCGGCGGTAGCCCCCAGCCCCAGGGCTGCCACGGCGATGAGTGGACCGACGGTTATGGGCCCCGGTGGGGGAGCGACGGCGGACACGGGAACCAATAGGGCAACCGCGGCAAGTTGTTGTCCGAGGGCCAGTGTCATCGGTGGAGTGTCCTGGAACGACTTTCGTGCGTAGACACCTCCGACTGCGTACAGCAGCGCCGCGGTCAAAGATGCGCCAATGGCCAGCATTGCGCGACTGTCGAGCGCTGACGGAATTCCACCGACGAGCACCGAGACGCCGACGATGCCGATCGCGACCCCCGAGAGTTTTCGCCAGGTGATCTTTTGTCGAAGCCAGAAAGCGGCGACGAATACGGTGAACATCGGCGTCGTGGCATTCAGGATCGACGCCGTCGACGAGTTGAGGCCGACGATCGCAGTTGCGACAAGCGTCAGGGGCCCAGCGACGTTGAGGGCTGCCAGCAGTAGGAATGCAGGAAACCGGTGACCGACCGCGCGCCAGGTCGATCTGCTGGAAGCCGTTATCAGTGCGAGAATCAACGCTGCAACAATGAAGCGGCCGTGCGTCGTGCCGACGGCGCCGAGTGTTGGTGCTGCCACAGCAACGAGGGGGAACGAGCTTCCCCAGAGCGCGCCGACCAACAGCAAAGCTCCAACTACGGCGAATCGGCTGCTGCCGATTGCTTTCCAGTTCTTCATTGCGCCTCTTCGTCGACGACCTCGTGGACATGGATGGCCGATGCCAGACCTACCCTATACCCCCATTAGGTATAATGCTTCTTGTGTCATGATGCTGTAGGTGATCCGAGACTGGGGACGCATTATTCGTTCTCCTGCAATGGTTTATGTGTCGAGGTGCTGTACGCGCAGACCTTCAAGTTATCTCCAATATACCTATAGGGGGTATATTGGTGGTTGTGTCGGGCTCGCTTTCCGGGCCACATCCGTCCAGCAAAAGAACAGGAATCCCAATGAGTAGTTGTGGCTGTGGAAATACCCCGAAGGCCGACGCCAATGGCGCTGTAGGCACTGTCGGTACGGCGATGCCGACCGGTGGGAAAGACCTACTCAACTCTGGCAGTAGTGAACTCGTCGAATGTCGGGTCATGCCCGGCAGTGTGATCGAAAAGGCGCGTGCCGAAGCGGAAGGCATGTTCCGTGACTACGAAGGTAATCGGTACTGGTTTTGCTGCAAGGGTTGTGGTCCTCGATTCGACGCAAATCCGCGGAAGTACGCTGACGTGAGCTGAGCGAAAAGTGGTGGTGCAGGCGATGGCTGCACCACCACTTTCGTTGAGGCCCAATCGGGGTTCGGGCAGACCGTCGACATCAGACGGTGCGAGCGCACGCGCACTGGGTGGCCGCCAAGGTGCATTCGCCTCGCGTGGTTTCGTACGTCGCTTGTCCGGGCAATTCAGCAACTGTCTCCCGAGGCCAAAGTGCAAATCCTGCAACGGCTCCCACTGCGGCAAGCGCTGCAAGGATGCTCCAGGTGACCGCAAATCCCGCGCTCGAACCAACCCATCCGGCGATCGGATAGGTGACAAGCCAGGCGAGGTGTGACAGGGAGAACTGGGCTGCGAATACCTCCGGTATACCTGCGGGCTCGACGGAGCGCCGAAGTACTTTTCCGGTCGGCGTGACGATCATGGCCATCCCGGCGCCGACGAGTGCCCACACTGCGGCAGTGAGCATCCACGTGAATACACCGGCCACGGCGAGGGCTGCTGCCGCGCTGGCACTGACGACCAGGACAACGGAACCTGCTGTCATCACAGTGCGTTCAGCGGTTCTGTCGAGAACGCGTGGAAGAAGCAGCGCGGTCACCAACGTGCCGGTGCCTGACGCGGCAAGCATCCACGCCACGTCGGATTGGGTTCCACCGAGCTCGTCGCGGACGTAGTTGACGGTGTTGACCACGACGATCGAACCGGCTGCTGCCACCACGAGATTGAGTGCCATGATGCCGCGCAGTCGCGGTGTGGTCACGAAGATTCGCACCCCCGACGCGATCCGATCCCACGCCTTGCGGTGAGTACTCCGGCGAGCGTTGGGGATTCGGGTGGCCAGCACGAGCAGTGCCGAGACCGCAAAGCCCACGGAGGTGGCGACGAACAACAGGTTGAATGTCATGAAGGACAGTGCGACTGCGGCAAGAACAGGGCTGAGCAGGCTTTCCATAGTGTAAGCGACCTGCGATGCAGACAGTGCGCGGGTGAAATCGGCCTCGTCGGTCACGATGTCAGGGATGACCGCTTGGAACGTGGGAGTGAACGCTGCCGACGCAGCTTGGAGAACGCCTACCAGCACGTAGATGTGCCAGATCTCGCTGACGAAGGGCAATGCGATCACGACCGCTGCACGAAGGGCGTCGAGGGCAACGAGGAAAGCACGTCTCGGCAACCGGTCGACGTACGCCGCCGCGAGTGGAGCGATCACGACGTACAGGGACATCTTGATCGTCAGCGCGGTGGCCAGCACAGCTCCGGCGCTCGGCCCAGCGAGTTCGTAGGCGAGTAGACCCAGCGCAACCGTCGCCAATCCGGTGCCGAACAGCGCGATGATCTGGGCGCTGAAGAGCAGGCGATAGTCGCGAATCAAGAACAGACGCATGCTGTTCCGTTCCGGTGCGGTCCTAGCGGTCCGGTTCATCTGGTTTCACTCCCGCGACAAGATTGAAAGCTCCGGTCAGGACATTGAGGGCGACGATTCCGACTACGTCGGCGATCTCGCGATCACCGTAGCCGTGCGCTCGAAGGCCCGCGATGTGTTCGTCTGAAATCGAGGCAGGCTCCCGATAGACGCGAAGTCCGAGGTCGATCATTGCCGCGATGGCGGGATCGGCGGACGTGCCCGCGCGGGCACGCTCGATCTCGTCCGCCTCGACGCCGTTGGCGTGCGCGGCGGCAACGTGGGCTTCGAGGCAAACAGCGCAACCTTGCTGGACCTGCACGGCGATCGAGATTCGCTCGGTGATCTTGCGGCTCAGTTTCGCTCGCTTCATTGCCCGGCTGAGTTGCAGATAGCCACCCAGTACGGCGGGCGAATGAGCCATCGCCGCGACCATGTCACCGACCTGTCCATGACGGTTGACGAGTTCGGCGAGAAGGTCTTTAGATGCACCGACAGCGGTGGCGGGTGTGAGAGATGCAAGGCGCGACATAACGAGTCCTAAGTGGTTCCGCCGGTGGTGGGTTCGGCTGGTGACAGCCGGACGAACCCACCACCGGAGTTGGTCAAGAATTGACGGTGGATTGAACGGTTCGAGGATCGTCGACCTTGGTCGACCGCATCACGACCGCGGTGATTGCTGCGCCCACCACTGCGATGGCGGCTGCTCCCAGGAACACGGCGGAGAAACCGTTCGTCAACTCCGTCAGGTCACCGAGTTGATCAGCGCCGAACACTGCTGCGATCGCGGTCATCACCGCGAGGCCGACAGCCGAGCCGACCTGGTAGCTGACGTTGACGATGCCGGAAGCCAATCCGCCCTCTTCCGGGCGTGCAGCCGAAATCGCCGTACCGAGTGAGGGAATGAACGCCAGCGTCATACCTGCCGCAGCCACGAGCGACGCCGGCAGTACGTCGACCCAGAAGTTGCCGGTGGGCCGGATCAACGACATCCAACCCAAACCGATTCCCAGTACCAGCAATCCGGTCACGATCATCGCTTTTGCACCGAAGCGTGCCATGGCCCGTGGTGCCACGACGACCATGCCGAGCATGACGAAGATCGTCATCGGCAGCAGCGCCGCACCGGCCGGGAAGGCGCTGTATCCGAGCACTTGCTGCAGGTACAGGTTCAGGAAGAACCACATCGGTATCCAGGCAGCGCCGAGGACGAGCTGAGCGATGTTCGCGGCACCGAGGTTGGGCGCCTTGAAGATTCCCAGACGCACCAGAGGTTCCCGACGCTTGGACTGGATCAACACGAATGCACCCAACAGAGCGGCCGAAACGGCGAGCGCCAGCCACGTCTGCCCGGATCCCCATCCGACATCAGGTGCTCTGACGATGCCGAAGACTCCGACAGCAAGACCTGCGGTGACAGCGAGTGCGCCGAGGAAGTCGATCGACCCGGTACGTGCCGGTGCGTTCGGCATCAGGAGGGGAGTAGCGATCAGCGCGATGACGGCGATGGGAATGTTGAGGTAAAACACCCAAGGCCAGCTGGTGTATTCGGTGATGACGCCGCCGAGGAACACTCCGGCCGTACCGCCTGCCGGGGCGGCAGCGCCGTAGATGGACAGCGCCTTGGTCATCTCTTTCTGCGTGCTGCCGAACAGCATCATCAGCAAGGTGAGCGCCGATGGTGCGATGAGTGCGGCACCGGCACCCTGAACGGCGCGGCCCGCAAGTTCGACGGCAACGTTACCGGCGGCACCGGCGACAACGGAACCGATCAGCAGGATCAGCCAACCAGCGGAGAACACTCTGCGGGCGCCGAACAGGTCGGACAGGCGGCCGCCGAGGAGGAGTAGCCCGCCGAATGCGATGACGTACGCATTGAAGACCCAGGTCAGGCCTTCCTGGGAAAAGCCGAGATCGCTCTGCATCTGGGGGAGAGCGACACCGATGATCGAGGTGTCCATGATGACCATGAACTGAGCGGCGGCGATCAACGCCAACGCCCACCACTTACGGGTGGATTTCGGTTGTGTGGACATTCTGAGTTCCTTACCTCTACGGGGTATAGGTGATGCTCGTGTGGTCAGGGGGTGTCGAAAGCGAGCCTGGGCGACATCGGCGCAGCGCTTCGTTGAGGTGCGCGGGGAAATGCTGTTCTTGGAACTCATTCGGCCGGCGCTCTGCGTAGATGCGCATCGGATCTCCTTCGAGTGAATTCATGGTGTTCGAGTAGTTCGTTGCATACCCTAGGGGGGTATGGTACAAATTGCAACAGGTTCGAATTCAAGGAGTGTCGAACCCGACGCAGACGGCAACGGAAGTGCTGCCGACCCAAACTTTGGAGGGCAAGATGTTCAGCGGCAACGGCTACACACTGGAATTGGCAACGTCGGAGGCGGCCGTCGGCAGCCATGTCCCCTTGCAGTTCCGGATCCTGGATTCGGTTGGAACTCCGTTGACCAGGTACACCGACACCCACGACAAGCAGTTGCATCTGATCGTGGTCGGTCTGGACCTGACCGGATTCCAGCACGTGCATCCCGAATTGGACGAGAACGGAAACTGGCGTGTGTCAGTCGATTTCGATCACGCGGGAGACTACCGAGTCTTCGCTGACTTCACCCCGGACGGGGGTGACGGAATGACGCTGAGTGCGGATGTACGCGTCGCCGGGTCCTATGATCCTCGGCCGTTGCCCGCCGCTGCTGCCGTCACGACGGTCGACGGCTATACCGTCTCTCTCGAAGGCGCGGCCCATGCCGGCCAGACATCGAAGCTCACGCTCTCGGTCAGTCGTGACGGAATCCCAGTCACAGACTTGCAGCCCTACCTTGCCGCGTACGGGCATCTGGTCGCGTTGCGTGCCTCCGACCTCGCCTATCTCCATGTGCATCCGGATGGTCATCCGGGTGACGGTGTCACGCCGGCTGGACCGGCAATCACCTTCTACGCCAACATGCCGAGCGCTGAGGACTACCGGTTGTTCCTGGACTTCAAACATGGCGAAGTGGTGCGTACGGCGGAATTCACTCTGACTGCCGACAATGCGACCACGCCTGGGGCCGAACACTCGAGCCACTCGCACCACGGGCACTGAGACCGAATGAGTTTCGCAGCAACGGGAAAACGGGCATGGGCGATCACCATGCACCCATCTGTTCGTGCAGTAGCGAAATGCGTGGCGATGTGCGCAGTGATTGCTCTGCAAGACAACGGAAGTCGAAGAGTATCCGCACATCGCCCCGGTAACGAGAATTGTTGCGAAGTCACGCGTTGACGAACAGGAGGACATCGAATGTCGGAAGCGACAGAAGTGGGCAACGCTCCAAGCAGTGCCCCGGGCAATGATACGACCGGCGATGTGTGCTGCACGGGTGATTCCCACGGCTACATCACCGCCAAGGACGACTACCTAGGGCGCCTGCGTCGCATCGAGGGTCAAGCCCGCGGCCTGCAGCGCATGGTCGACGAGGACAAGTACTGCATCGACATTCTCACGCAGGTTTCGGCGATGACCAAGGCTCTCCACGCGGTGGCCATGGGGCTGCTCGAGGACCACATCAGCCACTGCGTCGTCAAAGCTGCCGTTGACGGTGGTCCCGAGGCGGAGGCAAAGGTGAAGGAAGCGACCGACGCGATTGCGAGGCTCGTTCGCTCGTAGAACTGTGCTCGACGAACATTGATACCGTGGTCGTCATGTTCAGCATCGAGATCCGTCGTACATTCGCTGTGAGGCAAGGGCTTCCGGCACCCGTGCGGGACGCAAAGAATTTGCCGCCGCTGATGCCTGCCGAGGGATTTCGCGTGACGATGCGAGTCGGGTTCTCGTTCGAGGACGACCAACTCGGCGAACGTGGATGGTTTGTCGACACGGACGCTCTGGACGAGTCCGTCGATCGGTGCGCCGAGCGATTGGCGAGCGGTGTCTGGCAGGAGATTTTCGATTTCCGTCCGTCATTCGAGAATGTTGCGAAGTGGTCTTTCACGGAACTTGCGTCCACGATTCCTCAGCTGACCTACGTCGAGCTGGACAACGAGACGATAGGTGTGGCAACGAGATACGTCAGATCGCACTGATCTGACATATCTCGTTGCCACAGGGGTTTCGATCGATCGGACTACTGGTAGAGACGCAGTGCAGACCCGATGAAGGACTTACCGAATGCGAGCCCGGCCTTGTTGAAGTAGAAGCTCATGTTCGTATTCGCGAACGGCACCGCGGACACCGTCTTGGTGATCTGCGACTCGGCGTCTGCCCACTCTGCGCACGCTGCGTCGCCGGTCAACCCGGAAGCCTTGGCCACCGCTGCTTCGTAGGCGGGGTTGTTGATCGAAGAGAAATTCTTACCGGCTGCCGGAGCAGGTCCGGTGAAGAACGGGGTGAACCCGCTGGGAATCGAATTGTTGATCTGGATCCATGCGATGTCCCACTGATTGTTGTCTTTACCGCTGAGCATGACGTCGACAACTTTGGTCTGGTCGGCTCCCGTTACCTCGACGTTTGCGCCGAGATCCGACCATGCAGATTGAGCGAGTTCGGCTGCTGCGCTGCGAGCCTCTTCGCCTCCTGCGTAGAAGAGGCGGAGTGTCAACGGGTTTCCGTCTTTGCTTCGTTTTCCGTCCGACCCGGCGGTCCAGCCGGCCGCGTCCAAGGTTGCCTTCGCTGCGCTGACGTCGTAGTCCGGAATGTTGCCGGTGACGGAGTCGTACACGCAGGCGCGGGGCTCTACACCGACGAGACTTGTTGCGCGGGTGCCCTGGCCGGCAGTGATAACTTCTGCCAGATCGTCGAGATTGACTCCCTGGATGAGTGCTTTGCGAACGGCGGGATCGCTGGTGGGATTGTTCGCGATCTGGTTGAAGTACATCTGACCGGACGGCATCGGGCGATTGATCGAGGCGAAATTGGCGGCTTCGATCCGGTCCTTGTCCGGACCGGCGATCGGAGATGCGTTGAGTTCGCCGGAGAGAAGCTGGTTTGCGGCGGTGCTGACATTGGGTGCCATGACAGCGATGACGGTCTTGGGGACACCTGGTGTGTCGGAGGTGGTGTCGTCGGGGCCCCAGTTGTAGCCGTCACGACGCTCGAACGTGTAGTGGTCGTTGGCGGCGACTTCGGTGACTTCGAACATCCCGGAACCGAGAGACTTCTTGTTCGAGGCGGTCGGGTCCGCGAGTCCGGCGTCGCACATGATCGGGAGGCGACTGACCGTGAGGAGGAGGAAGGGGCTCGGCGCCGGAGTGGTGACCGTGATGGTGCGGGTCGCGGGATCGGCAGTGGCCGAAGCGCCTACGGGGACCGTAGTGCCGCGTTGTTGTGAACCGTTGGCCGGATCGGCCACGAAGTTGATGTTGTTCGCGACGGTCTGCGCGTTCAGCGTCGACCCGTCGGTACAGGTCACTCCCTCGCGGATGGTGAAGGATGCGGAGGTCGGCGTCTCTTCCCATTTCTCTGCCAACCACGGTTTGAATTCACTGGTGTCCGGATCCTGGTAGACCAGGGAGTCGTAGGCCAGCCTCGAGATGTCAGCGGTTGCCGCGGAGCCGGACATGATCGGGTTGAGTGCACCCGGATCGGCTTGCAACGCATAACGGAAGGTTCCGTCTGTCAGAGGTTCACCGCCGTCGGAGCCCGAGGACGTGTCTCCCGAGCTGCAAGCCGACAACACGAGTGCGAGCCCCGCGGCCGTTGCAAGTGCCGGATAAGAGCGGTGTTTCATTGTGCCTCCGTGAAGGAGCCAGGGCCCGAGCGAAGTTCGAGAGGGCGCGGTCGAGTGTGACCGCTAAATCTTGGCGTAGGACGTGACGGGCATCTCGGTCGATCTTCACGAAAATCATGCCGATTTTTGTTCGATCTCACGAGAACCGGGGTGATGAACTAGTTCAGCTCAAGGTGAGTCGAGGTCATTTCGCTGTGGCCACCCGGTTGCAGTGAGTACAACGGCAGGGACCGACGTCAACGGAGAGATCGGGCCGAGGGCGAGGAGATCTTCGTCTTCGTCGATCTCGGACCAGAATTCTTCAGAAGAAACATCGAGGCCGAGAACGATCCACGGCGGTCCGGCTTCTTGAAAGGCAAAGGAGACGCTGCCGGTTCGCGGAACCGTCGCAACGAACAGGTGGGCTCCGACTGGATATCCCTGTTGCTCGCCCACCAACGTCAGGGTTGTCGGTTCGAAGGACGCCTCGCGCAGCATCTTCTCGACTGCGCGGTCGAAACTCTGCTGGGTGGTGAACTCTTCGTCCGCGTTCGAACCGCTGAACTCGGGGAAATGCGCACAACACAAAACGTGTGAGCCCTCTGAGTTGCAGTAGAGACGAAACACGGGAAATCCACCTGCCACGAAGCGTGACGTTAGCAGAGCGTCGAAATGGAGAAGTTGCTGTTTCAGCAAAGATGGTTGCGTGAGTTGTGGAAGGTCGTTCATCCTGGGTGCATGAGCCACGAACACCACAATCACCACGAAAACTCTGAAACCACCGAGAATCCGTACGCCAAGGCGGACGCACAGTTCTGGAACTCGCTGTACGAGGAACGCCCCGCGCGCTGGAGCGGAAATCCCAACCCACAGTTGATTGCCGAAGCCTCCGACCTGGAACCGGGCACGGCACTCGACGTCGGTTGCGGCGAAGGCGCCGACGCTTTGTGGTTGGCGCGTCGCGGGTGGAAGGTCACCGGCACCGACATATCGTCGGTTGCGCTCAGCCGCGCCCAGGCTCACGTCGAGGGCGAGGGCGTCGACATCGAATGGCTGGAAGCCGACCTGACGAAGTGGGATCCGCAGGGTCGATCGTTCGATCTGGTGTCCGCGCAGTTCTTCCACATGCTCGAACCCGCGCGCGGGGAATTGTTCCGTGCTCTCGGAGATCTGGTCGCGCCGGGCGGGCATTTGCTGATCGTGGGCCACTCGCCCCACGAGTCGCCCACCGAACATCATCGGGCAATGCTGCATACACCCGAATACGTGGAGTCGCTGTTCACCGATGGTTGGAAGGTGTTGGTCTCGGAGTCGCGGGAACGTGATCTTCCCGCGAACCCCGAGATGCATCACACCACGGATACCGTTGTGCTGCTTCAGCGATTGAGTGCGAGCACCGACAGCAACTCGTAAGCGACGTGAGCCGCTGCGATACCGGTGATCTCGGCGTGGTCGTACGCCGGCGCTACCTCGACGATGTCGGCGCCGACCACGTTGAGTCCCACCAACCCGCGCAGTGTGTTCAACAATTCGCGAGAGGTCATGCCGCCCGCTTCGGGTGTTCCGGTACCCGGAGCGTGTGCGGGATCGAGCACGTCGATGTCGACGGAGACGTACACCGGGCCACCGTCGAGGCGCTTACGCATGCGCTCGACGATGCTGGCGACGCCGTCGACCTCGTAGTCGTCACTGCGGATCACCTGGAAGCCGAGGACGCGGTCGTCTTCGAGGTCTTTCTCGCTGTAGAGCGGTCCACGGATACCGATGTGCTGCGAACGCTCCATGTCGATCAGGCCTTCTTCGCTGGCGCGGCGGAAGGGGGTGCCGTGGGTGAAAGGCTGACCGAAGTAGGTGTCCCAGGTGTCGAGGTGAGCGTCGAAGTGCAGGACGGCGATCGGGCCGTGATCGCGGGCCAGTGAGCGCAGGATCGGAAGTGCGATGGTGTGGTCGCCGCCGAGCGTGAGCACGGAGGAACCGTCGGCGCGCAGGTCGGTGACGGCGGACTGAACCGTCGTGAGAGCTTCCTGAATGTCGAAGGGGTTGACGCCGATGTCACCGAAATCGGCTACCTGCTGGTTGGCGAAGGGCGAGACCTTGAGCGCGGGGTTGTACGGACGCAGCAGCTTCGATGCAGCGCGGATGTGCCCCGGACCGAACCGAGCACCGGGGCGGTAGCTGACACCCGAATCGAAGGGGATGCCGAGGATTGTCACGTCGGCGCGCGAGACCTCATCGAGGCGCGGCAGACGCGCAAAAGTGGTCGGCTCGGCGTAGCGGGGGACGCGCGTGGCGTCGACGGGTCCGATGAACGATCCGGGGTTGTTGGTAGCCATGTGCAGAGGTCCCTGCTCTCGATTCGGCGCACACCGGGCGCCCTTCAGTGATGTAGCTCTCTGAGCAAGTATGGTTTCTTCAAGAGGCTCGGTTGTCAACCCCTGTTTCCTGAAAGGGACACGGCGGTCGTGAAGGAGTGGGTTCAGTGGCCAAGGCGAAGGAAGCGGTCGAGCCGGTCGGACCGCGCATCGGGGCGAGGCTCAAGGCGGCACGTCAATCGAAGCGGTTGACCCTCGACGACCTGGCCGAGGCATGTGGTGTGACGAAGGGGTATCTCTCGAAACTCGAGCGCGATCACGTCAACGCGTCGGTGGCGACCCTGATCAAGGTGTGCGCGGTGCTCGAGATCCCCGTCGGATCCCTGTTCGAGAATGCGTCCGCCGGTGAAGTAGTCCGCGCCGACGCCATGCCGCAAATCAGCTTCGGTGGCGAAAAGATGACGGAGTACCTGCTCACGCCTACCAACGAGCGTCGAATTCAGGTGCTGCTCGGCGAGCTGGAACCAGGCGGCGGAAGTGGTCAGGAGTTCTACAGTCTGCCGATCGACGTGAACTTCGTGCACGTGCTGGAGGGCGGCTTGCGGGTCTCGTTCGAGGGCGGTCGGACGGATCCGAACGGTGAGGCCGTCGATGCCGAGGACGTCGTGCTTGCGGCGGGCGATTCCTTCACATTCACGCCGACGCACAACCATAGTTTTCAGGCCGAAGGCTCGGTTCTGGCGAAGGTTCTGTGGGTCTTGAATCCGGCATTGCCGGAAGGGCCACGCGCGTCGCCTTCGTGAGACCCGAATCTGTGAATGTTGATTCTTAGGAAACAAGAGTTGACATGATTGGCGGCACCCGTCACGCTGGTAGTTGTCCCCGTCACACACGCCGTCGAAAATTGGCGTCACGGAACTCCTGAAGGAGCGCGCCATGCATGTCGATTCAGTTCGAGTTGGCCTGTTCCAAGGTCCGCTCACCACCCCGGACACCTTTGCGTCGGTGGAGTTCAACCTCGCTGCAATCGACACCGCTGCCCGCGAGGCTGCGGCATCCGGTGCGAAGATCCTGCTGACGCCGGAGATGTCCGCAACCGGCTACGACATCGGCGAACTGGTGTCGCTGCGCGCGGAACCGGCCGACGGCCCTATCTTCGATTCCGTCGCCGAGATTGCTCGAAGTGCAGGCATCGCCGTCGTCTACGGCTACCCCGAACTCGACGGGGGAGACATCTACAACAGCGTGCAGGTGGTGGACCGCGACGGCACTTCGCTTGCGCACTACCGCAAGACGCACCTGTTCGGCACGCTCGACCGCGAACATTTCCGGCCAGGTGAGACCCTGGTGGTCGGGTTCGATTTCGAGGGCATCCGCTGCGGATTGTTGATCTGCTACGACGTGGAATTTCCCGAAGCGGTTCGGGCCCATGCCGACGCCGGTACCGAATGGCTCATCGTGCCGACGGGGTTGATGACTCCGTACGAACACATTGCGCAGCAAGTGGTTCCGGCCCGCGCATACGAGAGTCAGATGTTTGTCACCTACGTCAACCGCTGCGGCGCCGAAGCCGAGCTGACCTACTGCGGTCTCTCGTGCGCCATCGCACCCGACGGTGCCGAGTTGGCGCGGGCCGGGGGCGGCCAGGAATTGCTCTTCGCGGATATCGCCGCCGCCACCGTCTCGCAATCGCGCACCCTCAACACGCATCTCGACGATCGACGCCTCGATCTGTATCCAGACCTTTCTGTCACGACTGTCTCCAAGGAGAACCGTAGATGACCATCCCAGTAGCTCCGGACAGTTCCTCGGAACCCGGCAAGCAGCCGCCCCTCACGATGTTCGGGCCGGATTTTCCGTTCCCGTACGACGACTACGTTTCCAGTCCGGCGGGACTCGGCTCGGTGCCCGATCTGGCACTGGGTACAGAAGTTGCCGTGATCGGTGGTGGACTCTCCGGCATGATCGCGGCCTACGAGTTGCTCAAGGTCGGTCTCAAACCGATTGTCTACGAAGCTGATCAGATCGGTGGCCGGATGCGGTCGGTCGAGTTCGACGGGCACCCCGGGGTTGTCGCCGAGATGGGCGCAATGCGTTTCCCACCGTCGTCGACGACGTTGTTCCACTATCTGAACGAACTGGGTCTGCAGACCGAGGAGTTCCCGAATCCCCTTGCCGAGGTCACGCCGAGCACGGTCATCGATCTCAAGGGTGAGAGCCACTACGCGCACACTCTCGAGGATCTGCCTCCGATCTACACCGAGGTGGCGCAGGCCTGGCAGCGCACTCTCGAAGAGCACGCCGATCTGATTCCGTTGCAGCAGGCCATTCGTGACCGCGACACCGCAGAGATCAAGCGGATCTGGAACGACCTCGTGGTGCGCTACGACGACCAGACGTTCTACGGATTCCTCGCCGCGTCGAAGCACTTCAAGTCCTTCCATATGCGGGAAGTGTTCGGGCAGGTCGGATTCGGTACGGGTGGTTGGGATACCGACTACCCCAACTCGATCCTCGAAATCCTTCGTGTGGTCATCACGGCCGCCGACGACGACCACCGCGGCATCGTGGGTGGATCGCAGCAACTGCCGATGCGGTTGTGGAACCGCGCCCCGGAGCACATGGCGCATTGGCCTGCCGGTACGACGGTCGCTTCGCTCAACGACGGCGAGACGCGTCCCCGCGTCACCGAACTCCGGCGTACCGAGCCCGGCAACATCACGGTGACGGACTCCGAAGGTTTCATTCGCACGTATGCGAGTGCCGTTGTAACAGTGCAGAGTTGGATGCTGCTGAACAACATCAGGTGTGACGACGATCTGTTCCCGATCGACCACTGGACTGCGATCGAGCGAACTCACTACATGGGTTCGACCAAGGTGTTCGTTCTCGTCGACCGCCCGTTCTGGAAGGACAAGGACCCCGTGACCGGCCGTGATTCGGTGTCGATGACACTGACCGACCGTATGAGTCGCGGCACCTACCTGCTCGATCAGGGCGAGGGCAAGCCAGGCCTGATCTGCTTGTCGTACACCTGGTCGGACGATTCGCTGAAGCTGCTGGCGCTCGACGCCACCGAGCGCATGAACATCATGCTGCGTTCGCTCGAAGAGATCTACCCAGGCGTGGACTTCCGCAGCCACATCATCTCGAGCCCGGTGACGCTGTCGTGGGAAACCGAGCGAGACTTCATGGGTGCATTCAAGGCGAACCTTCCGGGGCACTACCGGTACCAGGAGCGCCTGTTCTCTCACTTCGTGCAGAATGATCTCGAACCGCGTCATCGGGGAATCTTCCTCGCCGGAGACGACGTGTCGTGGACTGCCGGCTGGGCCGAGGGCGCGATCCAGACCGCGATCAACGCGGTATGGGGCGTCGTCAACCATCTCGGCGGCGCTGCGCCTACCGAGAATCCCGGACCCGGCGACGTGTTCGAGGAGCTCGCTCCGATCAGGTTGGGCGACTGAGCTCACCGCAACTGCCGAAATGTCGTGCCCGATGGGGGTTGGTACTCCTATCGGGCACGACCTCTTTCCGGTGATCCACGCAACACTGGAAAGTGTTCGGATCCAATAATTTCCAGGAGGGTGTTCAATGGCGAGCACATCATCGGCGACCAAGACCGCAGCTGCAGAATCGAGACCCGCGGGCGGTGATCGATCCGGTGACCCGGCGCTCGAACTGGTCGCCGAATTGGCAGCAGCGGGCCAGCGACTCGTCTTCCGTCAGGGCGACGACTTGAACAGCGACGACTTGAACAGCGATGCCCTGAACAGTGACGATCTGACCTGCGTGGTGCTGTGGCCGTCCGGAGAGCCCTCCCTCTCCGATCTGTGCGAGAACTTCGAGTCCCTCGGACTCCGAGTTTCGACGCACCGCCCGCTTCCGACCGTTCTGGGTTCGGCACACTACTTCACCTTCGAGCCGAGCACTTTCGGCGGCAGTGCGCTGGAGAAGATGGCGGACGCCTTCGAAGCCGTCATCGCCGGACAGACCCGTATGGACGCATTCTCCAGTCTGATCGGACGAGCAGACATCACGTGGCGCGACGCAGAGTTGCTGCGCGCTGCGTGCCGTTTCCTCGCTCAGGCTCGTATCGGGTTGTCCGAGAGCTACATCGTCGGAGTGTTGGCAGCGAAGCCGCTTTTCGTACGGCAGGCAATCGAACTCTTCACCGCGCGTTTCGATCCCGCAGTAGCAGGTTCGCGTGAGACGGCCGTGGCCGCCGCGGCGGCGGCCATCGACGAATCAGTCGACGGTGCAGACACTCTCGACGAGGATCGCGTCTTGCGCGGTGTGCGTTCATTCTTGCAGGCGACTCTGCGCACCAACTGGTACCTGCGCGGTGAGGCCGGCGAACCGCTGCCGTACGCGTCGTTCAAGATCGACTCGCAGTTGCTCTCCACCCCGCAGAAGACAGTTCCTTTCCGCGAGATCTACGTCAGCGCACCCAATGTCGAAGGCGTGCATCTGCGTAGCTCCTCCGTCGCCCGTGGTGGCCTGCGTTGGTCGGATCGATACGAGGACTTCCGCACCGAGGCTCTGAGTCTGATGAAGACCCAGAGCGTGAAGAATTCGCCGATCGTTCCCTCGGGAGCCAAGGGTGCGTTCGTGGTTCGGGGCACGTCGTCACCGACCCCGGCGCAGGTGCAGGAGTCGTACAGCACCTTCATCCGCGGCTTGCTGGACGTGGTGGACAACATCGTCGACGGCGCAGCGGTGCACCCGGCAGAAGTAATCGAGTACGACGGTGAAGACTCCTACCTCGTCGTGGCGGCGGACAAGGGGACCGCACGGTTCTCCGACGTCGCGAACGGCATCGCCGTCGAACGTGGTTTCTGGCTCGGCGACGCTTTTGCTTCCGGCGGTTCGGCCGGCTACGACCACAAGGCGATGGGCATCACCGCTCGCGGCGCCTGGGTAGCGGTTCGACGCCACTTCGCCGAGCGCGACCTCGATGTCGACACCGATCCGTTCACCGTCGCGGGCATCGGTGACATGTCCGGCGATGTGTTCGGTAACGGAATGTTGCTCTCGCACAAGATCCGTCTGGTCGCGGCATTCGATCACCGCCACATCTTCATCGACCCGAACCCCGACACCGAGACGACGTTTGCCGAACGCGCTCGCCTCTTCACCGTGCCGCGCTCGTCCTGGGACGACTTCGACCGCACCGTGATGTCGCCTGGTGGTGGCGTCTGGCCGCGTAGCGCTAAGTCGATCCGCCTTCCGCTCGAGGCGCGTCAGGTCCTCGGTATCGCCGAGGAGAAGCTGACTCCGCAGGAACTGATCCGAGCGATCCTGTGCGCTCCGGTGGACCTGTTGTGGAATGGCGGCGTCGGTACCTACGTGAAGGCGTCGACCGAAAGCAACGTCGACGCGGCCGATCCGTCCAACGACGCAGTTCGCGTCAGCGCTGACGAGTTGCGTGCAACCGTGGTGGGTGAGGGCGGCAACCTGGGTTTCACCCAGCGTGCCCGCATCGAATATGCCGCTGGCGGAGGACGAATCAACGCCGACTTCATCGACAACGCGGCAGGCGTGGCTACCTCGGACCGTGAGGTCAACATCAAGATCGCACTCGCAGAGTTGGACGCGACCTCGCGCAATGAACTACTCGCGGCGGCCCAGGACGAGGTAGCCGCATCGGTACTCGAGGCCAGTGAAGATCAGACCCTCGCGATCAGCCTGGCCGAGCACCGCGCTCCCGCCCTACTCGATCAGCACGAACGGTTGATCGAGAACCTGGTCTCGGCGGGCGCGATGAAGCGCCTCGAAGAATCATTGCCGGACGCCAAGGCGCTGGCGGTCAGGGCGCGAGCCGGGCAGGGCCTACTCCGTCCGGAACTTGCTGTGCTGGTGGCGCAGTCGAAGAACGTGCTGACGGCGGAATTGGGGGCGTCGACCGTCCCGGACAATCAGATCTTCGCCGATCGTCTCCCGCAGTACTTCCCGCTCTCCGTCGTCGAGGCAGCACCGGACGCGATCCGCGCACATCGGTTGGGCCGCGACATCATCATCACCTCGGTGGTCGACGAACTGGTCAACCGCGTCGGACCCGGCGTGCTGTTCCGGCTGGAGGAACACCTCGGAGTCCACAGTCCGGAAGCGGCTCTGGCCTACGCAGTGGTCAGCGAAGTGCTCGGCACCGAGGAACTTCGGCGCGAGATCTTGAACTCGGAGCTTCGCGCCACCGAGCAGTTGCAGGCTCTCGATCGCTTGCAGCAGTTGTTGGAATCCGAGATGAGCTGGGTGTTGCGTCGTCCGGGAGCAGCCGGCCGGTTCACCGTGAACCCGCGAGCCGACATCGATCGATGGGCAGCGCCGGTGCGGGCTCTCACCGAAGGGCTGTCGGCCAGCGACCGCATCGAGGCGTCTTTCGGGGCGCTCGCCCTGGCTGACATTGCGTTGCAGGAGAATACGACGGTTCAGGCCGCGGCTGCGATCTACCGGGAACTCTCCGACACCCTCGATCTGGGCGACGTTCTCGGGGGCGTCGACGTTGCCGTCGGTGCCTCGCATTGGGAGGTCATGGGCAGCGCTGCCGTCCACGCCAGGTTGACGGCGCGTTTCGCGGACCTCGTGTCCGGAGCGCTCGGAGAAGGTATTCCGGAGGTCGTCGAGTTGTGGACCGCCGCCAATCCGCAAGCGGTGCGCCGGTTCACGGCTTTGATGTCGAGCGTGAGCCGCAGTGGAGCGCTGGACACCGCCCGTCTCTGCACGGTCGACGCCGAACTCGAACTACTCGTTCGCGGTGCGTCCGGTTTCGCTTCGGTGCACGCCGCGGAGCGTTCAGCGACCCTCCCAGGCGAGTAGCGATAGCAGCAGTTCGGCTCTGACCCTGGCCTGTCCGAGGTCGCATTGCAGCAGTTCCTCGATGCGTGCGATGCGACCTCGGAGGGTGTGCCGATGAACACCGAGTTCGGCTGCGGCCGATTCCCATTGGCCGTTTGCCTCGAGATAGGCGCGCAAAGACGCGACCAGCGCGGTCCCGTGTGCCTGGTCGTGTTCCGTCAGCACCGGGATGGTGTCCGCAGCCATTGCGATCAGTGCCTCACGGGCAGGCTCGGATGCCAGAATCGTCGAACCACTCAGAGCGTCGAACTCGAGAATGCGGGCAGTGGCCGTCGTGAGATTGGCCGCGGCGCGGGCCTGGACGAGTGCGCGCGGTGCGTCCAGAAGACGGTGAGGGGTGCTGATTCCGGCCCGCACCGTCTTCGCCTCGGTGGGGGAGAGCTGCGCCAGTAGTGTTTTGGCGGTGTCGATTGTGTCGGTTCCGCGAAGGAGGACGGTCAGCGAACCGTCCTCGGATTGCGCGAACAACGGCCGGCCTGCTCGCGCGAGAGCGTTGTCGAGTTCGCGAAGAACAGGGCCGAGTCCGGATCCGCGAACGTGGACGACACGGACATTGCCGTGCGTATCGCTCGCTTCGTCCAAGTACGACGGCACACCGTCCTCAGGGATTCGGCCGTCGAGTAAGAGCCCGAAAGCCATGGCGTTGAGTCGAGTTCGCTCGGCCCGTAGTCGAACCGGTTTCTCGAGTTCGAGAGTGAGCAGCGAGACCGCATGCCCGAGCAACACTCTGTCGATATTGCTCAGGGGCCCGGCGCCCGCCATGGCGAGGTAGCCGTGCCAACTGTCGGTGACGCCGACGGGGGACAGTGTCAGCGTCCGTTCGGGTGTGCTCTGCGAGATCGACGCCGGAGCGTTGGGATCGCGGGTGGTGGCCGCGACCGCGCGAACCTCGGTGATCAACGACTTCTGGTTTGCCGGATGCACCGCGGTGATCCGATCACCGACAAACGCCACCGAAGTTTTTGTGGCCGTGGCCAGTTCACGCACGATCGCCGACACGCCACCGCGCAGCGCAACGCGGGTGATGCGTGTCTGTACTTCTGCCGCGCGGAGTACCGATTCGTATTCTTGCTGGCTCAGACGGGTCATCACCGCGCGCGTGACCGCCGCGAACGGGGTCGTGAACGGCACTTCCAGCAGGGGGAGCCCGCGACTGCGGGCGGCGGCAATCAGGTCTGCGGGCACACTCTCGTGGGAAAGGCCGGTCCCGAAACCCAGAGCCGATACTTCTGCGGCGGCCAGACGGTCGATGTACTCGCTGTAGTCGGTGGCGTCCGCGCCCACCAGTGCCAGCCCGGTGGTGAGCACCAATTCGCCGCCGGAAAGCCACGGGGTGGGGTCCGTCAGCTCTGTGGCCTGCGCAAACGTGACGGGGTGGGTGGCGGCTGCTCGGTCGGTGAGCAGAGCCAGCGAGAGGTGTTTCTGGCGCAAGAGCCACGAGATCGGAACCGTCACCTGATCAAGGCTAGCTGTCGTTGCCGATATGGAGTAGCCCTGGAGCTTCGGGTATCCATTTCGGCAGTGCTTGCGATGCTTCGCGCGTCGCATACTCGAATGCAATACACAACCGAGAGGGTGGTCACATGAGTGCAATCGAATACCGGCTTCCGCAGGAGCGTCGCATCGTCACGGAGTTCCCGGGCCCGCGCTCGGCTGCGCTCGCCGAACGCCGTAAGAAGGTCGTCGGCGCCGGCGTCGCATCCACCCTCCCGGTCTACGTCGCCGACGCAGACGGCGGAGTCATCGTCGACGTCGACGGCAACTCGCTGATCGACCTCGGTGCCGGTATCGCGGTGACCAGCGTCGGTGCTTCCAACCCGGCCGTCGTGTCCGCAGTTCAGGATCAGGTCGCGCACTTCACCCACACCTGTTTCATGGTCGCTCCGTACGAGGGCTACGTCGAGGTCGCCGAGCGTCTCGCCGAGCTCACCCCCGGTGACCACGAGAAGCGTTCCGTGCTGTTCAACTCCGGCGCAGAAGCCGTCGAGAACGCCGTCAAGATCGCCCGTCACGCAACCGGTCGCGACGCAGTCGTCGTCTTCGACCACGCGTACCACGGCCGCACCAACCTCACGATGGCACTGACCTCGAAGTCCATGCCGTACAAGAGCGGCTTCGGTCCGTTCGCCCCCGAGGTCTACCGCGTCCCGATGTCCTACCCGTACCGCGAGGGCCTCAACGTCGACGGCTCCAAGATCACGGGTGAGCAGGCCGCACAGCGCGCCATCACGATGATCGAGAAGCAGGTCGGTGCTGCCAACACGGCCGCCATCCTCATCGAGCCCATTCAGGGCGAGGGCGGATTCATCGTTCCCGCAGAAGGATTCCTCCCGACGCTCGTCGCGTGGGCCAAGGAGAACGGCGTCGTCTTCATCGCCGACGAGGTTCAGGCAGGCTTCGCTCGTACCGGCGCCTGGTTCGCCAGCGATCACGAGGGCATCGTCCCCGACCTGGTCACTCTCGCCAAGGGCATCGCAGGCGGCATGCCGCTCGCCGCTGTCACGGGCCGCGCCGAGCTCATCGACGCCGTCCACCCCGGCGGCCTCGGTGGCACCTACGGCGGTAACCCCGTCGCCTGCGCCGCTGCATTGGCGTCCATCGACCAGATGCGCGAGCTCGACCTCTGTGGCCGCGCACGCACCATCGAGTCGACCGTCGTCGGCCGAATGAACGCACTGGCAAAGGAACTCGACGTCATCGGTGACGTTCGCGGTCGCGGCGCCATGCTCGCCATCGAGCTGGTCAAGCCCGGTGGGCAGGAGCCGGACGCCGATATCACCAAGAAGATCGCCGCCGAATGCCTCGCTGCCGGCGTCGTGATCCTCACCTGCGGTACCTACGGCAACGTCATCCGTCTGCTCCCGCCGCTGGTCATCTCCGAAGAGCTGCTCGACGACGCGTTGACCGTCCTCGAGACCGCTATCCGCACTGCAGCACAGGGGAACTGACATGTCCAACGTCTCGGATCTTCTCGACTCGGTACCCAAGGGTCTCTGGCTCGGCGGCAAGCTCGTCCCGGCCGAGAAGACCTTTGCGGTCTACAACCCGGCAACGGGTGAGGAACTCGCCCAGGTAGCCGACGCCACCGCTGCCGACGGTATCCGTGCGCTCGACCTCGCCGCTGCGGCGCAGGAAGACTGGGCGGCCACGCCGGCACGTGTACGCGGCGAGATCCTGCGCACCGCCTTCGAATTGCTGCACGCCCGCGCCGAGGACTTCGCGCTGATGATGACCCTGGAAATGGGTAAGTCGTTGGCAGAGAGCCGCGGTGAGGTCAACTACGGCGGCGAATTCCTGCGCTGGTTCAGTGAGGAAGCAGTACGCATCGGCGGACGTTTCACGCAGGCTCCGGCCGGCAACGGTCGCATCCTGGTCACCAAGGAAGCCGTCGGACCGGTCCTTGCGATCACCCCGTGGAACTTCCCGCTCGCCATGGGCACACGCAAGATCGGACCGGCGCTGGCTGCCGGTTGCACCATCATCGTCAAGCCCGCCGAGGACACGCCGCTGACCATGCAGCTCCTCGGTCAGGTGTTCGCCGATGCCGGTCTGCCCGACGGTGTGCTCTCGATCCTCCCGACGTCCGACGCGGCCTCCATCAGTGGACCGCTGATGGAAGATGCGCGTCTGCGCAAGGTCACCTTCACCGGCTCCACGGGCGTCGGAAAGCTGTTGGTGCGGGGTGCTGCTGACAAGCTGCTCCGCACGTCGATGGAACTCGGTGGCAATGCGCCGTTCATCGTCTTCGACGACGCCGACATCGACGCAGCTGTCGACGGCGCAATGCTCGCGAAGATGCGTAACGGCGGCGAGGCCTGCACCGCGGCCAACCGCATCTACGTAGCCAACTCGGTGCGCGAGGAGTTCACCGACAAGTTCACCGCCAAGGTTGCGGCCTTGAAGGTGGGCGCCGGTGACGCCGAGGGCACCAACATCGGCCCGCTGATCAACACCAAGCAGCTCGCAACCGTCACCGGACTCGTCGACGACGCCGTGTCCAAGGGCGCTCGCGTTCGCACCGGTGGATCGGCGCCCGAAGGAGCCGGCTTCTTCTTCACCCCAACCGTTCTGGATCAGGTGCCCGCCGATGCGCGCCTGCTGAAGGAAGAGATCTTCGGACCCGTTGCGGCAGTGGTCGGTTTCGACACCGAAGACGAAGCGATCGCGGCTGCGAACAACACCGAGTACGGCCTCGTGGCGTACTTCTACACCCGCGACATCGACCGGGCGATGCGCGTCTCGGCCAAGCTGGACACCGGCATGGTCGGCGTCAATCGCGGCGCGATCTCCGATGCTGCGGCGCCGTTCGGTGGCGTGAAGGAATCGGGCTTCGGCCGTGAAGGCGGAACCGAGGGTATCGACGAGTATCTCGATACCAAGTACGTAGCGCTGTAACTTGCTGTGCGCCTTTATTAACCGCGGGCGGTTAATAAAGGCGCACAGTTGTCTATTGACCTAACGGAGTGGGGCGGTAGTACTTGCCCTCGTGGTAGAGCAGCGGTGCGGCAGCGGATTCGTCGTCCTCTTCGGCGTGAACCCGCGTGACGAGTCCGATGACCAGCGTGTGGTCGCCGACAGGGATCAACTGGTCGACCTTGACGCGCATCCAGCTGGGGGTGCCGTGCAGAACCGGCTCCCCGGTGTCGAGCACTGCCCACAGTGACTCGTCTGCAAAACGCTGATCGGCGCTACGCGCAAAGCGCTGGGCCAGATGCTGCTGATGTTCGCCGAGAAGGTGGATCACCAAAGACTCGGCGGCCTTGAGCGCATTGATGCTCGACGACGTCTCCGCGATGTTGAACGAGACGAGCGGCGGCTCGAGGGAGACGGACGAGAACGAGGTGGCGGTGAATCCCACCGGGCCGGTACCCGAATCGAGGGTCACGACGGTGACACCTGCGGGGTGGCGGCGAAGCGCTGCACGGTAGTCACCGGCGCAGATGCCGGTGGACAACTCGGGCGTCGCTGCTACTTCGGGGACGTCGGGGGTGGTGTGGCTGGAAACGGCATTCGGCTTGTCAGACAACGGGAACTCTCCGGCTGGAACTCGAGGTGTGCGGTGTGGTCGAGGTGACTGCGCTCGGCATACACAGACATGCGTCGGTGCGGCACAGATCTACGTGTCGTCGACGCCAGTGGTTACCGGCCGGGGTCCTGGTTGCAGTGCACATGGTGCGTCCAACTATAGGTGGACGCACGTCTGAGTGGGTTCGGACCGGGTTGGCTGAAGTGCGTCAGTCCATGTCGACGGCGAGGCCGGCCGTGATTCGAAGGAGTTCGGAGTACGTCGTGCGAAAGACCGTGTTCGGGTGCCCGGCAGCAGCCCACAATTCGGGGTACTGCTCGAGGGCGGTATCGATGTAGGTGGGCAGGTTGGTGGGATGCCCGAGCGGAGCGACCCCACCGATCGGCTGGCCCGTTGCCGACTTCGCCATTTCCAGCGGCGCCCGCGTGAGCTTGCCTTCGAGGCGTTCGCCGGTGGCTTTCAGATTGACCTGATGTGCGCCGGAGACCAGCAGTAGGACCGGGTCGTCGTCGAGAAGGAACACGAGCGACTTGGTGATCGCGCCTACCTCCACCCCGACGGCCGCCGCTGCCTCGGCCGCGGTGTGCGTGGCTTCGGGCTGCGTGACGATGACGCCGTGGTGACCCCGTGAGATCAGTGTTTCGGCGACGTGCGAGGCGTTGGGGTGGAGGAGGCTCGTCATGAGTTCAGACTAGGACTAGTCGGCGTTCGCCACAGCTGGAGTCGGCGTCGTGTCGGTGGACTTTCGGTTACGACGGATCGTGAAGCCGAACAGCATGACCGCACCGATCAGCGCGTACAGGAAAAGCGTCAGAGCAGGCTGGCCGACGCCGACGTTGTTGAAGTAGACGATGCTCCGCACGCCTTCGGTGCCGGCGCCGGGTGTGATCCATCGGCCGATGGCGGCATAGAACGAGGGAATCACGTTGGAGCCGAATGCGCCTCCCGCACTGGGATTGCCGAGAATCACGAAGACGGCGATAGCCAGCGGGACTGCCAGAACGCCGATGGCAGCGCGCAATCCGAGTGTGAACATGGCGGTGCCGAACACCACGGCTGTTCCCAGGATCCAGAGCGGGAACCAGTGGCCCGCGAAAGTTCCGAGCACGTGTGAGGTGATGAGTGCGCCGAGGGCTCCCGAGATGATCGAGTAGATCGCGATCACGCCCGTGTGTGCGCTTGCCTGTCGGAGGGTCTTCGGCGCACCGATGAACAGTCCGATGGCTGCCGCAAGGAGATAGCCGCCGACGACCCAGCCGACCGAGAGGTAGAAGCCGGAGAGTCCGCGGTTGTCGTGTGCTCCGACGGGGATCTCGTCGCGGACGACGAACTGTCGGTCCTGCGTCGCCTCGACCTTCGTGAACACCGCTTCGAGCGACGTCGCGATGGAGCTGCCGCCCGCGCTCGCGGTGATCAGGGTGTCCGGTCCGGCCGGGTTGATGACAAACGCGCCCTGGATCTCGCGGTCGTTGATCATGCGGCGAGCGGTCGCCGTGCTGTCGACCACCTGAGCGTCGAGCGGGCTGCCGTCGATGGCATTGAGTTTGTCGGCGATCTGCTGATCCATGCCGTCCGGTGTGCCCTGATCGGCGATGACCGCGATTTCGATGTCTCGCGGAGTCGGCTGATGGAAGGCGGCGACGTAGCTGAGGATGAAGCCCATCTGCAGCAGGAGCACGCCGACGAACAGCGCGGCCATCACCTTGGGTGCGCCGTATTTCACGAGCAGATTGTCGTGGTGGTGTTCGTCGTGGGTGGAGCTGTTGTCTGGTGCGGCGTGTGCCGGATGCGTAGTGGTCACGAAAGAGTCCTGATCTTGTCGAAAGTAAAGAGCTTGTCAATACCCGAGGTATTGAATACTCTAGGTATCGTGACTGAATCTCGTCAACCGGACTGGACGCCGGTAACCCGCCCCGGACGTGACGTGGTGCGGCAAAGACTGCTCGACGCTGCGGCGGAAGAGTTTGCGGAGCGCGGATTCAGTGCTGCACGTCTCACTGAAGTTGCTCGCCGAGCGGGCTTCACCAAGGGGGCTGTCTACTCCAACTTCGAGTCGAAACAGGATCTGTTCGCCGAACTGTTCGCGCAACGGTCTCTCGAACTGGCCGGCCGTGTGCTTGCCGAGATCGCCGGGATGAACCCGGCCGACGCGGCGGGTAAAGGTGGCGAGGCCATTGCAACGTGGATGGTCGACGACCCGGGGTGGTCACTGCTCGTCCTCGAATTCGGAGTGCTCGCCGGACGTGATCCGCAGATCGCTCAGGCGTACTTACGTGAGCGTCGCCACTTGCGCAGTCAACTCGTGGAGTTGATCGGTGAACGTGCCCGCGAATGGGGAGTGGACGATTCCTTCGATGTGCGGACCACTGCAATCTCGTTGATGGCCTTGATATCCGGGCTCGTTCTCGAGCACTCGGTGGATCCGGAAGAAGTTGATCAGAGCGTGATGGGTGCCGCCGTGACGGCACTCTTCGCCGGCGCCGTCGCACGGGCAGGATTGCCCGCCGTCTGAGTTGCTCGGTTGACAGGCAACAGATTTGAGAACTACCCTCTGGGTGCAGTACCTCGTTAGGTGAGGCTTCTGCACGAACACAGGCCACTGATCTCACGACGTCGAGAGACGCCCAAGGTTAGGACAGATCTCCCCGGCTTAAGGGGTGATCCAAAGTGGCTTCCCGGTCTTGATCGGGACACGTCGTGCAGTGCCAAAACTCGGACGTGGAGGTGTTTTCGCAGCTTGATGCCGGTTTCTTCCGGCGAAGGCGAGAGTACGTCGATATTCGGTTCTCCTGGCGTGTGCTGTGCGCATGTACTTTGTGTGGCGTCAACGGACGCCCCGAACTTTCAGGAGGTGACCATCGTGGACGACCCGCCGAGTCGATATTCGACCCATCCTTCTGTTCTTACCGACGGTGCTCACCCCGGCATTTTGCTCGTCAGTCTCTGACCTTCGCACCCTCGGTTTCATCTGCGCGGCTTTGTCGCGTCCGCTGACGACTTCCGTTGTCGTTCAGCGCATTCTGCTGCCCTCATGCACTGGCACTGTCCCGTGCACGCTGGCAGTCGAGGAGATTCGTCATGTCATTTTCCGTTCTCGCATTGCGGCCACGGCCCACGAGAAACAGTGCACAACAAACACCTTCAACGGTCCTGGCAAAAGAAAGCGCACAGGAATTGGTCGACTACTCGGCCTCGGACACGCGCACCGTTCTCGCAGATCTGACTACGACGGCCAACGGCCTTCGTGACGATCAGATCGACGATCTTCGTCGGCGATACGGGCGCAACGATGTCCGCCACGACCGCCCGGCGCCGGCGATCGTGCAGTTCGCGCAAGCTTTCAAGAATCCGTTCATCTTGATCCTGGTGTTCCTCGCCCTGATCATGGTCGGGACCGACGTGGTGTGGGCAGACCCGGAAGACGGTCCCTCCTACGAGGGCATTATCACCCTCGGGCTGATGATCTTTGTCAGTGTGTCCCTGAGGTTCTGGCAGGAATACCGTTCGACTCGGGCTGCCGAGGCACTCAAGGCCATGGTCACGACAACTGTCGCGGCCACCCGCAAGATCAACAACACCGTGGTCACGGCTGAGATTCCGATCGAGCAGCTACTGCCAGGTGATGTAGTCCAGCTTGCCGCCGGCGACATGATCCCGGCCGATGTCCGCATCATCCGGGCCAAAGATCTACAGGTCAATCAGTCAATGCTCAGCGGTGAGTCGATGCCGGCCGAGAAGTCGGCGGAACCGTCGACGGGGATCGACGTCGATCGGCTGCTCGAGGCCGAGAACATCGGGTTCATGGGTACTTCCGTCGTGTCGGGCAGCGGCACCGCCGTCGCGGTGCACACCGGCAAGCGGACTTACTTCGGCGCCATGACAGCACAATTGGCGTCCAAGCGACCCGAAACCAGCTTCGACGTCGGGGTGCGCAGTGTCAGCTACCTGCTGATCAAGTTCATGCTGATCATGGTTCCCGCGGTTTTCATCATCAACGGACTGACCAAGGACTGGAGCCAAGCACTACTCTTCGGCGTCGCCACCGCGGTGGGGTTGACCCCCGAAATGTTGCCGCTCATCGTGACTGCGAACCTGGCCAAGGGTGCGCTCCACATGTCGCGCAAGAAGGTGATCGTCAAGCAGATCAACGCGATTCAGAACTTCGGTGCCATGGACGTTCTGTGCACGGACAAGACCGGAACTCTCACCGAGGACCGCATCGTTCTCGGTGAGCATCTCGATACTGCCGGACGTAAGTCCGAGGACGTATTGCGTCTCGCGGCAGTCAATTCCGTGAATCAGACCGGATTGCGCAGTCTTCTCGACGACGCGGTGATCGAGGCCGCCGGTCCCGAAGTGGTCGAGGAGATCTCGCGTCGGCACGGGTTGGTGGACGAGATTCCCTTCGACTTCAAGCGCCGTCGACTCTCCGTGGTGGTCGACCACGGCGACGCCGATCTGATCGTCACCAAAGGTGCAGTGGAAGAGCTCCTTTCGGTCTGTGAATCGGTGGAACTGGACGGGGTGACCCACCAATTGACGCCGGGATGGCTGGCCCGAGTCGACCGTCTGGTCGCGGAACTGAACGGTCAGGGCAAGCGAGTGCTTGCGGTGGCAACCAAGACAGTCGTCGAAGAGCAGCGCCGCGAGTACTCGACGGCCGACGAAGAGGGTATGACCCTGGTTGGACTGCTGGCCTTCCTCGACCCGCCGAAGGAATCTGCGGCCGGGGCGATCGAAGCCCTCGCGAGCCACGGAGTCGCGGTCAAGGTAGTGACGGGTGACAACGAATTGGTCGCCGAAACCGTCTGCGGCAAAGTCGGTATCGATGTCGGGACCGTGGTCTCCGGCGCCGAGATCGAAGCGTTGAACGACGACGCCCTCGACGAGTTGGTGCAGCGGACAACCGTCTTCGCGAAGACGGATCCGATGCAGAAGGCACGCATTGTCGAATCGCTGCGCCGGGTCGGCCACACGGTTGGTTTCCTTGGTGACGGTGTCAACGACGCACCCGCACTTCGGGCGGCGGACGTCGGCATCTCCGTCGACACAGCGGCGGACATCGCCCGCGAATCCGCGGACATCATCTTGCTGGAGAAGGACCTCGGCGTACTCGAACAAGGAGTCATCGAAGGGCGTCGTACCTTCGGAAACATCCAGAAGTACATCAAGATGACTGCGTCGTCGAACTTCGGGAACGTCTTCTCGGTGCTCGTCGCCAGTGCCTTGCTGCCGTTCATCCCCATGATTCCCGTAGTTCTGTTGTTGCAGAACCTGATCTACGATCTCTCGATGCTCACGATCCCGTGGGACCGCGTCGACGACGACTTCCTCGCGAAGCCCCGCAAGTGGGAGACCAAGAGCCTTCGCCGGTTCATGGTGTTCATCGGCCCGATCAGTTCGATCTTCGACATCTCGACCTTCGCGCTGATGTGGTTCGTGTTCGCTGCCAACTCTCCCGAGCATGCAGCGCTGTTCCAATCGGGTTGGTTCATCGAGTCGTTGATCTCGCAGACGCTGATCGTTCACATGATCCGCACCCGCAAGATCCCGTTCATCCAGTCGCGTGCTTCGCTTCCGGTACTGCTCAGCACGGGCGCCGCCTGCGTCTTCGCGCTGGTGTTCCCGTTCACGTCCTGGGGCCATTCCCTCGGGTTGGTTTCACTGCCGTGGAACTACTTCCCGTGGTTGGTCCTCACTCTCGCGGCTTACTGCGTCGTCACGCAGGTGGCCAAGGGAATGTTCATCCGTCGATTCGCGACTTGGCTCTAGGAGTTCACCGTGGAAATCCACGTCATCCTTGTGCGGATAGCGCTCGGACTCGTCCTCGGCGCTGCCGTCGGGATCGAAAGGCAATGGCGCGCAAGGATGGCGGGTCTGCGAACCAACGCGTTGGTGAGCTTGGGTGCGACGCTCTTCGTCATCATGGGCGCGTACGGGTTTCAGGGGCCGGACGCTGATCCGACGCGCGTCGCAGCGCAGATCGTCTCGGGGATCGGCTTCCTCGGTGCCGGGGTGATCATGAAGCAGGGAGCCTCGGTCACCGGCCTGAACACCGCCGCAACCTTGTGGGCCACGGCCGCCGTCGGTGCGCTGGCAGGCGGCGGAATGTACTGGGTTGCGGTGCTCGGTGCCGGTGCAATCATGTTGGCGAATACGTTGTTGAGGCCGTTGGGCCGGATGATGGATCACCAGCCTGCCCGCACCGGGCGCGAGGAACCGCCGGCTGACTACACCTTCGAGGTGACCTGCCACGGTGACGCCGAAGCTCACATCAGAGGGCTTACCGTGCAGTCCATTTCGAGGCCGGAGTTCCAGCTCCGGTCAGTGCAGTCCTTCGACATCCCGGACAGCGACCGCGTACGAGTGGTCGCGGAATTGGCCGCAGCGGAGCGTGACGACGGACTCCTGGAATCCGCCGTCAGCCGGCTTAGCCTGGAACCGTTGGTAACTCACGTTCGCTGGGAGGTGGAGCCGTCGAAGTAGATTCGAGGTCTCGGTCAGCTAGCGTGCATGTTCCTGCGGCGCAAGAGAGTTCCCCGGTGCGATATTCGCGCAGTTCGACGGAGCAGGCTTGCCGGTGAATCGGTCGTCGATCCAGGTGAGCGCACCGGGGAGCCAGAGCATGGCGCCGAGGAAGTGGCTGATGGTGTCGTACTGGTCGTACTGAATCGGCAGGCCGGCGTCGCAATACTTGCGTGCGAGGGTACGGACGTCGCCCGTGATCATGACGCCGTCGCCTGCTCCGACGCCGGGGCCACCGGGTTGGGTGCCCTCGATAGTGCCGTTGGCTGCCTGAGCGATGAACATCGGAATCGTCGGTGTGGCTGCGGTGCCCATGTTGATCTTGTTCACGACATCGACGTACTCGGGAACCGTATTGGGATCGGCGTACTCGGGCTTGACCAGTTCCTGCCAGGTCAGACCGGGGTACTGTGCCAGCACATTGCCGATGGACGCGTCTTCGAGTCGAGCCATGACGTCGCGTCCACGGTCACTGAGATACTTTCCGAAATCGATGTCGTACGAACGCGCAACGCCGACGATTGCCATGCCGACGACGCCGCCCCACCCGATGCTTCCGCTCGCGTAGCGAAGGTTGTTGGCCGGATTGACCAGCACGCCGCCCTGCGCGGCACCGATCAAGTTGTCGTTGATCTCCGGTGCGTACGCGGGAGCGAGGATCGAAGCCCAGTTGGTGGCGATCGCTCCGCCGGAGTACCCCATCAGCGCGATCTCTGCGTCGTCGGTGATTCCGGTTTCCGGGACATCTTTGGCCGCACGCAGAGCGTCGAGCGTCATCATCCCGTATTCGGGTCCGGCAGCGAAGTTTGCATCCGGGCCTTCGGTGTCCGGGACGACGATCGTGTAGCCGAGGGCGAAGAGCGGCCCGAACAAGGCTGCCTCGATGGACGTGAAGGTTCCGCCGACGTTGAAATTGCGCCCACTCGGCGTCCAATCTCCGATCGGGGTGTTGCCCGCGATGGCCCGCGACGGACTGTCGTCGGGGTTCAGTGAATCGTAAAAGGATTGGTACGAAACAACTTTATCCGGTTGAGCGTTGGCCGGGCGCAGGATCGAGGTGACGTTGGCCGACGGCTGACCGAGGGCGTCGGTTGATCGGTAGAGAACCTGCACTGCCTGTATCGGGGTCGGGATGTTGAGAATGGTGTACGGCACGGTGCGAGTCTCGAGGACCGCGCCTGGAGCGTACGACGAGAGAGGCGCCGCGCCCTCGTAGCTGTAGAAACTGTCATCAGGGGACTGGGCAAGAGCCGGCTGCGCGAGTGCTGCCGGTGCACCGACGCCTGTCAGTGCAACCGCGAGTACTCCGACAACTGTGCGAGATAAGACCCTCGACGACATACTCGTCCTCCACATTGGTGTGCCACGCCCCACCCTGAGATCGCGGTGTGACGACCACCATATATTACTCGCGGGTAATGTGGGGATCGGTCAGATCGGGCGCAGGCTCGAGGTCTCGGCGTAGGAAGATTTCGGAGGGCTCGCCTGGGAGTAACAGAACTCCCGCGTCGGTGTATCCCATTGCGCGATAGAAGTTCTGGGCTGATTCGTCGGCGAGTGTCGAGGTGAGGACCTGCGAGTGTCCCGCGCGGCTCATGCGTTTTTCCCAATCTGTGACCAAAGCGCGCCCGATGCCTTGGCCGCGGTTCGAAGACAGGACGGTCAGCATGTTCATGAACGGAATCTCGTCCCAGAACAAGCCCCAGCGGAGCCATCCGATTGGTTTCCCGCTGTCCTCGGCGACGAGTATCCGGCCGCGTTGGATCACTGACGCGAGTTCCTCGGCTGCGATGTGTGAGTCGTGCTCACGTAAGAACGGCAAGTCTGTCTGCGCTGCGACGCGAATGTTCACCACAGAAGTCAGTATCGCCGTTCACTCGGAGTTGATGGCGTTCGGCTTGGACAGGTAGACGACTCCGGGGATGTGGCTGGGGTCCGGCGGCAATTGGGAGTAGCCCGCTCGGGTGTACACGCGAATGTTCCGCACGCTCTTGCTTCCGGTGAACAGCTCGAAACTTGTGGTGTGCTCCGGAGCGTTCTGTTCCACGTGCTGCAAGAGGCGTCGGCCGAGGCCGTTGCCCGCCAAGTCCGGTGCCACCATGAGGCGCCCTATCTGCCATGCGGTTCCGTCGGCTGTGCCGCGGACGGCCCCGACGAGTCGGCCGCCGCGTCGTGCGGTCCAGACAGTCGACTCCTGAACCCAGGCTCGGACCGTGGGTAGGTCCTCGTGGAGCGGGGGTATGTCCATGCTGTTGTTCGAGATTGCTTCCGAGACCCAGCAACAGCGTTGTAGAACAAGGATTTCCGCGGCGTCCTCGTCCGCTGCGCGCTCTATGACTATCTCGTTCATGGTTTCCCTTACAAATAGGTTCTTCGCACCCGCAGGGCAATTGTTCACCCGCAGGCTGAATTTGGCGCGCGGCTGAACAATTGCCGCGCGGCTGTGAATGCAGAGCGTTTCAATTCAGGCATAACAAACAAAACGCCCGCAACCAATTGGTCGCGGGCGTTTCGAGAAAGAACGTCAGACAGTTGCCGGAGTGTTCTCGTCTAACTTCGGATCTGCGTTCGCGATTCGCTTGTTGCGAATGAGGCTGCTGATGAAAGCAGCGCCGATCAAGAAGACACCGACCAGGCCGGTGATGATCTCGTTGATGTGAACGCCGATGGACACCATCAAGATGACGGCCAGAGCGCCGATGGCCCAGTGCGCACCGTGCTCGAGGTAGACGTAATCGGAGAGCGTGCCCTTGCGGACCAGGAAGACCGTGATGGAACGGACGAACATCGCGCCGACGAAGCCGAGGCCGAGGGCGATGATGATCGGGTCTGCGGTGATGGCGAATGCGCCGATGACGCCGTCGAAGGAGAAGGACGCGTCGAGGACTTCGAGGTAGAGGAACAGGAAGAAGCCGGCCTTGCCGGTTGCCTTCGCGAATTCGGTGGGACCACCGGACTTGGTGGTCTCCTCTTCTTCGCCTTCTTCCGGCAAGTTGAACAGTTCACCCAATCCGTTGACCGCGATGTAGGTGATCATGCCCAGAACGCCCGAGATCATGACGGTGGAGACCTTGTCGTCAGCAGCGAGGAAAGAACCACTGAGAACCAGGACGATGCCGGCTACGACGACGGAGAGCTGATCGAGCTTGCCGATGCGAGCGAGGGGCTTCTCCAGCCAGGACAGCCAGGTAATCTCACGCTCTTCGAAGATGAAGCCGAGGAAGAGCATCAGCAAGAACATGCCACCGAAGGCAGCGATCTGCGGGTGAGCGTCGGTGAGGATGGTTTCGTAGCTCGGCTCGCCGTTGGCGAAGTAAGCGGCGTCGTCTGCAGGCGGGTTGAGCGCGAGGTCGAGCGCAGCTACAGGTCCGAGCCCGGAAGCAGCCCAGACGATCACGAGCGGGAACACCAGACGCATACCGAAGACGGCGATGACAATGCCGATGGTGAGGAAGATCTTCTGCCAGAAGTCACTCATTCTTCGCAGAACGGTGGCATTGATGACGGCGTTGTCGAAGGAAAGCGAGATTTCCAGAATCGACAGGATGATGACGAGGAACAGTGCCTCGGGTCCGCCGTAGATGAACGCGACGATCATCGCGATGATGGAGATCGCGATGGATAAACCGAATATTCGCAGTACCACGGAGCGTGGCCCTTTCTAGTTGGTCAATGCAGAGTGGTTACTGCAAGCGGTCTCTCACCGCATCCGAACGTGAAAACGGGGAGGGTTCCACAGACTACTGCGGAACCTTCCCCGAGTCAGCTCGTCGAGAGCGAAGATCAGACGTTGACGCCGTAATCGCGCGCGATGCCGGACAGGCCGGATGCGTAACCCTGGCCGATTGCGCGGAACTTCCACTCTGCACCGTTGCGGTACAGCTCACCGAAGACCATGGCGGTTTCGGTGGAAGCGTCCTCGGAGAGGTCGTAGCGAGCGAGCTCGTTGCCGTTGGCCTTGTCGACGACGCGGATGTACGCGTTGCGGACCTGACCGAAGGACTGCGAGCGAGCCTCTGCGTCGTAGATCGAGACGGGGAAGACAACGCTTTCGATCTCGGCGGGAACCGCTGCGAGGTTCACGTCGATCTGCTCGTCGTCGCCTTCGCCTTCGCCGTCCGTGTTGTCACCCTTGTGCTCGATCGAGCCGTCGGGCGAGCGGAGGTTGTTGAAGAAGATGAAGTGCTGGTCGGAGAGGACCTTCTTGTTCGAGCCTGCGCCGATTGCGCTGGCGTCGAGGTCGAAAGCAGCTCCGGTGGTGGAACGCGCGTCCCAGCCCAGGCCGACGACCACTGCAGTCAGGTTCGGGGCCTCCTTCGTGAGAGAGACATTGCCGCCTTTGGTCAAGCTGACGCCCATTCAGGGGTCCTTTCAAGAGGAGAGACAAGGCCCACTACGACGCGAAGTCGTCTTGGGAGTGTGTTTACCTCCACCACCCTAACCGCAGTTCCGGTGTGTTCGCCGTAACAGCAGAATTACGAACCGAGAAGCGAAGTGCTGGACCCGTAGGATTCAATCGTGGTGGGAAGATGGTCGGAGCGCTTCAATCGGGGGGCAAGAGTGGGGGAGTCGGTCAGTCGTGCGCGGGAGGCGCAGACGGCCATGGTTTCGGCGTTCCTCGACATGGACAAGCGGCAGACCATCGCGTCGGCAGCAGTCGACGCTTCCGCCGAGCTGTATCCCGAGCGAGGGTTGCGCGCTGCGTGGGAACCCGTTCGGGATCGGTGCTTCCAGGCTGCGTCGGACTACCTCGACACCTCCGAGCGCTATGGCAACGATCAGGTACTCCACCAGAACCCGAACGGTGCTCGGGCGGCGTTCGAAAAGTCGGTAGCCGAACTCGTCGAGGCGGCGAAGGGCGTCGACGCCTTCTACAACGGGCATCGTGCGCACCTCGAGCAGGCGACGGTCACGATGTCCGCCATTCCCGTCCTCGGCCAACAGGCCCGAACCCTGGCAAACGCCGTCCGGGAAAAACTGGCTGCCACCGATCAGCGCTATCGCGAGTACCCGTCGGTGGTGACGGCCTCCGAACACCTCGACGACGCGGTTGCAGCGCTCGACAATGCGCGCTCATCCGGTCGCGCCGACGCAGTCCGCACGCGGGCCGAGAGTGTCCGCGAAGCGGTATCGGCGCTCGAGGAAGCATTGGCAGAAGCCCCGTCGACCCAGCACCGTGCCGAGATGACGATCTCCTCGGTCTCGACCAGGTTGTCGGCAGTGCGCACTCGAGTGGACCGCCTCGACCCGGCGTACTCCGCATTGCTGCGCGAGTTCAACGCCGCGAGTTCCGCTGACCTCGTCGACAACAGCAGTCGCAGTCGAGCGCATATCGATCAGGCCGACATCGATCTCAAGGAAGCGAAGCAGTCGCTGGCTGCGGGAAACCCCGAACATGCACTCGCTTTGATGGCCGAAGCCCGCGTGCACCTCGCCGACGCCGAAGCGTGTGCCGACGCCGTGACGGACCGTCTCGCTACTCTGCGTGCAGTTCGGGCAGATCCGAGCCAAAAGGAACGTGAGGTTCGTTTCCGGCTGAAAGACGCCCAGATGTTCGCTGTTAACCAAGGGTTGGTGGCGGAGTGGGGCTCCGTACTCGATGCTCAACTAGCAAGGATCGAGCGAGCGAGTGCGTCACTGTCGGGAACTCATCCGGACTACTGGTCGTATGTATTACAGCTGGACTCGGTATCGACGTTCATCACCGAAGTTGTCGAGAAGATGCGGGCGCGAGCCGGCAAAAACTGAATGGTCGGGCCGATCGGGGGATCGGAGTTGCTCGACGCGTTGTCACAGGGGGTCGTTTCATGGACTTGATTGCGGTTACAGAGAGAAGAGAAATGCAGCACTTTCAACATCTCGAGGACGACGTGCGGGAGCAACTGTTCCTGCATGCGCCTCGATCGTTCGCGGATTCCGACGAGAGGGATCTGCTCGCGATTGCTCTGGGTGCAACTCTCTACGTTCCTGCCACCCGAGCCGGGTTGGCCGACATCGTGGTCAAGCGTGCGTCCGAGGGCGTCAGCTCGATGGTGCTCGATCTCGAGGACGCCGTCGCTGATCACGAGGTCGAATCGGCGCGGGCAAACGCGGTTGACGCTCTCGACAAGATCGCGTCCACCGACGCCGTCGGCATGCTGCTGTTCGTGCGGGTTCGTGAAGTCGCGGACATCCACAAGGTCGCCGCGTCGTTGACCGAGGGGCGCGCCGCGCTCACCGGGTTCGTCATCCCGAAGTTCGGCAGCGAGTCCGGCCCCGTGTTTCTCGACGCCGTCGCGGACGCATCCGAGTTGCTGGGTAAGCATCTCTACGCGATGCCGGTACTCGAATCACCCGCGCTGGTTCACCGCGATACACGTGATCTCGAATTGCGCACCATCAGTGGGATTCTCGCGCAACACCGCGAGCGCATCCTTGCCGTCCGCATCGGCGCCACCGACATGTGCAGCACCTTCGGCATCCGTCGTGACCGCGATCTGACCATCTACGACGTGCGCGTGGTGGTCGACGTCATCGCCGACATCGTCAACTACCTCGGCCGCGCCGACGGTTCGGGTTTTGTCATCACCGGGCCGGTGTGGGAGTACTTCGCCGATCACGAACGCATGTTCCGGCCGATGCTGCGCGCCACCCCGTTCGAGGAACACGACGCCGTCCGGTTCCGTCAGCATCTCGTCAGCCGCGACCTCGACGGCCTGCTCCGTGAGATCGCGCTGGACCGAGCCAATGGAATCCAGGGCAAGACGGTCATCCACCCGTCGCACGTCGCGGCGGTCAATGCTCTCTCCGCGGTCACGCACGAGGAGTACCACGATGCCCTCGACATTCTCGGTGCCGACGCCGGGGGAGTGCAGGCCTCCGGCTACCGGAACAAGATGAACGAGATGAAGCCGCACCGCAATTGGGCCCATCAGACTGCGCTCCGCGCTCACGTGTTCGGTGTGACCAACAAGGGGATCACGTTTGTCGAGTTGCTGACGGCGTTGGTCGATCGATGACAGAGGTTGTCCAGTCCCGGGACGTTCCCTGGGCTACAGCAGAATTCGGCTTGGACCTCGTTCACGGTGATTCGTCGCTCGGGCATTCGGTGCCCGATCTGGTGATCCCGGGTCTTCGGCGGAATCCGCGTCGCGCTCACCTGCTGGTGTCCACTGTGCTGGGAAAGCACGTGCCCACCGAGCCGTCCGTGGTCATCGGTGCTGCCGACGACCTCGGCGATCTGGTGCGGACAACCCTCGGTGAGGGTGTCGACGTCGTCGTGCTCGGGTTTGCCGAAACCGCAACAGGTTTGGGTCATTGCGTTGCGGCCCGTCTGCGCGCTCACTGCTACCTGCACTCGACTCGTCGCGACGTACCCGGGGCTACGACGCTCGCCGGGTTCGAGGAGGGACACTCGCACGCCACGAGCCATCTGATGCAGCCGACGTCAGCCGAGCTGTTCGAGAACGACCTGCCACTGGTCCTCGTCGACGACGAGATCTCCACCGGCGCCACCGCGATCGATGCCATCCGGGCACTGCACGGGCAATGCCCGCGCAGCCGCTATGTCGTGGCCTCGCTGGTGGACATGAGAACCGAGGAACACCGAGCCGCCAGCGAAGCCGCGGCCACGGAACTGGGTGTACGAATCGACTACGTCTCTCTCGCTTCGGGTTCGACGGTCCTGCCCGACGGCCTGACCGAGCGCGTCACGGCGCTGGATGCTCCGGATCTCAACCCGATCGGTGATCGCCGCGGCACGCTGTCTCGGATGGATCTGCCGTGGCCCGCGCAAGTCCCCGACGGAGGCCGGCACGGTTTTCTCGATGGCGACACCGCGGCATTCGAGTCAGCCGTCGAGGCAGCGGTGTCCATTCTCGGATCGTCGATCGACGCGTCGCGTGCTGTGATCGTGATCGGTCACGAGGAGTTGATGTACCTGCCACTGCGCATCGCCGCGGGCTTGGAAAGCTCTGGGCGAGCGGTTCGGTACCAGACCACGACGCGTTCACCCGCCTACGTCGTCGACGTGCCGGGATACCCGCTGCGTCGCGGGTTCACCTTTCCGGCACCGGAACTGGGCGAGAACGAACCCCGATACGTCTACAACGCGCAGTGGCCTGACGCGGCGGTCGACGCCCTTGCCTTGCTCGTGGTGGACGAGCCCGCCGATACCGATCGGTTGACGGCGATGGACGGGGTGATCGAGGTGTTGCGGAACTCCGGCACCGACGTCCTGGTTGCCACCGTTCGCGGGGCCGATCCGTCGGCGCTGCGAGAATCCAGAGCAGGAGGCTCGTCATGAACGAACCATTGGTCGGGCCCGAATTCGGTTCGTACGCGCCGGGCGAAGTGAAGTGGCTGCTCAAGGATCTTTCGCACGTGGATCTCGAAGCGGATGTATCCGTGCGCGAGAAGCGTATTCAGTCGGGTGAGGCGCACTATGCCGAGTCTCTCCCCATCGAGTACCAACCCGATCAGGCATACCGGGATCTTTTCGAGACGGTGCTCGCCGAGAGCGCTCCACGGTTGGCGCGCGCTGTCGGGACCGTGATGGACTTGGTGCTGGCCGAGCGGGGGAGTGACATCACGCTGGTCTCACTCGCCCGGGCCGGAACACCGATCGGGATTCTGATGCGGCGCTGGGCCCAGCAGACCCGCGGGTTGACGTTGCCGCACTACGCGGTGTCCATCGTCCGTGGCAAAGGTATCGATTCCGTCGCACTCGATTATCTTGCGCACCATCACGACTCGGAGAACGTCGTCTTCGTCGACGGCTGGACAGGTAAGGGCGCCATCGCCCGCGAACTCGACGCAGCGTTGACGGAGTACCACGAGGCAGGCGGAGCCAAGTTCGATTCCGATCTGGCTGTTCTCGCCGACCCCGGCCACTGCGTGCGAACGTACGGAACCCGCGACGACTTCCTGATCGCGTCGGCGTGCCTCAATTCGACGGTGTCCGGCTTGGTCTCACGAACTGTCCTCAACGACACCCTTATCGGGCCCGGCGATTTCCACGGCGCCAAGTTCTACGCCGACCTCGCCGACGTCGACGTCTCCAATCGGTTGCTCGACGTGGTCTCGGCCGAGTTCGATTCGGTTCGCGGCGACGCAGCGGATTCTCTTGCTGCAGTGCTCGAATCCGATCGGACGCCGACCTGGGCCGGCTGGGAGTCGGTGGAGAAGGTGCAAGCCGAGTACGGGATCTCGACGGTCAACTTCGTCAAACCCGGTGTCGGAGAAACAACCAGGGTGTTGCTGCGCCGGCTCCCCTGGAAGGTTCTGGTGCGTGAACTCGACGCCCCGGAGCATGCACACATCCGGTTGTTGGCGCAGGCCCGCGGGGTTCCGGTCGAGGTGGTACCCGACCTCGCCTACTCGTGTGTCGGGCTGATCAAGGACATCACGTGAGCCGTGCGGACACCGCTGCGTCCCAGGTCCTGATCGCCACGGATCTGGACCGCACGATGATCTATTCGCAGGCCGCGATCGGCGGCGATCCCAGTGGCTCCGACCTGGATTCGGCGCCGAGCCCCCTGTGCGTCGAGTACTACAACGGCGGTCCGCTCTCGCACATGAGCGTCGAATCGATCGAACTGCTGACCGCGCTTAGCTCGCGGGTTCCGGTGATTCCGACAACCACCAGGACCATTGCGCAGTTCCAGCGGATCGATCTTCCCGGCGGACCGTGGAAGTACGCCATTACGAGCAACGGCGGAAACATCCTGGTGGACGGCGAAGCCGATCGCGAGTGGCGAAACGAGATCGACCGTTCGACCAGCAAGTCCGGCGCCGAATTGCCGCAGGTTCAGGCCGAACTGGAATCACGGATCGACTCGAGCTGGGTCAGCTCCATTCGTGTTGCCGACGACCTGTTTCCGTACCTGGTCGTCGATCTGGCCCTGATGCCGAGTGAATTCGAAACCGAATGGAATCACTGGTGCGTGACGCGGGGCTGGAACGTTTCGCGTCAAGGCCGGAAGATCTACACGATGCCCGACGCCGTGTCGAAGTCACGCGCACTGGCAGAGGTGCGCCGCAGACTGGTCGAGTCGGGTGATCTGGATCAATCCGCAGTCGTGATCTCGGCAGGTGACGGCGCATTGGATGCGGACATGCTCGAATACTCCGATTTCGCGATCCGGCCGAGGCACGGTGAGCTGGAAGAACTGAATTGGCAACGGCCGACCGTTACTGTGACAGAAAGGTCCGGTATCGCAGCGAGCGCGGAGATATTGCGGTGGTTCTCTTCCGCGCTCGGGTAATACACGCTCTCTATGAAGGGGATTTAGTTGTCTGTATCGCTTGCCAAAGGGCAGAACGGCCCGCTGGACGTCTCGGATGTAGTTGTGTCGGTTCAGCTGGCTGCAGCCGCTGACCTGTCTGCACTCCTCGTGACGAGCAACGGAAAAGTTCGTTCCGACGCCGACTTCGTCTTCTTCAACCAGCCGACCGGACCCGGCGTGCAATTGGTGCCCAACCCGGGTGGCACTGCCTCACTCCGAGTCTCGCTCGCCGGCGTCCCTGCCGATATCGAGCAGGTTCGCGCCGTGATCACGCTCGACGACGCTTCGTCGAACTTCGGGCGCAGCGCTGCACCCACCGCTCGGGTCTCCGACGCGGCCGGGAACGTGTTGTACGAGTACGTGATCGACGGTCTCACCACCGAGTCCATCGTCATCGCGCTCGAGGTGTACCGACGCCAGGGTGCGTGGAAGGTGCGCGCCGTCGGCCAGGGGTACGCGGGTGGATTTGCCGCGCTGGTCACCGATCACGGTGTGTCCGTCGACGATGCACCCGCGCCGCCGCCGCCCACTCCGGTCGCGGCTCCGGCTCCGATCACCCCGCCCTCGTCCGTCGCTCCTACTCCGCCGGCGTACAACCAGCCGCCGCAGCAGCAGCCTTCGTACAACGCGCCGCCGGTTCCGCCGGCCCCGCCCGCGTACAACCAGCCGCCTGCCTACAACCAGGGACCGACGCCGCCGGCCTACCCGCCGGCGCAGCAGCCTGCGTACAACCAGCAGCCGACTTACAACCAGGCACCCCCGGCGCCTCCCGTGCAGAACCAGCCGCCGGCGCAGCAGCCCGAGGTGAGCCTGGTCAAGGGACGCCCCGTCAGCCTGACCAAGGGCCAGAAGGTCACGCTCCGCAAGGAGGGCGGCGTCGCGCTCACCATGATCCAGATGGGTCTGGGTTGGGATCCGATCAAGAAGAGCGGTCTGTTCGGAAGCCGTACCGCCGACGTCGACCTAGACGCTTCGGCACTCCTGTACGCCGACGGCAACCTCGTCGACGTCTGTTACTACGGTCAGCTGACGTCCAAGGACGGCTCGGTCCGTCACATGGGTGACAACCTGACGGGCGACGGAGATGGTGACGACGAGGTCATGCTCGTCGATCTGCAGCGGGTCCCGGCTCACGTGACCACCGTGATCTTCACCGTGACCTCGTACCGCGGACACACGTTCGAGCAGGTCTCCAACGCTTTCTGCCGTCTCGTGGACAGCACCACCAACTCTGAGCTCGCTCGATACACGCTCCAGGGCGGCATGGCTTTCACCGGAATGGTGATGGCAAAGGTGTACCGCGCGAACGGCGAATGGAAGCTGCAGGCCATCGGTGAAGGTATCCAGGCCAAGCACGCAGGAGAAGCTGCGCCGCAGCTGGGCCGTTTCCTCACTGCTTGAGTCGAGACTGCATAGTCGAGATGAATCCGGTTCGGCGGTAGGTGGTTTCGATCGCCGTCCGCCGAACCGGACATCGTTGTCCCCTCCGTGCGTTAACCTCATGCGGCATGTCGAGCCGTCAGTCGAGCGGCCGTGCGCGAGAGGACTTGGCACAGTAGATGATCACTCGAGGGAAACTTCTCGGTCGGGCGGCGGCCGTCGCAGGCGTTGTGCTGGCGCTCGTGAGCACCGGAATCGCGCAGGCTTCGGTGCCCCAGTCGGCACCGCCGGCAGGTTTTTCCGAGACCGGGATCAAGTACGTCGCCCTCGGTGACTCCCGCGCCTCCGGTCCAAGGCTGGAACCGATGTACCCCGACGCCTGCTCGCGTTCGTACGAGAACTTCGCGGGCAAGATCTCGCGGGCGCTCGACGTGGCCGAGTTCGCTGATGTCTCTTGCAGCGCGGCACGCGCCGAGAACATCATCGACACCCCACAGCTGATTCCGAACTACTGGCCCGTCCAGCTCGATGCCGTTCACCCGGACACCGACCTGATTACCATCTCGATCGGCGGCAACGACTCCAACAGCATCTTCCTCGGCCCCCTGTGCGTCGCTCCGGGACCGGGAACCGATCGTGGATGTCGGTACGACCCGCTCGCGAATTCCGTCGCCCAGTCCGGAATCGACCGGGCTGCCGGAGAATTGGATCGCATCCTGACCGCGGTCACGCAGCGCGCGCCTAACGCTCGCATCTACCTGATCGGAGAGGGCGGCATGATCTCCTCTCGCGGATGCTGGCCGAACATCCCGTTCTCAGACGCCGACGCATCCTGGTTCATGGACTACTTCGCTCGCTACAACACGAAGTTCGACGAGGTCGCCCACGCCCACGGTGTGCGCACTGTCGACATTGCGGCGGCGAGCATCGCCGGCGGGCACGACGCGTGTGCGAGTGCAGATCAGCGTTGGTTCGAAGGCCTGTTCTCGGAGTCGACGGCGCAGCGCTTGCACTTCACGGACGCCGGGATGACCGCGGTGGCCGATCTAGTGGTGGCGGACCTGCAAGGCTGACCGAGAGAGCCCGGTCATGGCATAGTTCGCTGCTGTGGGTATGACTTTTGTTCCCGGACAGAACGCGCCGCTGCAGGCGCCCGTGGTGACGTTTCGAGCCGAGAGCCAGACGCCGTTCGACGTGTCGGCGCTGGTAGCGGACGCGAACCTGCGGGCATTGACGTCCGCGGACTTCGTGTTCTACAACCAACCATCCACCGCTGGAGTGCAACTCGACCAGAGCGGCATCCGGGTGGAACTCGATCGACTTCACCCCGATGCCGCAGCAGTGTTGTGCATCGTCAGCGTGGATCCGGCAGCGACGGCCGCGGGAGCCTTTCGCACGGCCGGGCTCTCCGCCACCCTGAGCGATCAATCCGGTTCGGTCCTGGCCGAATTCGCGATCCCCACCGCAGGCACCGAGACAGCGGTCATCTGCTGGGAGCTGTACCGAAAGTCCGGTGCCTGGAAGATTCGGGCCGTAGGGCAGGGCTATGCGGGTGGTCTGGCGGAACTGATCTCGGTGCACGGCGTCGAGGTCGACGACGAGCCGGCACAACCAGCCCCGACAGCCGCGCCCGCGTGGGACTCCGCGGTGGAGCCGTTGGAGGTGGGCCGCGGCCTCGAGCGTGCGTGGATGATCTTCGAGGACGCCTCCCGATCTGCCGCTTCCTTCGTCTCCAGCAGTGAGTACGCGCTTGCCCGTTTGGACGAGGATCTGACCGCAGCCGTCGCAGATCCGTCGTTGCGGAACTCGGCAGCGGGAGTGGCGGCGCGCGATGCCGCACAGAAGCGTCACGACGACCTCGTCACACTCGCGCGGGACAATCACGCCCGCGACAGCGCTCAGCTTGCGCACGAACTCGGTGTGATCGACGGCGTGCTCCCACGGTCGATGGCGTCGTGGAAGTCGGTGTCGTGGGCGGGAACAACTGATCCGGCCCAGATCACGGCCGTCAGCGACGGTATGCGTCTTGGCGAGCTGTCGGCTCCGGACCGCGGCACGCTCACCGTGCCCTACTGCGTCCCGTTGCCATTGCGCCGGCCGATCTGGGTGGACAGCACGTCGAGCAAAGCGGCGCTCGGACTGATCAGCGCCGTCACCGTGCGCGTCATGGCCGCCGGCCCGATGCCGCTACTCGACGTCGTCGATCTGACCGGCTCGCTGACGCCACTGACCGACCGACTGGCACCCATGCTCGCGGGGCCGGTCATCACCGCTCACACCGAGATCTCGGCGCGCTTGCGGGCACTGGCCGAGGCCGTCGACATGGGCGAGCTCGCGCGAATGAGTGGTGTCGCAGATGGCCCGAGTTCCCTGCGCCTGTTGATCCTCAGCGATTTCCCGCACGGATACTCCGCCGAAGACGCACAGACCATCATGTTCCTCGCCGAACGCGGGCCGGCAATCGGTTTGTCCATACTGATTGTCGGAGAGGACGAGTCGAACTTCGCGGAAGAATCCGTCGCCGCGCTGTCCGAGGGGTGCCAACATCTTTCGGCAGCAGGGCAGACGGAGGTTCACGATCCGTGGACCCGCACGCAATGGCACTTCACCCCGGACGTGCTCGACCCGATCTCCGAGTCGCGAATTCTGGCAGTGTTCGACCGCACCTAGTGGCCGATGGCGGATTGCCGAGCGCACAGGCAGAGTGGTGGTACGACCACGCGCGGTGTGTGGCGGCTATACTCGAGGAGACTCATGGCATTCTGGGATCAGTTGAAGGCTAAGGCTCAGGAGATGAACGGCCAGCTCAAGACAAAGACCAGCCAGTTCCAGAACAAGGAATTCAAGAACGCGAGCATGGCAATGTGCGCGTTGATCGCCGCCGCAGACGGTTCGATCGATCCGTCGGAGCGTCAGAAGACCGCCGCGCTGATCATGAGCAACGAGTCGCTCGCGGTCTTCCCGCCGGACGAGCTTCGTGAGCAGTTCGACTGGTACTGCAGCAAGCTGTCCTCGGACTACGAGTTCGGCAAGGTCGAGGCAACCGCGACCATCGCCAAGCTCAAGTCGAAGCAGGATCAGGCCCGCGCAGTCATCCAGATCGGCATCATCATCGGCGGCGCGGACGGCAACTTCGACGAGCACGAGCGCGGCGTCGTACGCGACATGTGTTTTGCAGTCGGAATCTCTCCGGCCGAGTTCGATCTCTGATCGATTCAGAGCATGAAAGCGGGTGCGGCGCGAAAGCGCCGCACCCGCTTTTCTTTTCAGTACTCGGGATAACCGTCCTCGGGTCCCAGCATGCGCTCGATCCTCGTCCGCGTGATCTTGGCGAGCTCGTCGACGCAGACCTTGCGCTCGACGGACCGCTCGTTGGACATGCGCTCGCCGATGTTCTCGAGCAGGTCGTCGGCGTCGTGGCCGTGCGAACACCACAGATACCGGAAGCCGAAGTTCCGCTCGTACTCCTCGCCGGCGCGATAGATGGTTGCCATGACGGCGTCGTCCGGAACCCAGATCGAGCATTGCTCGAGGTGGGACGGCACGCTGTTCCTACGGACGCCGACCGGTGGATGGCATTGCAGGGCGCGTTCGACGTCGACGTCCGAGAGGTTGAGAATCGCGTCCTCGGCGCGCGAGAGGATCTCCGCGTGATCGGCGAACGGACGTCCGTCGCTGACCCACCCGGCCCAGGTCAGCGAGCAGCAGCACTCGAACAGTGCGTGAACTGCCTTCTGTCGCGGTAGTTCGTTGAAGCGCTCCAACCCGATCGATTGATGTAGCAGCATGTGACCTCCCGGCCCGTTGTGCCTTCAGGCGCGCTCGACATGCCGCGCGGTAACCAGATGCGCGACCATTTCGATAATCCGCCGCTTCACCTGGGAAAGGAAGGTTTGCTCACCGAGTTTTCAGGTTCTTAACGCGGCGTAACGAGCTGACCCACACAACGCAGGAGCCCCACCGGCGACAACCGGCGAGGCTCCAGACCGGGACCCCTTGGAAGGAAAAGACCCGATCGTGACTGACCTTCTTCTCTGGTCGGCCCGTATCCAGCTAGGCGCTTTGCTCGCTCGGGCTCGCGATCGCCACCGGCGCCTTCGTACCTTCTTTCGCCGTGCAACGAGACCTCACACTGCAAGCACGGATCATCGAAAACCTCGTCGGGATCTTCCCTGCGAACGTCGACAGCGCAACCATCGCCATCACCAGCAAGCTCAAAACGAACACCAAGGTCGTTAATAGGGCGCTCGCTGCGAAAAAGTGCGCAGAGACCAGTTCCGCGGTCGACGTTGAGTAGTTGTACGGATTCGCGGGTGTCGCTGCGCGTGCAGGCTCAGGATGTGACCATCTGGCGGAAGATCGGCGTGTTGTTCCTTGCATTGGTCTGGACGCTCGTGGCGGCGGCCTTGGTGTTGTTCGGTCTGTGGGATTCAATCGACACGAGCTGTGACGGACCTGCGGAACGCGACATGGCCGGTGGCGGATGGCTGGTGATCGCGACGTTGTCCGTATGGTCTGGGGCATTCGTCGTGTGCGCGCTTCGTCTCCGCACCGTGACTGCGGCCGTGCTCGCGACACTGTCGGTCGTATCGTCGACACTGGTCGTGGTGAACATGCTCGCCACTGCCTCGGGCCTTTGTTGGTGAATGTCTATTCGCCTTCCTGGTCGTTCACGCGTTCGGATTTTTCGATGATCGCGTGCATCGAAAAAATGCTTATACCCAACGTGATCACCCCCTCGAACTTCCCGAAAAGAACCGCGTTAAGAAGTTCAGAAGTGTTGCAGGAAAACAATTTTGGGCCCGGGTTGCATAGGTGATCAAGTGCCCCACAGATTCGTTACCCCAGTTCCGCCCGTTCTGGACAGGCTTTCGGGTTCCGCTCATTAGCCACCGTGGTCTTGGACATACTGAGGTCATGACGAGCCGAGGAGTGGTACGTAGTTGGGACGTGGGGGGTATGCAGGGCGTGATCGACTCCGCAGACACTCCGGGCGGTAGCTGGACCTCATGGACATCTGTAGTGGTCCACGGGTTCCCGGGTTTGGTCGAAGGTCAGGAAGTCGAGTTCGAGTGGAATCAACTCGACGAGGCGGCAGACGGTTACGACTTTCACACCGTGCAGGCGTGGCCAGTCGGCGAGGACCACACGCCGCCGGGACCGCCCGGTTTCAGGGCTTGGGATATCGATCCCGACGGCACCGTTCACGAGGTCACCGATCTAGACATCACCGACCTCGACGATACGATCGCGCCCCCGATCGGCACCCCAGCGATCGGTGTCGTCACCACGTGGAATGGTGAGGAAGGCTGGGGAGTCATCGACTCCGCGGACACTCCGGGCGGTTGTTGGACCTTCTACAGCGCCCTACACCCCGACGAAGTCATCAACGCTCGGCCGGGCGACAGTTTCAGCATCGGCGGAGGGATCAGCGCTCTCGTCGTCGGAGAGCAGGTCGACTTCGAATGGGAGCCGGTCATCGACCAGGACGGATACAAATTTCGTGCGATCAAGGTCAGGCCGCGGCGGGATATCCCCCCGTGGCGCGTCGAACGAATCGGTAGGTAGCTCGACATCGACGGCACGTCGACGACCACTTGCCCTGCCTCGAACGCCGCGAAGCGCTCGCCAACCGCAGCCTCGAGCACCCTCGCATCAAAGTCCCACCTCACTGGCTCAACGTCGACGGACCGATCATGCTCGAGGTAGCCCTTGGGCATGCCTCTTCGTGCGCATTCGACCCCGAAGACAACCATCAATCGTGCACCGTGCCACATCATTGCCCTCACCACGCATTTCCAGCCACACCTTGTGCGCGCCGTAGACCGAATAGTTCTCGGTATGCACGGCTGACCTCGGCTGTAAGTTCTTCGTCGTGCACGGTCCGCTGGCCCCTCGACTGCAGGAGCGGCACCCGAAGATGGTCGAACCAGTACGCCGGCGCCGCCGGTTCGCGCAGAATGGAAGTCGGCGCAGACACCGACGAACCACGGGAGCGATGCGATGATCCGACGACGGCTCGGCCAAGCATTGATGGTGATCGCACTCGCCTCCGCGGCCGTTTCGACCGCGCCCGTCCACGCGCAGGAACCGTCGTCAATCACGACGCCGGGCACAGTGACCGCGGCAACTTCCCTGCCGCACTCCTTCTGGATTCCCGGCGCCGCCAACGCATCAAAGCTCACGTACTGGTCCACGGGACCGCTGAACCAGCCCGCGTTGAGTACGGGCGCGCTCTTCCTGCCCCCCGGCGATCCACCCGACGGCGGCTGGCCGGTCATCTCGTGGGCTCACGGCACTGTAGGTATTTCCGACCAGTGCGCTCCCACCGTGACCGGGACCGTCGGCAGTCCGTACCTCACGAACTGGCTCTCGCAGGGCTACGCGATCGTCGCGACCGACTACGTGGGGCTCGGCACGCCGGGAATCCACGCGTACCTGGACGGACCGTCGGCGGCGCACAGCGTGATCGACATGGTGCGTGCCGCGCGTGCGGTCGAACCGTCGCTCTCACCGCGGTGGTTGGCACTCGGACAGTCTCAGGGCGGGCAGGCCGCTATGGTCACGGCAGCGATGGCCACACGGTACGCACCCGAATTGGACTACCGGGGCGCGGTCGCGACCGGGGCGCCGTCCAATCTGGAGAACCTTGCACCACTCGTGGTGCCGGACTTTCCCCGCTTGCCACTGACCGGTAGCACCGTGTTCGTCTCGTACCTCTTGGCCGGACTCCGGGCGGCGCGACCCGATCTCGACATCGATCGCTACCTGACACCACGCGGCACGGATGCCCTGGCCCGAGCCGAAACCGACTGCTACCAGGACATGGCATCGGGCCTCGGCGACGTCACGATCGGCGATCTGGTGAACCGGCCCCTCGACGATCCCGCGGTGCTGGCTGCTGCTCGCGGCATGCTGGAGATCCCGACGACCGGGTACGACCGGCCAGTGTTCCTCGGGCAGGGGCTGACGGACGAGATGGTGCCGGCACCGCTGGCTTTGAAACTCGCGGCCGAACTCGCCGCCAACCGCCAGCCAGTTACATTCCGAACATATCCGACCGGTCATATCGAGACGATGCGGGCAGCGCTCCCCGAAAGCCTCTCGTTCGTCCGGAATCTCTTCCAGCCGTAGGTGAATTCACGCGTTTGTCGCATGGCTGGCAGGGGTCCGCTTGCGGCTCGCGATCTCGTCGGAGAGCTGCTGCACGTGGGCGGGGTCCGCGTCCCTGGCAAGGGCGACGTAGTGGTCCATGACGGCCGGCCGGTAGCGCACGGGCAACGTCTGTCCCGGGGCGAGTCGCGTCAGTTCGGTGATCGTGAGGTCTTCGTCTGCGATACCGCGGAACGAGATGCCGTCGGAGGTCTCCACGTCGAACATCAGGACCGCGCGTGGATTGCTGTTGACCTCCCGCCAGTCGACGAGAACGCCGAGCGCAAGCGCCCCCGTACGTAGTTCCGCACTGCGCTTGCGTGCATCACTGCTCATGAGCGGGTTCGGGGCGACGCCAGGAAAGTCGGGCCCGACGCCGAGCGATTCCCGACTCAGGTCAGGCCGGAGCTTTGACATCACATCGTCGAGCGTCATCTTCGAATCGTGGCGCTTCTTCTTCCAACCGAACATCCTGCCCCTCCCTCACCTCGGTGCCGGAATCTCGGCCTGGCGCTTCGCTCTGACCGCGATTGTATGTCGCGGTCATTCCCGATCTCCGTCACATCGTCCCGTCGCGATGGGGTCGCCGTCTGCGGTCGCGGACGGGCTCGGTCAGGGCACCTGTCTGTCGGACGAGTCATAGACCAGGAACCCTTGTCAGTTGGATCATCTACTGCATTCGCCTGCTCGGCGGTCCGGCCACCTGCGGTGTCCACGCGAAGAGAAATTCGCTGCGCTCCGCGATGACCTTTCCGCAGCACTGGCAGGCCATGATCGAGCACCATGAGACCACGCCCGAACAGACCTACACGTGGGCAAATTGGATAAAAACTAAGGCGCCACAACAAAACCCGACGCCAGTCGAGATTCGGCCGACTCCCAAGCTGGGCGCTCCGGAGCGAAAACTAGCCGACCTCGACACCACCAAGTTTCACATCCACTGGCGCCCCGATGCCGATCACCACATGCAAGCAGGGCTGGGCGGAGGGTTTCGTGGTTGTCGACGCCGTCGATGGCGGCGTCGAAGTCCCCTACGGCATCTCTGATGGAAATACGTCCAACCCTGGGTCAGCATCGCCGGAAAGTCGAGTATGGTCCGGTCATGGGCCGACTCACAGAACTACTCAAGTCCGTAAAATCACTCGGATCGCGCAAAGACACCGCCGCCAAGCAGGAAAAACGCGCACTGGATCGGTGGGAAAACGAAGGCGGCCCTGTCGCAGAGGATCCACGACAACGCTGACCTCGGACGAATGCCAGCGCGCCTGGACCGATCAACCCAGCCAGAATGGGCCGCAACGACCTGATCGGCGCCGGCAGTGCAGACCTCGACGCACACGGAAGTACAACAGACGTTTTCGACGGCTGAGGTCGGTCGCACTACGTCGTGGGCAGTGACGAATCCCCTTGGTGATCAGTGGCTATGACGACCACCTGAACAACAGCGTCTTCAGGCATCTCGGGGTAGTAGTTGACCCGGAGTTGTCTTGCGAAATTCGTCATGTCGGTGCCGGGTGGCTGGCGAGCTGCTAGCGGCGACAGATGAGCGAGATCGTACGTTTCTACAGCGGTGACCTGTCCTGCAAGGGGGCGGGCGGTCGGGTGATTGTCGAAGATGAAAATTGCCGGCCCTTTGTGAATGTCTTCGCGCCAGCGGACGGTGGAAACTTTCGCGCCAGAAATCACTGCCGTGTAATGCTTCTGATGAAAGTGCACGGTTTGAGCAGGCGCGCCGGTCGTCATGTTCGCATTGTCCACTGAGTGTCTCCTCCGGACCATAGATCGAACGAAGAATCGCGTTCAACGACTCCCCGCCCCGGTAAGCCCGTCCTGCTCCCAATGGCTTGTCACTGATATTCGCCGACTTCTGAGGCTGCAGATGTTCACCGGATGCGTTCTCGCAGAATGCTCGAACCTCGTGGCCGAGGTCGGTTGTGCCAGAAGCAATAAACAAAGCCGGCTGTGCGAGCAACGGCGCACCGGTACCCGCGTGAGCGGTCGGTGGGAGTGCGGCGTCAACCGACGTGGACGTGTGGCCGTCGGGACTGGTCGGGTTCGGCGCGGCGGAGAACCTCACGGGTCACCGGAGCGGTTTCGCCCTCACCGATGAAGAGGAATCGGAGCAGGTACATGATCGGGTTTCCCTCGGTCCACTCGAAGTAGACGTCGGGAATCACGCCGGTGATGTCTCTCGTCCGCAGGAGAACCGCCGCAATGGTGTTGGGGACGGCAGGGCTGTCGACCCAGAGGATCCGGTGCTCACCGCGCTGTCGTCCGTGGACGAGGAGATCGGTGCTGAATTCGGAGGAGTCCGTGACATTTACTTCGATGAAGATGATCGACTCCGCCTCCGGGATGTTGCTTTCGGCGCGCTGCTGCGATTCCTTCTGCCGATACTCGTCCTCGTCGAGACGATCGACGTCGTGCGCCACCATCGCGAGGTAACCCTTCTCGGCTGCCTCGGAGATGAATCGCAGTGCAGTCTCGTCGAATTCGACAGAGGTTGCCCGTAGTTCGAAGGCTCGCGAGATCCGGGAAAGGAAGGACACCACCATGATCGCGGCGATGAAAAACGACGCCACTTTCACACCGTCTGGACGTTCGAAGATGTTCGCGATCGTCGTGTAGACGAACAAAACTGCGACAAAACTGAACCCTACGAACAGTTTTCGCTGACCGTGCTTGCGAGCGGACAGGGCAACGGCGACGGTCGCCGACGAGATGAGCACGAGGACACCGGTTGCGTACGCGGAACTCTGAGCGTCGACACCGGCGTCGAAGTAGATCGTGACAGTGATGGCGATGACGCTGAACACGAGGACCAGCGGACGCACGGCGCGGGCCCACGACGGCGCCATGCCGTAGCGGGGGAGATACCTCGGAACAAGATTGAGCAACCCTGCCATTGCCGACGCACCGGCAAACCAGAGGATCAGAATCGTGCTGAGATCGTAGGCAGTTCCGAAGATCTCACCCAGATAGTCGTGCGCGAGGAAGGCAAGCGCGCGACCGTTGGCAGCGCCTCCGGGCTGGAACTCGTTTTCTGGGATCAGGATGGTGGTGACCAGGCTCGACGTCAGCAGGAATCCGCTCATGATCAGCGCCGCCGTGGTGAGCAGGCGCCGTGCACCTTTGATGCGGCCACGTGGATTCTGTTCGGTGTCGTGCGGATCGCCCTTGATCTGCGGCATGACCGCGACGCCGGTTTCGAAGCCGGACAGACCGAGAGCCAACTTCGGGAAGACGATCAGCGCGATCAGGATCATCATCGCCGGGTTTCCGTGCTCGGTGGTCATGGCGCGCGTCCAGTCGGTGACCAACGACGGCGCGGTCGCGATGTGCCACAAACCTACGGAGATGACCACCACGTTCAAGGCGAGGTAGACGGCGACCAATCCGACAGCGATACCGATCGCTTCGGTGAATCCGCGGAGGAATACCGCGGCGAGGAGCGCGAGCAGAACAAGGGTGACGGCGACGGTGTGTCCGGAGAGAAAGGTTGGAGCAAAAGGATTCTCGACGAGGTGCGCCGTGGCATCGGCAGCCGAGAGCGTCATAGTGATGAGGAAATCGGTGGCCGCGAATCCGAGAAGCACGAGAACGAAGATCTTGCCGCGCCACTTGGGCAGCAGCTTCTCGAGCATGGCGATCGACCCCTCGCCATGCGGACTCTCGCGAGCCACTCGCCGGTAGACCGGGAGCGCACCGAACAGCGTCAGCAGAATCAACACGACTGTCGCGATGGGAGCCAACGTGCCGGCCGCCAGTGCCGCGATACCGGGTTGGTAACCGAGAGTGGAGAAGTAATCGACACCCGTCAGGCACATCACCTTCCACCACGGGTGGCGCTTCTCCTTCTTCGGCGCCATCCGGTGTGGCCCCAGATGTCCGGCGGGTTCCTCGGTGATGTCCGCGAGCAGCCAGGCCTCGGTGCGTTGTTTCACAGACGGAGCCCTGTTGTCGGCCGGAACCTCGTTGTCGGCTGCGGTCACCACGGCGTCACGGCTTCAGATAGACATCGTTGAGCGTGACCGTCCGCAGGTTCCGGCTTCGGATGATGTCCACCAGTTGCGGATACACGTGGGTCACGGGCAGATAGTTGAGGTGTCCGATCACGATGGCCCCCGGATTGAAGTACTGGTTCGCCATCTGCAGGATGTACTCCTCGGTGATCAACGAAGAATCCGACAGCGACCCGTACCAGAGGGTGGGCACGGTGTAGCCGACGCTCGCGGCCACGGAATCGACTGTCGCGTTGTGCCTTCCATACGGCGGCCGAAAGTACGGCGCCGCATCCACGCCGTAGGTGTTGCGCAGGAACGTGCCGTTCTTCGTCAGCTCGTCGGCGATCTGCTGCTTCGGCACTGACGTCAGATCCGGGTGCGAGTAGGTGTGATTGCCGAGCTGAATTTGTCCGCTCTCGACAAGAGGTCTTAGAAGTCCGGCGTTTTCGGTCCACGAGTTGTATTGCCCGTTGACGAAGTACGTCAAACGGATGCCGGTGTCTTTTGCGAACTGTGTGTAGAGGCGCACGACTTCGGAGCTGGCCCCGTCGTCAACCGTCAGGGCCAACAGATCCCCGCCGCCGGGCAGGGCGGTCAACGATCCGCCGGCGGGCAGCGGCACCCGGGCAGACGGCGGTGGAGGCGGCAGCAAGGCAGGCGGGCGATTCGGAACAGCGGCAGGGTCTGCTGGCTCGTCGGCTGCGGCGACCGCCGTCCCGACCGAACGTGACGAACAAGCGGTTCCCATGGTCACCGCGGCGGTTCCGGTCAGGGTTGCTGCTGCGAGGGCACTGAGGAAGCGTCGGCGGTCCACAGGGCGGAGCCTAGAGCAGATTTGCCCAATTCGGACTTCATTCTCAGCGTTCTTTCAGCGAATGACCAGCTGTGTCCGGTATCGACAGGTTCTACTCAGGAACGGTGGATAGCGTGTCGGCCGTGGAACCGCGACCTCGACACTCGGCAACCAGGCACAGGCGTAGGCGTCAACCGCAGCGGTCGACGCTCTCGGTAGGGCGCAAGCTGGCGGCGGCATCCCTGTCGACGACGATTCTGGTGGGCGTCGGAATCGGGTGGTACGTGCAGTCGGATCTGACGTCGGGGCTGTACCGGTCGGATGCGCTCTCCGCCCTCGGCGACGACGCCGGCAGTTCACTCGACGGGGATACCAACATTTTGTTGATCGGTCTCGACAGTCGCAAGGCGATGGACGGCAGCGATCTGCCGGCAGAGTTCGTCACCGACAAGTTGCACGCAGGGGATAGCGATGTGGGTGGGTACAACACGAACACGCTTATCCTGCTCCATGTTCCGGGCGATGGTGGCAAGGCCAGTGCGGTGGCAATTCCACGCGACGATTACGTCGCGGTACCCGGCTATGGAATGGCCAAGATCAAGGAAGCCTACGGAATGGCGAAGGCTGATGCGGACGCCAAACTCGTAGCGGACGGTGTGACGGATCCTGCTGCACGAGAACAGCAAGCGCGTGAAGTCGGTCGGCGGTCGACACTGACCACCGTGCAGAATCTGCTCAAGGTTCCGATCGATCACTTTGCCGAAGTGAACCTGATGGGCTTCTATGACGTCGTCTCGGCTATCGGCCCTGTTCAGGTGTGCCTCAACAATCCGGTGCAGGATGACTTCTCGGGCGCCAACTTCCCGGCGGGGGTTCAGACTCTCGATGCGTCACAGGCACTTTCGTTTGTCCGTCAACGCCACGGCCTGGACAACGGGGACTTGGATCGCACCCACCGGCAGCAGGCTTTCATCAGCGCGGTGATCGCCAACTTGAAGGGCTCCGGCGTCATCGGAAACATTCCGAAGATGACGGCACTGGCCGACGTGGTGAAGAAGGACGTGGTGATCGATTCCGCCATGGATCCCGTCCGATTCGCTTCTCAGGCAAGCGCTCTCGCGGGTGGGAACATCGACTTCTACACCCTGCCCATCGAGGGATACGAGACCGTCGACGGCCAGGATGTCAACACGGTCGATCCGGCACGTCTGCGTAGTGAAGTGTCGCGGATCTTCGCCGGAGGTGACTCGGCATCTGCACCTGCGATGGACACTGCTGTCTCGACTGGGAGCGAAGTTGTGGATATCCGCAACGGAACCGCGACGGACGGGTTGGGCGCCGCGTTGGCAGCGGCGATGAAAGCGTCGGGAGTCGAAGTCGGAGAGGTGAGCACCGCAGCTGCGACGGCAAAGTCGGTGGTCAGCTATGGAGTCGGCGCCAAAGCGGTCGCAGAGGCGCTGGCCGAGCAGTTGGGCGTGGCCGCAGTGCCGAACGAGCAGGCAGCGGCCGAATCAGTGTCTGTACTGATCGGTGAGGACAATGCGCAGACCGTGTTCTCGGCCGCTCCGGCGCAGTCGGACTCCTCGGTATCCGCCGGCACAGTTCCCGATACGGGAGCGCAGGGATCACCTATCCGAGCGGGCGCGAATGGCGGCATTCCCTGTGTGGACTAACTCTCAGGTAATTCGCACGAAACTCACGCTGACTTCTTCGATCTGCGGGTCTACATTGGAGAAGTCGAACTCAGTCGGGTACTTCACCTTTGGGGTACCTGACTGAGATTGCGTAGTTGAAAGGATCACCGACATGGCTACAACAGCAGCGGTACAGAATCCGACACGCTCACGTGCCAGGACCATGTCCTTGTCCGAGTACGTGGCCGAGCATCCGGCGCAGCGCGTTTTCCCACCGACCAGTGAGCGGGCGGCCAGGATGGCGATGCTGATCATGTTCGCCCTGATGGCCGTCACCCTCGTCGTACTGGTACTTGACGAGGCAGGAATTTTCGGATGAAGGCAGCGGTCTTCGGCTGAGCCGGACCTTTAGTTACTCTTGAGTAATGACTGAACAGAAGAGCTGGAATGCGTTCACCGTCGAGCGCGAAGACAACATCGCCCAGGTGACGCTGATCGGGCCGAGCAAGGGCAACGCGATGGGGCCGGATTTCTGGAGTGAACTCCCCGAAATCTTCGCCGACCTCGACGCCGATCCCGAGGTGCGTGCAATCGTCATCGCCGGTTCCGGCAAGCACTTCTCGTTCGGCCTGGACCTGCCGGCGATGAGCGGTGAATTCGGTGCCGTCCTCGCGGACAAGGCTCAGGCGGGCCCGCGCACCAAGTTCCACGACATGATCAAGCGCATGCAGTCGGGCATCAATGCCGTCGCAGATTGCCGCAAGCCCGTCGTCGCAGCTGTGCAGGGCTGGTGCATCGGCGGCGGCGTCGACCTGATCACGGCGGCGGACATCCGCTACGCAAGTGCCGATGCCAAGTTCAGCATCCGCGAGGTCAAGGTCGCGATCGTCGCAGACATGGGCAGCCTCGCGCGTCTGCCTGCGATCATCGGCGACGGACACCTGCGTGAGTTGGCTCTGACCGGCAAGGACATCGACGCAGCGCGCGCCGAGAAGATCGGCCTCGTCAACGACGTTTTCGAAGATGCCGACGCGGTACTGGCCGCGGCGCGCGCGACCGCCAAGGAGATTGCGCTCAATCCGCCGCTCGTGGTCCACGGGATCAAGGACGTGCTCGATCACACCCGCAGCGCGTGCGTGAACGACAGCCTTCGCTACGTCGCAGCCTGGAACGCGGCGTTCCTGCCTTCGCAGGATCTGACCGAGGCCATCACCGCCGTCTTCCAGAAGCGCCCGCCGGTCTTCCAGGGTGAGTAGAAACTGCAAGGGTGAGTAAAAACAGCACAAAAATCCCCGCACATCTTCCGATGTGCGGGGATTTTCGTTAGGCCTGAGAACTCGAGCTCAGTGACCGCCGTTGGCAGCGAGACGCTTGATCGAAGCCTCGATCTCGGCCTCTGCCTCGGCGCGGCCGACCCAGTTGGCTGCCTCGACGTGCTTGTTCGGCTCGAGGTCCTTGTAGTGGACGAAGAAGTGCTTGATCGCATCGAGCTCGAACTGTGAGATGTCACCCAGATCCTGGATGTGATCCCAGCGGGGGTCACCGGCCGGAACGCAGAGGACCTTGTCGTCTCCGCCGGCCTCGTCGACCATCTTGAACATCGCGACTGCGCGAGCCTCGACGATGACGCCGGGGAAGACCGACTCGGGGAGCAGGACCATGGCGTCGAGCGGATCGCCGTCCTCACCCAGGGTGTTTTCGATGAAGCCGTAGTCGGCCGGGTAGCCGAAAGCTGTGTAGAGGTAGCGATCGAGTTTGACGCGACCGGTTACGTGGTCGACCTCGTACTTGTTGCGCTGACCCTTGGGGATCTCGATGGTGACGTCGAACTCCACGCCGATTCCTCGCTGTCGTGTCGGTAATGATTCGTCGGAAGGATATCGGGTCAAGGATAAGGTTGCCTGACCACCCAGTAGGCAGAGCACAGACGGAGGGGCGTTGGCGGGCCAAGGAAAGAAGAAGATCGGCTCGTTGGAAGAGAGTCGACGGCGTAACTTCCGCATCCTTCTGGCGGTCGGTGCAGTGGTTGTACTGGCCGTCGCCGGAGTTGTCGTCGTGAAACTCGGTACGTCGAACGACACAGCCGGCAGCGCGACCGTGACTACGTCGCCGCAGCCTGCGCTCGTGACGCCGTCACCTCAGGTGGTGCCCGTCCCGACGGACGCACCGATCCCGAGCGCGTCGGGAATCGCAGCGGCGATCGGCCCGGCCGTGGCCAACCCGGATCTGGGGAAGTTCACCGGAGTTGTCGCTGATGCGCTCACCGGAAACATTCTGTGGAGCGCAGACCCGTCGACGCCGATGACGCCTGCGTCCACGACGAAGGTGCTGACCGCATCGGCGGCACTGCTGAAGCTGCCGCTCGACCACAGGCTGGCCACGACGGTGGTCCCCGGAGCGAGCCCCGGGCAGGTCGTTCTGGTCGGCGGTGGTGACCCGACGCTGACGGCGACGCCGAAGGGGCAGAGCGGGTACTACGCCAACGCAGCGCACATCGCGGATCTCGTCGACCAGATCAAGGCTGCCGGTACGCCGGTGACCAGCGTCGTGGTGGACTCGAGTTTGTTCAAGGGCGACAACATGGCCACCGGGTGGTTCCCCGCTGACATCGCGGCCGGTTACATCACCCCGATCGAATCGGTGATGATCGAAGGCGGTCGGTACGACGGCACTCAAGACGAGTCGCCGCGTTCGGAAACGCCCGCGTTGGACGCGGGCAAGGTGCTCGCTCAGGCCCTCGGTGTCGATCCCGCCAACGTGAGTCTCGGCGCGGCGCCTGCCGGTGCCAAGCCGATCGCCACCGTGCAGTCGGCGCCGCTGAGCGACCGGCTGCTGCAGATGATGGAACATTCCGACAACGTGCTCGCCGAGACCATCGGGCGTGAGGTCGCGATTGCCTCCGGAATCGAAGCCTCGTTCACCGGAGCCGTCGACGCGACCGGCAAGACCCTGCAGGCCGCCGGGTTCGACTACACCGGAGTTTCGCTGCACGATTCCAGTGGACTTTCCGTCGACGATCTCATTCCCGCTCAGGTACTCGATCGCGTCATGACGGCGGCGGCCGGTGACGGTGATCCGAAACTGCGTCCGCTGCTGGACTACCTTCCGGTGGCCGGCGGAACAGGAAGTTTGTCCGACCGCTACGCGTCCGGAAACCGAACCGGTGCGGGTTGGGTACGGGCCAAGACGGGAACTCTCTCGACGGCCAGCGCGTTGTCAGGGTTCGTGGTCGATCAGAACGGGCGAGTGCTCACCTTCGCACTGATGTCCAATGACCGGCCGCCAGAAGTGAGCCGTCCTGCCCTGGACGCGATTGCCGGAGCATTGAGGAATTGCGGGTGCCAATAGTGGCCGAAAAGACTCCACAAGATGATGAAGCCTCGGCTCCGCTCGGTGGTGCCGTCGACTGGAGTCTTGCCGCCAAAGCCGGGATAAAACTGGCGCGCGGCGGCCCCGCGATGTCTCGCTACACGGCCGAGACGGCAACCGCAGAACTCGCCGAAGCGTCCAAGCGTGCCGAACTGCCGGTTCGTGAAGTGACCGGTTTGGCCGACGGTCTACCGGTCCCGGCCGCTGACGTGCTTGACCGGGCCGGGTGGATCACGGCAGCCTCGCGGTCGATGGCGCATCTCACCGGCGCCGACCCTGACGGCAGTGGCAATCTCATCGTCGGAAAGCCGGCGGGCTTGCAGGCCGGCGCCATGCTGGCGTACCTGTCTTCGGCGATCCTCGGGCAGTACGACCCGTTCACCGGCGAGCACGGCACCCTGCTTCTGGTCACACCGAACATCGTCTCCGTCGAACGGTCCCTTCGGCTGAACCCGAGTGACTTCCGGTTGTGGGTCTGCCTGCACGAGGTCACTCACCGGGTTCAGTTCTCGTCCTCGCCGTGGCTAGCGGAGTACATGAAGGAATCCGTCGAAACGCTTGGTGCGACGGTGGACGAGTCGATGACCGACGTTGTCGGGCGCCTTGCTGCAGAGTTGCGCTCGCGGAAGGAACCCGACTCCAGTGACGGTGCGACGGCGGGCGGGATCATCGGCCTGCTGCGTGCTTCGCAGGCAGAACCTCAGCGTGACGCGCTGGATCGGATGCTCGTACTCGGCACCCTCCTCGAAGGGCATGCAGACCACGTGATGGACGCCGTCGGCCCCGCCGTGGTGCCGTCGGTGGCAACTATCCGCGCGGCCTTCGACAAGCGTCGGCAACGCAAGTCCAACCCCGTGCAGCGGATCATCAAGATGCTTCTCGGCATGGACGCCAAGATGGCGCAGTACGTGCGTGGCAAGGCCTTCGTCGACGCGGTAGTTCTCAAGGTCGGTATGGAGCAGTTCAACACCATCTGGGCCGGGCCCGAGACCTTGCCGTTGCTCGACGAGATCGACAATCCCGACGCGTGGGTAAAGCGCGTTCTCGGCTAGATGCTGCTGCCTGAGACGCCTGCCCTCCTGGCGCTGCGACAGGCCGTGCGGGCGTGGACGGTCGCATTCGAGCCACGGCGCCGGGTGGTCGTCGCCCTGTCCGGGGGAGCCGATTCGTTGGCGCTGACCGCAGCAGCCGTGGCGGAAACCGATTCTGTCGACGCATTGATCGTGGACCATCGGTTACAAGATGGTTCTGATGCCGTCGCGAGCTCGGCCGCAGACCAGGCGCTGGCGCTGGGTTGCCGGACCGCGACGGTGCTGACCGTCGACGTAGCCGAAGGTGGGAGTCTCGAAGCCGCTGCGCGTGAGGCTCGGTACAGCGCTCTGCGCGACGCCAGGACTGACCTCCCGGTTCTGCTCGGACACACGCTCGACGATCAAGCAGAGACCGTCCTTCTCGGACTGTCCCGCGGGTCCGGTGGGCGATCGATTCAGGGTATGGCTGCATTCGACGCCCCCTGGGGACGGCCGCTACTCGGCATCCGTCGGTCGGTGACCAGGGCGGCCTGCGTCGACCTGGGCATCACGCCGTGGGAGGACCCGCACAACAACAATCCCGAGTTCACTCGCGTGCGTCTGCGGCACGAGGCGTTGCCGCTGCTCGAAGAAATTCTCGGCGGGGGAGTTGCCGAGGCGTTGGCCCGAACCGCGACGCAGTTGCGTGAGGACGGCGAGGCGCTCGACGAGTACGCCGAGGCACTACTTCTACGGACTGTTGTCGACGGGGAAGTGGAAGTGGACACACTTGCCGAAGCGCCCACCGCAATCCGCCGACGCGCTCTGCGGGCCTGGCTGCTGCAGGGCGGCGCAAAAGCATTGACGGACAAACAGTTACGGGCAGTCGACGCCCTGGTGATCGACTGGCGGGGGCAAGGCGGCGTCGCGATCGGGGGCGGAACACCGGAGGCGAGGTTGGTGGCGGCCCGGCGACGTGGCAGGCTGATCCTCGGATTCGAAGACCGACGAAGGGTTTGACGCGTGTACGAGGGCGACATCGCATCGGTACTGATCTCCGAAGAACAGATCCGTGCACGAACGGCGGAACTGGCTGAGGAAATCGCCAAGCGTTACCCGGCAGGCGCCCCCGAAGGGGATCTCCTGCTGATCGGCGTCCTCAAGGGAGCGGTCTTCTTCATGACCGACTTCGCCCGCGCCCTGCCGATCCCGTCGCAGATGGAATTCATGGCGGTGAGCTCCTACGGATCCTCGACCTCGTCTTCGGGCGTCGTCCGCATCCTCAAGGACCTCGACAAGGACATCGCCGGTCGCCACGTGCTGATCGTCGAGGACATCATCGACTCCGGTCTCACGCTGTCGTGGTTGATGCGCAACCTCAAGACGCGTAATCCCGCTTCGCTCGAGGTCGTCACCCTGCTCCGCAAGCCTGACGCGGTCAAGATCGACGTCGACGTCCGCGACGTGGGCTTCGACATCCCCAACGAGTTCGTCGTCGGTTACGGCCTCGACTACGCCGAGCGGTACCGCGATCTGCCGTACATCGGCACCCTGGACCCCGAGGTCTACGGCGGCTGAGCCCGCTCGCCGGTTAGAACTCTTCACATTTCGGCACCTCTGCATCAGTCCGCCGAACGGACGACAGACAGGTCTCCGAGGCGTCGCTAGATTCACGGAATGCGCTATCGACGGCTTATTCGGTGACCCTTCCGCCACCACCGCCACCGCCACCACCGCCCCCGCCTGGTGGGGAGCAGCAGTACTGGAGTGCCCAACCGCAGGGCGTTCTGTACCAACCTCCGACCACGAACGGCCTCGCAATTGCCGCCCTGGTCGGGGCGCTCGTGCTGGCGCCGGTCGGCATTGTGCTCGGCCACATTTCGCTGGCGCAGATCAAACGAACCGGTGAGCAGGGGCGAGGACTTGCAATCGCCGGTCTGGTCATCGGCTACATCTTCACCGCGCTTCTGGTGCTGTCGATCGTGTGGATGTTTCTCATTGCCAATGCAGTCACCCGCGCGTTCGACGACTACGACAGCGCGTCTTCTCTCTACTACACATCTGAATCGTCGAGTACGACTTATCCGACGTATGCGACCACCACATCCCGGACGGTGGCGCCGACGTACAGCGGAAGCGACACGGCGTCGGTCATCGCCAATGCCTCGGTAGGTGACTGCGTCGTACGAAGGCTCGGGGCAGACAAGGGCGACGGGACCAGCGAGACATACGTCAGTCCGGTCTCGTGCAGCTCGAGCAGCGCCACTCACCGGGTAGTCAGCCGCGGCACGTCCACATCTTCGTGCACCGCCGATTGGGTTCGCAAAGAGAGTCCTGTCGTAGTGCTTTGCCTAGCGGACGAATGATCGACAGAGGGAGACACAGCCGATGACGTTGCCGCCCCCGCCCCCACCACCCCCACCACCCCCGCCTTCACCACCGCAGGCTCCGGTTGCCGGACATCCTCCGCCCTCTCGATCTCGTGGCCGAGGATGGATTCTTGCCGTTGCATCCCTTACCGCCGTCGCGGCCCTCGCCGCAGGCGCCGTCACCGTTGTCACGATTCTCCGGTCGGGAGACACCGATGGACCGGTTGCAGGCCAGCTGGTCAACACTTACCCCACGCAGCCGACGCCAGGGTGGTCGTTGGACGTTGACGAGGTTCTGCCGGGCGGAAGATTTCTGTGGCCGGATTCGCTCGGTGCGAGCTATGGAACGGCGAGATTCATCGACGTGGGACAGACTCTGATCACTACGGTCGGTCCACAGCAGGGCCAGCAGTCCCAACTTGTAGCAGTCGACGCCGAGAGCGGATCCATTCGATGGCAAACGCCGGTCGCCGGCACGGTGTCGTGTGCGACCGCCGCGATCGATGCAGCCCTACCTTGTGTCGTCAGGAACCCTGGTGGAACAGCTCGAGTCGTTTCCTTCTCGCTCGACTCGGGGGCGATTCGTTCGAGTGTCGACACCGATACAGCCACCTTGGTCGAGGTTTCCGACGGAGCGGTCTTCACTGTCGGCGGTAGCCAGTCCGGGCTGGTGATTTCGCGCGGTACGCCTAACGATCTCGACGCGGCGTGGACAACGACAACTCCACCGGAAACCGACTGCGTCGGATCCGGCGATTCGCATTCGTTCGAGATCGTGGACGGCATCGTCTATTACTCGAGCATCGGATCTACGGCGCTCAACGCGGTCGATGGCGCACTGCTTTCGAATCCGAATCTGGGTGGCTACGAGGCACTTCCAGGACAAGGTTTTGCCGGCGTCCTCTGCGCGATGCCATTTCCGTCGGACGGATACTCCAGCATCGTGTCCGACCGTGACGGTGCCGAGAGATTTAGAGTTGACGAAGACGCACCGGCATCACCGTGGCTTGTCTCGGCATCGAACTCTCGTCCGTACATCGGCTCGCACGGTGCCTACGACATGAACGACGGCACCGAGTTGTGGTCGGTCATCGGCGGAGACCACTTCTCGCTACGCCGGATCGTCGGCGACATCGTGTTGGGCAACGACTCGGACACGCTCTCGGCCTACCGAATCGACACCGGGGAACAGTTGTGGTCGACCAAGATCGGTGACTACTTCTCTTACTCGGTCTCGGACGGTGAGCGAATTCTCGTCCATCCTAACGACGGCAGGGTACTAGCCGTTGAACTCGACGACGGCTCCATCAGCTGGTCACTCGATTCCCACACCAACCACTGGTCTTGGTCGAAGGCCCACGACGGACTCGCCTCGATCTCCAATGACGAATTCCTCTACTACCCACCGACCGGCGGACCGTCAGGGACACCGGGCAGGCTGCCCGCTGTCCCTGAATTCGACGGAGGCAACGAGTACGTCACGAAATGCGGACGGACACCGACCCTGACGCCGGTTGAATACCGCACGCAGGCAGAGGGTCTCGTCGTTCTAATGGAAATGAAAGCATCATGTCCCGGCGGAGACATCGTCTCCACCGACGCGCTTCGTGTGTCGATCACCGACACCGGCCAGAGCGTTGCATCGGCGGTGTTCGACTTCTCCGATGCGCCGATCTATCTTCCCCGAACCGATGGGACGAACACGACGAACTCGATCCAGCGCGAGTTCCTGTACGACCTCGGTAGCTTCTGGAGGCTGCCGAACACTCTCGGTGAGTCTTCGAGTCTGACCAATTCGAGAGCGTCAGGTGCTCAACTCGTCGAATGCGAGGACGAGGGGACGAGTGATACCAGCCTGACATCCGGGCCGGCATCGCGAAGTGACACCAATACTCCGATCCGACCCACACGTAGCGCGCAGCCGACAACGGGCGACGTCGAATCTGCGAGTCTTGACGCCCTCCGGGCTCAGGCCGACGCCGATCGCCCCTTTGTGATCGGTGACCTCGCGAACCGGTGGGTGGCTCAGATCTCCTCCAAGCGGGTCGGACTCGATGCGGCGGATATCAATGGCGCTCAGGTGCATTGGACTGCTGCCCAGATCCTGCGACAGCATCTCGAACTTCGTCTCATGTATCCGGAGGTGCGTCTGCTCTGGAGTGACGAATGGCGGACCTTCGATCTCCGGGGTTGGTGGATAACCGTCGCAGGCTTGACGTTTGCGGATGCGGATGCGTCAAACGGGTGGTGCGATTCGAAGCGGATTGCCAACGATCAATGCTTCGCCAAGATCGTCAGCAACGATCGCGATTCGTCGGGGACCACCAAATATCGGCGATAGTGCCTGAGCCGTTCGGCGCACTTCCCACATCTGAGGAGCTTGGCGAATGACCGAAGACAACTCGCGTCAACACGGTGAACCATCGATTAACGGTTTGCCCCAGCAACACGGCGTGTATCCACCGGCTCAGGGCTATTCACCGGCGCGATCTGCGTTCGAGGATATTCGGATCGGTGACTACACCCGCGACGGGACAGCCGCGGTACTACTGTTCGTGTCGTTCTTCTTGCCGTGGAGTGCGACCGTCACAATAACCCGCGTCGGTTCGAGTGCTCTTGTGGTGCTTCTGGTTTTGCCGACACTGCTGTCGCTGGTGTCCCTGTCTCTGCCGTACGTGGCGCGACTCGGAATGCTCGGGCCGAATTGGAATGTCGGGCAGATACGTGTGCTGCGTCTGGTGGCCAACGGACCCCTCATTGCCACTGTCGTGGGTCTTGTCGTCTACGACGTCATTCGCGGAATGTTCCGATTCAGTGAGAGCTCGAGTGTTTTCACCGGCAACGGGGTCGGCGCTGGAGCGTGGTTCGGGCTTGCCGGCGCCCTGCTCGCAGCTCAACCGCGAGCGGCCGAAATTCGCATCGACCCTCGAACCGCGCCGCGATGGTTGGCGTTGGTGAAGCCGCTTGTGTTTGTGGCTTGGGGGTCGTCAGTGGCCTCGGCGCTACTCGCGCTGATCTACATCCTGGTCTCCGCCAGTCGCTACCGATATTACGACGGGCCGCAGACATTCGAGAGCCTGATCGTTCTCTTCGTGTCGTCGACCGTTCCGATCGTCGTGGTGGGTGTTGCGGCAGTCGGTCTCGCCAGACGGTTTGCGTCCTGGCGCCTCACCATCGCCGCGCTCGGCATCGCTCTCCTCGCAGCCGGATTACTCCACTCGATCAGCGAGGGCACAAGTGTCGAGTTGTTCCACACGGTCACGGCTAGTCCGTACTACGGCATCACGTTCTTGATTGCCGCAGCCGCAATTACATTCATTCCATTCGGTGTTGCATCCGTCGGCGACGGGACGCACCCCGGATACATCTGGCTCGCAGCGGCACGAAACGGCATGCTGTTGATCGCGGTGTGGAGCTTCGGTGTTGGATTCTCTCAGATCGCAATGGCAGCAACGCAATTTGGCATCGTGCCGTGGGGAGACGCGTTGGTGCTCGCTGTTCTCGCGATACTCTTCGGGATTCTTGCCGTCGTCGGAGTCAGATCACTGTCGCTTCGGTATTCTTCGCTCGACCCTCGCCCGTCACGCGAGGTCGGTCTTGGAGTCTGTGTCGGCTTGCTCGTCCTGATGATCGCTCGTCTCGTGGTGCAGTCGGCCATGTACGGCGAAATATATTACAGTGCCTGGATATTCGATCTCGCCATGGCGGTGCTGGTGGTTCTGGTTGCTCTCGCTCTCACAGTCTCACCGGCTGTTCGGAATTTGTATGCGGGGGTGCAACTGTTCGCGTCGGCCACCACGGTTGCAGCTGCGGTACCGAATCTCGGACAGCCCGTTCAGCCTTCGAGGCGTGCTCTCGAGGCTGCGGATCCGCGGACTCCGGCGGCGGTGCTGTTCGAGATCGCATCGAGTTCGCCGGAGTTGCGGCCGGCGATCGCTGCGAATCCGTCGACGTACGACGATCTTGTGACGTGGCTCGAAGCGCTGGGTGATCCTGCTGTGGATGCAGCGTTGGACCGAAGGGCTGCTGGGCAATTCGGTCTACCTGAACCTGAACCTGAACCTGAACCTGACCGCGTGCCGGTGCCCGTGCCTGCGCCGGTGCCCGTGCCCGTGCAGCCTTCGAGACGTGCTCTCGAGGCTGCGGATCCGCGGACTCCGGCGGCGGTGCTGTTCGAGATCGCATCGAGTTCGCCGGAGTTGCGGCCGGCGATCGCTGCGAATCCGTCGACGTACGACGATCTTGTGACGTGGCTCGAAGCGCTGGGTGATCCGGCTGTGGATGCGGCATTGGACCGAAGGGCTGCTGGGCAATTCGGTCTACTCGGACCCGAACCCGAACCTGCGACCGAGACGTTCATTTCGAGCGGACCGGAGGCCCGCTCCAGTGGCGACCTTGTGCAACCGTCCGCACCGCGACCGGCCGTGCCGCAATTTGCCGTGCCGCAACCGAACCCGGGGTATGGGCCGACCGGCGTTCCACTCCTGCCTGGTGGGTTTCGGCCGGCCGGCGCCGGGATACGAGTTGCCGCGCGGTTCATCGATTTTGCCATTCTCGCAGTTGTGTCGGTCGTCGGCGGAATGATCTCCACCGCGACGCTCGGAAACGGATTCGACTTCGATTCCTACCGGACAAGTTCGGGTCTGATCGGCCTGCTGATCGGGATCGGTTCGATCGTGTACTTCGTATGGGGAGAGTCGGCATTCGGGGTAACCCTGGGCAAACTCGCCCTCGGAATAGGGGTTCGCTCGGTAGGAGGTGCACGTCCGGCCTTGGCGCAGTCCTTCAAACGGAATGCATTCGTGATCCCCATGTACTTCGGATCGGCTGTTTCGGCGTTGGCCATGCTCGGTAGTGGTGACGAGCTCGTCGGCATGCTGAATTCGATGTCGTTGGGCAGTGTCGCGAGCATTCTCGGTTCTCTTGTAACAGTCGCTATTTCGATCGCGATCATAGTTTCGATCAGTAGCGCACCGGACGTCCGCGGCTTCCACGATCGGATGGCTGACGCCGCCGTCGTGGTGACCCGACAGTGACCGAGCACGCTTCGATGGAAGAGGCTTGCCTTCAGAGCGTCAGCAGCTTCTTCTGGACCTTGCCCATAGCGTTGCGGGGCAAGCTGTCCACCAGACAAACCTGACGAGGGCGCTTGTGGATCGACAGTGATTCGGCGACGAAGTCCGAAACCACCGCGCAGTCGGCTACGTCTCCGACGATGAAGGCGACTATGCGTTGGCCGAGGTCGTCGTCCGGCACACCGACGACGGCGGCCTCGCGAACGCCGGGGTATGCCAGAAGTGCCTGTTCCACCTCGCCTGCACCGATGCGGTATCCACCGGACTTGATCATGTCGACCGACTCGCGACCTACGATGCGGTGGAATCCGCTGTCGTCGATCACCGCGATGTCGCCGGTGCGGAACCAGCCGTCCTCGGTCATGGATTCCGCTGTCTTCGAGGGGTTCCCGAGGTACTCGTCGAAGAGCACGGCTCCCGCAACTTCCAGTTGCCCAAGCTGCTCTCCGTCGTGCGCCGACAATTCGCCGTTCTCGCCGCGCAACCTCGTCCTGACTCCCGGAACGGCGTGCCCGACCCAACCCGGGCGACGTTCGCCGTCGTGCGTCGTGCTGACGGTGATGAGGGTTTCACTCATTCCGTAGCGCTCGACGGGAGCCAATCCGGTCAGCGATTTCATCCGCTCGAACAATGGAACCGGAAGTGGTGCACTTCCGGACACGAGCAAGCGCGCGGGTCGCAATGCTGCCGCCGCCGAGGGCTCACCGCACACGCGTGACCAGACGGTCGGAACACCGAAGTACAACGAGCCACCCGCTGCGGCATACGAATCCGGAGTTGGTCTGACGGTATGAATCAGCGGTGAACCGACGCGCAAGGCGCCCAACACGCCGAGAATCAACCCGTGGACGTGGAAGAGGGGCAGTCCGTGGACGAGTGTGTCCTCCGGAGTCCAATTCCACACGTGGGCAAGTGCGTCGAGATCTGCTGCGATCGCTGCTCGCGAGAGGACGACGCCTTTCGGCGCTCCGGTGGTTCCTGAGGTGTACATGATCAGTGCGGTAGCTGCCGCGCTCGGTTCGGGATAGGACGTCGCAGATCGCGCGTGAATATCGATGGGAATCAACGGGATGCTCGAATCCGACGGTCCGTCTCCGAGTATCAGTTCGGCCTGGGAATCGGCGATGATGTGCTGACGTTCAAGCGGGCCGGAGTCCGGTGGGATCGGGACCACGGCCACACCGGCGATCAGCGCGCCGGCGACGGCGACCACTGTCTCGAGGCCGGCGGCGGCTTGTACTGCCACTCGCTGTGCACCGTGGATTCGATCGGCGACCGCGGTGGCGGCGGCCAACAGGTCGGCGCGAGAGAGGGTCGCGCCTTCGCCGAAACTGACCGCCGCTCCATGATCGTCGAATGTGTGGGGGTCGAGGGAGCGTAAAAGTGTGGATTCGCTGTTCATCGCGAGTTTCCTTTCTTCAAACGAAGATTCAGACGGACCAGGGAACAACGAACAGCAGCCAGGCGAGGATCGGCGTCACGACCATGATGGTCATGCCCCACCGCATCGTCAGCCCGAACACCACGTCGCGTTCTTCCGGAGCGGCGTTCGCCACCACCAGCGCGCCGTTGGTCGAGAACGGACTGCAATCGACCAGAGACGACGAGATTGCCAGTGCGATAACCAGGCCGGTTGCATTGACCTGGCCGGTCATGAGGAAGGGAATTGCCAAAGGGATTAGTGCACCGAGGATTCCGGTGGTGGATGCAAACGCCGACACGATCGCGCCGATCAGACAGATCAAGAACGCCGCGAGAAGTGGAATGCCCACGTGAGCTACCGAATCCCCGAGCCACTGGACGGTGTTTTGGTTCTGCAATAGGGCCACGTAGGTGACGATTCCGCCGATGAGGAGCACGGTGCCCCAGCTGATCTTGTCGACGGCCCCGCGGGCGGAGGCCGGGAAGATCAGGGTGAGAAGTACCGCGACGGTCAGTGCGGTGAATCCGACGTCGAGGTCGAAGACCAAGGCGCCGAGTGCAAGTGACGCCAGTCCGAGCAGGGTGAGTCGCCGCTCGAGATTGAGTGCACCCTCGTGCGGAGCGGTCCCACCCGAGGACTTGCCGCCACCCTTCGAGCTGTCGCCGGAACCCGAACCGGTGATGGTGTCGCCACCGCCCGAAGCGTTGCCGACTGCGTTGCCGACTGCGCTGACGAGCACGCGCTCCGAGGCGCCGCGTGCAATCAATGCGCGACCGCCGAACGAGACGTACGCGATTGCGGCAACAACGGCCGCGGCTGCGAAGGTCGAGACGAACAGCAAGGCCGGGCTGGACGGGAGGCCGTTCTGGCGCATGACGTCGTTGGTGATCACACCGAAGATTCCGATAGGGGAGAAGCTGCCCGCCGTTGCGCCCTGGACGACCATGAAGCCCATCAGCATGGGGTGGATCCGGTAGCGGGTGGCGAAGCCCATTGCCACGGGCGCGATGATGGCGACGGCAGCGGGACTGACCGCGCCCATGGCGGTGACGGCCGCGCACACCGCGAACATCGCCCACGGCACGAGGGCCACTCGTCCTCTGACCGCACGGACCGCCGCGTGAATGATCCAGTCGACCGTGCCGTTGTTTCTGGCCAGCGCGAACAGGTAGGTGACGCCGACCAGGATGACGAAGAGGCTGGCCGGGAAGCCGTCGAGGATCTCGCTGGTATCGACAGTGAAGACCAGTGTTCCGACGACGAAGGCAGCCACCAGGGCAAGCGCACCCATGTTCACCGACCTCACGGTGGATATGACGAACACCAGGACAAGTACTGACAGGGCTATGACATTTGCCATCGAACTCTCAATCCGTTCGCGACCAGCTTGTGGTCTGCATCACTTGGAATTGGCCTAGCCTCTCTGCCACTGCTCCATTTGTCAAGTACACTCCGAGGCATGAATTCGACGTCATCGCCCGGCTCGCGCTCGGGCCTGCCCGGACGATTGAAGCGTCCGCGTCTGTATGAGCAGTTGGCCGAGCACATTTCGAATTTCATCGAGGCTCAAGGCCTTTCACCCGGCGATCGGCTTCCTCCCGAACGCAGCCTGGCTGCCGAACTCGGCGTGAGTCGAGCGTCGCTGGCTCAAGCGCTCGTGGCCCTCGAGATTCGGGGCAGAGTCGAAATCCAGCACGGTAACGGTGCGGTGATTCGCGAAGCTCCGACGCCCGACGCGGGTAGGTCTGCGGATTCGGGAGTGCGGTTGCAAGACCGAACCGTCGACGAACTGACTGCTGCCAGGGAAGCGATCATGGCCGGCCTGGCTCGGGCGGCGGCGTCGAATCCCAACGCTGCGCTTCGGGTCGCGATGTTGACCGACGACGGGACCGCGAGAAACTTCGCCGAGACATGGCGCTGCGTCAGGCACCTGGCCGGCGGCGGCTTATTGGCTGATCTCGACGACACCATCGCCAAGCAGGCAGACGTGCCCGAGTCCTCGGCGCGACTGTCTGCGCGACTCGATCAGCTCGCGCACCGGATCATCGACGGTGACCAATCGGGCGCCGCTGACGCTGTTGCGGGAATCCTCTCCGAAACGGCCTGACGAATAACGACGGACGAGCGTCGGAAAAGCGCACGATAACCACTATGAGCATGTTCGCTCACAGGAAACTGTGCTGCGACGTAGCCCGGGAACCTGATCGGCAATGCGCACGTTGAACACAGTGACGACCGTTCCAACCAAGCGGCACGGCCGCTGGCGGGCATCGATGGGGCCGATCGCGGTAACCTGCAGGTGTCCGGTTGGCAGCCGGAAGGCGACCTGGCAGACCCGCACTCTCGAAAGGACCGGCCACATCGGCCGACCTGTATGAACCGTAAGACTGTGTTCCGTAACGTGCTACTCGTAGCCGTCGTGCTGTTGGTGATCTATGCCTTCAGCTACTTCAGCAACGACACCCGCGACTTCAAGACCGTCGACACCTCGGTCGCGATATCCCAACTCGACGCCAAGAACGTTGAGTCGGCGCAGATCGACGACCGTGAGCAGCAGGTTCGTCTGTGGCTCAAGAACGGCAACGACGCCACCGACGGTAAGACGCAGATCCTGGCGAAGTACCCCGCGAGTGCGTCGGAGCAGATCTTCGACAAGGTCGAAGGCGCCGGAGCGGACAAGTTCAACACGACGGTCACTCAGGAGAGTTGGCTGACTTCTATCCTTCTGTTCGTGCTGCCGATGATCATTCTGTTCGGCATCTTCTTCTTCGTCATGAACCGGATGCAGGGCGGCGGTGGGCGCGGCGGAGTCATGGGATTCGGTAAGTCGAAGGCCAAGCAGCTCACCAAGGACATGCCGAAAACCACGTTCGCCGACGTCGCCGGTGCGGACGAGGCTGTCGAAGAGCTGTACGAGATCAAGGACTTCCTGCAGAACCCGGCTCGCTACCAGGCGCTCGGCGCCAAGATTCCGCGCGGTGTGCTGCTGTACGGCCCTCCCGGAACCGGTAAGACGCTGCTCGCTCGCGCTGTCGCAGGCGAAGCCGGCGTCCCGTTCTTCACTATCTCCGGTTCGGACTTCGTCGAGATGTTCGTCGGTGTCGGTGCTTCGCGTGTTCGCGACATGTTCGAGCAGGCCAAGCAGAACAGCCCCTGCATCATCTTCGTCGACGAGATCGACGCCGTCGGTCGTCAGCGCGGCGCAGGCCTGGGCGGCGGACACGACGAGCGCGAGCAGACGCTCAACCAGTTGCTCGTCGAGATGGACGGCTTCGGTGATCGCACCGGCATCATCTTGATCGCCGCAACCAACCGCCCCGACATCCTCGACCCAGCACTGCTGCGTCCGGGACGCTTCGATCGCCAGATTCCGGTCGGCGCCCCCGACCTCGCCGGCCGCCGCGCGATCCTGCGCGTGCACTCGCAGGGCAAGCCGATCGATCCCAACGCCGATCTCGAAGGCCTCGCCAAGCGGACCGTCGGAATGTCGGGTGCCGATCTTGCGAACGTCATCAACGAGGCTGCGTTGCTCACCGCACGCGAAAACGGGACCGTCATCACCGAAGCCTCGCTCGAGGAATCGGTGGACCGTGTTGTCGGTGGACCGCGGCGTAAGAGTCGCATCATCAGCGAGCACGAGAAGAAGATCACGGCGTACCACGAGGGCGGTCACACGCTGGCTGCTTGGGCAATGCCTGACATCGAGCCGGTCTACAAGGTCACGATCCTCGCTCGCGGTCGCACCGGCGGTCACGCGATGACCGTGCCCGAGGACGACAAGGGTTTGATGACGCGTTCGGAGATGATCGCTCGTCTCGTCATGGCAATGGGTGGACGCGCCGCCGAGGAGCTGGTGTTCCACGAGCCCACCACCGGAGCGTCGTCCGATATCGACATGGCGACCAAGATCGCACGCGCGATGGTCACCGAATACGGCATGAGTGCCAAGCTCGGCGCGGTTCGCTACGGACAGGAGGGCGGGGATCCGTTCCTCGGCCGTTCGATGGGCGTTCAGTCCGACTACTCGCACGAGATCGCTCGCGAAATCGACGAGGAGGTGCGCAACCTCATCGAGGCGGCGCACACCGAAGCGTGGGCCATCCTCAACGAGTACCGCGATGCGCTCGACCTCATCGCTACCGAACTGCTCGAGCGTGAGACGTTGACTCGCAAGGACCTCGAGAAGATCCTTGCCGGCGTCGAAAAGCGTCCGCGTATCACGGCTTTCAACGATTTCGGTGGGCGCACGCCTTCGGATCGTCCGCCGGTGAAGACTCCGCGCGAACTCGCGATCGAGCGCGGCGAAACGTGGCCGGAGCCCGCTGCTGCACCTGTTCTCGTCAAGGCAGGCGCACCCAACAGCGGTGCACCCAACAGCGGTGCACCCAACGGCGGTGTCCCCAACAACGGTGGTCTCCCCAACAACGGCAACCAGGGACCCTCGAACGGCTACGCACAGCCCTCGTACCCGCAGCCGAGTGCCCCGCAGCAGACTCCGCAACCGGGAACACCCGACTACGGAGCGCCCGCCGGATGGTCTGCACCGGGTTGGCCTCCGCGTGAGAACCCGTCGCCGACGTACCCCGGACAGCAGTCGGGTGGGTACACCGGTGGACAGAATCCGACCCCGCCGAACCAGTCGCAGGGCCAGTACGGTCAGCCCCAACACGGTCAGCCCCAGCCCGATCAGGGGCAGTACGGTCAGCCGCACCCGGGACAGCAGGCGTACCCCGAGCAGCCGCACCCCGGCCGTCGTTACCCCGCGCAGCCCGACTACCCGGTGCAGTACCCGGACGGTGGACCCTTCGCCGATCCGAACCGGGGAAACCCGACCGGCGAAAACCAGTGGCAGAGCCCCGCACCGGAACAGCCGCAGACTCCACCGCCGCATCATTCGGCTGAGGACGACGGCCCGAGCACCGCTCGCTGGGACGGACCGGACGGATCCCGCTGACCTTGCGCCACTAGGCTCTGCGGCGGGGGACCTGTGAACAATTCTCGAGGAGAGTTCGGTTGTCGGTGAATGATGTGGCCAGTGAACTGGTGTCGCTCGGAACGGGCCGCCCGTTCGATCAGGCGCGGGCAGAGGCTGCCGTACGGGAATTGTTGATCGCGGTCGGTGAAGATCCGGAGCGCCCCGGTCTGCTCGATACGCCGGCCCGGGTTGCGCGCTCGTACAAGGAGATCTTCGCGGGTCTGTACTCCGAGCCCGACGACGCGTTGAACACAACTTTCGACGAGGGTCACCAGGAATTGGTGCTCGTGCGAGACATTCCGATGTTCTCGACGTGCGAGCACCACCTGGTGTCCTTCCACGGTGTTGCTCACGTTGGCTACATCCCGGGAAAGTCGGGCAAGGTCACCGGTTTGTCGAAGCTCGCGCGCGTCGTGGATCTGTACGCCAAGCGTCCGCAGGTTCAAGAACGCCTGACCAGCCAGATCGCGGATGCTTTGATGCGCAAGCTCGACCCGCGTGGAGCCATCGTCGTCATCGAAGCCGAGCACCTCTGCATGGCGATGCGCGGTATCCGCAAGCCTGGAGCCAGCACGACCACGTCAGCGGTTCGTGGGCTCCTGCAATCCAGCGCGGCCTCACGGTCCGAAGCGCTGGACCTCATCCTTCGTAAGTGAGCGAGATGTCCGCGGCTCCCGTTGCAGGTAGCGATCCGGCCCGGATGGTCGTGATGGGGATTCTGAACGTCACCGCCGATTCGTTTTCCGACGGTGGTCAATTTCTCGATCGTGACGCGGCGATCGCTCGCGGGCTCGAACTGCAACGCATAGGCGTCGACATCGTCGATGTCGGCGGCGAGTCGACCCGCCCCGGAGCCACCCGCGTCGATCCGAAACTCGAGGCGGACCGTATTGCCCCGGTGATCGAAGAACTCGTGGCAGCCGGAATTCGCGTCAGCGTCGACACGATGCGTGCTTCCGTCGCCGCCGCCGCGATCGAAGCGGGCGCAGGCATCGTCAACGACGTATCGGGCGGTCGCGCAGACCCCGACATGGCATCCGTTGTGGCCGACGCCGGAGTGCCCTGGATCCTCATGCACTGGCGCTCGGCCGGTGACTACGTCCATCGTGGCAGCGCCGATCACTACGACGACGTGGTCCGCGACGTCCGTGACGAACTGCTGTCGCAGGTCGATCTGGCGTTGAAAGCAGGGGTCGATTCGTCGTCGATCATCCTCGACCCCGGCCTCGGGTTCGCGAAGAACGCCGACCACAACTGGGCCCTGTTGCGAGCACTACCCGAGTTCAACGCGACCGGATTCCCGATACTGGTCGGCGCTTCCCGCAAGCGGTTCCTGGGGTCTCTGCTCAGCGATCCCGACGGCAATCCCCGTCCACCTGGTGGCCGCGAGACTGCGACGGCCGTGGTCTCGGCCCTTGCAGCACGTGAGGGCGCCTGGGGAGTTCGGGTGCACGACGCACAAGCCTCGCTCGACGCCATTGCCGTGGTCGACGCCTGGAACCGTGGACGAGAAAGGGCCTGACATGGGGGACCGAATCGAATTGCGCGGGCTGAAGGTTCGCGGCAATCACGGAGTGTTCGACCACGAGAAGCGTGACGGTCAGGACTTCTTCATCGACATCACCGTGTGGATGGACTTGGCTCCCGCCGCGGCGTCGGACGATCTGACCCATACCCTGCACTACGGCGAGTTGGCGGAAGCCGCCGCAGCCATCGTCGCCGGCCCGTCGCGCGATCTCATCGAGACCGTCGCCGCTGAGATCGCCGACGACGTCATGAAAGATTCGCGAGTCGAGAGCGTCGAGGTCGTGGTCCACAAACCGTCGGCACCGATTCCGCTGGTTTTTGCGGACGTCGCCGTCGTCGCACATCGGACCAGATCGGCATGACGCGCGCTGTTCTGTCGATCGGTTCCAACATCGGCGACAGCGTGGCTCACCTGCAGTCCGTCGTCGACGGGTTGGGCAGCGCCGTCGTTGCTGTCTCACCGGTCTACTCGACGGCGCCGTGGGGTGGCGTCGAGCAGCAGGATTTTTACAACGCGGTGGTGGTGGTCGACGATCCCGAGGCCGACGCCGCTGAGTGGCTTCGCCGGTCGCAAGCTCTCGAGGAAGCTGCAGACCGGGTGCGCGAACAGCGTTGGGGACCCCGGAGCCTGGACGTGGACGTGGTCGACTGCGAAGGCGTCGTCAGTTCCGATCCCGTGCTCACCCTTCCCCATCCGCGAGCGCATCTACGGGCATTCGTGCTCGTTCCCTGGCTGGACGTCGAGCCTGACGCGACGCTGATCGTCGACGGCCAGAAGTTGTCGGTGGCACAAATTCTCGACGGCCTCGATCGCACTGAGCGTGAAGGTGTGCGCACTACCGATGTGGTGCTTGCGCGGTGACCGAAGAAGGCAAGGGTTTGAAGCCGACCCGGATCAGTGAACTCGCGGTTCTGGCTGCGGTTGCTGCTGTGGCGACCTGGATTCTGATTCGCGTGTTCTACGGTTCGATGCCGCCCATCCCCGTTTATGCGGGAGCGTCGCTGTACTTCGTGGCCGTTGCCGAGGCCGTCTTCGCTTTTGTCATTCGTTCACGCGTCAAGAACCGTCAGGTCGGAGACGGGCTCAGACAGCTTCATCCCATCACCGCCGCCCGAGCGCTGGCATTGGCCAAAGCATCCGCTTTGGTCGGTTCAGCTACCGTCGGTGTCTGGGTCGGAGTGCTGGTGTATCTCATCCCACAGCGCTCGGTTCTGCAGGCCGCAGCCTCCGACACGCCGGGCGCGTGGGTGGGGTTGGGCGCCGCAATTGCGCTGGTAGCGGCAGCTCTGTGGCTCGAACATTGTTGCAAGACGCCGGAAGATACACCTGACGAGCCCGCGCACTGACAGCCTGGTCGGCAAATCACCCACCGAGGTACGTGGCGACCCCGGTCTCGGCAAGTACCCTGGCAACCATGACAAATTCTGGTCGATCGAAGTCTGCGCGCCGAAGCAAGCGCAGCGCGAGCCAGATGATCATTGCTGCTCTTCTGGCACTTGCTGTCATTGCTTCGCTGTTTCTGATCTTCAGCAACAGCGTTCAGCTTCTTCGGGTGGGACTGGTCGTCGCTCTGTGGGCAGCCACCCTCGGCGCTATCGCCATGACCAAGTATCGGCGTGAGTCGGCACTGGACAAAGCCAAGGTTGCCGATCTGCAGACCGTGTACGAACTGCAGCTCGAACGTGAAATTTCGGCTCGACGTGAGTACGAACTGAGCGTCGAAGGTCGCGTGCGACGTGAGGTGACCGCGGACGCTGAGGAACTGGCCGGGCTGCGCGCCGAATTGGTGGCGCTGCGCCGAAACCTCGAAGCACTGTTCGAAGGTGGACTGCTGCCCGAACAGACCGCGCTCAAGACCGATTCCACGCGAGTACCGGAACTTGGCGGTAGTTCGTATGGCGCGTACCAGCCGGCACCGTCGGGGTTGTACGTTCCCGGCGCCGGCCAGAACGGACCCAGCCAACCGGCACCGAACGTCGGCGGCTTGGCATCGCCCAACGACGATCCGGTGACTGCTGAGACGACCGTCGTGTTCGCGGAGACGTCGTGGCGTGACAGCAGCTTCGTGGCGCCGCGCGTCATCCCGACGCAGAAGCCACAAGAGACGCAGAAGCCACAAGAGACGCAGAAGCCACAAGAGACGCAGAAGCCACAGAATCAGAGCGGGAACCAGGCACCGAAGAGTTCCCCAGCGAGTTCCCCAGCGAGTTCCACTGTGAGTTCCTCGCCGACACGAACGGTGAAAGACGTTCCGGTGGAGAAGGATCCGGAACCGGTAGCGCCGGTCGAGCCTGAAATCAAGGCTCCCGCCCAGGCCCCGAACATCGAAGACGCCGTCATCGAAGACGCTGTCGTCGAAGAGGCGCCCGAGGTTGTTCCCGAGATTGTCGCGGAAGCTGAACCCGCTGCGGAGCCTGACGCAGAGCCGCGCCGTCGTCGTCGCGCTGCCCCGGAAGATGCCGCGAGCGGTGCTCATTCCAACGGATTAACCGTCGCCGAAATAATGGCGAACCTGAGTTCGAGCAACCCGTCCGAAGGCTCCGGTCGACGTCGTCGCCGAGAGGACTGAGTCGCAGATCACTCGCCCGGCCATGGCATGACGGTTCGGGCGAAGGATATCCTCGGACGCAGAACGTCTGGTACCCGCCGAGCGGGACTGGAACGAACGAGAGGAATCCGGTGACTTCCTTCGGGATCACTAATGGGCCTGCACCTGCGCGATTGACGGTAGGAATTGTCTCAGCAGGACGGGTCGGAACAGCTGTCGGTGCCGCATTGGAGCGAGCCGGTCATGTTGTCAGCGCTTGCTCCGCCGTCTCCAGTGCCTCGGTCGCCCGCGCTGTGAAGCGGCTTCCCGATACCGAAATTCTTCCGGCTGCCGACGTCGCAGCTCGCTCCGAACTGCTGATTCTTGCCGTTCCTGACGACCAGCTTGCGGATCTTGTGCGAGGTCTCGCGGCCACCCAAGCCGTCAAGCCGGGCACGCTCGTCGCCCACACGTCCGGTGCCAACGGCATCGCGATCCTGACTCCGCTCACCGAACTCGGCGCGCTGCCCTTGGCTATCCATCCGGCGATGACGTTCACCGGTCACGACGAGGACACCGCACGGCTGTCGTCGGCATGCTTCGGAATCACTGCTGCCGACGACATCGGTTACGCGATCGCGCAGTCACTGGTCCTCGAGATCGGCGGCGAGCCCGTCCGAGTGCGCGAGGAGAACCGCGCGCTCTACCACGCGGCACTGGCTCACGGCAGTAATCACCTGGTCACGCTCGTGGTCGACGCCGTCGAGGCGCTGCGAGCGTCGTTGCAAGGTGACGAGTTGCTCGGTCAACAGTTGGTCGACGGAGATCCGGGTGGAGTGGCCGAGCGTGTCCTGCAGCCGCTGCTGTCGGCGGCCTTGGACAACGCGCTACGACGCGGTCCCTCGGCGTTGACCGGCCCGGTGGCACGCGGCGACGCTGCTGCTGTCGACACACATTTGCGCGTACTGACAGAACTGGATCCGGAGCTCGCTGCCGGCTATCGGGCGATGTCCTTGCGATCGGCCCAGCGGGTGGGCGCCCCCACCGAATTGTTCGACATCTTGACTGAAACGGGAGGTGACCGTCGTGAGTGATCTGCAGGGCGGATACAAGCGCGGCGAACTGACGGTGCACCACGATCCGGACAAGCTTCGGCGCGTCTCGCGGGCACTGCGAGGTGTCGGGCGTCAGGTGGCGCTCGTTCCGACGATGGGTGCGTTGCATGCGGGCCACATCGAATTGGTTCGTCAGGCCAAGGTCACCGGCGCCGTCGTGATCGTTTCCATCTTCGTGAACCCGCTCCAGTTCGGTGCGGGCGAAGACCTGGACGCGTACCCGCGCACTCTCGATGCGGATCTCGACCTGCTTCGCGCCGAGGGCGTCGAATTGGTGTTCGCGCCGAGCGCCAAGACGATGTACCCGCGGGGCCAGCGCACCACCATCGTGCCGGGCCCGTTGGGTAGCGAACTCGAAGGCGGAGCGCGCCCCACTCACTTCGCGGGAATGCTGACGGTTGTGGCGAAGCTGCTGCAGATCGCGGCACCCAATCACGCCTACTTCGGTGAGAAGGATTACCAGCAGCTGACGCTCATCCGTCAGATGGTGTGGGATCTCAACTTCGATGTACAGATCATCGGAGTTCCGACGGTCCGCGAGTTCGACGGCCTCGCGTTGTCCTCTCGCAATCGCTACCTCGACGAGGGCCAGCGCGCTGCAGCGGTCGCGCTTTCCGCTGCTCTGATCGCCGGTGCACACGCGGCGTCCGGGGGAGCGGAAGCAATTCTGGAAACCGCACGCGCTGTTCTGGCAGCTGTTCCGGAAATCGAGGTCGACTACCTCGAGGTTCGGGGCGTCGATCTGGGCCCCGCGCCCGAGCGAGGTGACGGCCGACTGTTAGTGGCCGCCAAGCTCGGAACCACCCGTTTGATCGACAACGTCGGTGTCGCGGTGGGAACCGGTTTCCTCGAGCGTGACACCGACCCATCCGCCGACGCCATCGACGACCTGCTGTCTCACTGAGCACTTTTCACGAGTAAGGACCTGGATATGTTTCGCACAATGATGAAGTCGAAGATCCACCGCGCCACCGTGACTCACGCCGACCTGCATTACGTCGGCTCCGTCACCGTCGACCAGGATCTGATGGACGCCGCAGACCTCCTCGAAGGCGAACAGGTGTGCATCGTCGACATCGACAACGGTGCGCGTCTCGAGACGTACGTCATCGCCGGCGAGCGCGGAACCGGTGTCATCGGAATCAACGGTGCGGCAGCGCATCTGGTCAAGCCGGGCGACCTGGTAATCCTCATCGCCTATGGCGTGATGAACGAGCAGGAAGTCAAGGAATACTCCCCGCGCGTCGTCTTCGTCGATGCCGACAACAAGCAGATCGAACTCGGCTCAGACCCGGCTCACGCGCCGGAGGGTTCGGGTCTGATCACCCCGCGCATGCTGTCGACACTCGAGGCCTCGCGCGAATCCAGCCTGGTGTAATCCATGCTGCTCACGGTCGACGTGCGGAACACCAATATCGTTCTGGGATTGTTCTCCGGGACTGGTGAGTATTCGAAGCTGTTGCAGGACTGGCGAATGCGAACCGACCCTCGGATGACTGCCGACGAGTTGGCGTTGACCTTCCGTGGGCTGTTGGGTACTCATGTCGATGAGATCACCGGCGTTGCGGCGCTGTCGACAGTGCCGTCCGTCTTGCGTGAAATCCGCGTGATGCTGGAGCGGTACTGGGGTCACGTTCCCCATGTGGTGGTCGAACCGGGTATTCGCACCGGTGTGCCACTGCTGGTGGACAACCCCAAAGAGGTGGGAGCCGACCGGATCGTCAACAGTCTTGCCGCTCACCATCTTTACGAGGGTCCGTGCATTGTCGTGGACTTCGGTACGTCGACCTGTGTCGACGTCGTTTCCGCCAAGGGTGAGTTTCTGGGCGGCTGCATCGCGCCCGGACTCGAGATCTCGACCGATGCCTTGGCGTCGCAGTCCGCTGCGCTGCGCAAGGTCGAATTGGTGCGCCCGCGTTCGGTGGTCGGCAAGAACACCGTCGAATGCATGCAGTCCGGTGCGGTATTCGGCTTTGCCGGCCTCGTTGACGGATTGGTCAACCGCGTACGCGACGAACTGCCGGAGTTCGGTGGTGACGACGTCTCCGTGATCGCAACCGGGGACAGCGCACCGCTGATCATTCCCGAATCCGACACTATCGATCACCTCGAACGGGACCTCACTCTCGAGGGGCTGAGGTTGGTCTTCGAGCGCAATCAGGCGCGTCGTGGATCCGGTCGACGACCGGTCGCCTGATCGATGGTTTCGTTCCAGCAGTTTCGCGATTGCAAAAGTTATGCCACAATGGTGCTCGTGAATCGCTGCATGGGTGCTCAGGAGTGTTGTCGAGGCTGACCGCTGCCTTGACCAATTCACATTCCTTGGAGCTAGCTCGTGCTATCCACATATTCTGCAGATCTCTCTGTTTTGACCCCTGCTCTCGCTGCTGATCGTGCTGTTTCCGCAGGTCGTAGCGCTAATCGTGGGGCGTCCGGACGCCGTCCGAGTGGTGCGTCGTTGCCTACCCGCCTTCGCCCGGCCGATTTGCTGCGACTGACCGACGAGGGAGCGAACGGCGTGCTCGACGGCCGTTTCGACCACCTCATCCCCGACGCCTTCCCGACGCTCGATCGTTGGTCCACTCGCCTGCATGCGGACGACGACGTCGATGTGTGGCTCATCAGCTGGGTACCCGAACGCAACACCGAATTGCACGACCACGCAGGTTCGTTCGGCGCATTGACCGTCCTCAGTGGTTCTCTCACCGAATTCCGTTGGGCCGGTGACGCCCTGGTGGAACGCCAGCTCGACGCCGGCGATCAGGCTTCGTTCCCGCTCGGCTGGGTTCACGATGTCGTGCGTTCGACGGATGTTCCTGGTGCTCCGATCGAAATCAGCTCTGATGCACCGACTCTGAGTGTTCACGCTTACTCGCCGCCGCTGACGGCAATGTCCTTCTACGAAGTGACGGATCACCGGACTCTTCGTCGCACCCGTACCGAGCTGACCGACCTGCCCGAGGGGGGCACCAAATGACCATCGACCAAATGCTCGACGACGCTCGCGCACAGATCGATCGTATGTACGTCTTCCAGCTCACCGAAGCCTTCCATCGCGGCGCGATCTTCGTCGACATTCGCCCGCAGGCGCAGCGCGCCATCGAGGGAACCCTCCCCGGTGCACTCGCGATCGAGCGGAACGTTCTCGAGTGGCGACTCGACCCCACCAGCAGCGCACACCTCGCGTTGGCCACCGACCACGACGTCGAGTGGGTGATCGTCTGCTCCGAGGGCTACACCTCGAGCCTGGCCGCAGCGTCGTTGCAGCAGTTGGGTCTGCACAAGGCAACCGATCTCGTGGGCGGGTACCAGGCGATCAAGGCCGCCGGACTGCTCGGTGCTCTCAGCGGAGTTCGTCATTGCTCCCGCGAGTTGGCGGCGGTTTCGGCTCATTGAGGTATTTGCTGTGCGCCTTTATTAACCGCGGGCGGTTAATAAAGGCGCACAGCGGGTCTGGCGGTAAATCTTCGGGCTCATTCCGTGATGGCGGGTGAAGGCCGTTGTGAGCGCAAAGGGGCTCGAGTAGCCCACTTCTCGCGCGATCGAGGACACCGTTCGTGCCGGGTCTGCGAGTAGATCCGCCGCCACCGACAAGCGCCACTCGGTCAGATAGCCGACGGGTCCGATCCCCATGAGACCGGTGAACCGGCGTGCGAAGGCCGCTCGTGAGCTGCCGGACTCCTGGGCCAGGCTCGCGACCGTCCAGGGGTGTTCCGGCCGATTGTGTATGAGCCGCAAGGCATGCCCGATGACGGGATCCTCGTAGGCCTTGATCCATCGCGGTGATCGATTCGGGTTCTCGGCGAACCACGTACGGACCGCCGAGATCAGAACCAGGTCCAGGAGCCTGTCCAACAACACTTCCTGTCCTGGCCCGTCCGCGGCGATTTGTTGTTCCAGAAGCTTTGTCATCGGCGTGGTTTCCATGCTGCGACGGACTACCGCGACGGGTGTCAGGCTGTCGAGGATCTGACGGCTGACATAGGAGTCCAAACGGTATGTGCCCGTGAGCATGACGGTCTGGCCACTGGTCGAGTTGCCCCAGGTGCGAACGCCGAGAACTGACATGTCCTCGAGTGGTGATCCGTCGACTGTGGCGCAGTTTTGTGCCTCGTCGATGAGTACGTGGACCGGGGTGTCCGGGTGATCGGCGACCGTATAGGGATCGGGGCCGCGCAGGAGTGCAACGTCGCCGGCCTCGAGATCTTCTGTCTGTCCGGTGTCGGAGACGACAACTGCGGTGCCGCGAACCAGAACCAGCACGGTGATCGGTGCGTGGTCTTCGATACGTAATGACCACGGTGGATCGAGCAGCGAGCGCAGCAGAAAAGCGCCCTCCGCCCGCGACCCGGCCAGCATCATCGACAATGCATCCATGTTTCGACGGTAGACGCTGACGTATGTTTTTGCGACCTTCGGCTATGGATCGTATTGACGCTCCGCGGTCGAATGAGTACATGACGACAACAAGCGACATTCAATCGGCAGTAGTGATCGGTGGTACCGGCAAGACCGGTGCGCGCGTTGCGCAGAGGCTGACGGCGGTGGGAATCCGTACCAGAATCGCGTCGAGAACATCCGGGACGCGTTTCGACTGGAACGATCAGACGACGTGGCAGCCTGCAGTGTCCGGCGTCGACGTGGCATATGTGACGTATGCGCCGGACCTCGCAGTGCCGGAATCGAGCACCCACATCGAGGAACTCGCTGAGCTTGCGTACCGCGAAGGGGTTCGTCGCATGGTGCTCCTGTCCGGGCGCGGTGAACCGGCGGCGCAGAAAGCCGAGCAGGTTCTGGCCGACACCGGTCTGGAATGGGCTGTGGTGCGGGCCAGTTGGTTTGCCCAGAACTTCAGTGAGGGGTATCTACTCGATCCGATTCGGGAAGGCCACCTGGCACTTCCGGTCGGTGAAGTGGGGGAGCCGTTCATCGACGTCGACGATCTCGCTGACGTGGCGGTCGCCGCATTGACTCGAACCGACCTCCTCGGCCGAGTTCTCGAGGTGACGGGTCCGGAGTTGCTCACCTTCGCGGAGGCGGTTGAGGCGATTTCGGCGGCGTCGGGGCGTGCGATGTCATTCGAAAGAATTGGACTGCAACAGTTTTCCGACGGCATGGCAGAAGTTGGCGTCCCGAGTGATGTCGTGGAGTTGCTCACTTACTTGTTTGCCGAGGTTCTCGACGGACGAAATCAAAGTGTGACCGGCGTCGTCGAAGAGGTCCTGGAACGACCCGCTCGAGATTTCACCACTTTTGCCGCCGAGGCTGCTCGAACGGGGGTCTGGTCGTGAAGAAATCCGAGATCTTCTTGGAGTTGCTCGTCGGCGTGACTGCGCTCGGCGCGCTCGTTGCCGGTGGTGCGTTGTTCGCGTTCTCGTCCTTCGTAATGCCCGCTCTGCGGTCGGTCGATGCACACGCCGCGATCACGTCGATGCAGGCGATCAACGTCGAAGCACCGCGGAGCGCCTTGATGCTGCCCCTCGTCGGATCGGCGCTCACCGCGATCGCCGCCGGAATCTGGGCAGCGATCTCCAGACCGGACGGCTGGGTCCTTGCCGTTGTCGGTTGCATCGGGGTGCTCGCGTCCTTCGCGGTGACAGCGATCTACCACGTCCCCCGCAACGACGCCTTTGCCTCGGTCAGCGCTACCGATGCAGCCGCATGGGCGTCGTACGAGGCGGGTTGGACGGTGTGGAATCACGTCAGGGTTGCGCTGTACTTCCTGTCGGGAATCGTGCTCGCGGTTGCCGCGGTGCTACCAGCAACAAACGCGGTGGACACGGCCCAGTAGTCTTGTACCCCGTGAGTGATGTAGAAGCCCAGCCAGTCGACGACACCCCCGAGCAGCTCCGTATCCGGCGCGAGAAGCGTGAACGGATCCTCGCGCAGGGGCAGGAGGCGTACCCGGTTTCGGTCGATCGCACCCACACGCTCGCGCAGATCCGCGCGGAGTACCCGGAACTCGAGCCGGACACGGCGACTGGCGTGCTGGTCGGCGTCGTCGGCCGCGTCATCTTCATGCGCAACACCGGCAAGTTGTGCTTCGCGACTCTGCAGGAAGGCGACGGTACCCAGCTGCAGGCCATGATCAGCCTCGCCGGCGTCGGCGAAGAGGCACTGGCTGCCTGGAAGTCCGACGTCGACCTCGGCGACTTCGTCTTCATCCACGGTGAGGTCATCAGCTCCCGTCGGGGTGAGCTCAGCGTGATGGCCGACGCGTGGCAGATCGCGTCCAAGGCGCTGCGCCCCCTGCCGGTTGCTCACAAGGAGATGAGCGAAGAGTCCCGGGTGCGTCAGCGCTACGCGGATCTGATCGTTCGCCCCGAGGCTCGCGACAACGCCCGCAAGCGCGTCGCTGTTGTCCGTGCGCTGCGTAATGCGCTCGAGAGCCGCGGCTTCCTCGAGGTCGAGACGCCGATGCTGCAGACGCTGCACGGCGGCGCGGCAGCTCGCCCGTTCGTCACGCACTCCAACGCCCTCGACATCGACCTGTACCTGCGTATCGCGCCGGAACTGTTCCTCAAGCGTTGCGTCGTCGGCGGTATCGAGAAGGTCTTCGAGATCAACCGCAACTTCCGCAACGAGGGCGTCGACTCCACTCACTCGCCCGAGTTCGCGATGCTCGAGACGTACGAGGCCTACGGCACGTACGACGATTCCGCGAAGATGATTCGTGAGCTCGTCCAGGAAGTTGCGCAGGAAGCATTCGGCACGCAGGTCCTCACCCTCGCCGACGGTTCCGAGTACGACGTCAGTGGCGAGTGGCAGGTTCTCGAGATGTACCCGTCGCTGTCGGCTGCCATCGGCACCGAGGTCACGCCGGATACGACGGTCGACGAGCTTCTCGCTCTGGCGGAGAAGGTCGGCCTCGAGGTTCCCAAGGACAAGGGTTACGGCCACGGCAAGCTTGTCGAGGAGTTGTGGGAGCACCAGTGCGGCGATCAGCTGTACGTGCCGACGTTCGTCCGTGACTTCCCGGTCGAGACGTCGCCCCTGACCCGTGATCACCGAAGCAAGAAGGGTGTCACCGAGAAGTGGGACCTGTACATCCGCGGATTCGAGTTGGCGACCGGCTACTCCGAACTTGTCGACCCCGTCATCCAGCGTGAGCGCTTTGTCGACCAGGCGCGTCTCGCGTCGGCAGGCGACGACGAAGCGATGGTGCTGGACGAGGAGTTCCTCGCCGCGATGGAACAGGGCATGCCGCCGACCACCGGCACCGGCATGGGAATCGATCGACTGCTGATGGCTTTGACGGGTCTCGGTATTCGCGAGACGATCCTCTTCCCGATCGTTCGTCCGTCCGCTCGCTAGCTTTACTTCGATCAAGGTTCGGCCGCACATGTTGCGGCCGAACCTTTTTCAGTTGGGGCACTCCCAAGGTATTCGATACGGTTCACAGTCGGCGTCGTCGTCGGCTATCGGCGGTGCCGAAAACCAGATGAATCTGGGTGAATTCTTCAGCTCGATCAGCTCAGCGGGGAGCGCTCGTAGTTGGGATTCGATTTGTTCCCAACGACATTCGCCTGCGGCAAAGGATTCATCCATGCGCGGTCGCCTGAGTTTCGGGCTTTCGAATTGTTGCGATGATTTGGTCGATCGTGCCCTGGTTGAGTGCGTCAGGTAGTCCCTGATCCGACTGGACAAGGAAGACCATGACCTCGGCTGTGGAGTATCCGGGTGTGGTCATGACATCGAATTGTGCTGAGGGCGGATCGCATTCCTTGTCCGCCGGGATAATTGTGACGGTTGCGGTGTACCGGATCGCAGGGCGTCCGGAGATGGTGAAATTCGTGGGTCCGCAGTAAGCGATGCTGGCGAGAGTGCCGTTCTTGGAGGCGAAGATTGCGCTCGGTAGAGGTCTTGTCTCGAGCCGTCGTCTGTCATGATTCCCACGTCTGGATGCATCCCCCGATGCGCCGCAAGGAATGTATCGGCACTGTCTTTGTCGCAAGACAAGTCGACTGGCATACCCGGCGGAGATCAGTCCCAATCATCCGGACGAGCCAAGACAGGACGTTTGTCCAGGTGCTATTGTCGCTGCTTATCGAAGGATCTGGGGAGGAATGGTCGTGGTGAAAAAGGTTGTTGTCACGATGGTTGACGATCTGGACAAAAAATCGCCCGCGGACGAAACTGTGGAGTTTTCCGTCGACGGAGTTGCTTACGAAATCGATCTGACCGCCGCCCACGCCGCGGAACTGCGCGATGCACTGAAAAAGTGGATTCCTCATGCGAGAAAGTCGAATTCCGCCAAATCAGTCAACGGAGCGGTGACCAAATCCCGTCCCGTTGCGGACCGCGATCAGAGTGCCGCCATCCGCGAATGGGCCAAGGGTGCGGGCTTCGAGATTTCGGCCCGCGGTCGTATTTCCACGGAGGTGCGCCGAGCCTACGAAAAGGCCGTCTGAAATGGATCGCGAATGGATTCGGGCGCATTTTGCCGAAACGGATTGATAACGCGTTCTAGTTTGTTAGCGTCTGCACGGTTCGCATCTCTCGTAGAGGAGTCGGTCGTGCACAGAATCGGGTTGTTCGGGGGCGTGGTTCTTGCCGCTCTGATGCTTGTCGGGTTCACCTCCGTGGCTTCGGCTCAGGCCCCGTTGCCCGTGCCCAATGCCTTCCTTGCCGGTGTTCCTCAGGAGTTGGGAAATCCTGGCGGTTCAGCTCCTGGATCCAATGACTTTTCGTGTAAACCGACTGCCGAACATCCCAATCCGGTTGTGCTCGTTCACGGAACGGGTGGAAACAGGCAGACCAACTGGGCCACCTATGCGCCGTTGCTCGCCAACGAGGGCTACTGCGTCTTCGCGCTGACGTACGGCAACTTCCCCGAGCAGCCGTGGCCGTTGTCGGCCATCGGTGGAATGCAGGAAATTCCTTCCAGCGCAGCACAATTGTCGAATTTCGTCGATCAAGTTCTGGGCGCTACGGGCGCAACGTCGGTGGATCTCGTCGGGCATTCGCAAGGCACGATCGTCAACGGGTACTACGCGAAGTTCCTCGGCGGTGCCGACAAAGTGGACAACATCGTCTCGGTGGCATCGCTGTGGAAGGGAACCCTCGGAAACGAGCAGGCAAGTATCGGCCGCAGCCTTCGCGAACTCGGGGTATCCGAGGCAGCACAGGCAGGATTCCCGATCTGCAAGGCGTGCCTGAACATGGGGGCCGGTTCGGAGTTCATCGAAAATCTCCGTGCGGGAGGCGTTTACGCGCCGGGCGTTCACTACACGAACGTCACGACGCGCTACGACGAACTGGTGCTGCCGTATACAAATGGGCTGGAGCCCGGGCCGAACGCAACCAACATCGTCGTCCAGGACGGTTGTGAGCAAGACATCTCCGATCACCTCGCCATCGCGGCATCGCTGCGCGCGGCGACTTTTGCTCTCAATGCACTCGATCCCGCGCATCGGCGGCCGGTACCGTGCAACTCGGTATTGCCCGTCGTGGGTTGATCAATATGTGGAGGCCTTCGGTGGGGATTCGAACATGCGTGGGTGCGCTCGCTCTGGCGGGGGCCGTGGCCGCGACAGCCGCACCTCTTGCGTCGGCGAACGAACCTCTTCCCGTTCCGTCCGGTTTCTTCAGTGGAATCGCCCTCGAAGCGACCAACCCGGGCGGATCGGCCCCTGGCACCAACGACTTCTCGTGCACGCCTTCCGCTGCTCATCCTGATCCAGTCGTCCTGGTGCACGGGACGGCGGCCAACCGTCAGACCAATTGGGGCGTACTCGCACCCGTACTGGCCAACGAGGGATACTGCGTTTTCGCGCTCACCTTCGGGAATCGAACGGACCAGCCGTGGCCGATTTCCGCAGCCGGCGGTCTCGCACCACTCGGAGACAGCGCAGGGCAGCTGTCGGACTTCGTCGATGACGTTCTCTCTGCGACGGGTGCCTCGAAGGTCGACCTGATCGGACACTCTCAGGGGACGACGGTCAGTGCGTACTACGCCAAGTTTCTCGGCGGCGACGCGAAGGTTTCCAAGATCGTCTCCATCGCTCCGTTGTGGGACGGCTCGGAGGTCGGGCCGCCGGAAGGCGTCGGGGGACCGGATTTCGACAACGCCACCTTCGTGACCGAGCTGCGCGACGCGGGCGTCTACTCGGATGACGTCGAGTACACCAACATCGTGACTCGGTTCGATCAAGTGGTCGTTCCGTACAGCAGCGGAATACTGGCCGCGTCGAACGCGTCGAACATAGTTGTTCAGGACGGTTGCGAGCAGGACCTGTCGGATCACATCGCGCTGGTGGCGTCGCAGCGAACGGTGACTCTGACGCTCAACGCGCTTGATCCGTCGAATCCGCGTGAGGTGCCGTGCACTCGGGTACTCCCGATATTCGGCTGATCAGGCGTCGAAAATCGCTGTTCGCTTCAGGCGTACAGGAACCGGGAAACGATTCCCTCAGCTGCGACGTTGTGAACGGTAAGCAGTCCGGCTTCCGCCGCCAATCGGGTGGAGGAGCAGCAGGTGGACTTCGCGCCCTCTAGAGTAATAAGTGGGGTCGTGCAACCTTTGTCGATTCGTGGACGTCAGTCCGCTGACCGGCGAGGCGATCAGTCTGTAGTGCCGGAGCGAAACGCGGCGACCAGGGACGAGACATCCGGTCTCGAACCTGCCCGCCGGAGAGTGTGAGGGAGAGCGATGTTCGAGAGGTTCACCGATCGCGCGCGGCGCGTTGTTGTCCTGGCTCAAGAAGAAGCCAGGATGCTCAACCACAACTACATCGGCACGGAGCACATCCTTCTCGGCCTCATTCACGAGGGCGAAGGTGTTGCAGCCAAGTCGTTGGAGTCGTTGGGTATCTCCCTCGAGGGAGTCCGCAGCCAGGTCGAGGAGATCATCGGCCAGGGCCAGCAGGCTCCGTCCGGTCACATCCCCTTCACACCGCGCGCCAAGAAAGTCCTCGAGCTGAGTCTGCGCGAAGCGCTGCAGCTCGGACACAACTACATCGGTACGGAGCACATTCTGCTCGGTCTCATCCGTGAGGGTGAGGGCGTAGCAGCCCAGGTTCTGGTCAAGCTCGGTGCCGATCTCAACCGTGTCCGCCAGCAGGTCATCCAGCTGCTGTCGGGCTACCAGGGCAAGGAGCCCACCGAAACCGGTGGCACCCGCGGAGAGGCCGGCACGCCGTCCACCTCGCTCGTGCTCGACCAGTTCGGTCGCAACCTGACGCAAGCTGCCCTCGAAGGCAAGCTGGACCCGGTCATCGGCCGCTCGAAGGAAATCGAGCGCGTCATGCAGGTTCTCTCGCGTCGTACCAAGAACAACCCGGTTCTCATCGGTGAACCCGGTGTCGGTAAGACCGCTGTGGTCGAGGGCCTGGCTCAGGCAATCGTCAACGGTGAGGTCCCCGAGACCCTCAAGGACAAGCAGCTGTACACGCTCGACCTCGGGTCGCTCGTGGCCGGCAGCCGTTACCGCGGTGACTTCGAAGAGCGCCTGAAGAAGGTTCTCAAGGAGATCAACACCCGCGGAGACATCATCCTGTTCATCGACGAGCTGCACACCCTCGTTGGTGCGGGCGCGGCCGAGGGCGCTATCGACGCGGCCTCCATCCTCAAGCCCAAGCTTGCCCGCGGTGAGCTGCAGACCATCGGTGCCACCACTCTCGACGAGTACCGCAAGTACATCGAGAAGGATGCCGCTCTCGAGCGTCGTTTCCAGCCCGTTCAGGTGGGCGAGCCGACCGTCGAGCACACCATCGAGATCCTCAAGGGTCTTCGTGACCGCTACGAGGCTCACCACCGTGTCTCCATCACGGACGGTGCTCTCGTGGCAGCGGCGACGCTGGCCGACCGCTACATCAACGACCGCTTCTTGCCGGACAAGGCGATCGACCTCATCGACGAGGCGGGCGCGCGAATGCGCATCCGTCGGATGACTGCACCGCCGGACCTGCGCGAATTCGACGATCGCATCGCCGACGCGCGTCGCGAGAAGGAGTCCGCGATCGACGCGCAGGACTTCGAGAAGGCTGCGAACCTGCGTGACAAGGAGAAGACCCTCGTTGCTCAGCGCGCTGAGCGTGAGAAGCAGTGGCGTGCGGGCGACCTGGACGTCATCGCCGAGGTCGACGACGAGCAGATCGCCGAGGTTCTGGGCAACTGGACCGGTATCCCCGTCTTCAAGCTCACCGAGGAGGAGACCACTCGTCTGCTCCGCATGGAAGAGGAACTGCACAAGCGGATCATCGGCCAGGAAGAGGCAGTCAAGTCCGTCTCGAAGGCGATCCGTCGTACGCGTGCAGGTCTGAAGGATCCCAAGCGTCCCTCGGGCTCGTTCATCTTCGCCGGCCCGTCCGGTGTGGGTAAGACGGAGCTCGCGAAGTCGCTCGCCAACTTCCTGTTCGGCGACGACGACGCTCTGATCCAGATCGACATGGGCGAGTTCCACGACCGCTTCACCGCTTCGCGTCTGTTCGGTGCCCCTCCCGGGTACGTCGGATACGAAGAGGGTGGCCAGCTCACCGAGAAGGTGCGCCGCAAGCCGTTCAGCGTTGTGCTGTTCGACGAGATCGAGAAGGCACACCAGGAGATCTACAACACCCTCCTGCAGGTGCTCGAGGACGGCCGTCTCACCGACGGTCAGGGACGTACCGTCGACTTCAAGAACACGGTGCTGATCTTCACGTCCAACCTCGGTACGTCGGACATCTCCAAGGCAGTCGGCCTGGGCTTCAGCTCGGGAACGGGCACGGAGTCGAACTACGAGCGCATGAAGCTCAAGGTTCACGACGAGCTGAAGAAGCACTTCCGTCCCGAGTTCTTGAACCGTATCGACGACATCGTCGTCTTCCATCAGCTCACGAACGAGCAGATCGTTCAGATGGTCGACCTGATGCTCGCTCGCGTCGAGGCGGCACTCAAGAACAAGGACATGGCCATGGAGGTCACCGACAAGGCCAAGTCGCTTCTGGCCAAGCGCGGATTCGATCCGGTACTGGGTGCACGACCGCTGCGTCGCACCATCCAGCGCGAGATCGAGGACCAGATGTCCGAGAAGATCCTCTTCGGAGAGATCGGACCCGGCCACATCGTGCTCGTCGACGTCGAGAACTGGGACGGCGAAGGCTCGGGCGAGGACGCGAAGTTCACGTTCACGCCCACCAAGAAGCCGATCGACGTGCCGGACGCACCGCCGATCGAGCTGACCAAGGCCGGCGAAAGCGAAAGCGCAGCAGAGTAGTACAGCAGAGTAAGTAACGAACGGGCGGCACCTCACCGGTGCCGCCCGTTTCGTGTATCACGGGAGAGGGCGTACACATGAACGACATCGAACTGGGTCACCTGCGTCGTTGCGTCGAATTGGCAACGGAAGCATTGGATGCCGGCGACGAACCTTTCGGTTCCGTCCTGGCAGCGGCCGACGGAACATTTCTGGCGGAAGATCGAAACAGGATCGCGGGCGGCGACAACACCCGCCACCCCGAGTTCGAGCTGGCTCGGTGGGCGGCTCAGTATCTGACGCCGGAAGAGCGTTCGACGGCAACGGTATTCACCTCGGGAGAGCACTGCGCGATGTGTTCGGCTGCGCACGCATGGGTGGGCCTCGGACGTATCGTCTACATCTGCTCTTCGGCTCAACTCGGCGACTGGCTCGCGGAGTGGGGTGCGGCCCCGGCGCCGGTGAAGTCTCTGTCCGTCAACGAGGTTGCGCCGAACGTCCCGGTCGAAGGTCCGGTGCCGGAGTTGGTTCCGCTGGTGCGAGAACTGCATCGGAAGTTGCATTCGCAGAGCGCTTGACGGGCACACGCAAACGGGCGGCACCCCGCTGGAGGTGCCACCCGTTTGCGTGTGGAGTCAGGAAACTGCGTCGACCGCTCGAACCTTCTCTCGCAGTTCGCCCTTGACGACCTTGCCGCTTGCATTGCGCGGCAGCGCTTCCACGACGACGATGTCCTTCGGGTGCTTGTAACGCGCGAGACGATCATTGAGGAAGCTGCTCAGTTCCTCGATGGTCAGGTCCACGGCTGAACCTGGCGCCATCGCGACGATCGCTACCGGCACCTCACCCCACTTGGCGTCGGGGCGACCGACGACGGCCGCTTCGACGATCAATTCGTGTTCGTAGAGAACGTTTTCCACCTCGGCGCAGTAGATGTTCTCTCCGCCGGAGATGATCATGTCCTTCTTGCGATCGACGACGTAGACAAAGCCTTCGTCGTCGACTCGAACGAGATCGCCGGAGTGGAACCATCCACCGTGGAAGGCGTCAGCGGTGGCGGTGGGGTTGTTCCAGTACTCGCTCATCATCGTGGGCCCGCGGTAGACGATTTCACCGATTTCACCGGGCGCCACGTCGTCCATGTTCTCGTCGACGACCCTGGCCGAAATGGTCGGGATGACCCGACCGACGGATCCGAGCTTGCGAATCGCATCCTCACCGTCGAGAACGCAAGTGATGGGCGACATCTCGGTCTGACCGAAGACTGCGACATTGAACGCGTCCGGAAAGGTTTCGGCCATTGCCCGCAGGATCGTATCGGACGATGGTGCGGCGCCCCACGAGATGTTCTTCAGCGACAGTGCTCGAGGTTGCGCCTTCTGCACTGCGCACACGGCCTGCCATTGCACGGGCACGAGGAACAAGCTGGTGACCTTCTCGGCTTCGAGAATGTCGAGTAGTTGACCAGGGTCGAATGCGCCGACCGGATGGATCACCGTGGTCGTGCCGAGTTGCAGGCTCGGCGCGATGGAACCGAGGGCCGCGATGTGGAACATGGGCGACGCGCAGAAGCCGATGGAATCGGCATTGAACAGGTGGAAGGCCCTGATACAGGTCAATGCTTGCGAAGACAGGTTGGAGTGGGAGAGCACCGAACCCTTGGGGCGACCGGTGGTTCCCGAGGTGTACATGATGAGTGCAGGAGTGTCGTCCGGGATGTCGACGAACGCGTGCGGCTCGCCTGCCTCGCTGATCAGGTCCTCGTAGTTCAGGCTGTCACCCTCGGCGGGGGCGCCTACGGTGATGGAGATGTCGATACCCTCTGACACGGCACGCGCCGCTCCGGCCAGTGGAGCCAATGGTCCTTCGGCGACAATGACTTTGGAGCCGGAGTCGTTGACCAGGTAAGCGACCTCGGGTGGCGTGAGACGGAAGTTCACCGGAACAGCTATCGCGCCCAGTGCGTTGGTCGCGAGCACGATCTCGAGGTATTCGGGGCGATTGAGCATCAGGATGAGCACGCGGTCGCCGAAGCTGACGCCGCGTCGGGCTAGAGCGTCTGCCAGCTTCTCGACGCGCGCGTCGAGGGTGCTCCAGGTGATGGAATCGCCCAAGAATCGCAGCGCGGTGCGATCGGGAATCATCTGCGCATGCCTGGCGATCTGATTGTTCCAGTTGGTGCGGCGTGAACGCTGCGCCTCGGAGACTGCATCGGTGGAGGCCATCGATGGGTTCCTCTCATGCGTGGGTGATTGTGTGACTCAGGCTACAGTGAGCCGTCGATCCTCACAGTGGTTTTGTTAACGAAAATTCGCAACGACTACTTGAAGTGCGGTGCGCGCTTCTGCAGCATCGCCATCGCGCCTTCTTTGAAGTCGTCACCGGTGAGAAGTTCTGCCTGACCGGTATTTTCGAGCTCCAACGCGGCATCGAGGCGGTCCAGCGTCGCCGCATTGAGTGCGCGCTTGGTGAGTTCGAGTGCGCGTCGGGGAGCCTTCGACGTGCGATCGACGACCGAGTCGACGAGTGCGTCGAACGCGTCGTCTGCGACGGTGCGGGACACGAGCCCGAAACGCTCTGCGTCCTCGGCGGAAACCCGCTCGCCCAGCAACGCCATCTCGGCCGCTCTGGCACGTCCGATCGCTGCCGGCACCAGCGCACTGGCGCCGCCGTCGGGCATCAGGCCGATGTTGACGAACGAGAGGAGGAAATAGGCGCTCGATGCTGCGTACGTCAGGTCCGCGGCCAGAGCGATGGACACTCCGACGCCGGCTGCCGGGCCGTTGACCGCGGCGATCACCGGGACCGGGGCACTGGTGATGGCGCGAATCAGAGAAGTCGCGGCATCCATGACAACTTTCGGGTCTGCGGGGTTGAGGGCCGCTGCCGCAAGATCGGCTCCGGTGCAGAACGCTCGACCGGATCCGGTGATCACGATGGTACGAACTCTCGGGTCTGCGCCGCCCTCTCTGACGGCGGCTGCGAAAGCAGTCATCGTGGGTAGATCGATCGCGTTCATCCGCTTCGGGCGGTCGAAGGTCAATCGCAGTACACCGTCGGTGATTTCGGAGCGAAAGCCCGTCTCGGCGGTGGCGGTCATGCCGCGCTCACAGCGGTGACGAATCCGGAAAGCCGTGAGGTGATGAGGTGTTCGGCCTCCGAGACCATGCGGTCGATCATGTCGGCGACGGTCGGGATGTCGTTGATCAACCCTTGGCTTTGCCCGGCGGACCAGATGCCTGCATCGAGATCGCCGTCTTCGAAGACCTTGCGCCCGCGTGCCCCGGCGACCAGATGCTGGATGTCGCTGAACTGCGCGTCGCCGCGTGCCTCGATGTCGACGACTTCGGCGCTGATCGCATTCGCTGCTACGCGTGCGGTGTTGTGCAGAGTCCGGAAAATCAGCTTGGTGTCACGCTCGGTGTTGGCGACTATCTGCTCTTTAACCGATTGTGCTACAGGAGATTCCACGGTGCACATGAATCGAGTTCCCATGTTGACGCCGTCTGCTCCGAGCGCAAGCGCCGCGACGAGACCGCGGGAATCTGCGATTCCGCCTGACGCGATCACCGGAATCGTGAGTTGCTGCGTGGCCGCCGGAATCAGAATCAGCCCTGGTATGTCGTCTTCACCTGGGTGTCCGGCGCATTCGAAGCCGTCGATGCTGACGGCGTCGACGCCCAGTCTCTCGGCCTTGACCGCGTGACGAACTGCAGTGCACTTGTGGATCACCTTCACTCCCGCGTCCTTGAAATGCGGAAGATGATCGATCGGATTGGAACCGGCCGTCTCGACGATCTTGATCCCGGATTCGATGATCGCCTGGCGATATTCGGCGTACGGCGGCGGCGTGATCGACGGCAGAATCGTGAGATTGACGCCGAAAGGCTTGTCGGTGAGATCGCGGGTCCGAGCAATTTCCTTGACGAGGTCTTCCGGAGTGGGTTGGGTAAGGCCGGTCAGGAACCCCAGGGCGCCGGAATTTGCCGTGGCCGCAACAAGTTCTGCGCGTCCTACCCACATCATGCCGCCCTGCACGATCGGATGGTCTACGCCGAACATCTCGGTGAAGCGAGTGCGAATCATCTGCTCACAACTACTTTCTTACGATCGGTCAATCGGCATCGAACCCTATTGCAGGCGACGAAAAATCCTGCGCTGCATGGAACGAGCCCGCCAGCGGACTGCGTGCAAGTTTGTGCGAATCATCACTAACATAACACCGGTGTGAGAGCGGGTGTCAAGACTCTTTCTCCGGAATCCGTCCGCAGTGACAGCCGCGTTGTAGGGTTTCGGGTGAAGCCGTACCGGGCGCGAATTGCGACCTTCGCGACGGTTAACATGGTCCGTTCGGACTCGCGCCCGTAGAAGTGCGGTGCAGCGGACGAAGGCAGTGGAAGAAAGCAACGGAAGTGGAGGTCAGGTGCCCGGACAGACACGCGTTTCCGTGAGCGGCAGTGGCTCTGCACCACGAACGCGTCCGAAGAATCGGAAGGCGCAAATCGCGGCCGCTGCTGCGGAGGCATTCAGTGAACGTGGCTACCACGCGGTCGGCATCGACGAGATCGCCGCGAAGGTCGGAATCTCCGGGCCGGCCCTTTACCGCCATTTCCCCACGAAGTACGCGCTGTTCGTCTACACGGTGAACAACCTGACCCAGGCGTTGCTGGATGCCAGCGATCCCGCGGTACACGGAAACGACGATCCACGCGAGCAGTTGAACTCCACCATGGTGGGGGTCATCCGCGCGACGATCGAGAATCGGCGTAGGGGAGGGCTCTACCGTTGGGAGGGCCGGTACCTGGTCGACGAGGATCGTGAGCAATTGCGGGCGGGAATGCGCACGCTCAATCTTCGGATTGTCGGGCCGTTGGCCGCAGTGCGCCCGGAACTGGACCCGGCCGATGTCGAGCTGATCGCACCGGCTGTGCTCAGCGTGATCGCCAGTATCACCGGTCATCGATCGGCGTTGTCCGCCAAGCAGATCGAATCGTTGATTCTCGCAGCTTGTTGGTCGGTCATCGGCGTCGAGTTGCCCGTTGGTGCGAAGGACAGCGGGAAGAAAGCGGCGCCCGAACGCAAACCCGGTCTTGCGCGGACATCGAAACGTGAAGTGCTGCTTCAGGAAGCCGTATTGCTGTTCGATCAGCGCGGCTATCACGACGTGAGTATCGAGGAGATCGGCGCCGCAGCGGGTATCAACGCGTCGAGCGTGTACCGGCACTTCGCGAGCAAAGCCGATCTACTCGCCGCGGCTTTCTATCGGGCGTCCGATCGCCTGACGATGACGTTGGGTTCGGCGTTGGCGGAGTCGGAGACACCACTCGCGGCCGTAGAGACATTGGCCAAGATGTACGTCGAGGTGTCGTTCGGCAGAAGCGAACTGTTGGCCGTCTATTTCGCCGAGATCGGCAGCTTGCCGGACCGGTCGCGGACCGAGTTGCGGAACATTCAGCGGCTCAACGTGGAGGAGTGGGCGCACTTGTGCGTCGAGGCGCGGCCGGAGTTGACGATCGTCCAAGCGCGGTTCCTCGTCCACGCGGCGCTCGGTCTGGTCTTCGACATCGGCAGGATCGTGCACTTTTCCTCGGAGAACTCCGCGCAAGCACGCGTCGAGAAATTGCTGACCGCGACTCTCCTGGGGTAGAGCAGTCCGAAACAGTAGGTGTGACTTCACGTATCGCGGGTAGGTTCGTGATCGCAAGGCGTTCACCGAATCATGTGAAGACGGAAGTAGGGACAGCAATGCCAACTCGTACCGCACGCACCGCCTGGAACGGCACCCTCGAAGCCGGGTCGGGACAGGTCGAACTCACCAGCTCGGGTGTCGCGACCTTCGATGTGTCGTTCCCCAAGCGCGCAGCTGAGGAAGCCGGCGGAACCACCAGCCCCGAAGAACTGATCGCCGCGGCACATTCGTCCTGCTACGCGATGCAGTTGTCGGCATTGATCGCCGAGGCCGGCGGAACCCCGCAGAGCCTCGACATCACCGCAGACGTGTCGCTGGGCCCCGACACGGTCGGCTTCAAGCTCACCGGAATCAAGCTCACCGTTCGCGCCGAGGTCGACGGCCTCGACGCCGACGGTTTTGCCAAGGTTGCCCAGGCGGCCAAGGAAACGTGCCCGATCAGCAAGGCACTGACCGGCGTCGACATCACGTTGGATGCGGCACTGGACTGATCACCTCGTGCTCGGGCGCCCCCTGCGGCGCCCGAGTGCGGTTGTGTGTGACGACCAGGTAGCTTGCGAACGATATCGGGAGCACCCACAGATCCGAGGGATCACGAAAGACCACGATCGGCAAGAGCTCGCCGCGGAATCCTCCTGCGGTCCAGCGGAAAAACCCGATCACCCACTCGTACGCGTCGCCGATCGGCGAGACCGTCTTCACCGCGGCGAAGCCGATGCCCGTGACCGCGATGGACCAGGCGATCGCTGCTCGCCCCGCCAGCTTTCGTCTGAGCACCTCGAGAACCGAGAGCAGAAGCAAGGGAAACAGGAACACGCCGGCGACGTCGGACAGCTTGCCCGTCATCGTGTTCCCGAATGCCCCTTTGAGTACGTGGTCGTTGACCAAGATGACGGCCACCGAGACCAGCGCCCACGGACTCAGCAGCAGATCGCCCGGGCGGTTCACGACAGGTTGATGGTTGCCGAGCCGGACGAGAACAGGTCGCACTTGAACTGAAGGCGAAGACCGGTGGCGGCTTCGGGGACCTCGTACGCCAATTCGCCTCGCTTGGCTGCACCCGGCGCAAGCTCTCCGTCGACACTCGACGTGCTGCTGTCGGTGAACGTGATGTTGTACGACTTGTTGGTCGAGTCCTGCAGTTCGAAGCACATCATCGATGACACGGTCGACGGCTTGTCGCTGTTGTTGGTGACCTCGGTGTCGACCACGACGTAGCGGTTTCCGGGATCCGCGGTGATGAACTGATTGGTCGAGACATAGGGATCGACAACGCCGTGTACCTGGACGCGCCAGTCGCCCAGTTCGACGACGTCACCGATGCCGAAGGCAGCCGCGGGTGCGGCGGAAGAACCGTTGTCGTCGACCTTCTTCGCTTCGTCGGTCTCGCCCGAGGCGATGGTTGCGAACAGGGCTGCGCCGACGGCGAGGAGGGCGAGGGGAGTACGGAGTGATCGCATGATGTGCGCCTTTCGAGAGTTGGTATGGCACAAGTCAACGATGTGGGGACCGCTCACCGCTTCGGTCGAAAGATCGGGGAGCCTCATCCTTTCGGTCGGAGCTTGACGGTTCGTCCACCCGTTCGGCTGATTCGAGGCGTCGGTGGCGGTGGATACGCTTGCTCGGTGATCACCACCAAAGGAACCGTTGTGCGACGACGCGTATGGACTACCGCCGCCGTCGCGTTCAGCCTTTTCTGTTCCTTCATGACGGTGGGCATCGCAGGCGCGTCGGGAAATATGCCACCGGCATTGGTCGGGATCGGGTTCGTCCTGGGCGTGGCCGGTGGGATATCGCTTGTCTGGCGCCATCAACATCCCTGGGTGGTTCTGGCGATCACGCTGGTCGGCCCGCTGTTCTTCCCCACCGATGCGACGGCGGCGCTCATCGCGTTGTTCGCCGTTGCTCGGATCGCGCGTGGGCCTCGGCTTGCAGCAGCCGCGGCAGCTGTCTTCGTCGTGTGCGGAATTTCGTTGACCTACGACGCTTTTCGAAATCGTGAGTACTCCGTTCTCACGATGGGCACCGCGAAACCCAAAGACGGTTCGGTGGTTGTTCAATACGACGTCGCCATCTGGATCCCGTGGCTCGTCGCTGCCGTCATGGTCGGCATTGTCGTGGCGCTCTCGCTCCTGATTCGGACCAGAACCGAACTCGTCGAGGCAGAGCACGTACGGGATCTGGCCACCGAGAAAACCGACGTGATGCGCGACGAGATGATTCGCACCGAGGAACGAACGCGGATCGCTCGAGACATGCACGACACGATCGCGGCCAGTTTGAGCCGGATCTCGTTGTTCGCCGGCGGGTTGCAGGTCAGCGCGGCAGACAATCCCGAGAAGGTCGTCAATACCGCAGCGATGATCAGAACCACCGCGCACGAGGCTTTGGACGAATTGAAGGGAATCGTCGGAGTGCTCAGGGGAAGCGGTGATCGCCGCGAACACGGTGGGCACCAGGGGATCGACGCGATCGGTGACCTGGTCAACAGTGCACGCGCGGCAGGCATCCACTGCCGTCTCGAATCCGAGTTGCTCCCGGGTGATGTCGGAATGTTGGCGGGGCATGTCTGTTATCGCGTCGTTCAGGAATCGTTGACCAACGTCCAGAAGTACGCGAGCGACCAGATGCTCGTCATTTCCGTGACCGGGTCGCCGCACGACGGAATCCGCATCCTCGCACGCAACAAGCTGAGCGAGCTTGCACCCATGACGTCGATCGGTTCACGATCCGGCCTACGCGGGTTGGCCGAACAGGCGCGAGAGATCGGCGGCAAGGTGGAGGCAGGCGCGTTGGGGGACGATTTCCTCGTCAGTTGCTGGGTGCCCTGGTCGTCGTAGCCCTCCCACCCTCTAACTGTCGGGGGCTCTGGGTAATCTGAGCGCACTATGGACGCTGACTCGCGCATCACAGTTTTGATCGTCGACAACGACGCGTGGGTTCGGCGCGGGATGAAGGACATCCTGGAAGCAGCGCCGGACATCGTGGTGGTTGCCGAGGCCGAGGACGGCGATCAGGTCGCAGCCAAGGTCACTCGTTTTCGTCCCCACGTGGTGCTGATGGATCTGAAAATGGCACGGGTCGGTGGCTTGGAGGCCACGCGTGAATTGATGACCATGAGCAATCCACCGAAGGTCATTGCCATGACCGCCTTCGACGTCGACGACATGGTTGTGCAGGCAGTCGAGGCGGGCGCGCACAGTTTCCTGAGCAAGGACGCAGCTCCGCAGGCGTTCCAGCAGGCAGTGCGGGTAGTGGCGTCGGACCACTCGTTGTTCAGTTGCGATTCTCTGCGCGCCATCGTGGCCTCGTCGCCGCGTCGGCAAGCGCCCGATCAGACTCCGCTCGCTTCGCTCACCGAGCGCGAGCGCGAAGTGCTGACAATCCTGGCGACAGGCGCGGCCAACAGTGTCATCGCGGAGCGGCTGTACCTCGGTGAGACCACCGTCAAGACGCATATCTCTTCGCTGTTCGGCAAGCTGGGTGTGCCCAACCGCGTGAGTGCATCGTTGATCGCGTTCCGGTGTGGCCTTGTGACGTGACTCGGGACTAATCCCGACCCTGTTCGTTGTTGCACCTTCGGTGACTGATCAAATCGTGATTGACCAAGACGTGACCATCGAAGTGTGGTCGGACGTCGCTTGTCCGTGGTGCTACATCGGAAAGACCAGGTTCCTCTCGGCGCTGGATCGTTTCGAGAACAAGGACCGCGTCAACGTCATCTGGCGCTCGTACCAGCTCGCTCCGGAGACGCCGGTGGGAGAGGGCCGAACCGAACTCGACGCCTTGGTCGAAATGAAGGGGATGGCGCCTGATCAGGTACGTCAGATGTTCGCCCACGTCAGCGCGACGGCCGCCGAGGTCGGGTTGACCTTGGACTTCGAAACCGTGATCGCCGCCAATACCTTTGATGCGCACAGGTTGCTGCATCTCGCGGGTGAGCGGCAGAACGAGCTCCTCGAAGCGCTGTTCAAAGCGCACTTCAGCGACGGCAAGGTGATCGACGACCGTGAGGTGCTGGTCGAGCTGGCCGTGAGCGTCGGCCTCGACGCCGATGTCGTGCGCGAGCAACTGGGCTCCGATGCCGCAGCGGAGGCTGTCCGCGAAGATCTGTCCATGGCCCGCCAACTGCAGGTCAGCGGCGTTCCGTTCTTTGTCGCCAACCGTGCGGTTGCCGTGTCCGGCGCTCAGCCCGAAGAGGTGTTTCTGCAGTTGCTCACTCAGGCCTCCGAACCGGCCTGAGAAAGGCGAGCGGCACGCACCGCCGGGGCGTTCGAAAACGGCAACAGATGTGCGCCGTTCACAGGGCAGGACAAGGTCACGTGCGCTGCATCGACGAACCGGTACGGCTGCGCTGCAACAACTCCGGCGAGGTTCTTTCGCAGACGCGACATCTCGGCCCGCGCGGTCACCGTGCGGGCCGGGTCGCCGAACAGATCTTGCGCCAACCGCGATGCAGTCAGTCCCCGTCTCTCGGATCCGAGGAGGAACAGAATCTCCGCATGTCGTTGGGTGGGGGCGTATGCCCATTCGCCGAAACCCGACGTGACTGTCACCGACATGTTCTCGGAATCGCGCAGATCGATATGCACCGTGGGCGCGCTGATTCTCTCGCCGGTGGTGATCGGTCTAACCAGCCACCCGCCGGGAAGCGGATCCAGTTCGCACAGGCCCAGTGCCGGGAACCATGTCCTGCCGGGAGCCAAAGCTGCGGGGAGCAGCACGCGCGAGCGATGAGGTAACGCGTCGACCGCTGCGACCCATCCGTGGGTGTCGATCACCAATGCGGGTGATCCGCTTCGTGCAAGCATCGGCCCTGCAACAGAACGTAGTTGATCGAGATTGTCCCGATGCTTGTCGCGCAGGTGTGATTGAGCGAGGCGTGCGACGGCGTCGACCAGAGCGAGCGTCGTGGGATGGACGGTCTTGGCAGGACCACTGATGTCGACGACGCCGATGACACGGTCGTCCCGCGGATCGCGGATGGGCGCCCCCGCACACGTCCACGGATGATGGCTGCGCGCATAGTGTTCCGCCGAGAAGATCTGAACCGCCTGTCGTGACACCAATGCCGTTCCGATGGCATTGGTGCCGACGCTGTCCTCCGCCCAGTTCGCCCCTTCGACAAATCCCAGACGCGCAGCTTGGTCCAGTACGCGATGGGAACCGCTGCGCCACAGTACAGTTCCGCGAAGATCTGCGACGACCATGATGTTCTCACCGCTCGCGGTGACCGATTCGAGTCCGCGTGTCACGTCGTCGAGCACGTCGTACAGTCCGGACTCGCGACGACGGAGATCGAGTTCGGCGACGTCCATCGACGGTTCGACCCGGCTGTGCTCGGGATCGATACCGAGTTCGCGCAGGCGCTGCCACGATTGGCGAACCACGTCCCTTGGGCGGGCCGGTGCGCGGTCTCCGGCCATCGTCGCGTCGTACACCGCGGCGAGGGTCCTCGCGTAGTCGCGAGGATCCTCGCCGGGCGGCATCGCAGGCTCTGGCAACCGCTTTTTCAGTGAAGACACCGCTTTCAGCGAAGACACCTCGGTCAGCGGTAGACGAGACCGCCGTCGATGAGACCGGCCTGCCCGGTCATGTAGTCGGAATCGGGCCCAGCGAGGTAAGAGACGAAACCGGCTACGTCGTCGGGGGTTTCAGCTCGACCCAGCGCAATTCCGCCGACGAACTTCTCGTAGGTGGCGCCCTCTGGCGCACCGGTCAACTCGGCGAACCTCTTGTCGATCGTCACCCACATGTCGGTGCCCACGACGCCGGGGCAGTACGCGTTGACGGTGATTCCGTCGGTCGCGTATTCCTTGGCCGCAGCCTGAGTGAGGGCCCTGACCGCGAATTTTGTTGCGCTGTAAACACCTAACATGGCGAACCCGTCATGACCGGCGATGGACGACGCGTTGATGATCTTTCCGCGCTGACCGAGCGCCTGGAACTTTGCCGCTGCGGCTTGAATTCCCCACAGGACACCGTCGACGTTGACGCTCCAGATCTTGGAGACCTCTTCCGGCGTCGCATCGGAGATCGGGCCGACGAGAGCGATTCCCGCGTTGTTGACGATGACGTCGAATCCGCTCAACTCACTGTGCGCGTGTTCGACTGCGGCGTGAACCTGCGCGCGATCGCTGACATCGGCGATAAACGTCGTCGCACGACGACCGATCTGTCTGATCTCGTCGGCAACCGCATCCAGCTTGGTCTGGTCGAGGTCGACCAACGCGATGTCGGCGCCGTCGTGGGCGAGGCGGAGAGCGATTCCGCGTCCGATTCCTTGGCCGGCGCCGGTGACCAGTACTACCTTGCCCGTGATGCTCATGCAGATCTCCTCGTAAGCAGTGAACCAGTCGGTTGTGAACCGGTGAGTGATTTGTATGTGACGGCGACCACAATGCGGAAGGGTTGCACCGTGTTGCAATTCCGGAAAATCGGACAGCAGTTGCAACCCTCGGCAACCCTCCCGGTACCCCGCGCGACGGTTCCATAGTTGCGCCACCACTTCGCGAATCATCTTGCGAGACAATCTGGGAGAGGGCACATGACCGCTACAGTCGACACACCCACGGAACCGGCCACGCCGAGCCGACAACCGTCACGCCGCTGGATCGGGTTCGGGATCGCGAACCTCGTGATCGTTCTCGTGCTGACCGTGGCGAGTTGGTACCTTCTGGCCGATCCGACCACCAGTCCCTGGAGTTTCTATCCTCTGCCGTTCAACGCGGCGCTTTTCTGGGCAATCCTTTTTGTTGTGTTCATCGGCTTCAATTGCGAGTTCGCCGGCTTCGATCGACTCCCACAGCCGGCGAAAGGCTTGGCGATCATGGTCGCGACCGCGGTCTTCGCCGTCGTGGTGACGTGGCTCCTGGCAAACGGCTTGGGGAGTTTGTACCCGGATTTCGCGGCCGATCGTGAGGGCGGCCTCGGATATTTCGCGGGTGCGCTGTTCGTGCTCTTCGGCTTCGGGACCTGGGTGATGGTGGTCCTGAACTGGCAGCATTGGCCGTGGACTTCCCTAGGGATGAAGCAGCCGTTGGTGGGTTTGTGTGAGATCGCGTTTGTCGCCGTCCCGACGCTGGCGCTGTACTTCGTGTTCGGTCTGCCGTCCGTGTCGCTGTCCGCCACGGATCCGTTGATGACCGTCGACACCGCACTCGGATGGTTCTACTGCGTCGTGGTGGTCGTGATCCTGACTGGCCAGACGCTCGACAACTGGCCGTGGCGACTGTTCGGCGGCGGCGGTAAGACGGCGCTCGCAGCCACGATCGGTAACTTCGCCGTCGGAACCGGCTTGTACTTCGTGGCACTTCCGGTCGTGAAGGTGTTGGTGGGAAGCGATGCCGTTGCCGAGTTGGGTGGTGTGGTCCATCAGTTCCCGGCGCAGCTCGGTGTGTGCTGGGCCTTCTGGATGATCTTCTGGGCCAACGCCTTCGGTAACAAGCCCACGGGCTTTGCGGACGGGGTCAACCTGGCGATCCGCGCGCTGCTCACGTTTGCGCTCGCGGTGGTCACATTCTTGTTCTATTACCGCTTTGCGGCAGAGCACATTCTTCACGAGCCGGCAGTTGTCGACGGATTACACGGCAATGCACTGGGTTTCGTGGACTGGGCCGTGTTGTGGACGCTGTTCTACGTCGTGGGATTTCAGTCGCTGGGACTCGGCAAATTCAAGCCTACTGAGGGGTGAGTCGGTTGCCCGCACATCGGTGCGGGTAACCGGTATCGGGCGGCGGCACCGCGCCCGCTGATTGCAACAGACTGCAACGCTTGTGACCGGGGCCACTTATGGGATGTGCTGTGTGTCACATTCACAAACAAGGAGAAGTGATGACGCAAACCATCGATTCCGCAGTCACCCCCGAGGTGAAGTTGACGGCGGTGACACCTCAGGAACGCGTCGACGCCTGGCTGGCGGATTTCGAGTCGGCCCTCGCGGCTCGTGACATCGAGCGTGTGGCAGGCAAATTTGCACTCGACAGCTTCTGGCGCGACTTGGTGTCGTTCACCTGGAACATCAAGACCGTCGAAGGTCGCGAGCAGATTGCCGACATGCTCTCCGAGCGTCTCGACGACACCGATCCTTCGGGATTCCGGACCACCGAGACACCCGACGAAGCCGACGGCGTCACGTCGGCCTGGATCGAATTCGAGACTGCAACCGGTCGCGCGCACGGGCACCTTCGTTTGAAAGGAGATGAAGGTTGGACCCTGCTGACGTCGTTGCAGGAATTGAAGGGACACGAAGAAGGTAAGGGCACTCGCCGGCCTCGTGGAGCGAAGCACGGAGCAGACCCGAACCGCATCACGTGGGCCGAGCAGAAGGAGATCGAGGATCGCGAACTCGGTTACACCACACAGCCTTACGTCGTGATCGTCGGCGGCGGCCAGGGAGGCATCGCCCTCGGTGCCCGGATGCGCCAACTCGGAGTTCCGGCCATCGTGATCGACAGCCACGAGCGGCCGGGCGACCAGTGGCGTGGACGCTACAAGTCCCTGTGCCTGCACGACCCGGTTTGGTACGACCACCTGCCATACATGCCGTTCCCCGACAACTGGCCGGTGTTCGCGCCCAAGGACAAGATCGGCGACTGGCTCGAGATGTACACCAAGGTCATGGAGGTTCCGTACTGGAGTTCCACGACCTGCACCTCTGCGTCGTTCGACGAGAAGACCCAGGAATGGACCGTCGAGGTCAACCGCAACGGCGAGAAGCTGACGTTGCGTCCCAAGCAGTTGGTGATGGCGACGGGTATGTCCGGCAAGGCCAACATTCCGACGTTCCCCGGGCAGGACAAGTTCCTCGGCGATCAGCACCACTCGAGCAAGCACCCCGGCCCGGATCAGTACGTGGGCAAGAAGGTCGTCGTGATCGGGGCCAATAACTCCTCGCACGACATCTGCGGCGCACTGTGGGAGAACGGCATCGACGTCACGATGGTGCAGCGCAGCTCGACGCACATCGTGAAGTCGGATTCGCTGATGGATTTGGGCTTGGGCGATCTGTACTCGGAGCGTGCACTGGCCGCAGGCATGACGACGCACAAGGCGGACCTCACGTTCGGTTCGCTGCCGTACCGGATCATGCACGAGTTCCAGATCCCGGTGTACGACGCAATCCGTGAGCGCGACAAGGATTTCTACGATCGCCTCGAGAAGGCGGGCTTCGAGCACGACTGGGGCGACGACGGTTCAGGTCTGTTCATGAAGTACCTACGCCGCGGTTCGGGGTACTACATCGACGTCGGCGCGGCCGAACTGGTTGCCAATGGAGACATCAAGCTCGCGCACGGCAACATTCGTGAGCTGACCGAGAACAGCGTGATCCTCGAAGACGGTACGGAATTGCCTGCCGACGTGGTGGTCTACGCGACCGGCTACGGCTCGATGAACGGCTGGGTGGCGGATCTGATCGGTCAGGACACCGCCGACAAGGTCGGCAAGGTGTGGGGCCTGGGGTCGAACACCACCAAGGATCCGGGACCGTGGGAAGGCGAGCAGCGCAACATGTGGAAGCCGACGCAGCAGGAAGCGCTGTGGTTCCACGGAGGCAATCTGCACCAGTCGCGCCACTACTCGCTGTACTTGGCGTTGCAGTTGAAGGCGCGTTACGAGGGCATCCCGACGCCGGTGTACGGACTGCAGGAAGTGCATCACCTGAGCTGAAATAGAACTGCTGTGCGCCTTTATTAACCGCCCGCGGTTAATAAAGGCGCACAGCAGGTTCAGCGAAGGGCGTACTTCTTTGCTACTTCGGTGTTCTTGGTCGCGCGCTCGGTGAGGAAGGCGAATGCCAACCCGAGTACGAGCCAGAGCGTCGCCTGCGTAGCGAGCGAGGAAAGTCGGAACTCCCACAGCAGAGTTGCCGGGAAGTCCTCGCCCACCTCGTTGATGCCGGGAAGCGAGACGTAACCGATCGTGGCGATCACCAGGAACGCAGCCACCGGAGCAGCGATGCGCACGCTGAGGAACTCGTGCCCGGAAACTGCCTTTGCCGCCGCTGCTGCCGCGGTGACGGACAGTAGCCCGAGAATCACGGCGGCCAGCCACAGCAGTGTGCGCTGGTTGATGGTGTCGGGATCTCCGACGGCCGGCGGATTGGCCGGGTACTTGAAGAAGGGCACGGCCTCGATGGCCAGCCAACCACCGACGGCGATGGTGATCGCCAACAACGGCCCGGACATTCCGGTGAGTCGTCGAGCGTAATTGGCAACGACCGAGAAGATCGCCCCGAGTGCCAGTCCGGCCAGCGCTGTGGCCAGGAACAGCCCGGCGCGCTGCCCGTCGCGGCTCACCAGTGGTTCTTCTTCGTCACCGTGCGAATGCCCAGCGGCTTCGCCGGCAACCTCACCGGTGGCGCTGTTGGCTTCTTCGATCGCAATGGCGGCATTGACGTGCGGTTCACCCAGCACGAATGCAACTCCGCCGGCAAGGATGCCTGCGATCAAACCAGCCAACAAACCACGAATGAGAAGCTTCGTGAAATTGTCGACTAGTGGCACGGCAGGCCCATCAAGTGTCGACCGTCGTGCATCAATTCATGCATGTACATGCCGGTGCGAGAGATAGCGCCCTGGTCGAATCCGACCAGGTAGAGAGCGAGCATCGCGAACAGAACTACTGCAGCGGCGAGGAAAGCAAGACGAGTCGAATCGATCGACGTATCGGGAGAATAGGCGAGAGCCATCGAAGCCTCCTGGGATTTTCGCGTCCCCTAGGTCCATGCGATGGCCGAAGTGTCTGGCTGTCGAAATAGTCGTGCCGAAAAAGGCACTTCACCTCGAATTACAGTGGCGCGACCGCTCCGGGCTTTCACCGGATTCCTGTCGGACCATCGCGTTTACATGCGAACTTTTGCACTACTGCCCGCACCGTGTCAACGCGTAAGCCGAGATGACCGTCGATTGTGCCCGCCAAGGCGGGCACAATCGTTCTAGATCAGCTCTTTGCGGCGACGTCCAGAACAACTTCGAACTCGAGCAACGACGCACCCGAAGCGACGGGCTTCGCACGCTCGCCGGAATGGGCTTCGCGGGCAGGGCCGTCACGCCAATCGGCGAACGCCTGCTCGGACTCCCACTGCGTCACCACGAAGTAGCGGCTCTCACCTGCGGTGGGGCGGAGGAGTTGGAATCCGAGAAAGCCCGGGGAGTTCTCGACTGCATGAGCGCGTGCTGCGAAGCGCTTCTCCAGTTCGGGGCCGGCGCCCTCGGGGACCTCGATTGCATTGATCTTCACGACTGCCATGCAAGCGACATTACCCGCGCACCTTCACCGCGTACCGTGACACTCGTGTTGCATGACGAAGGTGGAACAGGACAACCGATTCTGTTGTTGCACGGCCTCATGGGCAGCTCGAGGACGTGGCGACGCCAGGTGCCGTGGATCCGCGAGTTCGGCCACGTCTACACGTTCGACGCCGCCGGTCACGGCCGGCCCGCGCCGTCAGAGCTGACCACCGAGGCATTCGTCGACGACCTGGCATCTGCCGTTGCGTCCATCGAGGAGCCGATGATCGTGATCGGCCATTCGATGGGGGCTCTGCACGCGTGGTGCTTCGCCGCATCGCATCCCGAAAAGGTTTGTGCACTGGTCCTCGAAGACATGGCTCCGGATTTTCGCGGACGCACCGCCGCGGATTGGGCTCAGATGATCTCGGCGTGGCCGCAGCCGTTTGCTTCCGAGGACGCGATGAAGGAATTCTTCGGGCCCGTCGCCGGCCAGTACTTTCTCGACTCTTTCGACCGCCGCGACGACGGGTGGTACCTGCACGGCGAGGTGTCGACCTTCCGCGACATCTCGGAGGAGTGGGGCACGAGGCATTTCTGGGATCAGTGGAAGGCGATCGACGTGCCGACCTTGCTGATCGAGGGAGAGTTCACCATCACCCCCGAGGGACAGATGCGAGAGATGGCCGAGAGGCCGGGAACTCGGTACGTACGTATTGCCGACGCAGGCCACCTGGTTCACGACGATCAACCGCAGCGCTATCGCGAAGTGGTGACGGAATTCCTTCAGACGGTGAGCTGACTGCGGATCGACGCGCCCACCTGCTCCAGTTCGACGGCTCGCCTGGCCAGGAGTCCGGCAGCGAACTTCGCCTTGTCGCCGCGATGGCGGGGGACGACGTGGAGGTGCGAGTGGAACACGGTTTGCCCCGCGGCACGCCCGTCGTTGACCAGAAAGTTGACTCCGTCAGCGGCGATGTCGCAGCGGCGTAGAGCTCCGGCGATGAGCGTGCCGACGCGGAACATCTCTGCGCCCTCGTGGCTTTCGAGAGCATCGAGGTTTTCTGCATGACGCTTGGGGACCACCAGGGTGTGTCCGCGACTCACCGGTCGGGCGTCTAGAAATGCAAGAGTCGTCTCGCTCTCGTGGACGAGAATCGCCGGCTCGGTCAGCGCGACGATCTTGCAGAAGACACAGGTATCGGTGCTCATGCCTACAGAATGTAGTCCGAATCAGATCCGACCCGGGACTACAGCAGGCGCAGCTGACGTGCCTTCGTGATCGCTTCGTTTCGATTGTGCACGTCGAGCTTCTTGTAGAGAGTGCGCAGTTGAGTCTTGACGGTGTTGACGGACACGTACAGTTTGTCGGCCATCGCGGCCGACCCCATGCCGAGCGCCAGGAGTGAGAGGACCTTCTGTTCGCGTTCGGTCAGCTCCACGATACGTACGAATCCCGGAAATGATTCCGCAGGAGCCCTTTTCGAGAACTCGGCGAGTGCACGCGATTTTGTTACTGCCATCGATTCGAGTTTCTCGACGTCCGCCGATCCAATGGTCGCGAACGGACGCAGAAGTCCGGTTTGGTCCGCGATACTGCACGCTCTGGACCACTCCTGAGAGGCGAGGCGTGGCTCACCCAGCTCGGAGTGTGCAACCGCTTGCACCAGAAGCGATTCCATCTGTGCCCGCGGATAGGATTCGCCAGACCAGTCGAACTGATGGCACAGCGCCACAGCGGCCTCGTTCTGGCCGATTCGCTGACGTAAACGCGCCACCGACGCGAGCGTCCACGGGTTGGCTGCAGGATCGGCAATTTCCTTGGCCAGAGCCGTCGCCTTGTTTCCCTCGCCGAGTGCGAGCAGGAGATCGATTTCTGCGGATTGCAGCAGAGGAAGCGCGAAAGACGTGGCCGTGTACTGCTTGGAATGCACTCCAATCGCATTGTGGAGCAAGGACAGAGCGGAAGATGCACTGCTCTGAGTCAGGGCGAATTGGCTGTGCGCATAGACGACGAACGCCCATAGCTCCTCGGTGTCGGACGGAACGCCGAGGTCGGTCAGTGCGATACGTGCGTCACCGAAGTCGAGTGTGTCGAGAGCGGCGAGAGCCCGTGCCGTCAAGCCGGCGATCTTGACTACAGGTTCGAGCCAACCCCCGGGGTCAGGATGCTTCTGTTCGAGTTCGAACCAGTGTCTGGCCTGCCGCGGCTCACCTGCCAAAGCCCAATTCAGGGCGGCACTACCCGCAGAGTTGCGAGCGATGAAGTCGACTCCGTGAGACAGGGCGCCGTGGTATGCCATTCGAGCCTTGATCGTGGATTCGGTGAACCTGCCGCTCAATTGAAAATTGATCGCCCATTGAAGTCGCATCAGGGGGAGTTGTGCGCTGACCGCTTCCGGATTGTTTTCCAGCGCACTGCGGCTGAGGTGAGACAGCCGCCTGGTGGTCTCTGCCGAGAGCCCGTATTCACCGGCCATCCTGAGCATGATCGATTGAACGCAGGCGATGCTCAAGGCGTCCTTCGCGCTGGGTTGGGCGCCGAGTTCCCACAGTTCGGCCGGCGATTCGGGTAGCAAGTCGATTGACGTGGATCGCTTGCTCGGATGCATCGTGAACAAGGCACGCCCGGCCTCAACGGCAGAGTGCTTGTCGGCAGCTTCCGCCGGAATCCGTTGGAGGGCGGAGCGAACCGAGTCCAGGTTATGCACGATCATCGTCACCCAATGTTGTTCGACGATGTCTACTGCCAGGGTCCAGTTCTGTGCCTCGACCGCGTAGTCCAGCGCCGACGCGTGATGACCGTTGTCGAGTCGATTGTGAGCGAGGAATGAAAGACGTTGCGACGGATCGATTCCCGCGCGGGTGTGGTGCGCGAGCATCGATCTTCGAATGGCGGGAGCCAATGCCCATGTTTCGTCGGCTTCGGCCTCGACGCGCGACAACAAGCCGGCTGTCTCCAGCGTCACCAGCCGCGAGCGGATCTCATGAACGGTTTCGGCAGTGTCAGGGCGCTGGGACTCGAACAGCATTGTGGCGACGCCGACGGTGATCGATCGACCAAAGGCGGTCGCGAGTAGGAACTCATGTTGCTTTAGGCGCTCAGCGGTGGCGAGAACGGAATCAGTCACGTAATCGTCTATCGCTTGCGCGGTGTTCGTTTTGATCTCTCGCTCACGGTTGCTGTTACGTGAGTCCCTGACGGCGGCGACTGCGGCGCGAACCAATGCGGGCAGCCCACCCGTCAGGGATGTGATTTGTTCTGCATCACCCTCAGCCGTGCGCACCCCCGCCTGTTCCAGCAATTGGGCGGTATCGGATGTCGTGAACAACAGCTCATCGGCGCCGATGACCTCGTGATCCGTGTCGAGAAGGTATGGCTCGGCGAACATGCCGAATCCCGAGAGCGTGACCACGAGGTCCAGGTTGTGGCAGAGGGTGAGGAGATCGATCAACTGATCGTCCAACTCTGGTTCCGATATCAGATCCGGCCTGATCAGCACGAGCAGCACGGGGCGGCTGAGGGCGTTCAGGGATTTGGCGGCAGCGGTGAAAGGATCGGCGAGATCGTCGACGTCGGGCAGTGCGATTCCGGCAGCGTGGATTCGATCGAGGACAACGGCCCAGAAATCTTCGAGTGTCGACGAGGGCTGTGGGGCCGAGACCCAGACGAGTATTCGTTCGGATGCCAGATGGGCGCGCAGCCACGATGCGATCAACGACGATTTCCCGTGGCCGTTCGGTGCACGGACGACGGTCAGAGCGGCGCGTCGATCCAGTTTCGCGAACAGTGCTTGCCGAGGAATCGACTCGGTGAGAGTGCGCCTTTCGGGAATAGCTGCCCAGTCGTGGCCGTCCCTCCCGAACATCAACGCGGACCCTTTCTGCTTTCACGCCCCACGCTAATTGGCGGATTTGGGCGGATTGTCTCGATCCATCTATCTACAGGGAGGAGCGTAGCTGGTGCGAATCCAGAGCGTGTCATCCCGGGCAATTCACCCGCGACTTCACCCCGGGTGAGAGAAGTTCACCCACATAATCATGCCGTCACCATTGGCTTTCGAGTCCCTCGAGCGACTTCTATTGAACGTAGCTCGGGATTCGCCAAATCTGGTCGAGAGTGCCCGACCGGGCCCCGAGGGTCGGCCATCGAAGGAGCGTCGTGAGAACTCGTCTGTCAGAGGTGTGGTCGAAGGCGGTTACGGTCCGACTCCGACCGAGAGCGTGCGCCCGAAGAGTGCGAGGCGTAGTCGTGGTGACAGGAGTGTTACTTGTCGGCGCAGCTGTGCTCGGTGCGCTACCGATGCAGTCGGATGTTCGATTGGCAGCGGAGGGAGAGTCCGCTTCTCCCTTCACAGTCGAGTTGACGGCGATTGACGGTGCGCCGCCCTTCGATCCCGGTGACGGCCCAGGGCTCGATTCCGGACCGTCCAACGGTATTGTCCGAGAAGGTGATCCGGTGACGTATGTCGTAGACATCGGCGTCCGGGGCAACCCGCTCTCGGACGTGGTCGTGCAGCTTCCGGTGCCTCGAGGTTTCGTTCTACCCTCCGTGCCTGACTACTGCGGAGACGGCTCGGGTGTCGACGAGTTCGGGTTACATTGCCTGATAGGCAATCTGGAAGCGGACCGGTACTTCACCCGGACAGCGACGATGACTGCGGGAAAGCGGGAAGACGCCGACGGTCTATCGATTGCTGCACTGGTCACCGCAGATCGAGGGGCGGCTCGCGTGCGGTCGGACGATGTCACCGTGCGGGTGGCGACCACCCCGGGAGCGTGTGATCCACAAGGGAATTCTGTTGGTGGTCGGAGAGACCAGGGGACAGCTGTCTCGGCAGATGGTCGGATCTCAGGTCTGGTGACGTCGGGCATCTCGGAGGCGGTGATGATCAACGGCGTCGATCAATGCGGGCACGCGACAGCGCGGACGGTGAAACCGTTCGAGGGTCGCTTCTCGTTTGTCGGACTCCTGCCGGGGACGTATCGCGTCACGGTCGACGGCCGAGCGCCGGTGGACGTGGTGTTGGAACCAGGCGCAATGGCGGTCGGTGGCCTGACGTTCTGATACAGCTCCACAGTGATAGCAACACCTGAAACAGTTCAGAACCAGTTGGAAACAGTCAATGGAGGATCCAGTGCGTGAAAGCCTGGGCGTGGTATTCGAAAACAATTCCATTTCAACAGCTCTCGTAGATGCGGACACACCCCTTCTCGGCTCGATCGACGAGTTCCGTCATCCGTGGGGCGCGAACGGGGCTGTTCCCTCTGCGCAAGCGTCGGCACGCGCGCTCGCCTCCGCTGCCGAGGTCGCCACCGGTCGGGCCCTGCGCTCGAACCTGTGCCCCACCGTCGTCGGAGTGATGTGCGAGCGCGCGGACGTGCGCGAATTTGTCCCGGATTCATTGTCCTCCAGCACTTTCGAGAACGTCGAGTTGGTCAACGGTCTGGACGCTCGCATTGCCTACTTGCGGACGGTCGACGCCCTGAATGGTGTTTCGCCGATTCTCGCGTTCTGGCCGGACGGCAGTGAGACTGTGATCGCTGCCATCGATCCGAGCGCCGGCGTCGTGGACTCGGCGCACCGCTACGCTACCGCCGAGTTGCTTACAGACAGCTCGACATTTGCTGCGACATTGGACCTGCTCGTCGCTGAACGAGACCCCGTGCCCAAGTTGCTCGTCGCCATGCTCGGCAAGGAAGAGTCACGGCAGTTGTCCGCCGAAGCCGCCGAATCGGTAGGGCTCGGCTTCCTGTATCTCGGCGAGCGCGCCCAACTGGCGATAGGCGCTGCGCTGGTAGCGGCCGGTCGGGGGAGTGAGGTCAGGTCCGCTGGCGGCGCGGCTGTTCAGCCCGTCAACAGAATCCGGTGGGCGGCGGCAATAGTGCTGCCGCTCCTGCTCATGCTGACGGGATTGCTGATCGCTCTGTCGCCGGACGGGTCGCGAGCGGTGTCCACTGATCGCCCGAACGTCGGCGCCGAGCCGGCGAACCCGACGAGCGGGCCACCGTCCGGAGCGGCCCTACCGATCCTGACGCTCCCGCCTTGCGACCCGGTGGTACCCGTCGTCCCCGCTGCGTTTCGGCGTTCGGATCCTGATGTCACACCACCCCAGACCGTCGAACCAGCAGAAGCATGCGACCCGATGCGAGTGGGCTAGGGCGTACCTTCTCCAGCCAGTGCAAACAAGCCGTCATCGGTCTGCTCGACCAGTCCGTCGACCAACAAGGAATGTAGTGCGCGGTCACGCTGACCAGGATCGGTCGGCCAGACGATGTCGAGTTGCGCGCGTTCGACCGGACGGTGGCTCTCGCGCAGAACGGCCATCAATTTTCCGCGAACTTGGCGATCGGTGCCCGCGAACTTCTGCACCTTCTTGGGCGGTCCGGTGTGTGCCGGTTTGCCCGAAGCGACCCACGCGCAGTTCGGCAAAGGGCAGTTCTCGCAGTTCGGCGTCCGCGCAGTGCAGATCAGTGCACCGAGTTCCATGAGAGCGGCGCTGTAGGTGGCGGCGCGCGCTCGTGTCCGTGGCAGCAGCGCCGCGACGTCGGCGAGGTCTCGCGTGTTGGACGGATTCCCGGGTTCCGCATTGCCGTGGACGGCTCGCGCAACTACGCGTCGTACGTTGGTGTCCACCACCGGCACTCGCTGTCCGTATGCGAAGCACGCCACGGCGCGGGCGGTGTACGAACCGATTCCCGGTAGCGAGAGCAGGGTGTCGACGTCTTCCGGCACCACGTCACCGTGCTCGGCGGCCAGGACGCCCGCGCATTCGTGTAACCGAAGCGCGCGTCGTGGGTAACCAAGTTTGCCCCACGCGCGAAGTACTTCTGCCTGACTCGACGCTGCCATCGCGGACGGTACCGGCCAGCGCTCCACCCACTCTTCCCAGATGGGCGCAACGCGCACCACCGGCGTCTGCTGGAGCATGATCTCGCTCATCAGGATCTGCCAGGCACTGACGCCCTCGCGTCGCCACGGCAGGTCACGAGCCGTCTCGGAGTACCACTTCAGTAGCACCGAAGATTCCACTGCCACTGCTACCGACACACTCCTCGAACCTGTGCTCCTGGTCGACGAAGGACACGTCGACTTGTGGGGGCCACTTTATCGGCAGTCGCCGACACGGCTGCCTGTGACGCCAGACCTCCGAGTCACAACAGCTGCACGTTGCTCAGTTTCCACTCGCCGTCCTCGCGGACCAGAGAAAGTTGCATGCGGTTACGGTCGATCCTCGGATCGGGGGAGTTGGTATTGGTGATCGTCTGATCGAGGAACACGAGCACCTCGGCGTTGTCGCGATCACTGCTCGCCAGCCCGGCTGAAATGATCTGAGCGGACGAGGTCGCCTGATACTGCACGATCATGTTCTGCAGGTTGGCTGCCACCTGGGCGTACTGACCGGCGAACTCGCCGACAGAGTTGTCACGCACCACGGAAAGATTCTGATCGAGGTTCTGGAAGTTGTACGTCGCAAGATCAGTGGCGAATTGCCGTCCGCTGTCCAGTGCGCTGGTACGCGCGTCTTCGTCGGCCGATTTCTGCCAGGTCGCGAATGCGCCCCATCCGAGCGCCGCGACCACGACCAGGACGCCGGCAACGATCAGCAAGGTCTGCTTGCGAAGCCTCTTGGGCTTTTCGGCGATTGTGGGTGTCGGACTCTCGGGGGTCTGGGATTGGGGTGTCTCGGTCATTGCGTTCCTTGTACTAGTAGTGCGGCAAACGAGTTGTCACCGAGAACGGTGTTCTGACCACCGTTGAGGCCCAGACGAATCGACGTTCCGTCACCGGTCGCTACGGTGCCGAGGGCAGGATCGTATTCGGCAACCCCGTCGATCGTTCCAGCTCCGGTGGGGACGTTCTGCGAACCGCGATTCTGGATCCGGCCCGACTGGTCCGCGCAGTGTTGGTTCTTGTCGAGCGTGGTCGGTGAGGTGTCCTGTACCGATCGCCGGGGCGTGTCGTAGATACAGACCGGTCCGAGTGCTGTGATCAGATCAAGCTGTGCGCGTCCGTCTTTGACGATACTTCCGAACTTCTCGAATCCTTTGGGCACCACCACCAACAAGGCATCGACGGCGGGCATCCGTGCGGTGACGATCTGAGTGGAGACGAGAGAATTGGCCAACAGCAGACTGAACGGCTCACGACTCTGTTCGATGAGAGGCAGTATCTGATTGTCGAGAACACTCGGGCTTCGATCGAGGAGTGTGCGCAGTTGCGGATCGGAGTTTCGTACCTGATCTGTCAATTGGCGAAGTGTGAGTGCAACTTCGGGAAGAGCGTCAACATTTTCCTCGTTCGCAGTGAACAGTGAGCGCGAGTTCTCGACGAGTGTGTTGACACGCGGTTGATCGGCTTGGACAGTGCGCGCGAGCACGTCGAAGTTGTCGACGAGCGCCTGCAGATCCGGACCCAATCCGTTCAATCCCTCACCGAGTTCGTGCGAGAGGGTTCGCAGGTCTGCCGGATCGACGGTATCGGCAGCAGCGTTGAAATTCGCAATCACGGTTCCCAACGCGACCGGGATCGAAGTGCGCTCAGTCGGAACAACCGAACCTTCAACCAGATACGGGCCGCCGTCGGTCTGCGAGGACAACTGAACTTTCAATACCGGAACGGCGGTGTCCTGGCTGATGGCCACATGCGAATCGTTGGGGATCTGTTGGTCGGCGGCGATGCTCAACGTCATCACGACGAGGTCCTGGGCAGAGTCCACCTCCACCGACTCGACGTCGCCGACGGTGACTCCGCGATAGGCCACTTCCGAACCCGGAGCGATTCCGGCCGCGTTCTCCAATTCGACGGTGACCGAGAATGTTCCGGTGAAAGGATCTCCAGCACCTACTTGTCGGAGCACATACGTAGTGCTTACCACCGCGATGAGGAGAAAGGCGACGATCTCGAAATAGACGGTTCGGTTCTTCATCGCGTTCCTCCTTGCAGGGGTGTCGTGATCGGCAGTTCCCGATCGGAGGCGGGCAGAGGTGGCAGTGGCGGTGCGGCGCCCGGAATTATCTCGTTGAGCACCCCGGTCACGGTGCCCTCGACATCGACGTCGAGGTCGATGTTCACGTAATCACCTGGGCTGGCGCGCTCGAGGAGCACTCTCGCGTTGTCCAGGTTGGACATGGTCTCACTCAGTGTCGGGCCCATTGCCGAGAACTGGTCGAGGATGGGTGACAGTCGTCCGGTGATCTCGGAAATCTGGTCGGCCGACTGGTCGAGCACGGAATTGGTTGCGGTACTGAGCCGATCGGTTTCGTCGAGAAGATCGAGGAGCGGTTGTCGTTGGTCGGCGATCACGCCCAACGCGGGTGTGAGTGTTCGCAAGCCTTCGTCGATGGTGGCGCTCTCGTCACCGATCAGAGCGCTGAGCCGGTTCAGGGAATTCAGTGCCGAATTGATCGATTCCTTTCGGTCGTCAAGTGTTCCGAGAAAAGTGTCAAGGCGCGCAAGCAGATCGCGGATCGTCTCCTCCCTGCCGTCGAGAATCTGATCAGCCTCACTGACGATGTTCTTGACCTGCGCCAACCCACTGCCGTTCAACAGAGTTCCGACGGCGCCGAGCAGTTGTGCGACATCGGGTCCGCGCACGGTCTCCGCTCGCGCGATGGTGGAACCTGGTTCGAGCCTGGGGCCCGTTGGATCGACCGGAACTTCGAGGTTGACAAATGCGTCGCCGATCGGGGTGGACAGCTCGATCCGAGCGCGAGTGCCGACGGGTAGTTCGATGCTCGATTCGATTTCGGTATGTACCACGGCTGCAAAGGTTTCCGCGCTCATCGACGTGACTCTGCCGACCACTGCCTGGCCGATCCGCACCTCGCCGCCGACGGGCAGCAATGACGCATCGACGAACTCCATGTTCAGCGGGTACGACTCTCCTGGCAGACCGCGCCCGAGGGGGAGGTGCTGGAAGTTGAGACTGCAGCCGGTCAACGGCGCCGCGATGACAAGTGCCACGACAACGCTCACCACGGACTTGTTCGACGCCATCAGTTGCCCCCACCGAGGATGCGTGCCAGGTCGGAGCTGCCTGCCGAAGGAAATTCGATGGGATTGACGATCCCAGGCCCGGTGCACAGAGGAATCGGCATCTTCTCGCACAGTTCTCGCGTCGTGTCGAACTGTGAGAGATCGGTGGCGACGTTCAGTCGCGCTCTGGCTCGGCCTTCTTCGGTGACGAGGTTGGCGACGTTCTCGAATCCCGTTGGTGCCGTTTCGATGATCTCGCGCAGTTGGTCCTGTTTGATCGCGACTGCACCGGCCAACTGTGCGAGCGCACCCAGATCGGCGGTGACCGCCTCGCCGTGTTCGGCGAGTAGCGCTGAGACCTGTCCGAGCAACGTGGTCAGGGAATCGAGCGCCCCGCTGATGTCTTCTCGCTGGGTACTGAACGCGCGGGCGGTGACTGTCACCGAATTCGACAGCGAGTCGACCTTGGTCTGGTTGTCCGCGATCAACTGCACGAGGGTGTTCAGGTTCTTCACGAGTTCGGAGATGTCGGGACTTGCACCCGCCAGTACCGAACTAGCCTGTGAGATGGACCGAACGGCATCGTTGAATGCTTGCCCGTTGCCGTCCAACGCGTGGGCGCCTTCTCCGATGAGGTCACCGATCCCACCGCCGTCCGCGCCAGGGCCGAGCGCCACCGTCAGTTCGTTCACCGATGCGGTGAGCTGGTCCCATGTCAGAGGGGAGTGAGTTCGTTCGAGAGGGATCACTGCGCCGTCCGCGAGGAACTCACCGTCCTCGTAGCCGGGGCCGAGTTCGATCGTGCGGTCGCTGATGACCGAAGGAGACAGGACCCAGGCCTGAGCGTCGGCCGGTATGCGTGTTCCGGATGGCAGGCTCATCGCCACTCGTACCCGGGACCCTTCCGGCGTGACGCTCTCGACCCTCCCGCTGGGAACTCCGAGAATAGTCACCGTGTTTCCGGTGAAGATGGCGTCGGTCGAGGTGAATTCGGCAGTGAGAGTGAGTTGGTGTTCGTCACGCGTGACGAACAGGACCGCACCGATCGCGCAGATCATTATCGCTGCCAGCACGGCGAGCTTCTTGACGGTCGTGGTCATCGACACCCCTGAACGAGCCCGACGACGCACAACCAATTGTCCGGGATGAGGGTGGAGGGCGAGTTGAGGTCGAGCCAGTTGCCGTTACCGGTCGCATTGGTGACGTACCGAACGCTGGGGGCGAAGTTGTCGAGCAACGTGGTCAGTGATTGTTCGTTCTCGGAAAGCACTCCCGTCACCTCGTGGATGTCTCCCATGACCGAGTCGACCAATGCCTGGTTGTCGCCCAGGAACTGGGCAAGTGTGGTGCTCAACTGATTGAGGTCTTGTACAAGCGCATTCAGCACATCTCGCCGATCGGCGATCGTGGCCATCACCAGGTCCGCATTTCCCAGAAGGGTTTCCAGAGTGTCCTTCTGCTCGATCAGTGTTGCGGTCGTCTGCTGCGCTCCGGTGAGAAGGGAACGGAGCGCAACGTCGTTGTCGTTGACTACTCCGGAGAGTGCGTCGATTCCCTCGAGCGAGCGGCGAATGAGTTCGGGATCGTCCGGTGAGTTGTCGGACACCACGGTCAGCATGTTTCGCAGTTGTTGCAGATCAAGGTTTTCCGAAGTGGATTGTGCTCCTCGTCCGAGATCGTCGAGGGTGAACGGAACACTCGTGTTCTCGATGGGAATGGTCGAACCTCCGGGTAACGAGCGCGATCCGTTCGGAGTGATGTCGAGCGAGCGTCGGCCGAGCAGAGTCGAGATCTTGATGTCCGCGCGCGAGTTTTCGCCGAGAGTGACGCCGTCGTCGAGTCGGAAGGTGACTTCAACAGAGTTGCCGCTGACCGCCAACGAGGTGACCACCCCGCTCGGGACTCCCGCGACGTTGACCGGATCGTCCTGCGTCAATCCGGTGGCGTTGGCAAACGCGGCGCTGTACTCGTTGGTCTTGACCTTCAAGATCAGTTGAGGGACAACGAGTGCGGCCAGAACGACACAGACTCCGACGAGAATGCAGATCATTCCGTTGCGGACGGGGTTCTTGACGGTAAGCCAGTTCATCGGCACACCGCCGAACGCTCGGGGCCGCCGAGAGTCACCGATTGGTCCAGCGCGCTGAGTCGGAAGTTACAGATGTAGATGTTCGCCCAACTGCCGTAGCTCATTGCGATTCCCAATTGGGTGAACAGTTGATCGAAAGCGGTGATACCGGTCGCCAGCGACTCACGATTGTCGACGACGACGCTGGCCGACTGATCGATCGAAGTCAGCGCGCCAGCCAAGTCCGGTTCCACGCGCGTCACCAAGTCCTGAAGGGAAGAAGTCAGGGCACCTGCGGAATCAACTGCGGCCGAAATCTGTTGGCGGTCCTGTGCCAAACCGCCGACCAGTGTGTCGAGCGTGTTGATCATCTCGACGAAGTTGGGTCGATTCGTCGTCGTGACGGTGAGTACCCGGTCGAGGTTGGTCAGTAGTTGGTCCAAGATCGCGTCTCGGGACGTCAAGTTCTCGGTGACGACAACTGTGCGCTCCAGCAGGCTTTCGATGGTGGAACCTTGTCCTTGGAATACCTGGACGACCTGTGCGGCAAGCTTGTTGACTTCTGCGGGGTCAAGTGCGTCGAACAGGGGACGGAAGCCGCCGAGGATGTCGGTGAGGTCGATCGCCGGCTGAGTCTGTTCCACGGGAATTGTGGCTCCGGGGGAGAGGTAGTTGCCGGCTACGAGTTCGCCCTGTCCGGGTTCGATCGAGATCGTCCGTGCCCCCAGCAGATCTGCATACCTCACCACAGCCCGACCGTCGGTCGGAATACGTTGTGTGGATTCGAGTTCGAAGCCGACGACGGCTTGGTTGTTCACCAACTCGACGCTGTCGACGCGCCCTACTCGCACCCCGGCGATCTGAACATCGCTGCCGGTGACCAGGCCGGAGGCATTGACGAAGACGGCCCGGTACTGCGAACTAGACCCGGAGACTGGGTTGATCAGAGTGCTCACCACGACCACGGTGGCGAGAATCGACAGCGCGGCAAACAGTCCGAACCTGATCAGCGATTTCTTCACGCTCATCCGCCCACCACCGTCGTGCCGCGAAATACCGGCCCCGCCACGAGAGTGTCCAAAGCTGTACCGCCCTGGGTGATAGCTGAGATCAGGGATTGTTCGGCAGGGCTGCCGACCGGGCCGACGGTTCCGCCGAACGCGGTCGCGGCGGCAGGGCAGTTGGGGCCGCGGGTCCCGTCGTATTGTGGGCAGTCGGTCTTTCCGTACGGATACAGATCTGTGACAGACAGGCGCAAGTCAGTGCTGAGCCAGGGACCGTGCGCCATTGCGGGCGGGAGTTTGATCGTGAGATTGCGCAGGCCGTTGTAGAAGGTGGTGATGTGGTCCGGCCGCGAAGTGATTGCACCGGTGAGGGAATCGGCGTCGTCGACCAAGGTGATCAGGCGGTCGCGATTGTCGCCGATCAGACTCGTGGCAGCAGATCCAGTGCTGGTGCCTGCTCGCAGAAGCCCCGCCAATCCGTCGGATTTCTCGACGACGGTCTTGGATGTGGTGATGGAGTTCTCGAATGCGGCGAGCATGTCGGGCGCACTCGTCGAGAGACTGTCGGCGAGCGTGGCTATGTCGTCGAGGTCGTCACCGAGTCCGTCGATGACGGGCTGCGCACCGACCAACGCTTGGTGGACTGAATCGAGAGACTCACCGATCTGGTTTCCCTTGCCGCTCATCGCATCCGAGACTGCCGTGAGCGCCACGTTGATGTCGGCGGGGTCGAGGGAAGAAACGAGCGAGTAGATCCGTGAGATCGATTGGTAGAGCTGGACCGCGACTTCGGACTGATCTGATGCCAACTCGGTACCCGGCGCTAGAGCAGGACCGCGCGAGAGACCGTCAGGTTGAATCAGGTCCACGAAGAAGTCGCCGAAGATGTTGCGGGGCATCAGCCGCACCTGACTTGTCGACGGTATGTCCTCGAATGCACCCTCGTCGATTGCGAGTGAGATGGTGGAAGCGGTGGTGCCAGGCTCGATGTCGGCGACCGAACCGACGACGACGCCGCGGTACTGAACCGAGGATCCGACTCGCAGCGCACCGGCGCTGGCAGGGACGACAGCACTGACCTGCGGTGTGGAACTGAACGTGTCCGTGCCCCTGCTGAACAAGAAGACGTAGGCGACGATCAGCAGGACTATCGCAAGTAAACCACGCAGTGCCAGTGCAATTCGACTGGTACCCGTGACGATCATCCGGTCAACCCGGGCACCTGAGGTTTGAGTCCCCAGAGCGCGATGGTCATGGCGACGTCGGTGAAGGCCAGGAAGACGATGCTGGTGCGCAGCGCTCGCCCGGCTGCTCGCCCGACGCCTTCAGGTCCGCCAGTCGCGGTATAACCGTAGTAGCAGTGCACGAGGGTCACGACGACCGCGAACACCATGACTTTGATCAACGACAACCAGATGTCGTTGGGAGAGAGGAAAAGACTGAAGTAGTAGCCGTATGTTCCCTCCGACTGGCCTTTGACCCGGATCACCGCGAGCGCCGTTGCCATGTACGAAGCAAACAGGCCGACCAGGTACAGCGGGACCACCGCGATGAGCGCCGCGATCATTCGGGTGGTGACCAGGTATCGCAGCGAGGGAATCGCCATGACTTCGAGTGCGTCGATTTCCTCGGAGATCCGCATGGCTCCGAGCTGCGCGGTGAATCCAGTTCCGACCTTGGCAGCCAAGGTGATTGCGGCAACGAGTGGTGCGACCTCACGAGTATTCGCGATGGCGGACATCACGCCGGACAGCGGTGCGAGGCCGACGAGGTTGAGTCCGCGGTAGCCCTCGAGTCCGATCTGGGAACCTGCGAAGAACGAGATCGCGAAGATCACGACGACGCTGCCGCCGCCGGCGAGCAGGGTGCCCGAACCGAATGCCACCTGGGCGACGAGACGGGCGACTTCACGCCAATATCGCTTGAGGGTTGCCGGAATCGAGGTGATGACACGCGCGTGGAACGTGAACTGATCGCCGAGTCGACTCAGACCGTCGACGGTGCGCGAACTGGCCCGCTTGGCACGAATTGCGATGGGCAGGTGCATCAGTAGGCACCCTTCACCGAGACGAACAGCGGGTAGAACTGGGTAATTGCGAGGTTGGCGACGAACACGAGGACAAACGAGAGCACGACGGTCTCGTTGACTGCGTCGCCGACGCCTTGAGCTCCGCGCTTGACGGTCAGGCCCTTGTAGCAGGCCACGATTCCCGAGATGAGAGCAAAGGCAACGGCTTTGATACCGGAGACGACGAAGTCGCTCGGTTGACTGAATTGAACGAGATTGCGCAGGAAGCTCTGTGCGTTGCCGTCGAGTATCAGGACGTGAACGAAGAGGCTTGCGCCCAAACCGATCACGAGAACTATCGAATTCAGCAGGAGGCAGACGACGGCAATTGCGATCATCCGCGGCACGACCAGGCGTTCCAACACCGGCAGGCCCAGTACTTCGAGCGCATCGATCTCTTCGCGGATCGTGCGCGCTCCCAAATCTGCGCAGATTGCGGAACCGCCGACGCCGGCGATGATCAGGGCGCAGACCAGCGGTCCGGCCTGTCCGATGATGAGGAACGCGACGACTGCACCGCTGTATGAACCCGCGCCGATTTGGTCTGCGAGCGAACCGATCTGGAGAGCTACGCCCACGCCGAGGGGAATCATCACCAGTGCCGAAGCGACCGAGGTGACGTGGGCGAGAAACCACATCTGGTCGAGCGCTTCACGCCAGGCGAGGCGCTTGTGTCGCAGAGTTGTGAAAGCGGCGACGCATACGCGAACGGTGAAGGTGAACAGCAGTCCGATCTCGGACAGCAGGTTCGAGAACATGTTCGTCTTGGCGGGGGAGGCAGGCGTTGCGTCCCCGGTTGTTCCAACTTCAGTGCTCACGCCATCCCCCTTTCCGTCCGAATCGTTCTGGTCGGGTTTCTTCGATCACACTCGGAAGGTCGAAGTGCTCCAGGTCACGTTCGGAGACGGTATCAGGAAACTGACTCTGAAGTAAGTTCCAATTCGGGCACGCCATCACAAGGCGTGAATGTGGACGCGGAGCTTCCGTTTGCGTCTACGCAACCTTCCCGGCGAGAGTCCGAAATGCGACGGGTGCACAATGAGTGAATGCCACGATCAAGCCCCATTTCCGCTTGGAAGTCCCTTCGCGAAGGCAACGAGCGATTTGTCAACGACGCGTCCATTCACCCCAGCCAGGGAATCGCCGATCGCGCGAAGCTGGTCGATGGGCAGCACCCCACCGCGGTGCTGTTCGGTTGCGGTGATTCGCGCGTAGCCGCCGAGATCATCTTCGATCAGGGCCTCGGCGACATGTTCGTCGTGCGTACGGCGGGTCACGTGCTCGACGATTCGGTGCTCGGTTCGATCGAGTACGCCGTTCACGTGCTCAACGTGCCGCTCATCGTCGTCCTCGGTCACGATGGTTGCGGTGCGGTGAAGGCAACGCTCGACGCCTTGGACAAGGGTGCGGTTCCCGACGGCTTCATTCGCAGCGTGGTCGAGCGCGTTGCTCCCTCCATCCTGATGGGTCGCAACGAAGGCTTGTCCACCGTCGACGAACTCGAAGGTCGACACGTCGTGGAGACCGGCTCGTTGATCATGCAGAGGTCGCGGATCATCGCAGACAAGGTGGACAACGGTGCGTGCGCGATCGTCGGCGTCACGTACACATTGTCCGACGGTCACATGCGAGTTCAGGGCGCGGTCGGCGACATCGGCGAGAGCGTCGAGACCGTCGAGGGTTAGATCTTCCGGGGCAGTGATACCCGGTAGCAGACAATGGGTACCGACACGCCGCCTCAGCTGACGGTTAGTGGACCCTGCGCCAACTACCGTTGAGTCCGTGTTGGAACCGAATGGACCACTGCCCCCCGAGATCTACTGGCGTCGCCGGGCGCTGGCCATTGGTGCCGCCGTCATTGCACTGGCGTTGATCATCTGGGCGGCGTCCGCCCTCTTCGGCGGTGGAAGCGATACTCCTGAGGCCAATTCGGCCGCTGCGAGTTCCTCGCTGACGACGGACGTCTCCTTCACCCCCAACCCTTCCGGCTCCAACGCGCCGGACGGTAACGGTGGTTCGGGTGGCGGTGCTGCGGGTGGATCAGGTGGCTCGGGCACGCAGGCTTCGGGATCGTCGACGTCGGCATCGTCCTCGTCGACCACCGGCGCTCCGGTCCCGGCTGGTCAGTGCGCGGACTCGTCGTTGGCAGTCAAGGCGACCGCAGACAAGGCGACCTTCGCTCCCGGTGAAGAGCCGTCCTTCACGATCGTCATCACCAACATCGGTTCGGCACCCTGTGATCGAGATCTGGCGGGCGGCCTGCAGCAGGTGCTCGTCTACAGCATCGACGGCAAGACCCGTTTGTGGTCCAACGTCGACTGCTATCCCCAGCCCGCAGCCGACGTACGCAATCTCGCTCCCGGCGAGCAAGCTGCGTTCAAGGTCGCCTGGTCGGCCACGACGTCGACCCCCGAGTGCGCGACCGCGCAGAACCCCGAGCGCAATCCGGTGGGCGCAGGCGCGTACACGGTTGTCGGTCAGCTCGGTGCACTGCGAAGCTCCCCGGAGCCGTTCAACATCGCGTGAGAGCGGGCAAGCCCGAACAGGCCCGCTAGTTGAACGATCCGGTGATCGACGTCTCCGCGAGCCGGGAAAGTCCCTCACGGATGTGACGGGCCCACAGCCCGCCGATGCCCTCGACCGACTGCAGATCGGCAGCCGTAGCGGCCAGCAGCGACTGGAGAGTGCCGAAGGATCCGACCAACCGGTGGATCTGATGGAACTGCAATCGAGGCACACGCATCAGTACGCGATATCCACGAGGAGTCATCGGAGTGTCGAGGGCTTCGATCGTGCCCGGATAACCGAGAACACGCGCAAGAGTCGTGAGATCGAGTAGGTCGGCGTCGGTGACACGATCGAGTGCGACGAGGACGTTGTCCATCGCCGCGGTGCCGATGGGTTCGGGGCCGGCAAGATAATCCCGAACGATCAGTTGACGTGCAATGTCGTTGTCGCCGACCAGTTCTTCGAGCTGCAGTGCCAGCTGGCGACCGTCGGTGCCGAGCTCGAGGACATCCTGCTCGATTTCGATCGACACACGGCGAACCATTTCGAGTCGCTGTACGACGGTCAACGCGTCGCGCAGAGTCACGAAATCCTCGATCTCGACCACCGACAGTTGCCGTGTCACTTCGTCGAGTCGCGCTTTGTATCGTTCGAGCGTCGCGACGGCCTGGTTGGCGCGCGAAAGTATGGTGGCCGAGCCGTCGATGACGTGCCGGATACCACCGACGTACACACTGACGATCGACATCGACTGACTGACCGAGACCACGGGATAGCCGGTTTGAATTGCCGTGCGCTCGGCGGCACGGTGCCTGGTGCCGGATTCGACGGTGGGAATCTTGTGATCGGGAACCAGTTGGACATTGGCGCGCACGATGCGTGTGCCGTCCGTCGAGAGGACTACCGCGCCGTCCATCTTCGAGAGCTCGCGCAATCGGGTCGGTGCGAACTCCACGTCGAGGTTGAATCCGCCGTCACACAGCGCTTCCATCTCCTCGTCGTATCCGAGGACGATCAGCGCGCCGGTACGTCCGCGCAGAATTCGTTCGAGCCCGTCTCGCAAAGCGGTACCCGGCGCCAACCTGGCGATGGTCTCTCGCAATGCCGACGACGACTGTGTGTCCGCCATCGCACTGATCATTGAGAAACTCCCTGCTGAGGTCGATGTCACTTCGGTCGGGTCCGATGCCTGCGCCGGACTGATCCCCGTTTAGATTACCTATCCATGAGTAGTACCTGGACCCTGCCTGATGACCTGACTGTCCCGGAGCCGGTCGAATTCTTTCCGGCCGCCGGCGAGAAGTTGCCTCAGCACTGGTCGAAATGCTTCGGCTGCGGCGACGACCAGCCTGCGGGAATGGCGATGAGTTTCAGGGCTGGTGACGGGTTGGAAGTGACGGGCCGTCTGGAGGTCGCCAAGAAGTATCAGGGCGGTCCTGGGGTCATTCACGGCGGTATTTTGTCGACGGCTTTCGACGAGGCGCAAGGCATGGCATGCATGGCTCTCGGCTCGCCGGTGGTGACCGGGCACCTCGAGATCGACTTCGCCCGACCGATCCCGTTGGGATCGGTGCTCGAATTTCGGGCTCGCATCGACGGCGTTGTGCGCCGCAAGGTCTACACCAGCGCGGAAGCGGTGATCGTCGAAGGTCCGACAGCGGATCCGGACACGGTGGTGGGAACGTCCCGCGGACTGTTCCTGACCATCACGTCGGAACACTTCGCCAAGACCAAGGAGTTCGTGGACGGCGAACCGACTTCCCCGTTCGGCACCTCGTCGGTCTGACGCGGTAGTCGGCCGCAGGCCGGTCACTTCACCGGAGTGAGCTTGGGGCGAGACGGGGCTTGTTTGCCGCCCATCAATCCGGCATAGGCGAGTGCCTCGGCCAGGTTCGCTACTTCGTTGACGCGCATGCCGGGAATGTTCGGGCCGGAATCGACCGGCACGATGGCGCTGGTGAATCCCAATCTGGCAGCTTCGATCAGCCGTCGGTTCACGCCGGCAACTCGTCGAACCTCTCCGGCGAGTCCGACCTCGCCGAGGATGACGAGCCCCTTGGGTACAGGTTTGGCTTTCACAGCGGAAGCGACCGCTATGGCAAGAGCCAGATCGGCACCCGGCTCGGTCATCCGCATACCGCCGACGGTCGCGGCGTAGACGTCGGCCTTCGAGATCGACACCCCGACGCGGCGCTCCAACACGGCCAGAACCATGGCCACACGGGCGGTGTCGAGCCCGCTGACGGCTCGACGAGGTGTCGGTAGAGGCGTGGCGGCGACGAGGGCCTGAACTTCACCGAGTAGAGGTCGCTTACCGTCCATCATCACGGTGACAGCCGTGCCTTCCACGGCTTCTTCGCGGTGATGCAGGAACAGGCCGGACGGATCGCTGATCTCGTTGATGCCCTGCTCGCTCAGCTCGAAGCATCCCACCTCGTCGGCCGCACCGAATCTGTTCTTGACGCCGCGGACCATGCGCAGCGTGGAGTGCTTGTCGCCTTCGAAGTGCAGAACCACGTCTACGAGATGCTCGAGCGAGCGCGGTCCGGCGACGGCGCCGTCCTTGGTGACGTGGCCGATCAGAAGCACCGGGATTCCACTGGCCTTCGCCAGGGAGGTCAAGGCGCTGGTGACGGCCTTGACCTGAGTCACGCCGCCGACGACTCCGTCGACGTCGGCAGCAAGCATGGTCTGCACCGAGTCGACGATGACCAGGGTCGGCTTGACCTGCTCGATGTGGCCGAGGATGGTCGCGAGATCGGATTCGGCCGCCAGATACATCCGTTCGTGGACAGAGTTGGTGCGATCTGCCCGAAGTCGGACCTGACCGGCGGACTCCTCGCCGGTGACGTACAACGCTCGATCATCCGCGCTGCGCATCGCCCAGCGGTAGACGACCTCGAGAAGTAGCGTCGATTTTCCGACTCCGGGCTCGCCCGCGAGCAGCACCACCGAACCAGGTACGACGCCACCGCCGAGGACGCGGTCCAACTCGCCGATCCCGGTGGGCTTGGCCTGCGTCGAGGTGCTGTCGATCTGTGTCAGCGGCGTGGCCGGCGTCGTAGGGAGCACGGCGCTCGATCCCGCTTTGGCGAGTGATGCGCCGGCGCGACTGGCGACGGGTGCCACTACCGCGACCTCGGTCATCGAGCCCCACGAATCGCAGTCCGGACATCTACCGACCCACTTGGGCACTACCGACTGGCATTCGGAGCATCGGTAGTTCGATTTCACTTTGGCCACCGGGACAGACTAGAGGCGGGGTCCGACATGGACCCCGCCTCTAGTGTGATTCTTAAGTTGTTCTGCGAAGCGCAGTGTGCGCCTTGGTGATTCGGGCTCAGTGCCCGGCTTCTGCAACGTCGGGCGACTTGTCCGACTCGTTGCGCTCGAGCTGCGGGCCTGCGTCGACCGGTACGTCGACGGTGACCGAGCCGGCCTTCTCGAACTTGAAGGTGATCGGGACGGTCAAGCCGGGGCGAACGCCTGCCTTGATGTCCTGCAGAACGACGAGAGTGAGCGCAGCGGGTGCGTCGTCGTTCTCTTCGTTGTTCTTGATCTGGGTCTCTGCCTCGGTCGCGGCACCTTCGCCTGCGGGCAACTGGCCGGCCTGCAGCGACGTCTGCGGCTTGATCGTCAAGCCACCTACCTCTTCACCCGCGATGACGCGTGCTGCGTAATCGGTGGTGATGCTGACGAGCTTGTCCGTGGTCTCGGCGCTGTCGTTCACGACGGTGAACGCGAGCACGGCGTTGCCGCCCGGCTCGATGCTGTATTCCTCGGACGAGGGGTAGGCGATGTGCACGTTGCGCAGTGCGATCTCACCGAGGTTGGCGCTGTTGCCGTTCACGGCGGCCTGCTGGACGGCGGTCTGGCTCACCTGTCCGGAACCGCAAGCGGACAGCGCGATGGCTGCGCCTGCAGCCAGTGCAATGGCGGTAGCGACTCGACGAGTCGGCTTACGGATAGCAGTCACGATTTGTCCTCCACGGCGTCAGGTTCGCACTCCACTAGGCAGAGTAGTAGATAAGGTCCCGCGGGCTGGCCGTCGGGTCGCCACAACGGTTGTCTGCGTGGGCTTTCAGTCGGTTATGCAGGGGTGCTCCAGACCAGTTGAATGCACGTACAACAAGCCCTGTCAACCCCTACGCTCGAGCAAGGATGCCCCTGACCTGCACAGTTGATGAGTGGTCGGTTCTTTCACGTGTTAAACTAGTGGAATCGAAAGGGGCACGGGACACATGATTTTCAAGGTCGGAGACACCGTCGTATACCCCCATCACGGTGCGGCGCTGATCGAAGCTATCGAAACCCGCACCATCAAGGGTGAGCAGAAGGAGTACCTGGTTCTGAAGGTCGCTCAAGGCGATCTCACAGTACGGGTTCCTGCAGACAACGCAGAGTACGTCGGAGTTCGTGACGTGGTCGGCCAAGAAGGCCTCGACAAGGTTTTCCAGGTTCTGCGAGCACCGCACACCGAGGAGCCCACCAACTGGTCTCGTCGATACAAGGCAAATCTCGAGAAGCTTGCCTCAGGTGACGTGAACAAGGTTGCGGAAGTTGTTCGTGACCTGTGGCGTCGTGAGCAGGACCGCGGGCTTTCCGCTGGTGAGAAGCGCATGCTCGCCAAGGCTCGTCAGATTCTCGTCGGAGAGCTCGCGCTCGCCGAGGGCACTGACACCGAGAAGGCAGAGACCATTCTCGACGAGGTCCTCGCGGCCGCGTCCTGACTGCAACACAACAAAGCTGACAGTGGCAGTAGTAGCCCTGGTACCTGCCGCAGGTCGGGGAGTGCGATTGGGCGAGAAATTGCCCAAGGCATTTGTCGAACTCGGTGGGTGCACCATGCTTGCACGCGCGGTCGATGGACTCCGGAAATCCGGAGCGATCGACCGCGTTGTTGTCATTGTGCCGCCTGAACTGGTCGAATCCGTCGTAGCCGACCTCGGTCGTGCATCGGACGTCGACGTCGTCGGTGGTGGTGCCGAAAGAACCGATTCGGTTCGAGCCGGTCTCAGTGCTGCCGGCGATGCAGATTTTGTACTCGTGCACGACGCCGCGCGGGCATTGACACCGCCGGCGTTGATCGCGCGCGTCGTCGACGCTCTCCGAGCCGGCAGCTCCGCTGTCATCCCGGTACTCCCGGTTACCGACACGATCAAGTCGGTCGACGTACTCGGCGCAGTCACCGGAACGCCTCTGCGTTCGGAGTTGCGTGCGGTTCAAACTCCTCAAGGCTTCTCCACCGACGTCCTGCACAGTGCGTACGACGCCGGTGACGTCGCCGCGACCGACGACGCCGCTCTGGTGGAGCGTCTCGGTGTTTCGGTGCAGACGATTCCCGGCGACGCTCTCGCCTTCAAGATCACCACTCCGCTCGACCTCGTCCTTGCACGGGCGCTCCTGATCTCGGAGACAGAGTTGAGCGCGGACTCACAGGACGGAAAATAGATGCGCGTCGGTCTCGGCACGGATGTTCATCCCATCGAGGTCGGCCGACCTTGCTGGATGGCCGGGTTGCTGTTTGAGGAAGCAGACGGGTGCTCGGGGCATTCGGACGGCGACGTCGCCGTCCACGCGCTCTGTGACGCGTTGCTCTCCGCCGCAGGTCTTGGCGACCTCGGTTCGGTTTTCGGCACCGGCAGGCCCGAATGGGACGGCGTGAGCGGCGCTCGAATGCTTGCCGAGGTTCGTCGACTGCTCGAAGAGAACCAGTTCACCGTCGGCAACGCCGCGGTGCAGGTCATCGGCAACCGACCGAAGATCGGGCCGCGACGCGACGAGGCGCAGAAGGTGCTCTCGGACATTCTCGGCGCGCCTGTTTCGGTGTCCGCGACCACCACGGACGGGCTCGGCTTGACCGGTCGCGGCGAGGGGATCGCCGCCATGGCCACCGCGTTGGTCATGACAACCGAACACGACAGGTAAGATCGCTGGTCGTGACCCTGCGCCTATACGACACCGGTACGCGGGCCCTTCGGGATTTTGTTCCGTTGGCCCCCGGACATGCATCGGTGTACCTGTGTGGGGCGACAGTTCAGGGCGATCCTCACATCGGACACGTTCGTAGCGGCGTCGCTTTCGACGTGCTGCGACGCTGGCTGTTGGCGCACGGCAACGACGTTGCCTTCGTGCGCAACGTGACGGACATCGACGACAAGATTCTCAACAAGGCCGCCGGCGCCGGTCGACCTTGGTGGGAGTGGGCGGCGACGTTCGAGCGGTCGTTCACGTGGGCCTACGACCAACTGGGTGTGCTGCCGCCGTCCATCGAGCCGCGGGCCACCGGTCACGTGACGCAGATGGTCGAGATGATGGAACGCCTGATCGAGAACGGCCACGCGTACGCGGCGGGCGGCGACGTCTACTTCGACGTGCAGAGCTACCCCGAGTACGGCGCACTGTCCGGCCACAAACTCGACGACGTTCATCAGGGCGAGAGTGCGGCCGAGGGCAAGCGCGATCCTCGCGACTTCACCCTCTGGAAGGCCGTCAAGCCCGGTGAGCCCTCGTGGCCGACACCGTGGGGACCTGGCCGTCCGGGCTGGCACCTCGAGTGCTCGGCCATGGCGGAGTTCTACCTCGGGGCGGCATTCGACATCCATTGTGGTGGACGCGATCTCGTCTTCCCGCACCACGAGAACGAAATTGCGCAGGCCAAGTGCGCCGGCGACGATTTCGCTCAGTACTGGTTGCACAACGGCTGGGTCACGATGAGTGGCGAGAAGATGTCCAAGTCGTTGGGCAACGTTCTCTCGGTGCCGAACGTGCTCAAGAAGGTTCGTCCGCAAGAACTTCGGTACTACCTCGGTAGTGCGCACTACCGTTCCAATCTCGAGTACTCGGACGAGGCGTTGGACGAAAGCGCGAAGTCCTACCAGGGGCTCGAGTCGTTCGTCCTGCGCACACACAAGCGTGCGGGTGGCGTCGAACTCGGTACTTGGACCGAAGGTTTCGCGGCGGCTCTCGACAACGACTTGTCGGTGCCGATCGCGTTGGCCGAGATTCACGGCAAGGCGAGCGAGGGTAATTCCGCGCTCGCTGCCGGTGATCTCGACGCGGCTCGGGTGGCTGCCGGTCAGGTGCGGGCCATGCTCGCGATCCTGGGCGTCGACCCACTCGACGAGCATTGGACGCAGTCCGGTGGCGACACCGAGACGGCAATGGAAGCTTTGGACGTGTTGGTGCGGGCCGATCTCGATCGTCGGCAGCAGGCACGTACGGAAAAGAACTGGGCGGTGGCGGACGAGGTCCGCGATCGCCTCATCAAGGCGGGTATCGAAGTAACCGATACTCCCGACGGACCCGAATGGTCCCTTAAGGCAGGGCAGTAACAATGGCTGGAAACTCGAGCAGGCGCGGCGCAGTCCGTAAGGGCGGCACCAAGAAGGGCCAGGTTGCCGGTTCCGGTGGCCAGCACAAGCGTGGTCTCGCCGGCCGCGGTGCTACCCCTCCCGCCGAGGCACGCACCAAGCACCCAGCGGCAAAGCGTGCAGCGCGCGCCGCCCGGGCCGACGAGAAGCAGAACCAGGGCCGCGGTGGCCGTCCGGGGCCGGGCCGCAAGGTTCTCGACGGTCCCGAGACCGTGCTCGGTCGCAACCCGGTGGTGGAGTGCCTGCGCGCGGGTGTTCCGGCGACGGCGCTGTGGGTGGCTGTCGGTACCGAGAGCGACGACCGGTTGAAGGAATCCGTTCAGCGGGCTGCCGACGCCGGTATCTCCATCCTCGAGGTGCCGCGCTCGGATCTGGATCGCCTCAGCGCCAACGGTCTTCACCAGGGCATCGCTCTGCAGGTTCCGCCGTACCGCTACGCGCACCCGGACGATCTTCTGTCCGAGGCACGTAAGCACGCCGAGCCGCCACTGCTCGTCGCGCTGGACAACATCACCGATCCCCGCAACCTGGGTGCCGTTGTGCGCTCGGTCGCAGCTTTCGGTGGACACGGCGTCGTGATTCCGGAGCGTCGTAGCGCGAGCGTGAGTGCTGTCGCTTGGCGTACCAGCGCCGGTGCTGCCGCTCGTCTGCCGATTGCTCGGGCAACCAACCTCACCCGCACGCTCAAGGACTGGGCGTCGAAGGGTGTTCAGGTCGTCGGTCTCGACGCCGAAGGTGACACCACTCTCGACGATTTCGACGGCAGCGGTCCCGTGGTGATCGTGGTCGGTTCCGAGGGCAAGGGCCTTTCGCGCCTCGTCCGCGAGAACTGCGACGCGATCCTGTCGATTCCGATGGCGGGTCCGGTCGAGTCGCTCAACGCCTCGGTTGCCGCCGGAGTCGTCCTGGCGGACATCGCCCGCAGGCGTCGTAGCAGCTGAGTTGTAACGGCTTTCAGGTGAGCCTGGCGGGGTTCTAGCTCCGTACCGACCAGGCTTCCCACAGTGCAGCGTAGGAACCGTCCGCGCCGATCAGTTCGTCATGTGTCCCGCTCTCGACCACGCGGCCACCGCTCATGACGAGTATGCGATCGGCGCGGACTGCTTGGCTCAGGCGGTGTGCGATCACCACGGCAGTCCTGCCGGTGACTGCGAGCTCGGCTGCCTGATCGAGTAGACCTGCTGCAGTGGTTCCGGCTTCGGCAGTCGCCTCGTCGAGGATGACGACGGGCGGGTCGAGCAGAGCCAGCCGGACGAGGGCTATGTGCTGTGCCTGTGCCGCCGTCAACTGGTACCCGCCCGCCCCGACCCTGGTCTCGAGCCCGTCCGGAAGCTCATGGATCCATTGAGCTTTCATCGTTTCGACGGCTTCGGTGATCTTCGCATCGTCCGAATCTGGTGCGCACAACCGGAGATCGTCGGCGATCGTCCCGACGAACACGTGAACTTCCTGGCTGACCAGGACGACTTTGTGCCGAAGTTCGGCATCACTCAGGTCGTCAATCGGTGTGCCGTCGACGGTGATTCGCCCGTCCCCGACGGGAATGATGCCGGCAATCAGTTTGGCGAGTGTGGTCTTTCCGGCACCACTGCTGCCGACGACGGCGATTCGTTCCCCCGGTGCGATCGAGATCGAGATCGAATCGATCACCGGGGTGGAGTTGTCGTACGAGTAAGAAACCCGCTTCACGTCGACTCCGATGGGTGCGGACCGAGCCGAGGCAGGAATGCTCGCGGGACGCCCGGGCATCGCGGTGACACCGATCAGGCGAGCCAGGCTGGCACCCGCATCCTGCAATTCGTCGATGTTCGAGAGAAATACCGCGATGGGGCTGAACAGACTGTGGAAGTAGAGCGCAGCGGCGGTAGCGGCCCCGATGGACACCGATCCCGTGGTCACGAGCCAGTAGCCGACGCTCAGGACCGCGGCCAGTCCGAGCAGTTCGGCGCCGTTGAGTTGAGCGAAGAAGTTGGTGCGCAGTCGAACTGCCTGCATGTCGAAGCTGATGGCATGCTCGGAGGTCTCGGCGATTCGGCCGATGTGCTCGTCGGTTCGACGCAGGGCAGTGACAGTACCTGCACCACCCAGGGTTTCGATGAGCTGCTGTCCCCGCCTGGCCTGCGCAGCGCGAGAGCGTCGGTAGACGGGTCCGGAGCGTCGGAGGAAATGGCGAAGAGCGAAATAGTGAATTGGTGCAACGGCAACGATTGCCACGGTGAATCGCCAATCGATCACTCCCACACCGACAAGCGTCAGTGAAATCATGAACAGGGCGGACACCGTTGCGGGCAGCACCCGTGCGATAACGGTGTTGACCGCTTCGACGTCACCCGAGACCCGGGAAATCAGATCACCGGTTCCGGCATCCTCGACCAGTGACGACGGCTGCGCGAGCGTGGCGGCGAACACGTCCTCACGAAGATCGGCCAGCACGTTCTGCGCGACATTCGCGAGAAGCTGTGTGCTCCACCAGGTCAGCGCAACTCCTGCTGCCGCTGCACCGAGCATGAATGCGGTGATACGCAGAAGTGAGACAAACGGTTTGCCCTCCGTAACCGCATCGACCATGAGCCCGAGCAGCGCCGGGGTGGACAGGCCGCAGGCCGTAGCGGAGAGAAGTACGACGGTCGTGAGTGCGAGCGCTCGCCCCCGTGGCCGAAGCAGTGCGATCAATGCGCGGACCGTCTGTGTGGTCGACGCGATCGGCAAGGCAGATGTAGCCGGAACAGCAGATGCATCCGGAAGGGTGTCGGTCACAGTGAGTCTCCGTCCCGAGCGGCGTGGTCGATCGTGACGACACGGTCACACGAATGGAGCAAGGTCGGACTCGAGGTGATCACCACAATGGCCTTGTCGGGAAAGTTTCTCAGTGAGTGTGCAATTCGATGTTCGGTGACAGAGTCCACGGAAGTGGTGGGTTCGTGGAGGACCAGGATCGGCTGGGGTTGATGCAAAGCGCGGGCGAGGAGAAGGCGTTGCCGCTGACCTCCGGAGAGTTTCTTTCCTTGCTCACCTACCTCGGAGAGGTGGCCGTCGGGCAGATGCGTCAACACGTCGTCGAGCGCAGATGACGTCATTGCCGACGAGTCGACGTTCGGTGCAGCCAGATTGTCGAAGACGGTGCCGGTGAACACGGTTCCTTCATGAGCGGAGACGAACACCTGATCGCGAACTCCGTCCGGACCGAGTTCGGTTGCATCGGTGCCGAATACGAAGTAGCAGTCGGGGTCCAGCGGAGTCTGAAAGGCGAGTTGGCGTGCCAGTCGGTGAGCGGAATCGTCCGCGCGCACGCCCACCACCTCGCCGCGGCGAGCTGAGACGACAGTTCCGTTGTCCGTCGAAATCAGCAGGGCGTCTTCACTTCTGACAGCGCTGATCGGGGCGGTGGAGGGCGGCGATTCGATCAGGTGCGGCTCGGCCAGGAGTTCGGACAGCCTGCGTGCGGAGCCTCGCTTGGCAGCGAGTTCTGCACCGAAGAACCCCAGAGTTTCCATCGGACCGGCAATGACCCTGCTCAAGCCGACAACGGTGACGAAGTTGCCCACGGTGATCGTGCCTTGATGCGCCATCCACGCGGCTCCAAGTGCGACCGACGCCAGCACCAACGCGGAGACCCCGGAATTGAGCGCGGTCAGACTGGACATTGCTCTGACCGTCCGGATCGCTGCTTTCATCGACGCCCGGCTCGCCTTGACGTATCGCGACAGGGCAGTGGGCTCAGCCCCGAAACCCTTCAGTACTCGCAGTCCCAGCGTGAAATCAGTTGCAAGCATGCCTGCCTCGGCTGCCTTCTTCTGCTCTGCATACACACGCTCGTCCAGTGGACCGCTGATCTTGTGAATGAATACGAGCTGCGCAGCAGTGATGAGTACGACGATCAGTGCGAGCGGCCACGAGACGAAGGCAAGCGAAATCACTGCCGCGGCGAGCCCCGCAAAAGCTGAGCCCTGTTCGGCGACAACCCAGGAGAAGCCCGAGACGTGTGAGGCGTCCGAGGTGGAGATGGTGAGAACTTCACCCGTCGAGCGCTGAGCTTGCATGCCTCTGGCATCGAGTACCCGTCTGGCAGCGTTCAATCGTAGGTCGTGTTCGCCGTAGACGAAGACCTGCGTGTTCAGGCGAACCGCGATGCGCCACGACAGAGCAAGTCCCACGAACAGAGCACACAACACAGCAAGCCATACGAGAAGTGCTGTGCTGTCGGACTTTCCGATTGCACGGTCGACGACGGTACCGATCAGCACCGGAATGAGGGCTTGAGCTACCTGATACGACGCCTGGCCGGTGACGGCTGCAACCAGTCGCGGGCCGCGTCCGGAGGAGAACGATCCGACTCTGATCATCTCCATCGGACCGGAACGAGTTTCGGGCAGCGCTGACACTCGTGAAACTCCTCGCCCAGATCTGAACACTCGTTGTGCAGTTCTACGGTAGAGCCGGAGCGGGTGCGGAAAGTGCTCGCAGATGCCAAGGGCTACGCGGCAGCGGACAGATGGAGTATCGACACCCCATTACCGGGATCAGGTCTCGATATACCTGCCTGGTCGAAACAAGTACGTTTGCAAAGAGAGCTGACAGAAGATGAAAAGCACTACCCGAATAGTGGCTGCGTTGGCCGCGATTGCCCTGCTCGCAGGCTGCCAGAGCAGCACCGAGTCAACAGCGTCGGAGGACACGACGCAGTTGGCCGAGGCCGGCGCTCTGCCGGTCACCGTAGATCACGCGTACGGCTCGACCACCATCGAGACCGAACCTCAGCGGATCGTGACCATCGGCTGGAACAGCCAGGATTCGGTCCTCGCACTGGGCAAGACGCCCGTCGCCATGGAGTCGTTCAGTGGGGCAGGCTTGGAGAACGGAATCCTGCCGTGGGACGAAGAAGTGTTGGGCGACGTCGAACCCACGTTGCTCGACAGCACTTCCGGTGTGCCGTTCGAGCAGATCCTGGCGTTGGAGCCGGACGTGATCATCGCGGTGGTCTCGGGAATCACCGAAGACGACTACGCACGTCTTTCTCAGATCGCACCCACGATTCCGTTCAAGGAGACCGCATGGGCGACTACGTGGCAGGAGCAGATGTCGACCATCGGTTCAGTACTCGGACAACCGAAGCGGGCGGCTGAGCTGATCGAGGAAACTGACGATTCCATAGCCGACCTGGCTGCGGGGTCCCCGAATCTGAACGGGAAAACCTTGACCTTCCTCTCGGGAAACATCGACGGCCTCACCAATTACTGCGCCGACGACGGCAGAGTCATCCTGATGTCCCAGCTCGGACTGAAGCAGTCGGCCGGAAGCGCAGAGCTGTGCGGCGACACCCAGGGGTCGGTGACTGCATCGCGCGAACAGTACAACGAACTGGACGCGGACGTGATCGTGCTCAACGACGCGAGTGGTCAGGGGCTCCCCGGATTGATGGGGGACAAGTTGTTTGCCGACCTGCCTGCAGTCAAGGACGGCAGGCTGATTCAGCAGCTCGGTCTGGCCCGAGTCATGGCACTGGCTTCGCCCACGTCGCTGAGCGTCAAATATGCCTTCGCCGAACTGGTCTCGAAGATGAACGGCTTCTGACCAGCTAGGCTGACAATTCGCACGCGTCCGAGTAATAGTTCTTCGGTGTTCGTCCGGTGACCTTGCGGAACACGCTGGTGAAGGCGCTGGGGGTTTCGTATCCGACGCGACGGCTAACCGTCGAAACAGGAACGCCCGCAGCGAGATAGGACATCGCGGCGCGGACGCGAACTTGAATCCTCCACTCGGTGAAGGACATCCCCGTTCCCTGAGAGAACACGCGGCTCAGGGTACGGGGGCTTCCTCCGACCACATAGGCCCAATCGGCAAGCCCGCGTTGATCGGCGGGGTCGGCGATCAAGCGGCGTGCAACGGCGAGGGCCCGGGGATCGGCGGGCATCGGCACTGCGACATCAGCCGCCTCGATGGGCGCGAGCGTGTCGAAGACCACGGATTCCGCCCGCAAGCGAGCCTCGGTAGGCATGTTTCGCTGGTGCAGATGGATGAGCATCGTCTTGACCACGTCGTCGATGCCGATGATCGCGGGTTTTGTCCACGGGTGGGGGAACGACTCGGGCCGGAAATAGGTGAAGCGAGCCTCGGTGGATGCGCCGAGCGTGATGCGCCGTGGAGTTCCAGCCGGAATCCACATGCCGACCGTCGGTGGGATCTGCCAACGAACGTCGTCGATGTACGCGCTCATCTCGCCGGAAGCGCCCCACAGGAGTTCGTGCTCGGGATGGCGGATCTCGCGCCACACGCGCTTCTGATCGCGCCCGATGGTGGACGTCGTCATGGCGAAGGGGAGCGGAACGTACCGGCCTGCCGGCACAGCCCAGTACGGAAATCCTGTGGAACTCATCGGTGGATCATACCGCGAATGACTTAGGTAACGCTTTCCTATTTGGTTCTTAGGCGCAGGGCACGACGGAGTGCGGTCGCGACAAAAGACCGAGGGTGGCACCGAGTCCGAAGACTCGATGCCACCCTCGATCACATTCCCCGACGGAGTGTTTACAGGTGGAGCAGGTGAATCAGCTGCCGTTGGCCAGGACACCGCTGATGATGTCGGAGATGAAGCCGGCCGGGTTGTCCAGGATGGAGGAGCCGGCCGAACCGGTTCCGCCCTCGCCGTCAGAAGAGCCGAAGCCCAGATCTGCAGAGCCTGATGCGGCAGCCTCACCGGGGTTCTTGGCGCGGATCTTGGCGTACACGCCGCTGATGTTCTGCTCGGTGTTGAACGTCGAGATGCCGATCGAACTCGACATTTCCTGGTACGAACCGATCGGTGCATCGTCGGCGACGAGGTACTGCGCCTCGATCGTCACGGTCTTGCTGCCGGTGGGCGAGATCAGCCAACCGGTGCTGGGCACATTCACGGTTCGGGCGGCAGTGTCAACCGAAGGCGTGACGGATTCGGTCTTCTGACCGCCGATCAAATGCCAAGCGTTGACCGTCGCCGTGCCCTGGATGTATTTGAACGTGGCGGGGTAGCGGTCGACGAACTGGTCGACGTAACGCTCGGGGTGGCCGGTCGTGGAGATGACCGTGCGCACGGTGACTTTGCCGCCGGGTGCAACTTCGCCGTCGCCGACGATGTTCTTGGTGATCCGGACGTTGGAGGAGTTGACCGTTGCCGAGGACGGGTGGGTGGCATCGGCGCTCGCGGTGCCTGCGGTCATTACGAGCCCGCTGGTTGCAAGCGCAGCGATTGCTACTCCGGTGAGTGTTTTGCGCATTGAGAAACGTGACATGAAATTCTCCGTTCGAGGGGTTCACGCTGACGGCGATGGGGATGACTCTTCAAAGGTTGCGCCGTGGTAACCATTGAAACCTATCGGACGCTTGCCTATGTGTCAGTTCGGCAGAATTTACGGAAAAGTCCGAATTGAGAGGACTTTTTCGACCTTGATTGCCTGTTGTTAACTGATTGGCGACCAATTCGGCGAAAAGCTGGGCGAATGTCCAGGTCGACTGTATCGTACTTCGAGAATCGGGTTGCAACAAGTTCCAGTAATCAATGAATTCGGTTGTCCTGGAACCACACAGAGTGGAGATTGTTCGTGGCAAAGTTTGGATCCAGGAATCGTAGTCTGTCCACCGTTGGAGCTGGTTTGGGGGTGATTGCTCTTGCTGTGGGCGCAAGCGCGCTGGGTGCGGGAGTCGCGACTGCCGAGATAGCAACTTCTGGTGCCTACACATTTACTCGCACCGTGGACAATGCGTCCCCGAAGGTCGGTGACACGATCACCTACACGACAGTGTCGAAGAAGAGCGGAATCGACGGATATATCAGCAGGTTCACCGAGACGCATGCCGCATGCTTGACCTTTGTCCCGGGCTCGGCGAAGGTCACGAAGTTTCACGTTGGCGGGACGATGACCGAAACCACTGAAACGCCGGAACTGACAGCCACGACGCTCGAGGTGACCAGTGCCGGCTGGATCAACAACGGCAGCAAACCGGTGACCATGAAGACCAGCTACACGGTCACTGCTTCGTGTGCGCCGGGAACCGTGTACGGAAGTGGATTGGCGGTAGGTGCCACGGTGATGGGCAACGGATTCCAGTCGAGTGCGAATTTCGCCAACTTGGGCCCGTCCATCACTGTCCGCGCCGCGGATGTGGTCGATCCCGTTGACCCGGTTGATCCCGTTGATCCCGTTGATCCCACTGGCCCCGGAACCGGAACCGGTGGCGGAACCGGATCGCTCGGCTCGTTGAGTGGTGGCCTCGGTTCCCTCAGCGGCCTGTTCGGCTCCAGCTAGGCGAGAGTTGTGAAACGGCGGGCCGAGACTGTCGTAGTCTCGGCCCGCCGCGGTTGTTCGGTGATCAAGTGCTCAAATCATGAGGTGCTCAGCCGAATTCGATCGAGGTGTTGATTTCTTCCACCTGGTTGGAGGTCTGCATGTTCGTCGTGTCGGTGAACTGATTCGCAAAGCTGACCAGGTAGACCGGCGAGTTGTCGTCGGCTTGGTAAGCGACGACTGTCATGACGGCGTAGAGCGGAACGTCCAGGTTTGGGGCGGTCCAGGTTCCGGAGAGGCGGAACCCCTGCTGTCCGTCGACGTCGATCTCGGTGTACTTCACCTCGGTCCATCCGTCGAGGGTGGCGATCGTTTCACGCTCAGCGGCAAGAGCCTCGTCTTTTGTTGTGGTGCCTTGGTTTTCGACCTTCACGGTGGTGTTCGGCATGAAACCGCTGGGTTCCTGGCTGTTGCTGGACAACGCATCCGTAACGCCGGCAGGGATGTTCTCGCCGTGAGTCCAGCTCGGCGGGAGGCTGACGCTGATGTTCGGCGCTTCGGGGTCGTCGCCGGTTTCGATCGTCGTCCGCTCACCGATGAACGGTGTCCCGTCCCGCAAAGTCGGCGTCGCGGCAGCGGCAGACGACGAGGATGCAGAACTTTCGGAAGCAGTGGTCTCACTGGTGTTGGTATCACTGGAGACAGCGTCTCCGCTTTCCGAACTGCTGCATCCGGACAGGACGAGTGCAGCAGTGATCATTGACGCTATTCCGAGAGCAAGTGTGCTGCTCTTAGGGCTCATAGTGTGAAAGTCCTTCAGGTTCTGGCGACGGCCGAGCGCCGCCGGCAGCATTGCTGGCGCGGCTGAGACTATCAGCGCTAGGACGGCCTGGTAGTGGCCTTCAAGGTAATGGTGCTGCCGGGCCGCAGCTGTGCCAGCGACGCAATCCCTGCGTCGGAAACGACGGCGATGACCGGGTATCCGCCGGTCACGGGATGGTCTGCCAGAAACACGACGGGCTGGCCGCCTGGCGGCACTTGGATGGATCCCATCACGACGCCTTCGCTCGGCAATTCCTCGGTGCGTGAGCGATGTAAAGGCCCTTGGCCCTGTAACCGGACCCCGACTCGGTTGGTGTGTTCGGTGATTTTCCACGTGGTGTGAAGGAGCGCGTGAACGGATGCGGCGGTGAACCAGGAATTTCGGGGGCCGAGCGTGATCTCGATCGGAACCGCGCCGAGTGCAGGTGCGGGCGGTGGAATCAACTCTTCGGTGGGCCACGTCCCTTCCTCTGCCCCGAGGAGGAGTAGATCGCCGGCGGCGAGCGGCGGCGGCCCGAGCCCGGAGAGTGTGTCGGTGGATCTGCTGCCGAGTACCTGTGGGACGTCGACGCCACCGCGTGCAGAGATATACGTTCTCAACCCGGTTGTGCTGTAACCCAATTCGATAATGCTGCCACCGCCCAGGTGGATGCTCGCGTAGTCAGGTGCCGGCCGTCCGTCGACGACCAGCGGCACCCGCGCGCCTGTCACTGCCACCGTCATCGAACCGACGGCCCGCATCGCAAAACCCCCAGTGGTGACTTCGATGGTTGCTGCTCGAAAAGTGTTGCCTACGAGTCTGTTCGCGCTGTCGTGCGAGATCATGTCGACGGCGCCGGATCTGCCGACCCCGAGAGCGCCGTAGCCTCTCCGCCCGCGGTCCTGAACTGTGGCGAGCGGGCCGGTACGCACTACCTCGAGCCAGGCCATGAATCCATTGTCCCGCAACAACGCGGTGAAGACACCAAAATTATCCTTGCACCTAAATCATGCACGGACAAAGGTGACTGTGGTGCCGGGTAGAAGCAGCGCCGGCGGGCGGCGCTCGGCATCCCACACCGACAGTTCCGTCGTTCCGATCAACTGCCAGCCGCCCGGGGAGCTACGCGGGTAGACGCCCGAGAACGGTCCGGCCAACCCGACTGCACCGGCCGGGACCTGCCTGCGCGGGTCCGATCGACGTGGAACTTCGAGCTTTCTCTCGTTGCTGGTCAGATACGCGAAACCGGGGGCGAAACCGATGAACGCGACGGTCCACGACGCAGTCGTGTGAGCCTCGATGACACCGTCGACCCCGAGTCCGGTCAGCTTGCCCACTTCGACGAGATCGTCGCCGTCGTAGCGGACCGGAATCGCGACAGCAGGCCCGCTCTCATCTGCTGTGAGTTCGATGGGTACGGCCCCACGTACCCATTTCTCCACGAGTTTGTGTCCGGTAATCGTGTTGTCGTACTCGATCAGGATGGTTCGCGCCGCGGGAATCAGATCGATCACTCCGGGGATTCGACTGGCGTCGAGAGCCCTGAAGTTGCCCAGCACGCTCGGCAGTTCGTCGTACTCGACGAGGACTGCGGATTCACCGGCGGGCAGGATCGTGATCATGTGAACGGTGTGATCTCGACGTCGGAGGATTCGAGGAGATCGCGGATCGCTGCGGCCATGTCGACGGCTGCCGGACTGTCACCGTGTACGCACACCGACTCCGCGGTGATTTTGAGGGTGCTCCCGTCGACCGCATCCAACTCGCCGTCGACGACCATTCGCCGAACCCGTTCTGCAACAAGCGCCGGGTCGTTCAGAACGGCGCCCGACTCGGTGCGGGGGACCAAAGTGCCTTCTGCCGTGTACGCGCGATCGGCAAAAGCCTCGGCGACCACGTCGAGGCCGGCTTCGCGCGCCTCTTCCAGAAACACCGAACCAGGTAGTCCGAGAACAGGTAGCGAACTGTCGTAGGCAACGACGGCGGCGACCACGGCCCGCGCCTGCCGTCGGTGATGGACTATTGCGTTGTAAAGCGCACCGTGGGGTTTGACGTACGTGACCCGCGATCCGGCGACGCGAGCCAAACCGTCGAGTGCCCCTATTTGATAAATGACGTCGGCGGTGAGGTCTTTCGGGGACATGTCGATGAAGCGTCGGCCGAAACCGGCGAGGTCTCGGTAACCCACCTGCGCGCCGATCCGCACGCCGCGGGTGGCGGCTGATTCGCAAGTCGCCAACAGCGTTGTCGGGTCACCGGCATGGAATCCGCAGGCGATGTTCGCACTGGTGACAAGTTCGAGCATGGCGTCGTCGTCGCCCAGAGTCCAGGCTCCGAAGCCCTCGCCGAGGTCGCTGTTCAGATCAACGCTGTAGCCCATACCTCGATTCTAGGTAGGTATGGGCTCTCGGTGTTCAGGCGTGCGCCGGAATCCGTCCCGCATTCTTGCGACGTGCGGATCCGAAGAGTCGGCATATCAGGTAGATCACGAACGAGACCGAGGTGACGAAACTCGAGACGGGAACGCCGGGTGCCAGCGAGAGAAGGATGCCGCCGACGGCTGCCAGTTCGGCGAACACGACGGAGAGGATCGTGGCCTTGAGTGGGCTTGCCGTGACGTACGCGGCGGCCGCTGCGGGGGTGATCAGCAGCGACATCACCAGCAGCGCACCGACGATCTGTACGCCGAGTGCTGCGGTGATGCCGACCAACACTGCGAACACGATCGACAGTGCCCGAACCGGAACACCGCGAGCTGCAGCAACTTCGGGGTCGGTGCTCGCGAACAGCAAAGGGCGATAGATGAATCCGAGTGTGCCGATCACGATGACCGCGCACAGCAGAAGAAGTTCGAGACCACTGTTTCCCGGCGCCACGATCTGTCCGACCAACAGTGAGAAGCTGGTTCCCGTGCGACCGTCGTACGCCCAGAGGAACAACACCGACAAGCCGAGACCGAAAGCCATGATCACGCCGATCACCGAATCTCGGTCCCGCGCTTTGGCTCCGAGCAGCCCGAACAGCACTGCCGCGACCACGGATCCGACGATGGCACCGAAGCCGACGCCCACACCGACGAGAAGTGCGGCGGATGCACCCGTCAGTGACAGCTCGCTCGTTCCGTGCACCGAGAACGACATCTGACGACTCACGATCAGCGGCCCGATGATGCCTGCCAACAATCCGAGGATGGCACCGGCAATCAACGCCTGTTGGACGAAGTCGTACTGCAGTAGGTCGACGGTGGCGGACACGTCGAACATCCGCGACATCGCGTCGGTGAACTTGTTACTCACTGGTGGTGATCCTCATCAGAATGGTGAACGCCTTCTCCCGGGCGTAGTCCGCCTGCGCTGCCGAGCGCGTCGATGGCGTCTCCGGTGCCGATCACGACGAGGCGGCCACGAACCTGCAACACTTCGACGTCGGTGTTGTACAGATCCGAGAGAACCTCGGACGTCATCACTTCGGCCGGCGTCCCGATCCGGAATTTGCCGTCCACCAGATAGAGCACTCGATCGACCAACGGCAGGATCGGATTGATCTCGTGCGTCACGAACAGCACTGCGGTGTCATGGCTGCGCCGACGCTTGTCGATCAGCGTCGAGACCAGGTGCTGGTTGGCGAGGTCGAGGCTGAGCAGCGGCTCGTCGCACAGCAGGATCCGCGGGTCGCCGACCAAAGCCTGTGCGATCCGCAGTCGCTGCTGCTCACCGCCGGACATGGAACCGATGGGAGCGTCGGCAAACGACTGGGCGCTGACCTGTGCGATGGCGTCGTCGACGATCTTGCGGCGACGCCCCCGGCGCAGTAGGCCCGTACCCCACTGGTGACCGTCGACGCCGAGGCCTACCAGGTCGCGGCCGCGGAGCGGGAGGCCGTCGTCGATGGATTTCTGCTGCGGGATGTACCCGACGTGTGAGTTCCCGGCCCGTGCCGGCGTGCCGACGATCTGTGCGCTACCGCCGCTGAGTTGTAGTTGGCCCAGCAGAATCTTCAGGAGCGAGGTCTTGCCCGACCCGTTCGGTCCGAGTACGGCGATGAACTCGCCTGGCTGTACCTCGAGATCGAGTCCGTCCCAGAGGGTGCGGGCACCGAAGGACAATCGAGCGTCCTTCAGCGTCACAGCGGGCACGGTGTTATCAGAAGGCACGGTGTTACCAGGGGGCACAGGAGTATTCGCGGAAGTTTCTGTCACAAGCCGATCGGTTCTTCTCGGAAATGGTGGGGCAAATAATTACTGGGCAGAGAGGGCGTTTGCGAGCGACTCCGCGGTCTGCGTCTGCCACTGAATGTAGTCCAGGCCCTCGGGGAGAGTCTCCGTAACCTCGACGACGGGCACTCCGGCGGTTTCGGCTGTGGTGCGCATGTCCTGGGTCACTTTGTCCTGCGTCTGGATGTTGTAGACCAGTGCGCGGGCCTGCTTCTCCGAGAGGAGCTGGCGCGTTGCGGCGATTGCGGCCGGTGAAGGATCGTTGCCGTCTTCGATGGCACTGGTGAACTCTTCGGGAGTTGCGTCCTTCAGTTCAGCTGCGACCAGGAGGTAGTGCGCGATCGGCTCGGTCTGCGCCACCGGTGCGCCTGCGTGGGCAGCGGCTATGGAATCGGTGATCGCTGTGACGCCGGCGAGCTTCTGGCTGTATGCCTTCGCGTTGTCCTCGTAGGTCGCCGCGTTGTCCGGATCGAGAGCGCTCAGCTGATCGGCAACCGAATGTGCGACGGCGTCGACGGTCGGAATGTCGAACCAGACGTGTTCGTTGACTGCGCCGTGGGTGTGACCGTCATGCGATTCGCCCGCGGTTTCGCCGGCGTGGATGCCGCCGTCGAGCAGGTTGTAGGCGTTGACCGTCTTCTGCTCACCCTTGCCCGCGTCGAGGACGTCGGTGATGAACTGGTCGTAGCCGCCGCCGTTGTAGACGACAAGCGATGCGTCGGTGATCTTGGCGGCATCGGCGGGAGTCGCCTCGAACGAGTGCGGGTCCGCGGACGGCTCGTTGATGATCGACGTCACGGTCAGCTTGTCGCCGGCGACGGCCTGCGCGACGTCGCCCCACACGTTCGTCGATGCGACGACGGTGATGCCTTCGTCTTTCGACGAGCTGGAGCTGCACGCGGTGAGCGCGAATGCTGCGGCGACCGAGACGGCCGCGAGGGCGGTGGCGGTGCGGAATTTCGACGACGAACGCACGTGCTTTTCTCCTGAACAAAGGCTGGGCTAAATGCTATTGGAAACCGTTACCGTTACACATTAGCGCATAGTCGCTGGTAGTTCACCTTCGGTTCAGCCCCAACGCGCCGTCTGCGGGCACTACGGCTAACGTCCGTTTATGCCCCGGTCCCGTCAGCCACGCCGTCAAGCCACTTTGGCGTCGCTTGCCGCCGAGCTCAATGTGTCGAGAACTACAGTCTCGAACGCGTACAACCGACCCGATCAGCTCTCCGTCGAGCTGCGGGATCGAGTGCTCCAAGCGGCCAAGCGACGCGGATATCCCGGACCCGATCCGGTCGCCCGCTCCTTGCGAACTCGCAAAGCCGGTGCCGTCGGTCTTCTGCTCACCGAAGCACTCAGTTATTCGTTCCGCGACCCGGCCGCCATGAGCTTCCTTGCCGGTCTCTCGGAATCGTGTGAGGACGCCGGCCAGGGCTTGCTGCTCATCCCGGCCGGGCCCGGCCGCGACGAGGTGGATGCTGCAGCCGTGGTCCAGCAGGCGGGCGTCGACGGCTTCGTCGTCTACTCCGTGGCCGACGACGATCCGTATCTCGCTGCCGTGCTCGAGCGTCACATTCCGATCGTGGTGTGCGACCAGCCGCGCGAGATTCCCGGTGCATCCCTCGTGGGCATCGACGACCGCGCTGCCATGCGCAAGGTCGCCGATTACCTCATCGGGCTCGGCCACCGTGACATCGGCGTGCTCTGCATGAGGCTGGGGCGCGACCGGATGGACGGCGTTGTCAGCCAGGAACGACTCAAGTCCCCGCACTTCCACGTCCAGCGTGAGCGGATCGAAGGAGTGCGCGACGCGATGGTGGCGTCCGACATGGACCCACTCTCACTCACGGTGATCGAGCGGTACGTCCACACATCGCAGTCCGGGCACTCGGCGGCGGCGGAAGCTCTCGCGACCAACCCTGAGATCACCGCACTGGTCTGTACCACCGACGTGCTGGCTCTCGGCGCCTTGGACTGGGCGCGCTGGCAGGGCATCGATGTACCTGGCCAACTGTCGATCACCGGATTCGACGGCGTCGACGAGGCGCTGCGCGAATCACTGACAACGGTGCGCCAGCCCCAGGAAGAGAAGGGCCGGCGCGCCGGTGCGCTCCTGATGTCGCCGTCTGGATCCGGCGTTCCGATAGTCGAGATGCTCGACACCGAATTACTGGCAGGGCGAACATCAGGTCGGATCAAGGGGTAGCGCTCACGCCAGGAGTTGCGCGCACCGCAACAATCCCAGATGGCTGTACGCCTGGGGATGGTTGCCCAGCGAGCGTTCCGCGATGGGGTCGTACTCCTCCGCGAGTAGTCCGGTGGGACCCGCTGCCGCGACCAACTGATCGAACAGTGCCTCTGCTTGCAGGCGTTGTCCGATCAGTAGGTAGGCCTCGACGAGCCAGGCGGCGCAGAGGTGGAACCCACCTTCGATGCCGGGCAAACCGTCGTCGTGATGGTATCGGTATACCGTTGAGCCGCTGCGTAGTTCAGCTTCGGTGGCTACGACGGTCGCTGCAAAGCGTGGATCCGTCGGATCGATCAGTCCCGACAGCCCGATGTGCAGAGTAGCGGCGTCGAGATCGGTACCGTCGTAGGCCGCGGTGTACGACTGGACGTCGTCCTTCCAGCCTTTGTGTCGTACTTCGTCGGCGATCTGGTCACGCAGTTCCGCCCACTCGGGCAGAGCCTCGCGAGAAAAGCGAGTAGCAAGATCGACGGCGCGGTCGACGGTGACCCAACCCATCACCTTGGAGTAGACGTGGTGGCGCGGGTTGTCGCGAATTTCCCAGATGCCGTGGTCCGGTTCGAACCAGCGCCGCTGCACTGCTTCGACCATGGCGCACACCAGTTCCCAGTCGCGGTCACTCAAAGGATCGGGAGCACCGGCCTTTTCGCGTGCATTCGCCAGTTCGACGATCAATTCGACGATCGGGCCGAACACGTCCAGTTGAACCTGCTGATTCGCGGCGTTTCCGACGCGGACCGGTCTGGAGCCGGCGTATCCGGGAAGTGAATCGATGACGGCCTCTGGCGGTAGCGAGGTCCCGTAGAGCGTGTAGAGGGGGTGCAGGCGCTCGGGTCCCGGCAGCGTTTCGAGCACGCGGTGGACCCAGTCGAGGTAGTTCTCGGCTTCGTCGGTGGATCCGACGCTCACGAGAGCTGTTGCGGTGAGGGCGGCGTCGCGCAACCAGCAGTAGCGGTAGTCCCAGTTGCGGACTCCGCCGATCTCTTCCGGCAGGGATGTTGTGGCGGCGGCCATGATGGAACCGGAATCGGCATGAACCAGCCCGCGCAAGGTCAGCGCAGAGCGTTTCATCAAGTCCGGCTTCAGCTTCGGCAGTTCGAGCGTCTTGGCCCAATCGGACCAGTATGCCTCCGAGGTCGCTCGACGCTCGAGTTCCGGAACTTCGGAAGGGCCGAGTTCTTCTGTTCCGCAGCGCAATTCGAGTACGACGTCACCCTTGGACGGCTCGACGATGGCGTGGGCAGTCTGCTGGTTTCCGTCGGTTGCGATGTTCCACAGCACACCAGGGGAGCGGAGCACGTACGGCTCGTTGGTGCCGAGGACCCGAATGCCCTCGTCGACGACCTCGAGCGTGACCTGACCCTGGCCGAACTCGGGACGGGGTGCAAACGAGACGATCGCGTCTGCCTGACCGGAAATGATGCGGGTCAGGTCGGTTCGCCCCTGCGGGACGTCGTGGGGGAGGTAGTCGGTGACGGACAGGCTCGCCCAGCGGGTCTGAACGGTCATCGTGCTGTCGATGTACTTCTGGCTCAGCGGCAAGGCTGTTCGGCGAGGCCCGACCGAGAAGTGGCCGGCCCCGGTTCCGCCGAGAAGGTGCGCGAAGACCGCCGCTGAATCCGGTTCCGGGTGGCACAACCAGGTCAGCGTCGCATCCGGGGTCACCAAAGCGACGGTGCGAGGACTGGCGAGCATCGAGAGTCGCTCGATGGGCGGAGCGTCGGCACCGGAAAGCCACGTACGACGCTCGTCGAGCAGGAACGCCAGAGCAGCAGCGACATCCTCGGTGCTGTCGACGCGATAGTCGGCGACGGTGTCCCCGCTGCCGACCTTGATTCCGATGTCCGGCCCCTGCAGCCTGCTGAACGCCTTTTCGTCGGTCACGTCGTCCCCGATGAAGACGGCAGCGGTAGCGCCGTCCTGATGGCGGATCAAGTCGAGTGCGTGGCCCTTGTCGGTGGCGATGACCGCCAACTCGACCACCGACTTACCCTCGGTGACCTGAACACCCGGCCAGAGGGCCGATTCGGTGCGAACGGCGATGAGCGCCTTCTCAGCGTCGTCGGCGCTGGTGTTGCGTACGTGCAAGGCGACGCTGGCGGGCTTCTTCTCCACAGTTGCGCCGGGGGTATCGGCGGCAATTCGGCCTAACTCGGTGACGATCTCGTCGAGCAGTTTCCTGGCGTCGGCGTCGATCGCGTGAACGAATCCGATGTCGAACTCGGAGCCGTGGCTGCCGACCAATTGCACTTCGGCGGGAAGCCGGGACAGCGCCGCCAGATCCTTGAGGGCGCGGCCCGAGATCACGGCAGCAGTCGTCGACGCCAGGCTGGCGAGGGAGCGGAGCGCACGCACCGTTTCCGCGCGGGGATACGCCTTGTCCGGGTTGGCGACGATGGGTGCCATCGTCCCGTCGTAGTCGGAGGCTACGAGCAGACGCGGCGTGCGTGCCACGCCCGACAGCGCTCGGCGGAGTTCGATGGACAGATCTTGTGCGCTCACCTCTTCAAATCTAGGTGATGCAGCGACTCCTGGCTCGATACGTTTCTGCCAGATCAGTGCAAAAATGACAGATGCGACAAAGGATGTCTATTCGGGTTTCCGAGTTCCGTCACCGAGCAGCAGTTCAACCGTCAATTCCAGTCGATTGGCGACATCGGTAGCCGAAGAACGTCGCGTGAGCCAGGCCACCAAATTGGACAGCCACACATCGGAGATCACGCGCGCGATTGCCAACTGCTCTTCGGTCGGCTCCTCTTCGGTCATCGCTCGTGCGAAGAGGCGGTCCATCAACTGGCCCACCTGATCGACCTCTGCCGCTGCGGAGGCGTCGGCGAACATGAACGCGCGAGTCATGGCTTCGGTGAGGAGCGGATCGCGCTGCATCGCGCGGGTGATGAGGCTGAGGATCAGCTGCATCCGCTCGAGCGGGCTGGTTCCAGGTGGGATCTTGCCCTTGGAATCGATCTTCTCGAATTCGCGTGCCAGAGCGGACACCAACAGGTGAACCTTGGATGGGAAGTAGCGATAGAGCGTTCCGACTGCGACGTCGGCGCGCTCGGCCACGGCGCGCATTTGAACAGCCTCGTAACCACCCTTGGACGCCAGGGCGAGGGTTGCGTCGAGAATCCGCTTGCGGCGTTCACGTTGCGCGTTGGAGCTGAGATCGTCGTCCCCGAGCGTTGCAGAAGCAACCGCGTTGGAGCGGGATCGGGATGTTGTGGTCATCGACAAATTCCTTCGCGCCTTGACTCTTGGCCAGGTGTCATATTAGAACACGTTCTAAACAATTGTGTCACTTATCGAGAGGCGGGAACCAGTTGTGACAATCGCCACGACCGATGAACAGCGGGCGGTCCAGGAATCGATAGAGGCCTGGGCTCGCTCGGCCACGCCGATGGACATGGTACGCCGTGGACCAGCAGTTTCGTGGCGGGAGAAATGGTCCGAGTTCGCGTCTCTCGGGATATTTTCGGTCGCCGTTCCTGAATCGGTAGGCGGAGCCGGAGCCGAAATCGTCGATCTCGCAGCAATGCTCGAGCAGGCGGCAATCGAACTCGTGCCGGGTCCTGTTCTCACGACTGCACTTGCAGCTCTGGTGGTTGGGCGTAGTTCGTCGCCCGCTGCCAAGCGCTGGTCCGAAATGCTCGCCGACGGTGCGTTGCCGTGTGCCGTCGTATTGGACGAAAGTCCAGTTGCGGCAACGGCGAATGCGTCCGGCGGCATCGAGCTTCATGGCGAAGGAGGTTACGCCTGGGGTGGAGACTCGGGCGTATCGGTCCTCGTGTCGGCGGGCGTGGTGTCGGAAGGTGAAGGCTCGCGTGTCGTCTGGGCTCTCGTCGACGGAGACAGCGAAGGTGTGACCTACGAAGCGGTCGACACGATCGACAAGTCGCGACCACTGGCGCGAGTCTCCTTCGACCGAGTGACGGTCGACGCCGACCGAATCCTCGATGACATTGCGCCAGGATCGGTTTCCGATCTAGCGGCGGTACTTGGGGCTGCCGAAGCTGCCGGAATTGCGGCGTGGAGTCTGCGTACTGCGGTGGAGTACGCGAAGATTCGCGAACAATTCGGAAAACCCATCGGTTCGTTCCAGGCGATCAAACATATCTGTGCCGAAATGCTGTGCCGAGTGGAAAATGCCGGAGCTGTCGCCTGGGACGGTGCGGTCGCTGCAGAGTCGGGCGACGAACTTCCGATCGCGGCGGCGGTGGCGGCCGCGGTGTCTCTGGACGCCGCTGTCGACACGGCAAAAGACTGCATTCAAGTGCTCGGCGGCATCGGATTCACCTGGGAGCACGAGGCGCACTTCTACCTTCGTCGAGCACTGTCGCTCCGGCAGATTCTGGGTGGATCGTCCCGCTGGCGCGCACGCGTCGCTGAATTGACGATCGGTGGTGCACGGCGTCACCTTCAGATCGACTTGAGTGAGCTGGAATCCGACCGGTCCGACATTCGCGAAGAGGTAGCGCAATTGGTGGTGCTGCCCGAATCCGAACAGCGCAACGCTTTGGCCGAATCGGGCTACCTTGCGCCGCACTGGCCGAAGCCGTACGGCCGGGGCGCCAAGGCCGCGCAACAGATTTTGATCGAGGAAGAGTTGGCGGCCGTCGGTATCGGCCGGCCCGATCTCGTGATCGGGTGGTGGGCAGTTCCCACCATCCTCGAGCACGGCAGTGCGGAGCAGATCGAAAGATTTGCGACACCGACGCTCAAGGGTGAGATCACCTGGTGTCAGCTCTTCAGTGAACCTGGCGCAGGTTCGGATCTTGCCGCGCTGCGTACGACCGCGGAGAAGGTCGACGGCGGTTGGAAGCTGAACGGACAGAAAGTCTGGACTTCGCTTGCACGTGAAGCTGACTGGGCCATCTGCCTCGCCAGAACCGATCGCGAGGTTCCCAAGCACAAGGGCATCACGTACTTCCTTCTCGACATGAAGACAGCCGGGATTCGGATCTCGCCGCTGCGTGAGATCACCGGCGATGCTCTGTTCAACGAAGTCTTCCTCGACGACGTCTTCGTGCCGGACGACTGCGTCGTCGGCCAGCTCGGCGGAGGCTGGAAACTGGCCCGAACGACCCTCGCCAACGAGCGAGTCGCGATGAGCGGGGGCTCTTCGCTCGGCGGTGCGATGGAGGAATTGCTCGAGCTGGCGGGCGATCCCGATCCTGTGGTTGCAGACAAGCTCGGTGGGCTGATCGGAACCGCCATGGTGGGCTCGTTGCTGGAATTGCGCACGACACTGCGGCAATTGGATGGTCAGGATCCGGGCCCGGCGTCGAGCGTCCGCAAGCTGGTGGGCGTGCGCCAGCGTCAGAATGTCGCAGAGTTCGCCATGGAATTGGGTGGCCCAGCCGGATGGGTGGAGGGTCCGCTCTCGCGTGAGTTCCTCAACACGCGATGCCTGTCGATTGCCGGCGGAACCACGCAGATTCTGTTGACCGTCGCCGCGGAGAGAATTCTGGGCCTGCCCCGTGATTAGACGGCGTGAGTAGAGGCCTTTAGAAATGTCCACGTTGGTGATACAACTAGAACACGTTCTACATCAGAGACAGGATTGCCAGCGTGGACTTCACTCCCGATGAAACCCAGGAAGCGGTAGCCGAGGTGGCTACCGCGCTCCTTGCCCGTGAACTGGAGCCGGACGCGCTCTGGGCGGCATTCGCCGAAGCCGACCTGCTCACGTTGGCACTGCCCGAGCGTCTGGGCGGCGAGGGCCTCTCGGTCACTGACGTCGGCTCTCTTCTCGTCGAGGTCGGCCGGGCCGCCGCTCCCATTCCGGCTCTCGCAACCCTCGGCTTCGGCGTACTTCCCATCGTTGCTCTGGGGACCGACGCTCAACAGGACGAATTGCTCACCGGAGTCAGCGCCGGACGGGTGTTCACCGCGGCGCTCGGTGAGCCGGGTCAGCAGTTCCCGGCGCAGCCGTCGACCACCGCCCATCAGTCGGGCGACTGGTATCGCGTCAGCGGGACGGTGCTTGCCGTGCCTTTCGCGGCGAGCGCACACAGAATTCTTGTGCCCACCGACGCCGGAGTCGTTCTTGTCGATCCGACCGCCGCCGGCGTCGCATTGACGCCGACACCCAGTGCGTCCGGCAGTCCGGAGTTCGCCGTCACGATGGACGAGGCAGTCGGTGAACTTCTCGGTGCCGGCGAGGAAGCCGTCCAGACGCTGTACCGGATCGCTACGGCGAGTATCGGAGCCGTTGCAGACGGTTTGGTGTCCGGTGCCGTCGATCTCACTGCGGCACATGTCGGCTCACGCGAGCAATTCGGCAAGCCGCTCGCAACGTTCCAGGCGGTCTCACAGCAGATCGCCGACGCCTATGTCACCTCGCGGACTCTTCACGTCGCGGCGTTGTCGGCGTCCTGGCGCGTGTCGGAGGGCCTGGATGCCCAGTCGGACCTCGACGTCATGGCGTACTGGATCGCCCAGGAAGTACCCGCCACGATGCAGGTGCTTCACCACCTGCACGGCGGTCTGGGCGTCGACGTCACGTATCCGCTTCATCGTTACTACTCGACTGCAAAAGACTTGGCGCGCCTGCTCGGCGGCGCTTCGCAGCGACTCGACCTCGTGGGGGCCCGGTGTTCATCGATCTGACCGACAGTCAGCGCGCATTGCAAGCTGAACTTCGACGCTACTTCTCGACGCTGATCTCGCCCGAGGAGGCCAAGATCATGCGTGTGGAGCGCCATGGCCCTACCTATCGTGAGGTCATCCGTCGTATGGGCAAGGACGGTTGGCTCGGCGTCGGTTGGCCGGTGGAGTACGGCGGACGTGGGTTCGGTGAAGTCGAGCAGCAGATTTTTGTCAACGAGGCTGTGCGGGCGGATGTCCCACTGCCTTCGGTGACGTTGCAGACCGTCGGTCCGACTCTGCAGAAGTACGGCAGCGAGGAGCAGAAGCAGAAATTCCTGCCCGCGATCCTCGCCGGTGAAGTGCACTTCGCGATCGGCTACACCGAACCGGAAGCCGGCACCGACCTTGCAGCCCTGCGTACTTCGGCGACACGAAACGGTGACGAGTACGTCGTCAACGGTCAGAAGATTTTCACCACCGGCGGGCATGACGCCGATTACGTGTGGCTCGCCGTGCGAACCGGGTCTGCCGATTCGCGGCACCGCGGCATCTCCATCCTGATCATGGATACCAAAGATCCCGGCTACACCTGGACCCCGATCATCACTTGCGACGGTGCGCATCACGTCAATGCCACCTACTACGAGGACGTTCGCGTTCCGGCGAACATGCTTGTGGGTGAAGAGAATCAGGGTTGGCGCCTGATCACGACGCAGCTCAACCACGAACGCGTCATGCTCGGTCCGGCAGGTCGCGTCGCAGGGATTTACGACCACGTCTTCGATTGGGCCAAGCGTGAAAACCTGCTTGATCACGTTGACGTACGACGCGCGCTCGGCGAAATACATGCGACGTACCGCCTCAACGAACTGCTCAACTGGCAAGTGGCGTCGAGTGATTCGGATTCGGTGGATATCGCCGACGCTTCGGCAACCAAAGTGTTTGCGACCGAGCGTATCCAGCGGGTCGGTCGACTGGCGGAAGAGATCGTCGGGCGGTACGGAAATCCGATCGATCCCGAAACTGCTGATCTCATGGAGTGGTTGGACATGCAGATCAAGCGCAACCTGGTGATCACCTTCGGCGGTGGAGTCAACGAGGTGATGCGCGAACTGATTGCGACCGCCGGCCTGAAGCTTCCTCGCGTTCCGAGATAGGAAACAAATCGTGTCAGATCCCATTCTCACTGCTGCCGAGCGGGTTCGAGAGGACGGGCCAAGCGCTCCTCGCGCCGGCCGTGACCCCGTGAACTTGCCGATGATCCGCAACTGGGTCGAGGCGATCGGTGACGAGAACCCGATCTACGTCGACGAATCGGCCGCCCGCGCCGCCGGACACGACGGAATAGTCGCGCCGCCGGCGATGGCGCAGGTATGGACGATGCGCGGTCTGGGGGCAATTCGAGAAGCCGACGATCCGTTGGGCCGGATGACGGACATTCTCGACGAGGCCGGATTCACGTCCGTCGTCGCGACCAACTGCGATCAGATCTACCACCGCTATTTGAAGCCGGGTGAAGAAGTCACCATCTCCTCGGTGTTGGAAGACGTAGTGGGACCGAAGAAGACAGGTCTTGGTGAAGGGTGGTTCTTCACTACCCGCAGCTTCTGGCGGGTCGGCGAAGAACTGGTCTCGGAGATGATGTTCCGGATCTTGAAGTTCGCGCCGCCGGTAAGTGAGCGTCCCTCCACTGACGTACCTGCGGACCTGGACGCATCTCGGATGCTGCGCCCGACGGCGTCTCTCGACACACAGTTCTTCTGGGACGGTGTCGCCGCACACGAGTTGCGTATTCAACTGCGTGCGGATGGTTCGGTGCAGCACCCACCCGTGCCCGCGATCTGGAAGGACAAGTCGGAACAGACCGACTACGTGGTCGCGTCAGGGCGGGGAACGGTCTTCAGTTTTGTCGTTCACCACGCGCCCAAAGTTCCTGGTCGGTCGTTGCCGTTCGTCGTTGCCCTGGTCGAACTGCCTGAGGGGGTGCGAATGCTCGGCGAATTGCGCGGTGTCGATCCCTCGAGTGTGTCGATCGGAATGGAGGTGGAGGCGATCTACCTCGACTTCCCCGGAGACGACGAGACCGGGGGAACTCCCTGGACTTTGTACGCCTGGCAGCCGGTTGGGGCTTCTGCGGTTTCGGCGGTTCCTGCGGTTTCTGCGGGGAAGGAGTGACGATGACTTTGACGACGGATATCACTGTGGGAGAAGTTCTTCCGCAGCTCTCGATTTACGGCGACCCGACGTTTGTGGTCTCGGCAGCGCTCGCTACCCGCGACTTTCAGGATGTTCACCACGACCGTGATCTCGCACAGAAACGCGGCTCGAAAGACATTTTTGTCAACATCCTCACGGACACCGGCCTGGTGCAGCGATTCGTGACCGACTGGGCAGGACCGCGGGCAGTACTCACGTCGATCAAGCTCCGCCTCGGGGTCCCGTGGTACGCCTACGACACTTTGACGCTCTCCGGCACGGTGACCTCCTACGACGAGGATCTCGTTTCGCTCGCGGTGGTCGGCAAGAACAGTCTGGGAGATCACATCACTGCGCAGGTCACACTGGCATTTCCGGCGTCGGGCTCGAATGGAGACATTGAAAACGGAGACATTGAATGAGCGCATTGTCCGGCAAGGCCGCGATCGTCGGAATCGGAGCCACGGATTTCTCGAAGGACTCCGGTCGCAGTGAACTGCGACTGGCCGCCGAGGCTGTTCAAGCCGCGTTGGACGACGCCGGTCTGACACCCGCCGACGTCGACGGTCTTACCTCGTTCACCATGGACACCAACACCGAAGTGGCAGTAGCTCGTTCGGTGGGTATCCCGAACCTCAAGTTCTTCAGTCGTATTCACTACGGTGGCGGTGCCGCTGCGGCGACGATTCAGCAGGCGGCCATGGCGGTCGCCACTGGCGTCGCGGACGTCGTCGTCGCTTACCGCGCGTTCAACGAGCGATCGGGTGCGCGTTTCGGGCAGGTGAACTCCGGCCTTGTGGCGCAGGTCAATTCGTCGGGAACGGACAACGCCTTTTCCTATCCTCACGGATTGGGTACTCCCGCATCGTTTGTCGCGATGGTCGCGCAGCGATACATGCACGTATACGGAGCGTCCAGCGAGGACTTCGGTCGAATCGCCGTCGCGGACCGTAAGCATGCAGCCACCAATCCGAAGGCGTTCTTCTACGGAAAACCGATCACCCTCGAGGACCATCAGAACTCGCGATTCATCGCTGAACCTTTGCATCTCCTCGATTGCTGCCAGGAATCCGACGGCGGCATCGCCATCGTCGTCACCTCGGCAGAACGAGCCAAAGATCTGAAGAACACCCCTGCCGTTATCGCTGCCGCCGCACAGGGCAGCGGGGCAGATCAATACATCATGACCAGCTATTACCGCGATGGTTTGACCGGCCTACCGGAGATGGGCCTTGTCGGTGATCAACTCTGGTCACAAAGTGGGCTGCGCCCGTCGGACATGCAGACGGCGATCTTCTACGACCACTTCACGCCCTATGTTCTGATGCAGCTCGAGGAACTCGGTTTCTGCGGTAGGGGAGAGGCCAAGGACTTCATCGCCGGTGGCGCAATCGAACTCGGAGGCAAGCTTCCGATCAACACCCATGGTGGACAGCTCGGCGAGGCATACATCCACGGGATGAACGGTATCGCCGAGGGAGTTCGGCAGATCCGTGGTACTTCGGTCAACCAGGTCGACTCCGTCGAGAATGTACTGGTGACTGCGGGAACGGGCGTTCCGACATCGGGGCTTGTGCTGACTCGCTGATTATCGTGGGCACAGCTTCATCAGGCGTCACGGCCTGTTGGCACCGCATCGAGGTCTCCTTCGATGCGGTGCTGGCCCGTGTTCTGTTGTGCCCGAGGAGTACTACCTCAGGTTTTGAAGGTGGTGTTCGCCGGCCGCGGGTGCTGGCCGGGGGTCGATCGAGGGCGGCGGGATGAACCACGGTTTGTTGTCGACCCCGATCCGGATCACCCACTTCCCGACGAACCCGGACTTGCGGTGCATCAGCCGGTGATGTGAACGGCACAGCAGGACAAGGTTGTTCATCACCGTCGGCCCGCCGTTGGCCCAGTGCCGGATGTGGTGCGCATCCGTCCATGCCGGCACGCATGTGCAGCCGGGGAACGCACAGCCCCTGTCTCGGGCGATCAACGCGACCCGTTGTTCGGCGGTGACCAACCTCTTTCCGGGTTTCGCATCGAGCGGCGCGCCGTGACCGTCGAGCAGCACCGTGGACAGGAAACAATCACACCCGAGAAGCCTTGTCTGCGACACCGACAGTGGCCCCAGCCAGGGCATGTGCCCGACATCGAGATCCGACACAGCCATTCCGTCATCAGAAGTGGAGGGTGTTGCGGCGCAGTCCCGGTGCTCAGCGAGATCACGCGCGTTGATGTGCACGTTCACGTGCGGACGCTGGCCACCATCGAAACCGGTCTTCGCGCAATCGAGGTAACGCCGGATCAGTTCGGTGAACCCGTCCGCGGTCCGCTTCGCCGCCGACCGGGAATCCGGGGTTCCATCGGGTGCCGGGGTGGGCATCGTCAGATTCGACAGGGCGGAGAGCAGCATTTCACCGGTGAGAGCATCGAAATCACCTCGCACCACCACCCGACCGTTCAACGTCGACGCGATCCGCAACTCGTTGCGATCCACATCTTCCGCGGGCGGAATCTCATCCGACTCGAACACTCGCTCCAAGGTCGCGATAACACTCCGCACCTTCGTGGTCGTCGCCTCCACCCCGGACGCAGCAGCCAACAACAAATCGACACAGCGAGGGAGCGCCTCCTCCGGCATGCCCTTCGGAGGTGACTCGCAGAACGCCACGATCAACACGGCATGCTCGAACGAGCAGTCCCCGACATCGAACCGGGCAGCCACCGCCGGAAACGGCCGCAGCGCCGCACCCAACGCGGCGATCTTCTTCCCGTCCCGAACCTGCAGCATCGTGTTCGCCGCCAACCACGAACCGACACCGCGGCTGGCAATCACCTGATCATCCGGGCGCATCGAGAGTTCGTCCACCGCCGCCACACGAACGGCCTCGAGCCGCAGAATCTCCGCACTCGCCGACACCGCAGCCGCACGCAACTCAGAAGCAGACAACCGCCACAGGCGTCCGCGCAACCCCACCGCAGAACCCGACACCACATCCGACAACAGAACACTCATTGAATCCCCCGATCCCCTCCCCAAACAATACTCGAACACCCGTTCGAGTCAAGAGGTGCTTTCGGGCTCGCTCTAGGATCGCTGGATGTTCACGTTGACTACGGAACGCCTTGTTCTTCGAGATTTCACTGTCGCGGATGAAGATGCCGTCCATCAGTACGCGTCCGACCCTGCCGTCTGTAGATATGTTGATTGGGGGCCGAACACCCCCGCGGTGACCAGGGCATTCCTGGCTGACGCGGCACTCGAAGCTGAGCTCGTCGAACGTCGCACGTTCACCCTGGCCATCACGTCGAAGGCTGATGGAACGGTCATCGGTTCCGTAGCTGTGTGGGAAGTGTCCGCCGCGCACCGGCGGGCGGAACTCGGTTTTGTCGTGAACCCGAAGTCCCAAGGACGAGGTTATGCATCCGAGGCAGGGAGCGCGGTCCTGGGACTCGCCTTCGCTCGCCTTGGAGCACAGCGCGTGCAGGCAACGTGTCGTCCGGAGAACTCGGCGTCGGCGTCGGTGCTCACCAAAATCGGAATGGTGGAGGAGGGGCGGATGAGGGCACACATGGTGATCCGGGGGACCGCGGTGGATTCGCTGCTTTTTGCTGCAACACGATCTGCCGCCGTACAGCCATAGACCGCGTCAGCTCACTTTTCGTGACCTTCCCGGGCCCTGGTGCGATACTCGAACCATGTTCGAGGATGCCTTGCTCATCGACGCGGCCGGCCGGCCCACTATGCAGCATCACCAGGCCTTTTCTCGGGACTGGGACCGCATCAAGGAATGGTCCGACAACATCTACATGCCGTATACGGTCACGCCGATAGGAAGTCGGTTGAAGCCGGCTTCGGACATGTACTCGGCGGCGGTGGGCAAGATCGACGTCACCCGATTCTGCTACGGCATTCCGGTCTCTGTCGGTGAATGTTCTCCTGAGGCCGGAAACATTCTGGTTCTGACGACGATCAGAGGCAACGGCCGACATGCCCTTGGTCGGGGAGCTGCGGCAAATACTGCCGTGGGGGAGACTTTTGTCGCCGACTGTAGTCGGACCGACTATTTCGTCGAATTCGACGCGGATCATCTGCAGCTGAATCTCACTGTGCCGCATCAGCTTGTCGCGGACCACGCCCGGCAGTGGTACGGGGCGGTTCCCGACGATCGTCTGTGGCGGCACAAGTGCACCATCGGCGGGCGTGGCTCGAGTTGGCTCGCATTGATGGACTACGTCGTTCGCGCGATTGCAGAGTCGCCTGACGCGATGTCGGGTGAAAGGCTGGGCGCCAGGGTTCAAGAACTCATCACGGCTCAGCTTCTCGACGAGTGGGCGACGCAGGCCGGGTTGCAACTCGGCGCCGACGTCGCCTCCGCCGAACCGGCATACGTGCGATCGGCGGAGGAGTACATCGATACCTTCGCGCGCTCGGTGCCGACGGCGTCCGAGATCGCGGCTGCGGTGGGCGTCAGTGTCCGGGCGCTCACTGCGGGATTTCGACGATACCGAGACACCACGCCGGGGCATCGATTGCGCGCGCGTCGACTGGAGGGGGTACGCAGCGAACTGTTGCGTTCCGATGGGAGAACCGTCTCCGAAATCGCAAACGCCTGGGGCTACGTCAATCTGGGCATGTTTGCGGCCGCCTACCGGAAACGGTTCGGAGAGTTGCCTTCCGAGACTCGGAACCCACTCTGAGGACAGTTGTTTGAACGGTCATGACGATCGGTTTACGCACTCGATGAACTGCGATGATCCGTTGTTTCGTGTCGGAGCGTTCTGCAAGGATTGAAATCGAACGTGACAGCAATCCCACGAGCTAGGAGTACGTCATGGCAACTCGACTCAATCCGTACATCAGTTTCAACGGTAACGCGCGTGAAGCGTTGGAGTTCTACAAGGGCATTTTCGGTGGCACGCTGGCGCTGAGCACGTTCGGTGAATTCGGCAATCCCGGCGAAGGCGGGGACAAGATCATGCACGGAATGCTCGAGACCGATCAGGGATACACCCTGATGGGTGCTGACACTCCGCCCGGCATGCCGTTCAACCCCGGCGACAACATCACGGTCAGCCTCAGCGGCGACGACGGCGATGTGCTGCGCGGGTACTGGGAGCAACTGTCGGGAACAGGTACGGTCAGCGTTCCGCTCGAGAAGCAGATGTGGGGCGACGAATTCGGCGCCTGTACAGACAAATTCGGCATTTCCTGGCTGGTGAATATCGGAGCGCCCCAGAGCTGACTCCAGACTCTGCCCGGTTCTGCCGAAACGAGACAGTTTTCCTGCCGTTTCGAGGCAGAGCCGGGTGTGTGATCGCCGTTACATTCTGTTCGACAAGACAAGTTGCAAGTCGGATGGAGAAATGCAGTGACGATCGAAGATATTGCGCGGAAGCCCCTTTCGAAGCAGCGCCTCGACGACGTGCTGGCGCGAGCAACTCAGGGGGCTGATCGCGTCCCGGGTGTGGTCGCGATGATTACGGATCGAGAAGGCAACATCTACGAGGGTGCTGCGGGCGAGCGGACTCTCGGTTCCGGCGTTCCGATGACCCTCGATACAACCTTTGCGCTCTTCTCCACCACCAAGGCGATCACCGGTACCGCTGTCCTGCAATGTGTGGAGGAGGGATTGCTCGATCTCGATGCACCTGCAGTGACCTATGTTCCCGACATCGGTGAGCTGAAGGTCCTGGACGGTTTCGACGCCGGTGGAAACCCCGTTCTTCGGGAACCCAAGCGCGACATCACCACTCGCATGCTGCTCCTTCACACTGCAGGGTTCGGCTACGACTTCTTCAACGAGTCGTACAACCGGCTCTCACAGGAACATGGGCAACCCAGCGTGATCACGTGTAGCAAAGCGGCGCTCACGACACCGCTGCTCTTCGACCCGGGTGAGAAGTGGGAGTACGGCACCAACATCGACTGGGCCGGCCAGGTCGTCGAGTCGATTCGAGGTCAGCGACTCGGCGATATCATGCGTGAGCGCATCTTCGAACCTCTCGAGATGGCCGATACGGCATTCACGATGAGCCCGTCGATGAAGGCTCGACTTGCGCCGATCCATCAGCGCGAGAGCGACGGAAGCCTCACTCCGCTCATCGGATTCGAGCTTCCGGCCGAACCCGAGGTGCACATGGGTGGCCACGGTTTGCACGGCACTGTCGGCGACTACACGAAGTTCATTCGTATGTGGCTCAACGACGGCGCGGGCACATCCGGTCGCGTGTTGTCGCCGGAGACGGTAGCTGCAGCCGTTCAGAACGGGCTCGAAGGCCAGCACGTGGGGTTGTTGCCCGGAGTTCTCCCGACGCTGTCCAACGATGCGGAATTCTTCCCCGGTGTACCCAAGGGATGGGCATACTCCTTCATGACAAATGAAGAGGTGGCACCCACCGGTAGGCCGGCTGGATCGCTGGCTTGGGCGGGTCTTGCCAACCTCTATTACTGGATCGACCGGCAGACCGGCGTCGGCGGGTTCTGGGCAACGCAGATTCTGCCGTTCGCGGACGCTGGATCCATCAACGGATACCTGGAATTCGAGACCGCCGTTTACCAGTGATCGGCTGGATTCCCGCTGTCCGGGATCGACTGTTTCTTTCGGGCGGGTTCGGAGTACGCATGCAGTACAGCGCACGCTTGCATACGACGAACTAGGAGACGGCATGAACAGCCTCGAAGGCAGCTTCGAAGGAAAAGTTGCACTGATCACCGGCGCCGCACGCGGTCAGGGGCGCGCCCACGCTGTCGCATTCGCGGAGCGTGGCGCGGACATCGTGATCTGCGACCGGTGCGAGAACAGTGATGTCGTCGCCTACCCCCTCGCAAACGAGGAGGATCTGAAGGAAACCGTTCGTTTGGTGGAAGCCACCGGTCGTCGCTGCATTGCCGTCAAGGCAGACACTGCTGATCGCGACGCAATGGACGCGCTCGTTGCCCGCGCTGAAGCCGAGTTCGGCCGTGTCGACATCGCCGTCGCGAATGCCGGTGTGTCCGTGCCCGCTCCGATCACGTCGATGACGTCGGCACAGTGGAACGAAGTCATCTCGTCGAACCTGACCGGTGTGTTCAACACCGTTGCGGCCGTGTCAGGTGGAATGGCGGAACGTGGTTACGGTCGCATCATCACGATTTCCTCGATGATGGGTCGATCCGGTGGCACCCAGATGGCGGCGTACGGCGCCTCCAAATGGGGCGTCATCGGTTTGACGAAGAGTGTGTCGCTCGAACTGGCCAACTCGGGTGTGACCGTGAATGCTATTGCACCGGGAAATATCTCGACGCCGATGATTCACAACGACATGATGTACGCAATGATGCGGCCTGACCTCGAATCGCCGACGGCAGACGACGTCGAACCCGTGTACGCGACTCTGCATGCGCAGCCGGTCGGTTGGCTGGATCCCTTCGAGATCACGCGAGTAGTCCTGTTCCTCGCCGCCGACGCGAGTGCCCACATGAGTGGCATCGTGGTTCCTGTCGACGCCGGAGTAGCCGCTCGCTCGAACGCTTGACGGACAAGACTGTTCGCGCGAAAGCGCGGACCGGGTGGGTCGTCGGCGTCCTGAGTCTGAGCGGTGTGGTGGTCGCGCTGCAACAGACCTTGGTGGTGCCGGTCCTGCCTGCGTTCGCGACGGCATCGGGAGTATCGTCGTCCACCGCTTCCTGGCTGGTGACCTCGACGTTGCTGACCGGTGCCGTCGCAACCCCTCTCATCGGCAGACTCGCCGACATGTTCGGCAAGCGCGCGATGATGCTCGTCTGTCTTGCCGTGATGATCGTCGGCTGCATGGTTGCTGCGCTCAGCCAGAGTTTCTGGTTACTGATCCTCGGGCGCTCGTTGCAGGGGTTCGCGACGGCACTTCTGCCCGTCGGAATCAGCATCATGCGCGATGTCCTTCCTCCGGAAAAGCTCAGTGGTGCAGTAGCTCTCATGAGTGCGACGTTGGGGATCGGTGGCATGTTCGGTATGCCGATGGCTGGGGTGATCTCGGCGCACTGGGGACTACCCGCGCTTTTCTGGGTCACCGGTGGATTCGGGGTAGTACTGATAGTCGTCTTGCCGCTGGTGGTGCCGGAATCGGCGGTGAAGAGTCGCGGACGCTTCGACTTTCTGGGGGCCACGGTCCTTACACTCGCTATGACTGCACTGCTGCTGGCCGTTTCGAAAGGAACCGAATGGGGCTGGGCAAGCCCCGAGGTTCTGGTTCTGATCGCGTCCGGCGTGGTCTTGCTTTGTGGATGGATTCCGTGGGAACTGCACACGCCGGCACCGCTGGTCGATCTGCGGACTTCCCTTCGCGCTCCGATTCTGGTTTCGAACGTCTGCGCAGTATTACTCGGTTTTGCCATGTTCATCAGCGCGTTGGCGGCAACGCAGGAACTTCAGTTGCCCCTGGCGTCGGCGGACGGTCTCGGACTCTCGGCTGCCGAAGCCGGACTGGCGATGATGCCGGGCGGAGTCCTGATGATCGGATTGGCGCCGGTGTCGTCGAAAGTGACGAGGCGATGGGGAGCGAAGGCTACGTTGGCGTCGGGTGCGATCGTCATTGCAATCGGATATGTCTTGCGTGTGCTGTTGGCGCCGACGTTGGTCAATATCGTGATCGGCGCTGCCGTGGTATCGGCCGGTGTGGCATTTTCCCTGGCGGCCATGCCGACTCTGATCACCGAATCTGCGCCGATCCATCAGACTGCCTCGGCCAACGGATTCAACAGCCTGCTCCGTTCGGTCGGTACCTCCACCGGAAGCGCCGTTGCGGCAGCGGTATTGGCCAGTTCAACGGTGGTGATCGGTGCGAGCGCTGTGCCGACCCTGCATTCGTTCGCGGTTTTGTACTGGATCGGAGCGGGCGTATCAGCACTGGCCGCCGCGGTGACGTTGGCAGTGAAGGTGGAGCGGACGGGGGCGGTATCGCTGCCCGAGTTACCAATTGCAGCCGAAACCGATGGCGCAACGAAGATCGGGTGAGTCGACGGACTGACCCGATCTTCGTCACCGTTATCTCCGACTGGAATCAACCAGGTACTCGAGATTCTGGTTGTACGGGGTGGCAGTTACCGCAGCGTGCGAACTCACCCGGGACACCTCGGTAGTGCCGCGAACGACAGAAGCCTTGATGGAACCTACTTTCAACGGGGCGATGCAGCTGCTCATCCCGGCCGGGGCATTGCAGGTGGTTGTCGTGGTTCCCACCGTCACTTTGACGACTGCGGGAGCGGTCAAGAAGGTGAGAACCTCGACGGTGTCGCGAGCGGGGGATGACCATTGGCGCAGTGACATCGGGGGTGTCGAAGGGTTGGCAGGCACTGCGGATACTTTCTGCGTTCGATAACTCAAATAGGCAGTATCGCGGACGATCGTCGGCATTACCCCTGACCGGAACCAGTACAGACCGTAGGCGTTGATGTCCAGGAGGGAGCGTCCGTGCCCGGCGCTGGGAGCGAAGGAAGTCCCCTCGCTGTAATCGTTCCAGGTTGTCAGTTGGACCCATTCGCTGCCTGAATCGAGCGCGATCTGCCAGGTATTGCGAAGATTCTGTGTGTTTTCCGCTTCGTCGTAGATGGCCTGGCTCGGTCTGACGTCTTGGAAGGAGACCGATTGCATCCAGATCTTTCCCAACGCATGAGCCGCGGCAGCCAAATCAAGCGGAGTATTTGGGCTGTTGACCACTGGGTTTCCCGCCGGATTCCGGTTTCCCCAACTCGACATGCCATAGCTGATGGAGGCAAACGCATTGCGGTTTGCCGCTGCGTCTAAAAACACCGGAACTAATGCGACATTTATCCCATAGGACTGACTCATCAGGGTGATGAACTGCGACCACCATGTTGGACTTTTGGCTTCTGCAAGAAATGGGGAAATAACGAGGCGTCCGTCCGCAAGTTTGAATACGGACGGTTTTGTCGCATATGGTGCCATTTCTGCGGCGAGCTCTGCAGGCGTCATGTTATTGAAAGAAGCGCTCATATCGGGCATGAGCATTACTTTGAAATTCGGATCTACTGTGGCTGCGGCTTGCATGAGCGCGCCGGGAATGATTGAACCCCACCAACTGGTGTCCGTTGCCTTGGCCATGATGTCGACAGAGAACCCGTCGAGCCCAGCAGCGACCGCCTGACGAACTTCAGTTTCGAGATCTCTCTGACGCCACTGGGGATCTGCGATCGGAGGGCGTGGAGCAGGCCGATCGCGGATGAATCCAGCTGAGTTGACGTGTGCATTGTTCTCTCCATGCACTGTCATGTACTGAGTTGTGTAGAAGTCGCTGTTCGGGGTCGCGTTGTCGATAGATACCGGGTACGGCGGAAAATAATGTCCGAATACCTTCCGTCCGTTCAGCGTTGCCCGGTCCGGAATGTCGAAGGGGAGAGCAGCAGATTCCGGATTGGCAGAAAGAGCAGTGGGAGCAAACGTAGGTGATTCTGTGTGCCCTTGCCCCTGATAGGAATAGGCAAATGTGAGCGATAGTTCGATTGCCGTCGAGAGGCACATGAGACGGATTGTTTTCGGTAGGATTGCGTACCGTCGCATAGGGATGAAACGCATGGGAGTTATCCTCCAGGTCAGATTCTTCGGCTGTAGAGAAATTTGTTTGGAGTGCATTCTGAGGCACGAACTTTGCGACGCTAACATGAATTGAAATCCGGGGCACTCTCGTCCACTTGAATACGCGAGCGAGCCGAATCGTGAGGAGTCACGACGGTTGGGTCCTGTCGGGGCCCGTTTGCAGGACTGCTGCGTGAAATCCTGGAATGCGTCGGCCTCCTGGGTCACACTGGGGAACGGACTACCGACGGATTACCGATGCGGGAGGGCTCATGACCGAAGCGATTGTGGCCGAGGGGCTGGTCAAGAAGTACGGCGACGTCACGGCATTGGACGGCATCGACCTGGAAGTGCGCGAGGGTTCGGTGATGGCTCTATTGGGTCCCAACGGCGCCGGAAAAACCACTGCGGTAAGGATATTCACGACGCTGCTCATTCCGGACGGTGGACGCGCCAAGGTTGCCGGGCTGGACGTGGTCGAGGATGCGCGGGCGTTGCGATCCAAGATCGGTGCTTCGGGTCAGTATGCCGCGGTCGACGAGTACCTGACGGGCTATGAGAACTTGGACATGGTCGGGAGGCTGTATCACCTCGGCGCCCGAAGCAGTAAGGCCCGAGCGCGTGAATTGCTCGAGCAGTTCGATCTCGTCGAGGCCGGAGATCGGCCGGTCAAGGGCTATTCCGGCGGAATGCGGCGACGTCTCGATCTCGCCGGCGCATTGGTTGCTCGGCCGCAGGTGTTGTTTCTGGACGAGCCGACCACCGGCCTCGATCCTCGTGCGCGACTCGGTCTCTGGGATGTCATCGAAGGGTTGGTGGCGCAGGGGACAACACTGTTGCTCACGACGCAATACATGGAGGAAGCCGAGAGGTTGGCCGACCAGATCGCCGTCATCGACCGCGGCTCGGTCATCGCGCGCGGTACTGCAGATCAGCTGAAGGCGCGGGTCGGGGGTGAGCGCATCGAACTGAGTGTGCACGAGGTCGAACATCTCGACATCGTCCGAGAAGAATTGCGCTCGCTTGCCGTGGGGGACATTCAGGTTCAAGAGAATGTCCGTCGCGTCACCGTTCCTGTCGACGACGGTACAGATGCGTTGGTCGCAGCGCTGAATCTCCTGTCGGCACGAGGCATTCGGGTGTTCGACGTCGGTCTGCGCCGGCCCACTCTCGACGATGTCTTTCTCACACTGACCGGGCACCAGGCTGAACTGGAGGATCAGAAATGACCGTGCAGATGGCGCTCGAAGACGGTTTGACCATCGCCAGGCGAAACTTGATCAAGATCAAGCGCGTTCCGGATCTACTGGTGTTCACCACTTTGTCGCCGATCATGTTCGTGCTCTTGTTCGCATACGTGTTCGGCAGCGCGATCTCCGTCCCGGGCACGTCGTATCGAGAGTTCCTGATCGCCGGAATCTTCACGCAGACGGTCATATTCGGTGCTACCTGGACTGGTTTGGGGATGGTCGAAGATATTCAGAAAGGAATCATCGACAGATTTCGATCGCTGCCCATGGCTCCGTCTGCCGTGCTGACCGGCCGAACATCGAGTGACGTGTTGATCAACGTCATCAGCTTGGTGGTCATGTCGTTGACCGGTCTTCTGGTGGGGTGGCGCATCCATTCCAGCTTCCTCGAGGCGGTGGCCGGGTATGCGCTGCTTCTGTTCTTCGCGTACGCATTGTCATGGGTCATGGCTGTTGTCGGGCTTTGGATCCGCACGCCGGAGGTGTTCAACAACGCGAGTTTCATCGTCATCTTTCCGCTGTCGTTCATCGCGAACACTTTTGTCGAGACCACCAATCTTCCCGGCCCGCTCAAAGTGATCGCCGAATGGAATCCGGTGTCGGCGGTGACTCAGGCGGTGCGTGAACTGTTCGGCAATACCAATCCTGCGATGACGGTTCCGGATGCGTGGCCACTGCAGAATCCGGTCATCGCGTCGCTGTTGTGGACTTTCGGTTTGCTGATCGTCTTCGTGCCGTTCGCTATTCGTCGGTATCAGAAGGCAGTCAGCCGCTGACCTGGTGATTCCGGCCGGTAGGGTGGGTATGTGCCGGAGCCCGAACGCATCGACAAACGCAGCCTGAGATACGCCGGGCGACGTGAGGAGTTGCTCGACGCGCTGACCCGCTACATCATCGACAACGGTGTCGGGGAACTGACGGTGAGGCAGCTCGCCAAGGCCGTAGGTGTGTCGCATGCGTCGTTGCTCAACCATTTCGAGAGCAAGGAGAACCTGCTCTCCGAGGTCATCGAGAACATGCGTGGTGAGTCCATTCCGATTGCGGTTCCGATGAAACCGGGGGTCGATCCGGCGACAGTGCTGACCGCGTGGTGGACCGAACGTACGACGCCGGAGGTCCTGCCGCGGTTCCGAGTGATGGTCGAGATTTACGCCCTCGCGCTCGGCGACCGCGAACGCTACGGACGGTTCCTGGACCGTTTTGTAGGCGATTGGATCGAGGCCCTGGAAGCCGGTCTACGACAAGCGGGTTGCCCCGAGGACGATGTTGCCTCTGTCGCTACTCTGTTGCTCTCGCAAATGCGGGGTCTGTCGATGGATCTTCTGGCCACTGGGGACCGGGCCCGCGTCGATCGTGCGTTCGGGCTTTTTGTCGACGGCTTTGCCGCCCGCGCTCGGGAGTGGTCCACGCCAGGATCCGATCGCCTTCAACACTGACCGATCACCACGGTCGAGGCGGTCTCACTGTAGGTTGCCACTCGAGTGAGAAAACCTCCCCGAGTGAATGTTTCAACAGTCATTTCGACCTGCTCCGTACTCGTCTCGACGAGAAGACAGCCACCCGGTCGTAGCCACGGCGCAGCGTCCGCGATGATGCGTCGCTGCAGGTCCAGTCCGTCGGTGCCGCCGTCCAACGAGACCAGCGGTTCGTGAAGACGGGCTTCGGGCGGCATCAGCCTGATCGAATCGGTGGGGACATAAGGTGCATTGGCAACGACCACATCCACGCGACCGAGTAATTCCGTCGGCAGTGGTTCGAAGAGATCGCCTTCGAGTACGCGCTCGGGCGGTGTGATGTTTCGGCGAGCGCACCGCACCGCGGCTGGTTCCACATCTACCGCGTACAAATCGACGGCATCGAGCGTCGACTGCAGGACGGTACCGACAGCTCCTGAGCCACAACACATGTCGACGACGACGCTTCCCGAGACGACGAGTGAGCAGGCCTGCCGGGCGAGGAACTCGGTGCGCCGGCGTGGGACGAAGACTCCAGAGTCGATGTGAATACGCAAGCCGCAGAACTCGACCCATCCGAGGACAGGTTCGAGTGGTTCGCCGGCAACTCGTCGGTCGACCATCGCGTCGAGTTCATCGAGAGAGCGTGCGGTGTGAAGAAGTAGGCGAGCCTCGTCTTCGGCGAATACGCAACCTGCTGCTCGGAGAATCGCGGCCACCGACTTCTGCTGCGAAGCAGGGAAGGTCGGGAGATCAGGTGCTGACATGAGAGAGCCTTTCGGCCTCCTGATCTCGCTGGGACCTGCACGTATCGAACACCGCCACCCTACCCGAGCAGGCGTGTCACGACGGTAGATGCGGAGTGGGAATCTAGGTTGACCAATTGGTAAGGCTGTTCTATGGTCTGAACTCGATCGGCTGATGTGGGGCCGATCACCACAGATGCACCGTCACCGCAATCGTAGGAGAAGTACGTGAGTAAGCGACTGGGTAGGACGCTCGTCGGGCTGAGTGCGAGTGCTTTGGTGGCGTTGACAGTTGCGGCGCCGGCCGGAGCGGAACCGAATGATGCTCCGGGTGCTGTCGTGAGTCGGGAGTTACTCGGTCCCGATCGGGTGATCCCGGGTGCCGTGAGCGCAACAAAGGTGACGTACTGGTCGACGGGCCCGAAGGACGCGCCGATGACGAGCACCGGTGTGGTGTATCGCCCAGAGGGAGCTCCGCCCGAGGGTGGTTGGCCGGTCATCTCCTATGCGCACGGAACGGTGGGTGTGGCGGATCAGTGTGCGCCGAGCAGCAGTGTTCCGCTCGAACGGACCGCGACGCATCTGGGTCACTGGCTGGAGCAGGGATACGCGGTGGTGACGACCGACTACGTGGGGCTCGGAACACCTGGTGTTCACCCGTATCTCGACGGTCGTTCCGCTGCACACAGCGTTGTGGACATGGTGCGTGCCGCTCGTGCGGTCGACGACGACCTGTCGAGCGAATGGGTTGCGATGGGACAGTCGCAGGGCGGGCAGGCGACTATGTTCACCGCTTCGCTTGCCACTGATTACGCGCCGGAGTTGGACTACCGCGGCGCTGTCGCCACTGGTGTCCCCTCGAACATCGAAAATCTTCTACCGCTCGGTGGTCCGGCTTTCCCGGCGCTTCCGCTCAAGGGTACGACGGTCTACATCGCGAACGTTCTTGACGGACTGCGTGCTTCGCGGCCGGACATCGACATCGACTCGTATCTGACCCCGCTCGGCAAGACCATCCTCGACGACGTCGAGAACAACATGTGCTACACCGAGGCGCGCACGAAGTACGGAACCGTCACACTCGGGCAGGTGCTGACGAAGTCGCTGGACAATCCAGTATTCATGGAGGCTGCGCGTGAACTGCTCACTGTGCCGACCGCAGGATACGACCGCCCGTTCTTCATCGGTCAGGGGTTGTCGGACATCGATGTTCCGGCACCGCTGACACTGAAGTTCGCGGCCGACCTCGCTGCCAACGGTGTGGAGTTTGCATTCCATACCTATCCCACTGATCATCTGGGAACCGTCCCGGCTTCGGTTCCAGACAGCACTCCCTTTGTCGCGGCGCTGTTCTCTGGTCGACAACCCTGTACCGGAAGCCTCTGCTGACCAAGGTCTTTCAGATGACCCCCACTCCGCGAAGGTAGATGTCGATCGGGATCCGAAGTTGCCGAACGGTTTCGCTGGAGTGAGGGTCCCGGCTACGTGATCCCAGGCAATAGTCGAAGATCAAGCCCTCCAGCAGGCTCAGGAAATTTGCGGCAGAGACATCAGGGTCGCCAACACCAGCGGTTTCGAAGACGGGTCTTGCCTTCTCCAGCGAAAACAGACTGCCTTCGAGGAGTTGGTGCAATGCCGAATCTCGGGGAGATTCCACGAGTAGTGCATAGCGCGCGATCAATTCGTGTCTGCGGTGCGAGAGAAGATCGTCGAGATACTCGGCCGTCAGGGCAGCAGGATCGCTGGGCCTCTCGCGGAGTTCGCCGAAAGTCGAACGTGACCGGTGCACGATGTGCGATGCGGTTGCTTCGAGAAGTGCCTCGCGAGTGCGGAAATAGTACGACGTCGAACCGGCAGGAAGTTCCAGGGACTGATCAATCGCCCGATGGGTGAGTGCACGCGGGCCCTGCTCGGCGATGATCGTGACGGCGGATGCCGCAATGAGGGCTCTGCGATCGGGCTTCATGTCGTTCCTTGCTGTCGATGTTGCATGCTGCCGGAGTTGCATGCTGCAGATGGTGCGTCGTGAGGGTCACATTGACTCGATTTGCCTTCGGTCACTAGCCTCGACTCTACAGATGTAGAGGAGCCTCATGTTACTGGACGAAGAGCAGTTGGCGGCACGTGAAGCTCTCGATGCCCTGCGAGCCCGGATATCCGACGGTGAGGTCGGCGGAGGGATCTACCTCTGGGGTAGCGTCGGCCGCGGTAAGACGATGCTCATGGAGGAGTTCTACGAGAGCATCCGAGTCGGCAAGCGGCGCATTCACTTTCATCGGTTCTTTGCAGATCTGCACTCTCGGGCGCACGAACTCGGGTCGATGGGCGCGGCGCTGGACCACGTCGTCGACGGAATCCGCGTGCTCTGTTTCGACGAGTTCCACATCGACGACGTCGCCGACGCCATGTTCATGGCAAGGGTTCTCGACACAATCGTCGCGAAAGGTGTGACTGTTGTTGTCACGTCCAATGTCCCGCCGACCGATCTTCTTCCGAATCCGCTTTTTCACGAGCAGTTCGTTCCGTCGATCGAGTTGATCGAGCGGACTCTCGAGGTGATCGAATTGGGTGGCTCCGTCGACTATCGGACGGCGGGTCAGCCAGGTGCCGGGGACTACCGTTTTGCGACAGGGGCATTCCTCGTCGGCTCGGGAATTACGTGGCCTTCGGGCGAAAGTGTCGAATTGACGATAGGCACACGCACATTGGAGTGCTCGGCGATTCGAGACGGTGTTGTCTGGTTCGACTTCGAGGTGCTGTGCGCTGGTTCGACCTCGGCTGCCGACTATCTCGAGCTTGCCTCCCGCTTCGACGACTGGGTGATCTTCGGAGTACCGGTGCTTGCCGAAGCTTCGGAATTTGCCCTTCGCCGTTTCGGAAATGTCGTCGATGTTCTCTACGACGTCGATGCGCGACTGACGGTGTATGCCGCTGCCGGTGTGGAGGACGTTGCGGGCAGTCTTCGGGACGTTCCCGGATTGGCGCGCCTCTACAGTCGTCTGTCGTTGCTCGCGAGGACGGAGATGGACAGCGTCAGCTGAGGGGCAGCGTCAATTCCAGGTGAGGCCGCCGGTCGCGGCGCTGGGCGTGAGCCCGAACATACTGTGGCAGATACGGTTGAGATGGGCGCTGTCGGTGAAACCGGCCTCGTGTGCACTGGTTGTCAGAGTTGCGCCACTGCTCATCACTTCCATGGCGCGTCGTAACCGTAACCAGCGGATGTAGGTCGAAAAGCTCATCTGCAGTTGATCGTTGAAGATTCTTCCCAGCCGTCCGGGCGAGATGGAGACCAGGGCGGCGATGTCCGTCAGTGTGACCTGCCCCGAGATTCTCTCGGGAAGTAGCGTCAGGGCATGCTCGAGGGCCGGGTGAAGAGCGCGCAGGCTCGACGCCTTTTCGCGTTCGGATAGTGAATCGATCAGCCTCGCTGCGTATTCCAGATCCGAATCAGCGCCGCGGTCCGTCATCGCTACTGCGGTCTGCCCAGGGTCCGACCAGTCGGCCACACCACCGCGGCCCGGCTCCGGTGGCCTGATGCGCAGACCCATCCCGGTGGTGGAGTCAATGTAGATCGCCCGTCCCCGCGCACCCTCGGAGGCGGACAACGCGTGGACCGCCCCGGATGGAATGACCACGGACCGCACGACTTCACTGTGGCCGTCCCCGTCCGTGACCGTGACGTCCCCGTCGTCGATGATCATGATCTGAACAGCGGCGTGCGAATGCATGTGCGCGGATCCCACTGCGCCGGTGAACATGAGAATTCCGGGCTGCATGTGGACGGCGCCGGACCAGGTCATGTCGGAAATCATAGTGACGACCCTGACAGAGCTCGGGGTCCGGTCATCCTCCGGTAGGACCGAGCTCAGTCCGAAGATCGTGCGCTGGGCCGATGTGTTCGCGAGGGGTTCACGAGAAGGTGGAATCATGAACAACGCACAAGCACCCGCAGTCCTGTCGGTCCACGCGCTGGGCAAGTCGTACGGCGACGTTCCGGTGCTCCGAGGTGTATCGCTGGAAGTGCGCGCCGGTACTGCCACGGCCATCATGGGTCCTTCAGGATCGGGGAAGTCGACACTGCTGCATTGCATGTCAGGAATCGTCAAGCCCGACTCGGGAGCAATCTTGCTGAGCGGCCGGCATATCGAGAACCTCGGTGAGAACGACCGCAGCCGGCTCCGACGGGAGTCGTACGGGTTCGTTTTTCAATCGGGCCAACTGTTGCCGGAGCTTCCGGCGATCGAGAACGTCGCTTTGCCCTTGGTGCTCAACGGGTTGTCCATCGCAGAAGCCAAGCGGACGGCGCACGGCTTCTTCGCGCCGTTGGGGCTGGATGGGTTGCAGGATCGTCGCCCGGGTCAGATGTCGGGTGGGCAGTCGCAACGTGTGGCGATTGCGCGAGCGTTGGTAACCAAACCCGCAGTTCTCTTCGCAGACGAGCCGACCGGTGCCCTCGACGCGCAGACGAGTTGGGAAGTGATGAGGGTGTTGCGTGATTCGGCTCAACAGATCGGTTCTGCGTTGGTCGTCGTCACTCACGATGCCGAAGTCGCTCGGTGGTGTGATCGCACGATGATGATGCAGGCCGGTTCGCTCGTCGGGACACAGGTGGCGGCATGAAGGCCACAGCGCGCGTTGCATTGATGACGGTGCGCGGTGAAGGGCGAAAGGCCTTGAGTACCTTCGCGCTCCCAGTGTCCGCATTTGCCGCCTCGACGACGTTGTTGCTGACGGTGCTCGGCGGCTACGGTGCATTCGCGGGCAGATCGAGCGAACCCGAAGCCGAGGCGTACCTAGCGCTCGCAGGGGTAGCTTCGGTGTTGATGATCGTTCCAGCCGTCACTCTCGGTCTGGCGGCGGCCCGCTTGGGCGCGCGCCGTCGCGACGAACGACTCGCCTCGCTGCGACTCATCGGATCCACCCCTCGCCAGATCGTTGCGCTGTGCGCTGCGGAATCGGGTATCCAGGGCTTGGCCGGTGCGTTGATCGGTGTGGTGGGATACCTCCTCGCGTTGCCGCTCGTAGCTCTCTTGAGATTTCAAGGTCGGACATTCGAGTGGAGTGAGCTTTGGGTTGGCACACTCCCTCTGGTGGGCATCGTATTCGGAATGACCATCCTGGCTGCTTTGACGTCGATGCTCGGGATGCGCCAGGTGTTCGTGAGCCCGTTGGGCGTCACGGCGGGCAATCCCAGCGCCGCACCGAAGATGATCTTCGCTGTGGCTGGGGTGGGGGTTCTTGTGGGATGGAGTGCATTCGGGGGCTCCGCGGCAAGCATCGCGGCAATCCTGGTGGGCCTTGGTCTCTGCTTCGGCGTTGTTGCGTTGGTCGGTCCGTTCGTCATTTCGCTGCTTGGACGGATCATGCTCAAATGCGCCAAAGACGGTGCTTCGCTGATTGCGGCGCGTCGGGTCCTGGACAATCCGAAGGCTGTGTGGCGCACGGTCAGCGGTGTGACGATGGCCAGCTTTGTTGCCGCAGGCACATCTCTCCTCGCCGCGATAGGCAACGGGGAGGGGCAGGATTTGCAGCCAGGGCAGGAGTTCCTGTTCGCGGACATGAGAACCGGGGTGTTGTTCACTCTCGGAGCAACATTCACGTTGGCTGCCATCTCGTCTGCGCTCACCCAGGTATCCGGGATCCTCGACAACCGTGAGCTGTATCGGAGTCTGACTCTGGCCGGTACACCTGTCGAGGTGATGGACAGCGCCCGCGTGAGGCACGTTCGCACTCCCGTGGTGGTGATGGCACTGGCCGGCGCCGGCGCTGCACTGCTGTTCCTCTTCCCGCTGGCAGGGGCAGCCGTATTGACCACTCCGATGGCGCTGGTTCAGTTGGGCGTCACCCTGGCTGTGGGGATCGCGTTGGTGTTGGCCAGTGCGTTTGCAGCCAAGCCCGTCATGCGACGGGTACTCGCGGGCTGAATCTCCACCGATCGTCCGTCAGTTCTGTTTCCGGAACGGTTCGGCCAACTGGCCGAGGTAGTCGTCCGGGTAGTCGGGTTTGGCCGCCATTCCGAGATCGTCACTGCTGAAGCGCTTTTCCGGATCGAAAGAATAAGTGCGGAAAAGGTGATCCCAGATCAGAGTGAACAAACCGAAATTGACGTCACCGATTCCCGCCCACTTCAGGTGATGGAATCGGTGGCCGGCGTTGAGGGCGAGTATCGGACGCAGGGGGCCGATGCGGTAATCGGCATTCGAATGCTGAAGCAGGAGTTGGACAGCGACACAAACCGCGAGCGCCGAGGCAACTGGAACGGGCATCCCGAGGAGGATCAGTGGCAGGACGCCGCCGGCGGTTTCGAAAGTCTGATGCACGGGGTGCTTCATCAGTCCGTTCATACCGTAGAACCGTTCGAGGCTGTGATGAACCGCGTGGAAACGCCACAACCATCCAACCTTGTGGCTGATCAAATGCACCACGGTGATGCCGAAATCGGCAACCAACACTGCGAAGACGACCTGAAGGACAAACGGAAGACCGCTCGGCCACAGCCCGTCGAACGGAATCACCGCGGCCATCAACGGGATTACCGCGACGCTGACCAAGATGAGGGATTCGTTGACAAACGCATGGACAGCGTCGCGAAACCTGTCCGGTCCCGGGGCATTCCACGAAGATTCGTAGGGAAGCGCCCGTTCGGCCGCGAAAGAGCAGGCCACTGCGAAGAGAATCAATGCCACCAGTGACCATTTCGGCGCGCCGGATGCCGCCAGCGCGATTGCGGCTCCGTTGATTCCCAAGAGCATGAACGGGACGTACCCGTATCTGACGATGAAGGTGAGCATGTGATCGATGGTGCTCGATACTGGTGGCTCTCGACTTGTACGAATCGGTCGACTTTCAGTCAACCGAACAGGCGGTATCGCGTTACTTCGTCAGCACGGTCGCGAGTGCAGCGCTCAGATACGGAGTGATGTTCTCGACGACCCGCGTCACGATCGCAGTGGCAACGTCAGCGGGTTGCAGTGGCACAGACGGCGTCTGCGGCAGTGCCGGGGGAGCAGGCGGAGCGGGCTCGGACATCATCGGCGTATAGGTGTTGTGCTTCGTGAAGTAGCCGAAGACCGAATCCACGAACACCTCGGGCGCATCACGCGGCTTGGGCATGTTGCAGATGCCGTCACCCTCGATGCAGACTTCCTGCACTGCGATGTCTCCGAATCCACCGCGTGCTCCGGACATCGTCGCTCCCGGAACGACATTGGGCACTACGGTTTCGATGCCCCCGGCCGAGTTGCGAGGGTCGGCGTAGAGGACGCCTTCGACTTGCGACTGCGGAATGGATCCGTCGCGTGCGATGTCACCGAGAACGTCGCCGGCAATACGCGCTCCCTGTGAGTATCCGGTGACGACGATCTCGCTGCCCGGGCACTGAGCGTGGAAAGCGTTGACTTCAGTGCGAAGCGTCTGGGCGCCGGCGGCAACGCTCTGGTCGTACGTCTGATCGCCGAGCGGCCAGAAGCTGGCGGGGTAGGTCACCGGCTTGGAGGCGTAACCCTGGGCCACGTAGCGGTCGGTGACGGGTTGCGTCGTTTGTCCCGTCGGATCCCACGTTCCGCCGACCGCGAATACCGCACCGGCAGGGCACGACCCACTGTCATTCGGGTCCGCTCCGGCAGGCACCGACATCACAAGAGTCACCCCCGCTGTGACTGCAACCGTGCATGCCACTGACATCGCGTATTTCCTCATCGGGCCTGTCCCCATCTATCTACGTTCTCGTTCACTGGCGAGACAACCCGCGGTCCGACGCGTTTCGTTCGGTACTGAAGAGAATGGTGATGGGGCGATAAGTCCTGGAGGTAATCCGTGCGTAAACAGGAAGTTGCCGACCGACGCTGTTTGCTACCAGCGTGTGTGGCGCGTCACGGCGTCGGGACCTGCGGTGGGTGATCCGGTTCGAGGAGGGTTCCGATCGCCTTGCCCATCGGCACGGCGTTGTTGAGGTCCGCGTTGGTTGTCGGCCCGAGCGTGGCGTAGACGACGATCGTCGTCTTCGAGTCGGGGTAATAGAGCGCAAGCCCGTTGTAGCCGCCGTACGACGGGTTCATCACCAGCCAACCGTCGAGGTGCCCGGTCCCGAAGGAAAAGAACTTGTCCGCCGTCATACTTCCCAAGCCCGCAGTCGTCGGCGCCATCTGCTGCTCGAAAGCCTTGTCGGAGAGCAACTCTCCCGTTCCGAGCGCGCGCACCCACTTTCCGACGTCGGCGACAGGCGCGTTCATGTTTCCGCTGTGCAGGAAAGCCGTCGGATTCCAGAAAGTGGAGTCTTCGAATACTCCGCGTTCATTGGTGTAGCCGTGCAGGATCGGCTCGTCCATCTGCGACGTGAGCACAACGCTGCTGTGATCCATCCCGAGCGGATCGAAGACGCGCTGCTGAAGTAGGTCGCCCAGCGGTTTTCCAGTCGCTTTCTCCATGACGTCGCCGAGCAGCGTCAGGTCGCTGTGCGCGTACGCCCAACTGGTGCCGGGTTCGAACAGCGGTGGGCGGGAGTTGGCAAGATTCAGGATCTCCTGAGAAGTCCAGCCTTTCATCGGGTTGTCCGTGAAGAGTTTGAGGAACTGTGGATCGGTCACGTAGTCGGAGATGCCCGACGTGCTGTTGGCCAGCATTCGTGGAGTGATGGTCTCTGCGCGTGGAAAGTTCGGTTCCCACTTCGCGATCGGTTGATCGAGGGGAAGCGTTCCCTCTTCGTCGAGTTGCAGCAGAACTGTCGAGAGCATCGGTTCCATCGGCTGACCGACGCGCAACTGCATGTCGGTTGTCGCCGGAACTCCGATAGGGGACTCTCCGACGGCACCGAGAGCAATCTCGTCGTCGCCCCGCCACACTCCGAACACGGCGGCACTGAGGCCCAAGTCGGCCACCTGACGGCGGACGAGGTCCGCGATCTCGGTGGATTCCTGACTGCTCGCGGTGCTGGGAGATGCGCTGCTCGTGTTTGTTGCCGAGTCCTCGTCGGAACTGCACGCAGCGGTTGCAATGGCAACGGTCAAGGCGATCGACAGAGCAGCTAGCCGCACCCGAGTGCGGTGGTGGGAGGAATTCATGCCTGCGATCCCTTCGATGTGGAAATCGAGCAACCGACGCCTAGCAATGTCCCAATTGACTGAATTTAGCGCAGTTCGAAGGGGGAGGGAACAGATTGACGGTTAGGGGTGACTGCTACTCCCAGTGCCTGATCACGTCAGTCCTCAGTCCGGCGTTGCGTCCGATTCCGCTCGTCGGTCCTGTGCTTGCTGGAGCTCGGCGTTGATGCGACGAGCCTCGGTGAGTTGGTCTTCGAGGATGATGATGCGGCAAGCCGCGTCGAGCGCCGTGCCGTTGGCTACGAGTTCGTGCGCGCGGGCCGCGATGCGCAGCTGGTACCGGGAGTAGCGGCGATGTCCGCCCTCAGAGCGTTGTGGGGTAAGCAGTTTCGCGGCATCGAGGCTACGAAGGAAAGCTTGCCTGACACCGAGGATCTCGGCCGCATGTCCCATGCTGTACGCAGGATAGTTCTCGTCGTCGAATCTGCCGGAGGGGTCCCCCGGTGGTGTATCTGCCGGAATGGCTCGCTTCTTTCGCTGAACGGACGGGGCCCCCGGCGCGAGGTGCGCCGGGGGCCGGATGGGGTTGAACTTACTTACATAACTGCATTCTTTCGAACTTCCGGACTCGCACAAAACGTCCGGTAGCCGCTTTGAAGGGGGGGTGCCGGGTCCGACTACACACTCACACACGAATTCGGCCCCGGCACGTCCCTGCCCTGCGGTACTGCTTGCGGGTAGTTCATCTCTCCCGCATCTCTTGACTCGTTCCTTGCTACGAGAAAAAAGATACAACACCCTCGTGAGAATGTCTACCCTGACCGCTGTAGATATTTTGTCGCGAACTTTCTAGGTATCGATGTTCAGGAACGGCCTGGTCACCGGGGGTGAGAGCGCTCCATGTGAGTCATGGGAGATGAATCTGGGACAATGCTCCGATGCGAAATACCCCGAAGTCCGAGTCGTTGTTGCGCGCCCGCGCGGAGAGGGAAGAGCGCACCGGCTCCTCCGAGCATCCCGCTGGTGGCGCGTCGAACCCCGGAGAGGACTCGTCGTCGTCCGAGCCGGGGGCGCGCAGCGACAGCGCCACGATTCGGTCGGCTCGGTCCGAGCTCTCAACTCATGCCAGGGCCGTGGAAAGTATGCACGAGGCGATCCATCCTGATCGCGATTGAGTCAGTTACCTGGTCGGGATGCGGGGGGACTCCTTCATCCCGCTCACTGCAACGCACGACGGCCGCCGCACTCCCGAAAGTAGGGGAGTGGCGACGACCGTCGAGTTGGCAGAGTGCGTGCCTGGTGCTTGGACCTCAGGGCAGCAACTGGTCCAGGAAGGTGTTGCTGAAGACCTTGTGCGGATCCAACGCGTTGTATGCGGCGTTGGCGGTGTCCCAGTTGTCGCTCGATGGGACGCCGTCGCGGTAGGTCTGGGGGAGGCCCTGGGTGATGATCGGGGCGTCGGTGTACGGCTTGTCGGGGCCGAACGCCCAGCCCTTGGACCATTCGGGGCGGAAGGTGGCGTCGTTGTTGTTGTAGTGATTACGCATCCACTGTTCCATTTCGCGGTAGAACGCGAACATGCCGGGGGTTCCGGGGACGCCGAGGACGTTGAGCCAGATGGCGGTGTCCCATTCCGGATGGTCTGGGCGCGGGCGCATGGCCGAGATGGTGGGGGCGCCTGCCGAGTCGACCTCGACGTCCGAGGGTTGATCGAGGCCGCAGCAACGGATTTCGACGGGGCCGTTGAGGGGGAACTGTCCGATAGAGCGGTAGTACTCCATGCGACCGTTGAACCACTGGGTGAAGTCGTGGATGACCTGGCCGATGTTGGCGCGCGAGGTGATGACGGCTCCGCCGCCCTCGGTCAGACGAAGGGTGGTGGCCCGGATGTAGAACTGGACGTCCTTGGACCATCCCCACAGGTCGTTGGAGAAGGTCGCGGCGAGTCCGGCAACGGTGGTGGCGTACATGATCTGCCCGAATGCCGGTGCGATGCCCGGGTTTCCGGCGTTGATCTGCCCGATCATGTCGGTGACCGGCTCCGGGAGGTTGTCGGAGAAGATGTAGTTGTAGGGCCCGGTCACCTCACGCGAGAACGGCGGCTTGGTGGGGGCAAGTGACCACACCTTCATCCACGGGCGTTCGGTGAAGGGGTACCAGATTGCTTCTGCGCGACCGTTTTCGCGGACGAACTTCTCGAAGGTGCGTCCGGACGCTCCGCGGGCGCCGAAGAGTTCCTGCCAACCGATGTCGGTGTGGCTGACGCAGCGCATGCGGTAGTTGGGAGCGGCCTGCAAGGTCACGGAGGTGAGGAAGGTGCGTCCGAGGTGAGTCAGCAGCGGCTTGATCGCTGCATCGCTACGCGCGTACGTCTCGAGCGCGTACTCACTGCCGTTCCAGACCACTGCGGTCAGGGAGGTGACGAGGTTGGAGAGTGAGCCGAAAGTCTGTCCGGGAACGTGTGCTTCGCCTTCGGCGGGGAGCGCTGCACCGTGAGCGTCGACGGCGAGGCAGCCGGCGATGGTCAACACACCGGGCGCCGGCAGGTTCGCGAACCCGAGGCCCTGTGCCTGCAGTGCGGTGGTGATGGCGTCGAGGGTCGCGCCGGGTCCTGCGGTGACGGTGGCCGGGCTGCCACCGGCGTTGACGGAGACGCCGGTGAGGTGGACCGTGGTGTCGGCGAGGATGACCTTGTCGACCGGCGCACCGTTGACGATGGTCAGCGGCGTCCAGCCGTGCATGGCACCGCGGGGACGAATGGTGTAGCCGTTGGCATGGCCCCAGTTCGCGAGGCGGACTACGTCTTCGGGCGTCTTGGGTGAACAGGTCCAGATCGCGTCGAGCATGATCTCTTTGGACCAGTTCTGATATGCCTGCTGGTACAGCGCGATGCCTTCGGGGAAGGCGGGCGGCGGTGTGAGGGTGGAGACAGGACCACCCGCGGAGCCGGAGGAGCCGGCGGGGACGGCGTAGGCCGGCGTCCAGCCGGCGAATGCGGTCGCTGCCACGGCGCCGGCTCCAGCGGCCATGAAACCTCGTCGGGACAGTCGGAACTTTTCGTCTTGTGCCGTCATCTTCGGGCTACTCCATCGGGTTCGAGAACTACGGTGAGTTCTAACAGGTGGGTATCAGACAGGTTGGTATCAGACAAGAGTGAGAACTACGTCAGCCAGGGCAGGAGCTTCGCGCTCCAGTACGGAAGCTGAGATCAGGAGTCGCCCATTGTCTTTCCAGATCTGGATACTCAAGTTCTCGCCGGGAAATACGACCCCGGCAAAGCGGGCCCGAAATCCGGCTACCCGACTGCTGTCGCCGTCGAGCATGGTATCCACTGCGGTCTTGCAGACCATTCCGTAAGTACACAGTCCATGCAGGATAGGCGCTGGAAAGCCTGCCGCGGAGGCGAATTGCGGATCCGAGTGCAACGGATTCCGATCACCACACATCCGGTACAGCAAAGCCTGCTGTGGAAGCACAGGCGTCACCACTGTCTCATCTGCTTCGCGATCCGGAAGCGTAATCGACTCCGACGGACCACGTTCACCCCCGAAACCACCCTCGCCGCGGGCGAAAATGGACGAGCGAGCTGTCCACAGCGGGTTGCCCTCGGCGTCGACCGTGACGGATTCCTGCACGATCACCGCGGCCTTGCCCTTGTCCCAGACCTCGGCGATTCGAGTTGTGGTGCGGCCACTTCCACTTGCCGGGATCGGCTGATGGACAGTGACTTCCTGGCTCCCGTGGACTACCTTCGCCAGATCGATTTCGACGCCGGGGAACGAGACCTTCGGCGCTTCGGTGGCGTGGAAGTTGGCGGCGACGGTGGCAAAGGTGGGTAGTACCTGAGGCTTTTCGTCGTCGAGGTATCGAAGCTCGTTCGGATCGAGCGGACGAGCACCTGCCCCTAGTGCCAGGTGGTAGTGCTGCACATCCGACGGGGTCCATGAGAACTCTTGTGGCGCAAGCTCGGCGCCGAGTGCGATCTTCGGATCAATTGGCATGGTCGACCGCCGTCTTTTCAGCTGCCGGTGCCTCGGTGCTCTCGGCCTTCTTCGCACGCTCGACGATGTCGAGTACTGCCAGGTAACCGAAAGTCATTGCGGGGCCGATGGTCGCGCCTGGTCCGGCGTAGGTGTGGCCCATGACCGGAGCGCTCGCGTTGCCAGCGGCGTAGAGGCCGTCGATGACGCTTCCGTCTTCGCGTAGTGCTCGGCCGTTGACGTCGGTGCAGATACCACCCTTGGTGCCGAGGTCACCCGGAACCATCTTGATGGCGTAGAACGGAGCCTTGCTGATTTCGGCGAGGCTGGGGTTCTTCAGTCGGGGATCGCCGTAGTACGCGTCGTAACCACTGTCACCGCGTCCGAAGTCCTCGTCCTTGCCGTTGCGTGCGAAGCCGTTGAACCGGTCGACGGTTTCGGTCAGCGATGCGACGGGAAGCCCTGTCTTCTCGGCCAATTCGGCGATGGTTCCCGCCTTGACCACGATGCCGGCCTTGAGCCAGCGGCCGGGGAAGGGGGAGCGGGGAGTGATACCGGCAAACGTGTAGCGGTTGCGGTAGCGCTGATCGAGGATCATCCACGTCGGGATGTTCTCGCCGGCGCCTTCGCCCTGACCGTACTCACCGCCGTACATCGCATGGGTTGCCTCGACGTACGGAGCAGCCTCGTTGCCGAAGCGCTTGCCCGACATGTTGACCATCATGCAGCCCGGGAGGGTGCGCTCGGAGAGAGCGAACCACGGTCCGCCGGTCAGCGGAATGGACGGGCCCCACCAGGCGTCGTCCATGAAATCGACTGCAGCGCCGACTTCTTGGCCTGCGCGGATACCGTCGCCGGTGTTTGCCTTCGCGCCGACGGTCCATTCGGTGCCGATGGGTCCGCGCTGGTACTTCTCACGCATTTCCTTGTTGTGCTCGAATCCGCCGGATCCCAACACAACTCCGTGGCGAGCGCGGATGACCTGCTCCTCGCCGTCGATTAGGACGTTGACGCCGCGAACTGCGCCGTCTTCGGTGTACAGGGAGGTCAGCGGGGTGTTCAGCAGGATGGGTACTCCGGCGGACTGAAGTCCGAGTCGAATACCGGCGACCAGTGCCTGGCCGCGAACCAGCAGATCCTTCTTTGTGGCCTTGGCTGCGAGGAATCGCATGCCGACCTTCATGGCGCGCAGGGGTCCGCGAGGATTGCGCATCAGCAGGTTGAGCCACTTGTAGTCGGCCTGGGTGATGACGAAGTTCTTGGGGGCCTTGACGTAGTCGGGCTCGAGGTTCTTGCGGTCGGCGCCCAACTTGTTGCCGTCGAACGGGGTGGGCTCGACACTGCGGCCACCTAGGCGTCCGCCGGGAGCTTCCGGGTAGTAGTCGGAGTAGCCGGGCACCCACTGCAGTTCGAGAGGGCTGTTCTTCAACACGAACGAGAGCATCTCGGGACCGCGCTCGAGATAGGTGTCGATGCGTTCGGGAGCGACGACGTCGCCGATGATGCTGTGCAGGTAGGAACGTGCGGCCTCCGGGGTATCGGTGACACCGTCCGCCTGAAGTGCCTCGTTGTTGGGGATCCAGACCCCACCACCGGAACGGGCGGTCGATCCGCCGTAGTGGGCGGCTTTCTCCACGATGACCACACTCAAGCCCTGGTGGGCTGCGGTCAAGGCCGCTGTCATACCTGCGGCACCACTGCCGACGACGACGATGTCGTATTCCTGCTTGCTCATGTAGAACACGTTATAGAATGATGGGGGTGTCAGTCCATGCTTTCTGCCAGGAAGTATTTCCGGACGTTGTCATTGATAACGAAACACGTTGCAGTGAGATTGAGGATGGTGCGGTGTGACCTGGGATACTTCGGTTGACGTCCTTGTGGTCGGGTTCGGTGTGGCGGGCGCCAGTGCGGCGCTCGAAGCGGTAGCGGCCGGTTCGTCGGTTTTGGCGATCGACCGAGCACTCGGTGGTGGGGCCAGCACGATTTCCGGAGGAATCTACTACGCCGGCGGCGGCACCGTGATTCAAAAGGAAGCCGGTGTCGAGGACAGTCCCGAAGCCATGCTCGCCTACCTGAACCGCGAGGTCGGTGACGCGGTGACGCCGCAGACCCTGCGCCGGTTCGTCGACGAGAGCCCGGCGTCGATCGACTGGCTGCGCAGTCACGGCGTGCCGTTCGAAGCCTCACTCTGTCCGTACAAGACGTCGTACCCGAGCAACAAGCACTACCTCTACTTCTCGGGTAGCGAATCTGCCGGCGGGTTCCGTGACATCGCAAAACCTGCTCCTCGCGGCCATCGCGCCAAGGGGCGTGGCACGTCGGGAAAGATGCTCTACGGCCCGCTCGCGAAGTCCGCGGAGGCCAAGGGCGTCCAGTTGCTCGGCCAGACGAGAGCGGACCGGCTGATCATCGAGGACGGCCGGGTGATCGGCGTCGAAGTACTGACTCTTCGTGACGCACCTGCCGGAGTTCGTCGGCGTCACGCGACGCTCGGGTCCCTGTCCTCCAAGCCCGGCGTCTACGCACCGCAGTTGCGCACGATTCTCGACGCACTCATCGCGAAGATCGAGAAGAAGCACGCCAAGCGGATTCGCATCCAGGCGCGCGGCGGCGTGATCCTCAGCGCCGGCGGCTTCGTGTCCAATCGCGAGATGATGCGCACCCATGCCCCCGCCTACAAGGGCGGTATCCCGCTCGGCACCTCCGGGGACGACGGCAAAGGCATCAACCTCGGTATCGAAGCCGGGGGAGCCACCGACAAGCTCGGCAATGTTTCCGCCTGGCGATTCATCGTCCCGCCGAGTGCTTTTCTCGGCTCCATTTTGGTGGGTGAATCCGGTGCGCGAATCGTCGACGAGTCACGTTACGGTGCCGCTCTCGGTCAGGCGATGGCAGAGAAGAGCAACGGAATCGGTTGGCTGCTGGCAGATTCCGAACTCGTTCGCGAAGCGAAATCGCAGATCAGTGACCAGTCGATGTGGTTCCAGCGGGTACAGACCACCGGCATGATGCGTACCGCAGTGCGTGGCAACACCATTGCCGAGGTCGCCCGTAGAGCGGGCATAGACGTCGCCGGCCTTCAAGCCACCGTCGACGCGCACAACTCCGCTGCCGCTGCCGGACAACCTGATCCGATGGGCAAACCGTCGGACTTCGTCAGGCCGATACTGTCTGCGCCGTTCACGATGTACGACGTCTCGATCAAGCCCAACATGATGAATCCGTGCCCGATGCTCACGCTCGGTGGATTGGTGGTCGACGAATCGTCCGGCATGGTGAAAAACGAGGCCGGGGAGGGTATCCCTGGCCTGTATGCCGCCGGCCGTACCGCCGTCGGTATCTGTTCCAACTCGTATGTGAGCGGCTTGTCGCTCGCCGACTGCGTGTTCTCCGGACGACGAGCCGGTCAGCATGCAGCCGCATTCTCCACTGTCGGAAAGGCCTGAACGATGCTCTCGACGCAGATCCGCGGCGAACTTGCCGACCATCTTGATTCGGCGGAACGGGATCGCGCTCCGATCAGCCCGCTGATCGCCACGTATCCGGACATCGACGTCGTCGACGCCTACGAGATCCAGCTCATCAACATCAGGCGTCGTGTTGCCGGTGGCGCAAAGGTGGTCGGGCACAAGGTCGGGCTCTCGTCACTGGCGATGCAGCAGATGATGGGCGTCGACGAGCCAGATTACGGTCACCTGCTCGCCGAGATGGAAGAGTTCGAGGACCGTCCGGTCGACACGTCGCGCTTCTGCTTCCCACGCGTCGAGGTGGAGGTCGCCTTCATTCTGGGAGCAGATCTGCCGGGCGCCGGGTGCACCGAACAAGACGTCATCGACGCCACTGTCGCCTATGCGCCGTCCATCGAGTTGATCGACAGCCGGATCAAGGACTGGAAGATCGGCCTCTCGGACACCATCGCGGACAACGCCTCATCCGCCGGGTTCATTCTCGGCAAGGAACGAGTTCGCCCGTCGGACATCGACATCAAGGCGATCGATGCGGTTCTGACCTGCAACGGCGAGCGGATTGCGGAGGGGCGCAGCGATGCGGTTCTCGGGAACCCGGTCACCGCTGTCGCATGGTTGGCGCAGAAGGTCGACACGTTCGGAGTTCGGCTCAAGGCCGGCGACATCGTTCTGCCGGGTTCGTGCACGCGAGCGATCGACGCTCATCCAGGCGACAACTTCCGAGCCGAGTTCAGCGGCCTCGGTTCCGTCTCTCTTCAGTTCACGTAGGAGTAGTCATGACCAAGGCAAGTGTGGCGATCGTCGGATCGGGAAACATCAGTACCGATCTGTTGTACAAACTGCAGCGTTCCGAGTGGCTCGAACCGCGATGGATGATCGGAATCGATCCCGAGAGTGAAGGATTGGCGCGCGCCCGCAAGATGGGACTCGAGACCTCCGCCGAGGGCGTCGACTGGTTGCTCAGCCAGGCGGAGAAACCGGACCTGGTCTTCGAGGCGACGTCGGCATACGTGCACCGCGAGGCAGCACCACGCTACGAGGCCGCCGGTATCCGTGCCATCGACCTGACTCCGGCCGCGGTCGGCCCGGCTGTGGTTCCGCCCGCGAACCTGCGTGAACACCTGGACTCACCCAACGTCAACATGATCACCTGCGGTGGGCAGGCAACCATTCCGATCGTCTACGCGGTATCGCGAGTCGTCGACGTGGCGTACGCCGAGATCGTCGCCTCCGTTGCATCGTTGTCCGCCGGCCCGGGAACTCGCGCGAACATCGACGAGTTCACCAAGACCACGAGCCGCGGTATCGAGACCATCGGCGGCGCACAGCGCGGTAAGGCGATCATCATCCTCAACCCCGCGGACCCGCCGATGATCATGCGCGACACCATCTTCTGCGCTATCCCCGAAGATGCCGATCAGGCCGCGATCACCGACTCCATTCACCGTGTCGTCACGGACATCCAGCAGTACGTGCCCGGCTACCGGTTGCTCAACGAACCGCAGTTCGACAAACCGAGCGTCGTTTCCGGTGGCTATGCAACGGTCACCACGTTCGTCGAGGTCGAAGGCGCAGGCGATTTCCTGCCGCCGTACGCGGGCAACCTCGACATCATGACGGCAGCAGCCACCAAGGTGGGCGAGGAAATCGCCCAGAAGCTTCTGAGTGTGAAGGCATGAGCGACATGATTCATTTCGATTCGAGCTGGGACATCCGCGTCACCGACACTTCACTGCGCGACGGCTCCCACCACAAGCGTCATCAGTTCACCGTCGAAGAAGTACGAGCCATCGTCGGTGCGCTCGACGGAGCCGGAGTGCCGGTCATCGAGGTCACTCACGGCGACGGCCTCGGCGGGTCCTCCTTCAACTACGGCTTCTCGAAGACTCCCGAGCAGGAACTGATCAAAGCTGCAGTCGAGACGGCGACCAACGCGAAGATCGCCTTCCTGATGCTGCCCGGGTTGGGCATCAAGGACGACATCGTCATCGCACAGGACAACGGTGCGTCCATCTGCCGCATTGCAACTCACTGCACCGAGGCAGACGTATCCATCCAGCACTTCGGCCTCGCGCGTGAGCGTGGACTCGAAACAGTCGGATTCCTCATGATGGCTCACTCGATTCCGCCGGAGAAGCTGGCCAAGCAGGCTCGCATCATGGCCGACGCGGGTTGCCAGTGTGTGTACGTGGTCGACTCGGCCGGCGCGCTGGTACTCGAGCAGGTATCCGATCGCGTCGAGGCGCTGGTTCAGGAACTCGGCAACGACGCTCAGGTCGGCTTCCACGGCCACGAGAACCTGGGCCTGGGCGTCGCCAATTCCATTGCGGCAGTTCGTGCGGGAGCCAAGCAGATCGACGGTAGTACCCGTCGGTTCGGTGCCGGCGCCGGCAACGCCCCGGTCGAGGCCTTCGTCGGTGTTTGCGACAAGATCGGCGTCAAGACCGGTATCGACTTCTTCGCCATCGCCGATGCAGCCGAAGATGTTGTGCGCCCGGCAATGCCGCAGGAATGCCTGCTCGATCGTCAAGCACTGATGATGGGCTACGCCGGCGTGTACTCGAGCTTCCTCAAGCATGCCGAGCGTCAGGCCGAGCGGTACGGAGTGTCGTCCGCGGAGCTGTTGGTGCGCGCAGGCAAGCGCAAGTTGGTCGGCGGCCAGGAAGATCAGTTGATCGACATCGCGCTGGAACTCCAGCGCGAAGCAGCGGCTTCCTAGGCCATGGCAGACGTACTGGCCGGAAAAGTGGCCTTGGTGACCGGCGCGTCCTCAGGGTTGGGGCGCGCCGTCACCGAGATCCTCCACCGCAGGGGCGCAAAGGTTTTCGGTATCGCCCGTGACAAGGAAAAGCTGCGGCAGTCGATGGTCGAGGTGGTCGGCACGGACGGTGAGCGTCGTTACGCAGCGACGGACGTCTCGGATTCTGCTCAGTGTGATGTGGCCGTGCAAGCGTGTGTCGACGAACTCGGTGGTATCGACATCCTCGTCAACGTGGCGGGATCGCACTCGTTGCGCCACACGGCAGACATTGCGGATTCCGAATGGGCACATGACCTTGCGGTCAATCTGAACGGACCGTTCTTCCTTTCCCGAGCAGCACTGCCGCACTTGCTGGAACGGGGCGGCAACATCGTCAACGTCTCCTCGATCGCGGGGCTGGAAGGGCAGGCGTACTCGGCTGGATACTGCGCTGCCAAGCACGGACTCATCGGACTGACCCGAGCGATGGCGATGGAGTTCACCGGAAAATCTCTGCGTGTCAACGCAATCTGCCCCGGCGGCATGATGACTCCTCAAGTCACCGGATTCACCTTCCCCGACGGAGTCGACTTCGATCTCGTCATGAAGGTTGCGTCGCCGCGTGGCTTGATGGAAGCCGAGGACGTTGCGAAGATGGTGTCTTTCGTGGCCTCCGACGACGCCTCGGCGATACACGGGGCCGTCTACTCGGTCGACAACGGAAAAATGGCATGAACCCGTTGGTCTCGGGACCGATCTTCCAGATCTGCTGGGTGGTCGAGGACATCGAGGCTGCCGAACAGGAGTTCACTCGGCAGTGGGGAGTGGAGCGGTGGCTGCGTATGCCAGGCATCGTCTTTGGCCCCGAGACCACAACGTATCGCGGGGAGCCCGCGGACTATGTCGTGCACGTGTCGATCGGATATGCGGGCAGCCAACAGCTCGAGCTGATCCAACCAGTATCCGGACGCAACCTGTACACGGAATTCCTGGAGACTCACGGCGTCGGAGTTCATCACATGGCTTGGGTTCCAGACGATTACGAGGCGACGTTGCTAGAGGCCGAGCGTCGCGGAATGTCGGTGGTGCAACAAGGTCGGGTAGAGGGCGCCGGCATGGAGTTCTCCTACCTCGATGCCGGGCCATTGGGTGGATACGTCGAGTTGATGAAGCTCTCACCCGAGATCCGGTTGATGTTCGCTTCGCTCATTCCTGATTGACGGCAAACACTTTTGCGAAGTAGTCGGAAACGTTCTCCGGGTGACCACGGAATCCGAGGTAGCCGTCGGGGCGAATGACCAGCGCCGCCGTACCTTCCACCCCATACGCGGCGCATAGCTGCGAGTCGTTGTCCTCGATGATAGGCACCAACGAATCGACGGTCACGGTTCCCGGTGGCACTATCGCGTAGACGTCCAACATGCCGTGCGCTGATCGAATGGCGGCGTCGGCGACCTTCTCGAGGCTGTTGATGCTCTCTGCGGATCCGTCCGAAGTCAGCAGTAACGTGTGGTCGACTCCGGACAGCAAGTCGAACAACCGAATTGGATACTGCACACCGTCTCGGCGCATTCCGCGTGCATCGGGTGCACGCTCGCCCGGTTGAACGTGTGGACTCGAAGAATCACGCCCGGTGTTCAGCGGACTCTCCGAGTAGTCGATCAACAATTGAGCCTGGCGCCGCATTGCCGTGTCGATGGAAGACTCTCCCGAACCGATTCCTTCTCGAGCATTTCGGACGGTCATCCCGACGACTTCTTCACCGACCGGACGTCTTTCGACATCGTAGGTCCCGAGAAGATCTGTTGTTGCAACGCCTTTGACGGCGAGCGCTACCTTCCATGCGAGATTGTGGGCGTCCTGGATGCCGGTGTTCATGCCCTGCGCGCCAGTCGGGGGATGGATGTGCGCGGCGTCGCCGGCGACAAAAACCCGTCCGCGACCGTAAGCGTCGACGATGCGGTGGCTGATGCGGAAGACCGAGGACCATCGCAGCATCGAGGCGGTTGTCGGTTCTGGGGACAATCTGTCGATCACAGCCTGGATGTGATGGAGTTCAGGTGTCTTGCCGGTTGAAAAACCGTGTTGTACAGAGGCTTTGTTCGACGATTCGTCCGGCATCAAATCGTCCGGAACGAGCATCGACATGCGGTACCGCTTGTGTCCGGGAAGTGGGATGCAGACGAGTAGGTCGTCGGTGGTTCCGTCGTCGGTGGTGTGGTTGGCGCGGACGGAGTAGCCGCTGGGGATCGACCAGTCGACTTCGACGTCACCGAGCATGTAGCTTTCCGCAAACGCGCCGCCCTCGAAGCTCAGGCCAAGCCCTTTGCGGACCACGCTGTGAGCGCCGTCGGAACCCACCAGATACTGGACATTCACGGTGCTGCCGTCGCTGAGTGTGCAGGTGACGGCGCCGTCGGATTGTTCGAATGCGGTGAGACCGACTCCGCGTTCGACGGTTGTCCCCAGCTCGGCGAGGCGCTCGGTGAGGATGCGCTCCGTCGAGTACTGGGGGAGGCAGAGGAACCAGTAAGGAACGTCCTCGGGGAGGGTGAGGTCGACGCGGGCGACCTCGACGCCGTTCGTGTACATGATCTGACCGCGCATCAGTGTCGAGGCGTCGAGTGCCTGGCGGAGCACCCCCATGTTCTCGAAGAGCTCGAGAGTGCGTGGCTGAATCCCGACGGCTTTCGCGTATTGCCGCGGTTCGTCGAGGGGGTCGACTATTCGACAGGAGATGCCGCGTCTGCGCAGCTCGATCGCGGTGGTCAAACCGATCGGGCCGGCGCCCGCTACCAATACGTCGGTATCCATGAGGACCCACTCACGTCGGGGACAGTCGGTCATTTCAGTATGGGTAAGCGAACTTCTGTTTTGGGGAAATTGACCCTAATCGGACATTTTGGGGGTTTCCTGCATGGATCGAAGATCGTGGGAAGATCGCGAGGTGAGGGCAGACGAGTTGCATCATGAGCCGCCGGGGTACCGCTGCCCGTTCTGTCGCTACGCGCTCGGTGAGTTCGACGAGTACAACGCGTCGACCGACCTCGTCGCCCGAACCGACAATGTAATTGCTCGGATTTCCCCGAAGTGGTGGCCGGACAACCCTGGCCACGTACTTGTGTCACCGATCGAACACTTCGAGAATCTCTACACTTTGCCCACGAGCGTCGGGCACTCGGTGTTCGACCTGGTTCAGGCTGTGGCTGTTGCAATTCGTGAAGAATACGGCTGTGACGGTGTCTCGACCAGGCAGCACAACGAACCGGCGGGCAACCAGGACGTCTGGCACCACCACGTCCACGTATTTCCGCGCTACGAGGACGATCGCCTGTACTCCCGGCATGGCGAGGCTGCATACGTTTCACCCCAAGCGCGAGCGCCTTACGGCGCACTGCTGCGCGCTCGATTTTCTGAATGCTGAGCCAATACGCGCTCGGCCGAGTGCTGGGGCAGGCGGAGGAACCGGGTAGTGAATTCGCGAAATGGCCATTTCCGCGTGGGCGTCAGCGTATCGGCTCGAGATCACCTGGCGTCCATGTCTGGTCGAAGAATGGCTTGCCAGGGCCGTAGAGACGAAGGATCACGAAGTAGCCCTTTCCCGGCAGAGTTCGGAGCCAGTTCGTCTCGTCTGCAGCGTTCGGCTTGGTCGGCCCGAAGTAGATGTCGTGTGACCCGTCGGGGTTGATCGTTGGTTTGTCCATCGTGTTGACCGAGGGGAAGGGTTGTCCGTTGTCGAGGCCGGACGCGGTGACGCTGTCGTAGAGAGCAACTGACCAGAAAAGCGCCGCGGGCAAGTCCGGAGGTAGATGAAGTGAGTACGAGTTCCCCCCGTCCAACCAGTTTCCTTCGGAATCTTTCATAGTCGCCGGGTACTTTGCGCCCTTGTCGACGATGTTCACGACCATGCCAGGTGAGTTGGAGTACGCCGCAGTGAAGAACGCACCGCGCTGCTCGAGATTCGTGAATGTGCCGCTCGATTGGAACTCGGTATTCTCACCGGCAAAAGTGTTGACCCACGGTTGATTTGGATAGTAAGTGCCCCCCGGTTCGAGTGCCAGCAAGCTGGTCACTGTCACCTTGGACATCTTGAACGCTGTGCGAGCGGCCTTGTCGAGAAGTTCTCGGTCGTCAGGAGTGGGATCGAATGCTTTTCCCTTTTCGATTCCGAGTGTGTGGAGAAAGCCGCGCAGGTCAAGGTCATAGGGGTCGACGGCCTCACTCTGGATGAACCTGTCGAGCATCTCGAAGTAGGTGCCGTCCTGTGGAAAGAGCATGTTGCATTCCACCCCTGAAGCGCGTGGGAACTGCATGGGTAACGCGCCGTCCTTCTGTCCGAGGGGATATATGACGGTGCTCTCGATCCGGTTGACAGCGGGAGACAAATCGGCGGGATCGGCGAAGAACGCACGCCAGAAAAGGAATACGTTGTTGGTGCGTGAGCGGTAGATGTATCCCTCGGCCGGTTCCGGCCCGGAGTACCCGGGTGGCAACAGCACGTATGTCGCACCGGATCCGGCGTCGGGCCCCGCCAAGCCGACATCACCTTTCCAAGTGTGTCCCTCGATAGTGGGGCCGACGATGGGACGTTGCCAGAAGTCGTCGAAAATCCCCTGGACTCCCGCCGGGGCCTCGACGACCAAAGGGCCGTATTTGTCGAGATCGAGATATCCCATGGCATAAACGACGTCGAAGTTCGGGGTTGTCACGAGAGTCTTTGCATCGATTCGGTTTTGCCATATCGGGAGGACATTGTATCCGGCACCGAACGTCGATTCCGAACCCTCTTTCATCGCCCAGATGTTGATCGCCGGCAATGACCACAGATAGCTCTGTACGGCTCGTTGGAACACCAACTCGTTTCGCAACGAGATCGAAGTCTCGCGAGTCGGGAATCCGGTCTCGAACTTCGAGTCCGCCAAGTCGTCGTAGTGCCCCATCGTCGATCCTCTCGCTCGGTCGCGGCGTGGCAGTGCGCGCCGACTTCGACCACACAATCACGGTTGGAGCGCTGGGGGATCGCCCGTCAAGGATGAGAACTGCGCTCTGGCGAGCGGATCGACCGGGGATTCCGAAGTCGACACCTGGCCCTCCCAGAGCTTCCGGCGTGTACAAATCAGCATGTTTGTAAAATTTTTACCTTCAAAACCGTTGACAAAAGACCGCAATTTGTCCACTCTCTATACATAAATGTTGTTCGTGTCGCGGGTTGCCGCGCAGGACGCACTCACTGATCCGAACGAGAACTGGAGAATTCGATGGCGGCGTTGGTGTACACCGAGCCAGATGGTCGGCCCGCAACTTGGAGAGACCGGAAACGCTACTTATGGCTGTTGGCGCTGATTCCGTCATCGGCAACTTTCATCGCCGTGGGGCTTGTTACCGCCACCGGATGGAATGTCTTCTGGTGGACCGGCCCACTGATTGCGTTTGCTCTCATTCCCGTCATCGACATCCTTGCGGGTGAGGACGGGAAGAATCCGCCCGACGAGGTGATCGACGAACTCGAGAACGACCGCTTCTACCGGTGGTGCACCTACGCCTATCTGCCGCTGCAGTACACGGCCTTCTTCCTGTCCTGCTACATCTGGGCGCGTTGGGATTTGAGTGTTCTCTCCAATATCGGGCTCGCAGTGACGATCGGCGTGACGGCCGGAATCGGCATCAACACCGCCCACGAACTCGGGCACAAGAAGGAGAGCGTCGAGCGCTGGTTGTCCAAAATCGTTCTCGCACAGAGCGCTTACGGCCACTTCTACCTCGAGCACAACCGTGGCCACCATGTTCGAGTTTCGACTCCGGAAGATCCGGCTACCTCGCGCTTCGGTGAGACCCTCTACGGTTTCTGGCCGCGCAGCGTCGGCGGGGGATTGAAGTCGGCGTGGCATCTCGAGAAGACCCGTTTCGAGCGTTTGGGCACCACACACTGGAGCATCAAGAACGACGTGCTCAACGCCTGGCTCATGTCTGTAGTCCTGTTCGGTGTCGCGCTTGCAGTATTCGGGATCGGCATTGCGCCGTACCTCGTGATCCAGGCCTTCATCGGGTTCTCGTTACTCGAAGCGATCAACTACCTCGAGCACTACGGACTCCTACGTCAGAAAACCGCAAGCGGACGGTACGAGCGATGCACGCCGGCACACAGCTGGAACAGTGATCGCATCTGCACCAACGTCTTTCTCTACCACCTGCAGCGGCACAGCGATCATCATGCGAATCCGACACGTCGCTACCAGGCGCTTCGCAGTATGGAAGAGGCCCCTCAGCTCCCGAGCGGCTACGCCAGCATGATCATGCTCGCAACAGTCCCACCCCTGTGGCGCAAGGTGATGGACCACCGCGTTCTCGAGCACTACCGAGGCGACATCACCCAGGTCAACATCGCGCCGAAGAAGCGCGCCAAGATCCTCGCGGCCTACGGGGTGAATGCATGAACGCCTACATCTGCCCGATCTGCGACTACACGTACACCGAATCGACAGGCGCTGCGCGAGAGGGTTTTCCGCCAGGTACCGCGTGGTCGAGTATCCCGGACGACTGGTGCTGCCCCGACTGCGGCGTCCGCGAGAAGGTCGACTTCACGCTCGTCGCGCAATCCTGATCGAACTATTCACAGGCGAAAGGAAAACCGATGTCCGAGACTGCCACTGCTTACAAATTGTTCCGCTGCCTCCAGTGCGGGTTCGAATACGACGAAGCGATCGGCTGGCCCGACGACGGTATCGAGCCGGGCACTCGCTGGGACGAGATTCCCGAGGACTGGTCCTGCCCTGATTGTGGTGCTGCCAAAGTCGATTTCGAGATGGTCGAGGTGGACCGCTGATGACAGCGGTCAGTGAGCCCGACACCCGGACCGTGGTGATCGTGGGCACGGGCATCGCCGGTTCCGGTGCTGCGCAGGCCCTACGCAAGGAAGGGTTCGGCGGCAGCATCATCCTGATCGGCAGCGAAACGGAGGAGCCGTACCGACGTCCGGCACTGTCGAAGGAACTACTGTCCGGGAAAGCGTCGATCGATCGGGTTCGGTTGCGGCCGTCGACTTTCTGGAACGAGCAGGGTATCGACCTTCGGATCGGCGTGACTGTCACGAGAATCGACACAGATTCCCGCACCATACATTTAGCCGACGGTGACGGCGTCGACTACGACGTTCTGATTCTTGCCACGGGTGGACGGTCCCGACGGTTGACCGCGGAAGATTCCGAGCGCGTTCACTATCTTCGGGATATCGCAGACATGCGACGCTTGCAATCCCAGCTGATCGAAGGATCCTCGCTACTGGTGGTCGGCGGTGGCTTGATCGGATCGGAGGTGGCATCAACGGCACGTGACTTGGGTTGCAGTGTGCAGGTTCTCGAAGCGCAACCGCTGCCCCTGTCCAGGCTGCTTCCACCGTCGATAGCGGAGAAGATCGCCGCGCTGCACAACTTGGCCGGCGTCGCCTTGCAGACGGGGGTCGACCTCGAGACGCTGACGACAGGTGTCGACGGTGTCACCGCACGTGCGCGTGACGGGCGTGAGTGGACTGCGGACTTGGCCGTCGTCGCAATCGGATCCTTGCCCGATACCGATGTGGCTGCTGCTGCGGGTATTGCGGTGGACAACGGGATTTCGGTCGACCGATACCTCCGGACCTCCGTCATTGATGTGTACGCGATCGGCGATGTGGCCAACGTGCCCAACGGTTTTCTCGGCGGCATGCACCGTGGTGAGCACTGGAACACTGCGCAGGACCACGCAGTTGCAGTTGCCAAGACCATCGTCGGGAAGGAAGAACCCTTCGAATCCGTCCCATGGAGTTGGTCGAACCAATTCGGCCGCAACATTCAAGTAGCTGGTTGGCCAGGCGCGGACGACACCGTGATTGTTCGAGGAGACTTGGACTCCTATGACTTCACTGCGATCTGCATGCGCGACGGAAATATCGTCGGTGCTGTGAGCGTGGGCCGGCCGAAGGACATTCGCGCCGTCCGAACCCTTATCGAACGCTCCCCGGACATCAGCGTCGACGTACTCGCCGATTCGAACAGGGATCTGACCGAACTTGCGGCGGGTCTTGTCGCCTTACCGGTGCTCTGAGTTCGTGACTTCTGTTGCTTGCGTGTCCACCGTTTTGACACCGAGCACGGGCGATGGAAATCTTCCCGATATGTCCACCGCTCGTGCCCGTGTCCCGTACCACGAGGCAGCTCGTCAACTCCTCCGTGCGTCAGCGCTCGACGCCACACGCGAACTCTTGACCGAGAAATCGTGGAACGACATCACGATGGCGCATATCGCGGAAGCTGCGGGTATGAGCCGGCAGACGTTGTACAAGGAGTTCACGTCCCGGCAGGGATTGGCGTCCGGATACCTCATCCGTTTCGTCGACGAGTTCCTCGAAGAGGTGGAACGCGAAGTAGCGCTGCACCATTCGGACCCCCGGGGTGCGGTCTCGGCGGCCTTCCGTGCCTTCTTCGACGCCGGTGCCCGGGATCCGATGGTGGTCAGTATTGTCGGTCCTCGTCCGCAACATGACCTGCTGAGCCTGGTCACCACCGACGGGACTCCGCTGCTCGAACATGCGAGCGCGAGGTTGGCCGAGATCTTCATGACCAGTTGGGCGAACGTCGACCGCATCCATGCCGAGATGTTCGGCAGCACGATAGTGCGTCTGGCGATCAGTCACGTGACGTTGTCCTTCGGTACTCCAGATCAGATCGCCGAGAACCTGGGGGAGATGTTCGGGCCGTTCCTCGATCAGGTCATCGGTTCGGGCACAGTCGAACCGAACTGAGCCGACAGGATCGATACGGTTTCCGAGCTAGGACGGAAGTTCGATCGAGACTGATCGCCGTAGTTCTTTGGTGGGAAGTTTCGCCGATATGTGTGAATCCAAGTCCCGCTTCTCGGTAGCGTGCCGGACGTGCGTCGAGGTGCAGCCCGTGGGCGGCTCTCGTCAGATTCCGTCAACGGTGGAGGGTTTCGAAGATGAAGAGTCGCAATAAGTCTCGAGTGATGTCGACAGTTGCGCTAGTTGCAACATTTGTCATGGCCGGTGCAGGTGTGGCAATCGCCGACGAATCATCGTCAGGGTCTTCCGGCAGCGGATCGCTCGGTTCCTCCGGTGCGGCAGAGGTTGATCCGTTGACCTTCGACGGTTGGGGCACGTGCCCGATCGAGGATCTCGAGGTGACGACGTGCGCCAGCGTCGTAGTTCGCGGAGGGACCATGAAATTGGGCGCGCTTTCGGTGCCGATCCCGGACGGAAGTCTCAAGGTTGCGGGCGGCGTGAAATACGCGACCCAGCCGGACAACAGTTTCATCGAGACGTTCGTCGCCAAGCAGGACGGGTCCAACGGGGTCTATTCCAATCCAATTTCGGTACCCGGAGGTGCTCTCGGGATCGATACTCCGCTGGGACTGACTCAGATCAGCGCGACGGTGGAATCGGTGGGAGTCCCGGATCTGAAGGTTCTCGAGCAGGAACTCACCATGCCTGTTCGATTGAAACTGTCTAATCCGTTGCTCGGTGACGATTGCTACATCGGTTCGGTTTCGAATCCGATCAACCTTCACCTGACCACAACCGGAAACCCTCCGTCGGAACCTATCGGTGAGTTCCCCGGTGCAGTGTTCCCGGCAGTCCCACATTCGGATGCTGTGTTTGCGACGCCGGGAGCCAGCGGATGTGGACCGCTCGGTGCGCTCAACTGGGCGGTGAATCTACGCGGGGGACTGCCGGCGGCCAGCGGAAAGAACTCTCTCACCACGTCGAGCGACGTCTACGCGGTGGCTGCACGAAAGGTGCGACCGCCTGCCTGACGGACGCGCAGTCGCTGGAACGTAAAACGAGGGCCGACCCGTGGTGGGTCGGCCCTCGTTCTTCACAGTCAGGTCAGCTGACCTCGGGATCACGCACCGTGATGGTGCCGTCCCTTACTGCGTCGGCGATGCTGTCGTGCAGTTTCGGGCAGCCGTCCTTCAACGCCGTCGACTGCCCGGAAGCAATTGCCTCTTTGAAGGTGTGGCAACGCAGCGCCGGGTCGGAAGTCCACTGAACACTGGTGTGCTTGTACGTGTTCTTGCGAACAAGCACGCAGGCACCGCATGCCTTGCAGTCGACTTCCTGCAGACCCGAGTCGAGGTATTCGTGCTTGTCCTCGATCGTCTGGGCCGCGATCGCCTCGAGTCGTTCCGTCTGCCCGGCAAAGTCCGGTGCCTTGGCCCAACGAGCCCACCGTGCGTCGGTTCCGATCGAGGCGCTCACGATTAGACCTCTGCTTCCTTCTTTGCCGCTTCTGCTGCAGCTTCCTTCTCGGCCTTCTGGCGTGCGAGGTTTTCCTCGACCTCGGCGTGCCAGGCCTCGTTTGCCTTGGTGGTGTCCACCTCGAACTCGAAGCGCTGCGTCATCTTCTCGGTGACGTCGGCCTTGTCCACGTAGAACTGCTCGTACCAGCGTCGTAGCTGGTAGACGGGGCCGTCTTCTTCGCAGAGGAGGGGATTTTCGATCTTGGTCTTGTTCTTCCAGATCGCGACGTCCTGTAGGAAGCCTTCGCTGATGCCCTCGGTGAACTTGCCGGCCAACTTGTCGGCCATCTCGTCGGAGACACCCGTCGGCTTCTTGACCGTCACGCCCCACTGCAGCACGAACGAGTCCGGGCTGATCGGGTAGTGGCAGTTGATCAGAACACTCTCGACCTCGTATCCGCTGTAGCTGTTCCACAGGGGATTGACCATGTACGACGGTCCGTAATACGCAGCTTCGGAGCGAAGAAGCGTGTCGCCGCCGTACTGGGAGGCCATTCCGATGTCGGGACGGCCGGTGGTGTTGAGGTACTGAGTGGCGATCTCACCTTCGAAGACGTTCTTGAAGTACGTCGGGAAGGCGTAGTGGATGTAGTAGAAGTGCGCCATGTCGACCACGTTGTCGATGATCTCGCGGCAGTTGGACCCCTCGATGACCATGGAGTTCCAGGTCCAGTCGGTCCATTCGTCGCTGTACGCACCCTCGATACGAGGAATCACGATCTCCTCGGGCGGCGGATTGCCCTCGGGGTCGTTCCAGACGAAGAGCTGACCGTTCTGCTCGAGGGTCGTCCACGCGCGGGTGCGTGCGAGCGGAGGCACGCGGCGGGCATAAGGAATGCCGGTGCACTTTCCGTTGCCGCCCCAGCGCCAGTCGTGGAAGGGGCAGGCGATGGAATCGCCCTTGACCTCGCCTTGTGTGAGGTCACCGCCCATGTGACGGCAGTATCCGTCGAGAACTTTGATGTCGCCCTTGCTGTCGGCGAACACCACGAGCTTCGTACCGAAAGCCTCGATCGCGTGCGGTTTGCCGTCCTTGAAGGTCTTCAGTAGACCCAGGCAGTGCCAACCGCGGGCGAAACGAGTTTGCACCGTTCCGACGTCGATCTCGCGAATCTGCGCCATTGTGACCTCACATCCCTTCTAGCTGTTAGTAGAACACGTTATAGAACTCGATCCGGTTCCGCCAGATTTTGGGGGCACTTGTTACAGCATTGCGGCCACAAACGGGACCTTTGTCAGCGTCTCGACAGAAAAGAGAACGTGTTCTAGTCTCAAGTGTAAGTGAACCAACCGATCGAGGAAGACGGGAGCGTCGAAGTGGGTAACCATGACAGCCACGAGGTGATGCAGAGGCTCGACGCACTACTGCCGGCACTGCGCGAGCGCGCACAGGAGACCGAGGATCTGCGTCGTATCCCCGACGAGTCCATCAAGGGGCTCCAGGAAACGGGCTTCTTCCGCTTGCTGCAGCCGAAGCAGTGGGGCGGGTACGAAGCCGATCCGGTGCTGTTCTACTCCGCGGTCAAGAAGATCGCCAGCGCGTGCGGTTCCACAGGGTGGGTCTCCTCGATCATCGGCGTACACAACTGGCACCTCGCCCTCTTCTCTCAGCAGGCGCAGGAAGACGTGTGGGGCAACGACACTGACGTGCGCATCTCGTCCTCTTACGCTCCGATGGGTATGGGTGAAGTAGTCGAGGGCGGATACAAGGTCAACGGTGCGTGGGCGTGGTCCTCGGGTTGTGACCATGCCAGCTGGGCCGTTCTCGGTGGTCCGGTGTTCAAGGACGGCCGCGCAGTCGATTTCGTGAGCTACCTGATTCCTCGCGAGGACTACCAGATCGACGACGTGTGGAATGTGGTCGGCCTGCGTGGAACCGGCTCCAATACGGTTGTGGTCAAGGATGTTTTTGTTCCCAAGCATCGCGTTCTGAGCTTCCGGGCGATGAGCGAATTGACCGCCCCGGGCCTCGAGAAGAACACTGCACCGGTCTACAAGATGCCGTGGGGAACCATTCACCCCACCACGATCTCGGCGCCGATCGTCGGAATGGCTTACGGCGCTTACGAAGCGCACGTCGAGCATCAAGGCAAGCGTGTTCGTGCTGCGTTCGCCGGCGAGAAGTCGAAGGACGATCCGTTCGCCAAGGTGCGCATCGCCGAGGCGTCCAGTGACATCGACGCCGCGTGGCGTCAGCTCTCCGGCAACGTCGCCGACGAGTACGCGTTGATCCTTGCAGGCGAAGAGGTTCCGATGGAACTGCGGCTGCGCGCTCGACGCGACCAGGTGCGCGCCACTGGCCGTGCGATCGCCTCGATCGACAAGCTTTTCGAGAACTCTGGTGCCACCGCACTGCAGAACGGCACTCCGATTCAGCGTTTCTGGCGCGACGCCCACGCTGGTCGCGTCCACGCCGCGAACGATCCCGAACGCGCATACGTCATGTTCGGAACCGGCGAATTCGGTCTGCCGATCACCGACACGATGGTCTAGAGGAGGCTCAGTGACAACCACCGAAGAAGCTCTCACCTACGAGTCCACTTCGCGGTTCGCGCAAGTGCGCCCCGATCTGAAACTGCACTTCCACGAGGCGGGCGTCGGAAACGACAAGACCATCGTGCTGCTGCACGGCGGTGGCCCAGGCGCGTCGTCGTGGTCGAACTTCGCCCGCAACATTCCGGTGTTGGCGAAGAACTTTCACGTCATCGCCGTCGATCAGCCCGGTTACGGGCAGTCCGACAAGCCGACGGAGCATCCGCAGTACTTCGTGCACAGTGCGTCGGCGCTCAATGATCTTCTGGATACGCTCGAGATCACCGGTCGCGTTGATCTGCTGGGCAATTCGCTCGGTGGTGGCGCTGCTGTTCGCTTTGCACTCGACTACCCGGACCGTGCGGGTCGCCTCATTCTGATGGGCCCCGGCGGTCTCAGTGTCAACCTGTTTGCGCCGGACCCCACCGAGGGCGTCAAGAACCTCGGGAAGTTCAGCTACCAGCCCACGCGGGAGAACCTCGAAGCGTTCTTGCGGATCATGGTCTTCGATCAGAAGCTGATCACGCCGGAACTCGTCGACGAACGTTTTGCTGCCGCCAGCACTCCCGAGTCGCTGGCTGCGGCCAAGGCGATGGGTAAGTCCTTCTCCAGCGGTGACTTCGAGCTCGGCATGCTCTGGCGCGAGGCGTACAAGCTTCGTCAGCGCGTGTTGCTGATCTGGGGCCGTGAAGATCGGGTCAACCCCCTCGACGGCGCACTGGTTGCGCTCAAGATGATCCCGCGCGCGCAACTCCACGTCTTCGGCGGTTGCGGTCACTGGGCGCAGCTCGAGAAGTTCGACGAATTCAACCGGCTCGCAACCGACTTCCTGCTCGACGGAGGTAAATGATGGGTATTCGATCTCTGGCGTACATGCGCATCGGGGCCACCGACATGGCCGCGTGGCGCGAATACGGACTCAAGATCCTCGGAATGATCGAGGGCAAGGGCGTCGACGCGGAATCGCTGTATCTGCGTATGGACGACTTCCCGGCGCGTCTTGTCATCGTTCCGAACGACACGGACCGTCTGCTCGTCTCGGGCTGGGAAACCGCGAATGCGGCTGAGCTGCAGGATATCCGTGACAGGTTGTCGGCAGCCGGTGTTCCGTTCAAGGAAGGCACGGCGGAGCAGCTCAAGGACCGTCGCGTCGTCGAGATGATCGCGTTCGAGGACACCTCGGGCAACTCCCTCGAGGTGTTCCACGGAGCTGCTCTCGAACACCGCCGGATCGTGAGCCCGTACGGGCACAGGTTCGTGACGGGAGAGCAGGGCCTCGGCCACGTTGTGCTCACCACCGATGACGACGACGCTTCGCTGCGGTTCTACCGCGACGTACTCGGATTCAAGCTTCGCGACTCGATGCGTCTGCCTCCGCAGATGGTCGGCCGGCCCGCGGACGGCGACCCGGCGTGGCTGAGGTTCCTCGGCTGCAACCCGCGTCACCACAGCTTGGCGTTCCTGCCGTTGCCCAACCCGACGGGCATCGTGCACCTGATGCTCGAGGTGGAGAACTCCGACGACGTCGGACTGTGCCTCGACCGGGCGCTGCGCAAGAAGGTCAAGATGTCGGCGACTCTCGGTCGCCACGTCAACGACGAGATGCTCTCGTTCTACATGAAGACTCCGGGCGGGTTCGACATCGAATTCGGTTGTGAGGGGCTAGAGGTCGAGGACGAAAACTGGATTGCGAGGGAAAGCACGGCCGTGAGCCTGTGGGGTCACGACTTCACGGTGGGAATGAAGCCGTGAGTTCGCCCGACGCGTCGGTGAGTGCGGAACAGGCTATCGATCCACGCCAGTTCCGCACGGTTCTCGGGCAATTCTGCACGGGTATCACCATCATCACGACAGTCGACGACGGTGAGCCGGTCGGGTTCGCGTGTCAGTCTTTTGCCGCCCTGTCACTCGACCCGCCTTTGGTGTTGTTCTGCCCCACCAAGGGTTCTCGGTCGTGGGCGGCAATCGAGCGGACCGGGAAGTTCGCCGTCAACGTGTTGGCGGAGGAACAGCAGGCGGTGTGTGCTCGTTTCGGGTCGCGTGAGCCGGACAAGTTCGCGGGTATCGATTGGACGCCATCACCGTTGGGGTCACCGATCATCGACAAGTCGCTTGCCCACATCGACTGCACAGTGGAAACCGTCCACGACGGCGGTGATCACTACGTCGTCTTCGGACGGGTGTCGTCGATGAGTGAGATCAAGACCGAACGCCCGCTGCTCTTCTATCGCGGGCAGTACACGGGCATCGAGCCGGACAAGACTGTTCCGGCTACCTGGCGTGACGATCTGGAAGCGTTCCTGACGACCACGACAGAAGATACCTGGCTGTAGGGGCACCCCCGTGAGTGGTTAAGGAGTCCAGGGGCTCCTTAACCACTCACGGGGCCGGAGGCCCTACAGAGAAAAACAGGTATGACAGAAGTCGTCACCGAACGGCGTCAGCAGGATGCTACGACGCACTATCTTGTTCGATCGTCCGGCTCGCTTGACCGCCTCGATCACCGACGGCTGTACCTCGACCACCTGGTACCGGTCGGCCTCGACGGGCTCTCGTGAGAACGCCACCAAACCGAGCCGATGCAGGTTGTTCAGGTACGCGCTGATGCGGTCCAGATGGCGACATCCCGCCAGTTCTCCGATCATCGACAGACCCTCGTCGATCATCTCCGAGCCGACGCCGAACGGCCGCGCCGTACGTACGTCCACGCTCGGTTGCGCACCTGAAGTGGCCAGCAACCGAAGAATTCGAGCTTCGTCCGGCGCGATTTCGTCGAGGATCCGGTCGTAGGCCGGGTGCAGATCGTCGCGATCGGTCACGTCCGCGGAACGGTCCAGCAACCTGTCGCCGCGTGCCCGCAGCGCCGCGAGAGTGGCTTCGACACTCTGTTTGCGATTGGTTCGAGTTGCCATTGCTGCCCGTAGGTTTTCGGTCCGCGAGCCGTCTCCGTTGGAGTTCTCGGCCCGACGTTCGGATTGAACATTGGCCGATTCAGCGGCCTCTGCCGCGGCTTCGGCGGCAGCCTGAACGATCTGCCGCGTCGCCTCCTTCGCCGTTCCGAAAGCCCAACCCGTCAGCTTGATCGACGTGAGCGTCGTCGTGGCAGTCAGCCCGACAAGGCTGCGGATCAGACGCTTTTCCACGGATTCGACCGGCGCGATGTCCGCAGCCCAGTCGTACGATTCCGCTTCGACGATCAGGCGATGGTCGTGCTCACTCATACTCATACTCCGACTCATACTCCGAATATTGCGAGGTGCAGGAAACCGGCAAACGAGCCCAGCACGGCCCCATGTACGAACAACAGCCACTCGTCCTGTTTGACGGCTGAGCGTAGTAGTTCACTGAAATCTTCCGGTGAAAGGATGCTCATGCGTTCGGTGACGAAGACACGAATCTTCTCCGACTGGCTCTCGGCGAACTCCGCGTCCTCGAAGACCCTTGGGTACAGATCGAGCACTTCGGTGGTGGCCAGGCCGGGCAGACGCTTGTAGCTCTGCGAACCGACGGTCATCTTGACCACCGACTTTGCCCAGCCGGCGGCGTCGTCGACGGATTCGCGCAGTACCTGATCGAGCATCCGCCGCGTTCGGTCCGAGCGGGGACCTTCGAGGAGTTCGGTGCCGATGTTCTCGAGCGTCACGACGTGATCGGCCAGGGTTTTTGCGTACCCGGCGATGATCTCGGTGCGGCGTTTGAGGAAAAGTCCCTGCCGCCACGGCACCCAACGGCTGGGGGTGATCGGTTCGAAGATCATCGTGATTCCGAGGTAGTTCACGATGTACCCGATGATCACGCCCCCGACGGGAAGCACCCACCACTGCGGAACCAGATGGAGGATTCCGACGAGCACGAAGCCCATCGGGAACCCGAAGTAGAAGCCGAAGTTCTGCATGAACCTGAGCTCTTTGTTGCCCATCGTGCGGAAGATGTCGTTGAGCAGTTTGGGATGCGAGGAGAGGTAGCGGATCACCATCAGCTTCGCGTCGATGAACTCGTCGATGTCCTCTTCGATGCGGTCGGTGATCATGCGCACGCTGGCAGGCAGATCGTCCTCCACCTTGCGGAAGACGGCCTCCTTCACCGACGTCGGAAGGTTGTGCCAGAGCTGAGGATTCTCGGCCGTCATGATTCTGGTGACCACGCCGCGCACTTCACTGCGGGAGATGTTCACCAAGTGCTCGGCGATGCTGTCCGGGTCCAGGACGCGATAGAAATCGGCGATGCTGCCGACTTTCGCGAGGGATTTGTCGACGGCGATCGACGCCATCTTCTCCGCCCGCGAGGGGACGATGCCTTGCCAACCGAATCTGCCGTCGCTGGTGATCGCGGGGATCACCTGGACGCGTCGGGGGAGGAACGGGAAGAGCAGTTTGAGGCCGGGCACTTTGATCCCGTGGAAGTTGATCGGCGCAAACAGCATCAGGACGCCCGACCAATTGGTGATGTACCCGATGATTCCGGTGAACAAAGGAATGGTGATCAACTGTTCGAGCAAGTGGTCCGGCACCGTCGCACATCCTCCTCATATCCGAGAACCTCACGTTCGGACATGATTGCCGAAACTTCGCTCTTCGTGGGTGTTTCGTTGGCTACTGCTGCGCCTTCCCAGTTGCGTCAGCATAGAGGCCCGACAATTCGGGCTGTAGGTGGGTAGGAAGTTGATGTAACCTCACGTACATGGTCAGTATTGCGCACAACACGACGACGCCGGTTCTCTTCCGGCGCATCGTTTAGCAACTGCTGACCGAACCCTTTCAGCCCCGGGAGTTATCGCCCCGGGGCTTTCCTGTTTCGTCGCTCCGTGTGCGTCTCCCCTTGAACGATTTGGAGAGCTCTCATGAGCGTTGACCACCGCGAACTCGGACGCGACCTGGAGTTTTTCGCCACCACCCCCATAGTCGGAGCCGGCCTTCCGCTCTGGTTACCGGACGGCGCCGTCATCAGGAACGAACTCGAAAAGTTCGCCGCCGAACAAGCAGCGCGCTCCGGTTGTCAGGGTGTCTATACCCCGGTTATGGCGAAGAAAGAGTTGTACGAGAGATCTGGTCATTGGTCCAAGTTCTCGGAAGACATGTTCCCTGAAATGAAGATAGGCGGAGAGTCATTTCTCCTTCGTCCGGCTAACTGTCCTCATCACGCTCAGGTATTCGCCGCTCGCGGTCGTAGTTATCGCGAGCTACCTTTCCGCGTTCGTGAACTCGGCCCGATGTTCCGTAGCGAACTCTCCGGAGTTCTCAGCGGATTGAGTCGAGTCCGACAGATCAATCTCGACGACGCACATGTCTTCTGTAGTCGTGAACAAGTGCAAGCGGAAGTGATCGTCGCGCTCGACGCGATCGAGCGCTGCTACTCGACTCTGGGGATTGCCGAACGGGGGTACCGACTCTCGATCAGAGGGGGAGAGGGGCAGTACCTCGGCACCGACGAGCAGTGGGTGGACGCCGAGGATCACCTTCGCGGGGCGCTGAACGCACGCTCGATCGAGTACGTGGAAGCGAAGGGGGAGGCAGCGTTCTACGGTCCCAAGATCGACGTCCAGGTGCGAGACGCGCACGGCCGCGAGGAAACACTCTCGACCGTGCAACTCGACTTCAATCAACCGGAGCGGTTCGACCTCGAGTACACCGCTGAGGACGGATCCAAGGCTCGCCCCGTCATGATCCATCGGGGCTTGCTCGGGTCGATGGAACGCATGACTGCGCTTTTGATCGAAAGGTTCGAAGGGCGGATGCCGCCGTGGCTGGCACCCAACCAAGTCTCGATTCTGCCCGTCGGCGACCGGCACCAGGTTGAGGCCGAGCGTTTGCGGGCCGATCTCGAGGCTCGCGATGTTCGAGTGGCGATCGCGCCTGACGGATCGTTGGGACGTCGCATCCGCGAGGCACGCACTCACCGTGACCCGTACATCGCGGTGATCGGGGACAACGAGGTGCACGGCGGCACCGCCGACGTTCTGGTCCCTGCGCGTGGTGGGCGGGCGGTCGTCGATGCGAGTGTGTTTGTCGCTCAGGTGGTCTCGGGCATCGAGGAGCGTGCCCTGCTTCCGGCAGACTTCTAGCCGACGGGTAGTTCGTGGAGCGCGCGCACCAGTGGCGCGAGTTCGGGTGTTTTGCATGCCTCGTCGAGTGCGGCCTCGAGGGTGGCGTCGTGCGTCGGCCGTGCGCTTTCGAGAAGCTCGCGGCCGGCCGGCGTCAGTTCGGTGTAGATGCCTCGGCGGTCGTCGGCGCACAGGATGCGCGTCAGTAGTCCTCGATCTTCGAGTCGATTGACCAAGCGCGTCGTGGCGCTGCTGCTCAGTGCGGCAGCGCGAGCCAACTGGGCCATCCGCATGTGCCAGCCGTCCTGGCGGCTCAAAGCGTCGAGCACGGTGTATTCGACGACGGACAGTTTGTGCTCACGCTGGAGCGCGCGTTCCAGTTCGGTGTCGAGGGCGCCGTGCAGTGCTGCGAGCGTGCGCCACCCTTGCGAACGGATTTCGACTGCGTCGTCGGCGATCCCCATGTGATTCTCCTTGTCCGTTTCCTGCGACTCCAGGCTACCAGCTTGCGCATGTAGCGCGCGCGTGCAACTATTTATAGCGCGCCTGCAACTACTGCACACGCCCGCTAACGGCTTACGCGTAAATCTGTGAAAGGAACATCGAGATGCCATTGGGTCTCATTGCCCTCGCTATGGGCGGGTTCGGGATCGGCCTCACCGAATTTGTCATCATGGGCCTCCTGCCCGAGGTCTCGGCTGATTTCGAGGTCACCGAGTCCGTCGCGGGCTACCTGATCTCGGGCTACGCACTGTCGGTGGCGATCGGCGCGATCCTCCTGACCGCTGCCGTCACCCGCTTCGAGCGCAAGAAGGTCCTTCTCTCGCTCATGGTGCTGTTCATCATCGGCAACCTGATGTCCGCGCTCGCGCCCTCCTACGAGGTCATGATGGGCGGACGCATCGTCGCGGCACTGTGCCACGGTGCGTTCTTCGGGATCGGTTCGGTGGTTGCCGCCGACATGGTCGCGCCCAACAAGCGTGCCGGCGCCATCGCGATGATGTTCGCGGGCCTGACCATCGCCAACGTTCTCGGCGTTCCGTTCGGCACTCTGCTGGGCCAGCAACTCGGATGGCGCTCGACGTTCTGGGCCATCACCGTCATCGGCGTCATCGCGCTCATCGGAATTGCAGCACTCGTCCCGACGACGCCCGCCAGCACGACCGGCGGCGGATTGCGCGGAGAGTTGGGGGCATTCCGCAACAAGCAGGTATGGCTCTCGATCGCCATCACCATCCTCGGCTACGGCGGAATGTTCGGAGCCTTCACCTACATCGCCTTCACCCTCACCGAGGTCACAGGCTTCGCGACGTCCAGCGTTCCGTGGCTGCTCATCCTCTTCGGCTCGGGCCTGTTCGTCGGTAACTTCCTCGGTGCCAAGGCGGCCGACCGCTCGCTGACGAAGGCGCTGGTCTGGATTCTCGCGATCCTGATCGTCGTTCTGATCGTGTTCGCCGCCACCGCCGAGAGCAAGGTCATGACCGTGATCTCGCTGTTCTTCATGGGCGCCTTCGGTTTTGCGACGGTTCCAGGTCTGCAGATGCGGATCATGAACTACGCGTCGGCCGCACCGACCATGGCGTCGGGTGCAAATATTGCCGCCTTCAACGTCGGCAACGCGCTCGGGGCATGGTTGGGCGGAATCACCATCGCCGCGGGACTCGGCTTCACCTCCCAGATCTGGATGGGGGCGGCGGTCACCGTCGCAGGTCTGCTGGTCCTGATCGTCGCGGCGAAGATCGACCGCCCGGCAGCGTCAGAGCAGTCGACGTCGAGCACCTCGCTGCACCCGACCGCCGCCTGAACGTGGCCATTGCGCTCTGATCCCATCGCGTGAACGTATCGCTCCCCTTGTCCAACAAGGGGAGCGATACGTTCACGCGGGTCAGGTGAGGCGGAATTCGGCGGTCACCCCGGAGAACGGCGAAATCGCGCCGCTACCCCGAGCCTTCGACGCACCGAAGTGTTGGACTCGATACGTACCCGCCGGAGTATCGGCCGGAACATCCCACGTGATGCGAACGACGGAACCGTTGCTCCCGACCCGGCGCCAGTGCAGTTTGGTGGACCAGTCGTTGTCGTCGGCAACACGCGTCCAGGATCCGCCGGTATTGCGCTGGATCTCGTAGAAGGTCCCGTTTCGGTGAGTGTCGTTCTTGGGGTGGCCGGTGACGAACTCGACGGCAACCTGCGCACCCGGTGAGCTGTCGCCGGGCTGGACGGTCGCATCGCCGAATTGTGTTCCCGGCAAGGGCTCGTCGAAGTCGACGCCAGGTCCGAAGCTGGGTTGGAACCCGGACAGGTCGGCCGGCGCGGGGCCGCGAGGAGGTTCGGTGCCGTCGCGCATCGCGGCTGCGAGGGTGGCGTACCCCTGTTGATAGGCCGGCAGTGTGTAACGGCCGAACATCGTCGAGCCGCCCTCGTACTGCTGCGAATCGTATTCCTGTGGCGTGGTGCAGTAGCTCGAGTACGAGTTCGCGTAGCCCTGGAAGATGACGTTCTCGAGCGGAACTCCAAGCTCCTCGGCGACGGTTCGACGCACTCGTAATCCGGAGACGATGGTGAATTCCGCAGGGCCACCGACGATGTAGAACTGGCCGATCCGCAGGATCTGGATCTTCAGTACGTTCGGCACCCATCCGCCCGGTGGCAACAGGCCGACCGGAACGACTACGAGCTTGGGGGCCTGTGCATCCTGAAGCCATTGAGGCACAGGAGCATCCATGCCGCCCAAGGCGTCGATCATGGGGTTTCGGGTGCCCTCGGGGAAGATCGGAATTGCAGGCCCGTCCTCGACGCTTCCGGCGCTCATTGCCGCACCGATCGCTGCCGGTGCAGTGCGGTGCTCGCGCCCGTCCGGGGTGAATCTTCCGCTCACCACCTGATTTGCCATGTCCAGGTACATGATCCGACTGTCGACACCACCAGTGACGGTTTCGGAGGCCGAGCCGAAGGCAGTTTGAGCCGCCGCAACCTGGCGCAGCCCGATGATGCGTGCATTCTCGAATTCGTCCTCGGTCGGTCCGCGTCCGGGCTCGAGGAAGAGGTTCGGTGACATGTCGCCGCTGTTGGTCTGCGGAAAAGCGGCAATGAAGCTGGTGTCGCCGTCGAGGTAACGCACACCCCGGTCGTCGTGCTCCCAGAAGTACGCCGCGGCGCCCTTGTTGTCCCCGGAGATGAGATGGTTCTCGTTCGTGAGCGAGGCGCAGTGGGTGGCGAACCAGTTGATCGCCCCGATGTCCTTGCTGCCCCGACTGACCCGCATGACACGCATGTGGTGATCGTTGCCACCGGGGTAGTAGGCCTTGTCCTCTTCGGGATTGAGGTCGAACGCCACTCGCGATCGATTGACGCTGGCATCGGTGAGATCGGACCGCCCGAAACGGACGGAGCCCGGCGCCAGGTTCTCGTGGGCAGCGCTGATCGCCTCGACCATGCCGTTGACCTCGGCTTCGAACACCTGCAATTCGAAGCCGAGAACTGCGAGGTTGTACGCGTAGTTGTGCGAGGCCCCACCACATGCCGCGTGTGAATGGATGGCCGTCAACATGACGTTGCGTTCGGTGTAGATGTCGCCGAATTTCCCAGCCAGCCGGCGTAGGACCTCGTCGTGAACGGACTGGAAGATCATGCAGTTGTCGACGCACACGTAGGCGACCCGTGACCCGCCGGACTCGAAGACGAAGGCGCGTGCGCGCATTCGCTGGTGCAGGCCTTCGGCGCGTTGGTCGAAGCTCGAGTAGCCCATCATGCCGACCTCGGCGACCGGTCCGGTCACATCGGAGATCCCGACGCCCACCTGCAACGACGACGACTTGTCGGTACGTGCGGGTGAAACGGTGCGTGCCGGCGAAGCTGCGACGGCCTGGTTCGTCGACAGAGCGGCGAGCGCAGGTGCGGCGGCAGCGCCTGCCAGTACGGTGCGTCGGGTGATCTGCACGAGTGTCCTTTCGGGCGGTCTGACGCGAGTTGGTCAACCGTCCAGGAGTGTAGCCCGAGTCACACGTGACCGAAAGGGGTGCCGTCGGCTGACACTCAGATCGTTGTCGCCTCCCCGAACGTCATCGCCAGGTTTTTGATGGTCGTGGTCATCAGGGCCCGGCGGGGGAGTCCCAGTTTCCGAAGCTCCGCCGCCATCGGGTGACTACCCAGCTGAACCTCTGCTCCACCAGGGCGCGATTTGACGCCGGTCGGCGCCATGTCCCACGACGTGCACCTGGTTGCGCCGTCGAGATGCGAGTACGCGGCCAACGACATGTTGGCTCCGCCGCCAGGCACGCTGACGCCGGACTTCACACTCAACTGTGTGATGAGTTTGCCGTCGCGCGAGACGGATCCGCGCTTGACCGAGCCGACGTGCTCGGTGTCGAACTCGGCGAGCACCTTCGGGAATCCCCAGATTTCCCGGCCGGCGGCCTTGGTGAACTCTCCGTCCACCGGCAACTCGTGAATGAGTGCCCCTGCAGTTCCGGCAGCGAGCGAACGTAGATCTCCCAGCACCGAGGTTTCGGGAGGCGCAGTGTGGCTACGCACCATGTACGTCACCCCGAATTCGTTGTACGGCCCCAGATCCCCATCGATGTAGTCGACAAAAACCAGGCCGCACAGCGCCCGGCCGGGACGGTATTGGAGGACGGTCAAGCCGGTGTAATCGATGATCGACTGCGCCGTTGCGCTGGGTACCGAGTACAACGCCATGAAGGCTGACGCGGTGCGAACTTCGACGGGCATCTCGACCTTCTTGCCCAGAATCGTGTAGCTCATGGCGCGACCACCCCGCGGAGCCCGTCGGATCCGTAGACGGGTTCGAGCATCGAGCGGAAATCCGGTCCGCGGCGCAGCATTTGGCCTCCGTCGACGTTGATGATCTGCCCGGTGATCCAGGTGGACTGCGGTCCGAGGAGGAAGGAAGCGAGTCCGGCGACGTCCTCGACCTCGCCGACGCGTTCGAGCGGCGTGTTGGCCAGGTAGTCGTCCAGGATGGGGCCACCGTCGGTGATGAGCGCGACCAGATCCGTTCGGGTCAGCCCCGGGCGGATCGCGTTGACACGAATGTTGCTGGCGCCCAGTTCGTCTGCTGCCAACTGCACCAGGTGGTCGACGCCGGACTTCGAGACACCGTACGCGCCGAACCAGCGATGTGTGTTGCTGCTGGCGATCGACGAGATCGCGACGATGGATCCACCGCCGCCTGCCACCAGCGCCCGAGCGCCGTGCTTGATCGTCAGCATGGTCCCCGTGACGTTGAGGTCGACGGTGCGGCGCCACGCGTCGACGTCGAGTTGCGTGACCGGTGCGATGGTTTCGTTCCCGCCGGCGCAGGCCACGACTCCGTCGAGCTTTCCGGTGACGGAGACCGCCGCGGCGACAGCGGCGACGACGTCTGCCTCGATCGTGACGTCGGCAGGGGAGACGCTGACGGATCCTTCCGGACTCGACTGCCGGATCGATTCGGCGGCAGCTTCGAGTTTCTCCTTGTTGCGTCCGCAGATCGTGACGTGAGCGCCAGACGCAACCAGCGAACGAACGATGCCCAGACCGATGCCACTACCGCCGCCGGTCACCAGTATCGATGTGCCGGTGAAAGTGGGTATGCCCGCTGAGGCGGTGTCGTCGTCCATGCGTGTCTCCTGGTCGTTGCTCCGGCGGGCTCGCGTGCTGATTCTGGAGGTTTTCCGGTTCGGCTTCGGTGAAAACGCCCCACGCTATATAGGAACAGGTTCTACTTATTGAGGCAAGGGTTGTGCGAGAGGCGGAGTGATGGCTACCAGACCGACCTTCGATTTGATCGACGGACGCTTCTACAGCGGAGACCTCGGGAATGTGCGCGACGCATACGCCTGGATGCGTGATCACGAGCCCGTGTACCGAGACGACGCCAACGGAATCACCGCGGCCGCGAGCTACGACGCCGTCGTCGCAGCCGAGCGGGATCCCGAACTGTTCTCCAACGCCGGCGGCATCCGTCCCGAAACGGGTCCATTGCCGCAGATGATCGACATGGACGACCCGCAGCACCTCACGCGTCGACGCTTGGTCAACGCGGGTTTCACACGTAAGAAGGTCGAAGCCAAGGCCGGCCGTATCCGGGAGATCTGCGATCAACTGATCGACGCCGTCTGTGAGAAAGGGGAAGCCGACTTCGTCGCAGACCTGGCGGCACCGCTTCCCATGGCCGTCATCGGCGACATGTTGGGTGTCCGTCCCGAGGAACGCGCGTTGTTTCTGCGGTGGTCGGATGATCTGGTGAAGGCATTGGGAAGCAACGCTTCCCAGGAGCAACTGGAGGCCATGATGGCTGCGTATGTCGACTTCACCGCGTACATGATGCGAACCATTGCCGAGCGGAGGAGCGAGCCGGCCGACGATTTGGTGAGCACATTGATTCACAGTGAGGTCGACGGCGAGGCCCTCTCCGATCAGGAAATCGTCAACGAGTCCCTACTGATACTCATCGGCGGTGACGAGACCACACGGCACGTCCTGAGCGGCGGCATGGAGCAGCTGCTGCGCCATCCGGACCAGCATCGAGCGCTGGTCGACGATCCCGATGCCATTCCGTTGGCGATGGAGGAGATGCTGCGGTGGTCCTCGCCGATCAAGAACATGGCTCGAACTCTGACCCGTGATACCGATTTCTTCGGTGCGCAACTGAAGGCGGGTGAGAAGATGCTGCTGCTCTTCGAATCGGCAAATTTCGACGAGTCCGTGTTCCTGAACGCCGAACGGTTCGATATCGGCCGCACACCGAATCCGCACGTGGCCTTCGGCTTCGGAACGCATTTCTGTCTGGGTAATCAGCTGGCCAGGCTCGAGGGACGGATCATGTTCGAGCAACTCTTCGCCAGGCTGCCGGGAATGGCACTTGCCACCGACGCGCCGTTGCAGCGGCGTGCCGCCAACTTCGTGTCCGGTCTCGAATCGATGCCGGTGCGGTTTACGGCTTCGGCGCCGTCAGCCGGGTAGTTGGCAGTTGGGAGGCGCAGCATCTTCGGAGAGGGGGCTGCCCGCCGGATTGACGTAGACGACCTCGAGTACCAATGGTGTTGTCTGCGAGTTGTTTCCGATGTGCACATGATCTGAACCGCTCGGTTCGATCAAAGTATTTCCGGCGCTGTAGATCCCGTCGACGGAGCAATCGGATCGGTAGTGGCTCAACGTGCCCTGCGCGATCAGTGCGTAGAGCGTCCCGTCGTGGAAGTGCCAACCGGTGGAACCGCCGGGGTCGATGGTGATCTGACGCAGGATGTAGTCCTTGCCGTCGAAAGTCACCTGCCCGAGAATTTCACCGTGTACTCCCGTGCTCGGTGTTGCCGACGCATTGATCGGCGTCAGAGACAGCCCGATCGCTGCGGACACTGCAAGCAGAACCTGATGGCGTTTACGCATGAGCGGCCCTCCCAGACGGATGTGCTCCTGAGTGTCCTCCGTCGATGCCCGGTTTATCCCAGTTTTCGTGGATCCAGCACTGCGAAGGCAGAGGTATGCCCTTGAGAGGCGGTTACGCTCGTGCCATGCAGCAAGTCGCGACGAGGCGCCGGAGCCAGCCGCCGCCTGCGCGCTTCATGTTCGAGGCATTGATCGATCCGTACCGCCAGCCCGCCCGGCACTGGTTGGAACTGCTCAAGAGCGAGATCGCACCGGAGATCGTCAGGGCTGAAGAACCGGGGCTGGTGATCTGGTCGTCGATCTGGCCGGACCGCCCCGACGCCGTCATCCGATTCGACATCGAGGCGGTCGGAAACGGCACGATGCTGCGTTGGACGCTTTTCCTCGAAGATCCGATACCGTCCGAGGCGGAGGTCGTGCGGATGCGAAAGCGGCTCAACACCTTGATAAATGCGAATCTCAGGTTCAACTTCGGCCAATAGTTCGCCAAAAGCGGGAACTCTGTGGGCGCCCGTCCCGCCTACCTGCAATTGCGATACGGCATGGACAAAGCCGCCGGCACCGAAAAGGTGTCCAGCGGCTTCACAGCGTCGGTGCTCGTCTTGCGCCTCTCGGCAAGTGGCCGCTCGAATCGGCATTTCTTTCGGTGGTACCCGGGGCAAAGAACTTCAGCACCGACGGCCTGTCGAGATGCAGCGAAGATTGGCGGGACGTGCGCCGCCACTTTGGTGGGCTTCGGGCGAGTCTCCGAAGCCCGCCAAAGTAGTTGCTTCGGCTCCAATAGCTTCTGAATACTCAGACCGCAGGATCGGAGCGGCGCCGGTGAGGATTCGCGGTGTGAGCAGAGTAAGTAACGATGCGCTGGCCGACCCGTGCGGCCATGAGAGTGGAGACGCCGCTGGGCAGTAGCGGGTCATAGCCGGTGAGTTCGGCGATGCGGGAGAGCCGGTAGGTAACTGTGTTGCGATGGATGAACAGTGCCTGGGCGGAGACGTTGTGGTTGAACTCGCTGTCGATGAACGCATCGAGCGTCTCCAGCAGCGCAGGATGATCGGCAAGGGGATCGAGTAACGCTGCCAGGGCCGTCAGCGTTGGTCCGCCCGCAGCCACGGAATACTCGAATATCATGCGATTTCGGGTGCAGACCGTTTCAGCCCGGCCGAGGGCGCGGGCGGTCTCGGCGACGGTCCGTGCTTCGGCATAGGCCCCGGGGATGTCCGCCCGCGTAAGTGCGGTCGCGACCCCAATCCAGAATTCAGACTGAATGGCACTGTTGGACAGTACGATTCGGCTGGCTAACGCCGACGCCGGATCGCGTTCGTCGCCCGGGCGCAGGGGGACGAGCGCGATCCAACCGCCGTTGTCGCGGTAGAGGAAGGTGCCCGGGAGCAGCCCGAGCCGGTCGCGGAGGGCGGTGAGGGTGCCGGGCGCCGGTTGACCGAGTCGTACCGCGGCAACGATGAACGATTCCGCGATGGGGATCTCGGGTGCGCCCGTCCATCCGCTGACCTCGCGTCCAGCGAGCAGGTCGGCGGCGATCTCGCCTTGGCGTTCCAGGATGTCCCAGCGTGGCTGCCGGCTGTCCTCGATCAGGGTGGTGGCGATGTGTGTGACCACCAAATTGAGGTAGTTGGTCAGGCACAGCCCGAGTTTGGGCAATAGCGGGTACTCATCTGGTTCGAGGGCCAGGATGGACTCGCTCCATAGGAATGCGGTGCCGACCCGGTAGTTGGTCAGGATCTCCTCGAGGGACATGCCGTCACGGATCAGTCGCAACGCCCGTTCGACGATCGGGCGGGTGTCTTCCCTGGTCAGTTCGTGTTCCATGACGAGTGACCGGAAGAACAATGCGATGTTGAGCTGCACGCTGGGCACGAAGTCTGCGTCCAGCATGGAGTGCGGCAGCAGGTCGTCGGTCTTTAGAGTGGTGGCCAAGCCGGCCGCCCGGGCGTGCGCCCGGGCGATCACGTGCTGCCATTGCTCGTCGTGCGCGGGCCCGGGTTCGGGGGAATGCGCCATATTGCCTCCTCAGTCACTGGTACCCACGACCAATTCGCTCAAGCTCCTGGGAAGCCTGCGGGCAGAGGGGCGGGGGACCCGAGATTGAACTTCGGACCTGGGGACAAGCCGCGCAGTACGGCGCTGGTCCACGCTACCGCCGGAGCCCAACCAGTGACGGCATTGAGTCCGTGCTCGGGCAACGGTACGGTGATGAACCGCATGTCGGCACCGCTGTCCCAGTACTTGTTCACTGTCGGCAGCACTGTCGAGGGTGGCACGATCTCGTCCCAGATGCCGTGCCACCACAGGATCGGGCTGTCCGGGATGTGCTTGCCGAGACTGTTTTCTTCGAGCACTTGCATGACCGCAGGTTCGGTGTCCAACGATTTACCTGGTTTGAAATATGCGCTGAGTGGGCGGTAAGCCCCTGAGGGCGCGATGGTGATGACACAGCGAGATTGGAAATCGCGCAGCAATTGCTGGCCTTCCTCGGTGAGCAATTCCTCAGGCCGGAACACGTCCGGGTATTCCCGTGCCAAGGCTACGAACCCGAGCCACATGGTGAAATTTCCGGCTCCCGCGAGTCCGGGGTGCGGCTGCACTGCATATCGTGCGATGCCGGTGAGGCTGCCTGGGGTGGCGCCCGCGGCCGTGCCCAGCAGCCGTACGTCGGGCGCGTAGGTCGCACGCAGTTCGGCAGCGCGCATCGATCCCGAGCCGCCACCGGAGTATCCGTACAACGCGATGCCCGGATCGGCCAGGCCCAGCCCCTCATCGTTCTTCACCGCGCGCAGGCTGTCCAGCACCATCTTGCCCTCGGCATAGGTGTTGAACGTGTTGAACTTGCCGTCGAAGTCGGGGACGTTGATGGCGAAGCCCTGCGCCAGCCAACCGGCCACGAGCGGGGACTCCTTCATCGTGCCGACCTGCAAGGTGTGCGAGGGATTGCAGGACGAATCGGTGGAGTCGATGGCCTCCTGGAACGAGACCACCGGCCGGGTACTTCCCTGCCACGGAATGCCTGGCACGATGACCGTCGTGGCTGTCACGATCGGATTGTCGTGGACATCGTTCGATCGGAAGAGTAGTTGCTTGGTGTAGACGGGAACCGGAATACCGACCAACCGGGTCTGCACCTCCCGAGTGCGCACAATCTGACCCGGTGCATAGGACGCGAGGTCCTCCGGATCGTTGTACCAGGGGTCTTCCGAGGGGGTCGGAATCGGCAGCTGATCGTAGAGTTGCGGTTCGGACGGCAGTTGTGGGAGCTGGTTCTGGTCCGGAGGAAATACGATATCGGTGGGATCACCCGCCGCAGTATTCGCACCGACCAGCACAGCTACCGCGGATATCATTGCCACAGTCGAGTGTCGCAACCACGTCTTACTCATTTAGCCTCCAGCGTCATCGCCATGAGGTGAAAGTCTCCAGGCGTCTGGAACAAGAACACCGCATGACACGGTGTGAAATCTTCGGCACGATCCCAGCGGTGATTGCAATTATTAGTGCATGTGCACAATCGAATCGGCTGCGCTTCATCTGACTGGACAGGAATTGCTGGCGGGACGCTCCAGGAAGGACGCGATGCGCGTAGGCCCCGGTATCGAGTAGGGCAATCTACGGTCCCCTGGGGGGGAAATGCTGGGAACCGATGTTCTATTCGTAGCCACATCGTTTCCCTCTTCGCAGCGAATACTTTCGGTGAAAACGTATGCCGGTGGGAACTTTCCCGGCAGGGTAAACGTAGAGTAAAGAACAAGGCTTCTTTCGCATCGACAGAGAGACCCATGGACAGCCACAGACCCAGGCCGGACACACCCCACTACGTGAACGCATGTGATGGCGAGGTGTCCGGCTCATGATGATCGCCCTGACACTGCTGCTCGGTGTGCTGGTCGTTCTGCTGATCACCGCAGTGACCGGCTACTTCGTTGCCCAAGAGTTCGCCTACATGGCCGTGGACCGATCCCGGCTCAATTCACTCGCCCAGGCCGGCGATTCGGGGGCGCAGCGGGCTCTGGCGGTGACGCGACGCACCTCGTTCATGCTCTCCGGCGCCCAGCTGGGTATCACGGTCACCGGTCTGCTCGTCGGTTATGTCGCCGAACCTCTCATCGGTGAATCGTTGGGAACGATCTTCGGTGGCATCGGCATTCCCACCGCCGTCGGGCTCGGGATCGGTGCTGTCTTGGCTTTGCTGTTCTCCACTCTGGTCCAGATGCTCTTCGGTGAGCTCTTTCCGAAGAACCTGGCCATCGCCCGTCCCGAACCGGTGGCCCGGTGGCTAGCTCGCTCGACCACCCTCTATCTGAAACTGTTCGGCTGGCTGATCTGGATCTTCGACCAAGCGTCGAACCTGCTGCTTCGCGCCCTGAAGATCGAGCCGGTGCACGACGTCGAACACTCCGCCTCCGCCCGCGACCTCGAGCACATCGTCGCCGAGTCCCGCGAAACCGGGACTCTGCCGCCCGAGTTGTCGACGATGCTCGATCGTATTCTCGATTTCCCCACTCGTCCGGTGGAGCACGCGATGATCCCCCGCACCCATGTCGACACCGTCCGCGCTGACGACTCCCTCGACCACGTCCTCACTCTCATGGGGCGAGGGCACTCCAGATATCCCGTCGTGGGGGCAGATTCCGAGGACATCGTCGGCGTCATCCACCTTCAGGATGTTCTCGGCCTGACGCCGACCACTGATCTGACTGTGCGCGCACTCACCCGCTCCGCCCTGATCTTCCCGACGATACTTCCCCTGCCGAAGGCCCTGGCCGAACTCACCGACAGCAAGAACCAACTCGCTTGCGTCATCGACGAATACGGTGGATTCGCCGGAATTATCACCCTCGAGGACATCGCCGAAGAACTCGTCGGCGAAATCACCGACGAACACGACCCCGATCTGCCACTCGAACTACCCAGCGAGGACGGATCGTGGACCGTCGACGGTGGCGTGCACCTCGACGAGATCGAACGCACCATCGGACACGACCTCCCGAGCGGTGACTACGAGACGATCGCCGGCTTCACCATCGCTCATCATGGCGAACTTCCGGCCGAAGGGACCCGAATCCGCGTCGAATTGCCACCTGATCCCGCCGACCTGATTTCCGACGGCGAACAACCCCGACATTCACTGGTCATCGATGTCCTGTCCGTCGAGCGGCACGTCCCGGCATCACTACGACTACGCCTCGACCCCACCGAGATGGCCGGGACTGAAGCCGCGGAGGAGAACCGATGAGCAATCCCTGGATCGTCATTGCGATCACCGTCGGCCTCATCGCATTGAGCGCCTTCTTCGTCGCCGTCGAATTCGCCCTCATTTCCGCCAAACGGCACCGCCTCGAAGACGCCGCCCCCAACAGCCGCTCCGCCCGAGCCGCACTGCGCAGCGCCTCCGAACTAACCGTGCTCCTCGCCGGCTCCCAACTCGGCATCACCGTCTGCACCCTCGCACTCGGCGCGATCACCAAACCCGCCGTCCACCACTGGCTCACCCCTGCCTTCTCGAATTGGGGTATGCCGCTGTGGATCGCCGACGTCGCCGGTTTCGTTCTCGCGCTGATCATCGTGACTTTCCTGCATCTGGTCGTCGGTGAAATGGCACCGAAATCCTGGGCGATCGCCCACCCCGAGAAATCCGCCACACTGCTCGCCATCCCGATGCGCGGATTCATGTGGATCACCCGGCCTCTACTGCAATCGCTGAACTCGATGGCCAACTGGCTTCTGGTCAAAGTCGGTGTGCAACCGGTCGATCACGTCGGCAGCGGCCAGGACCCCGACGCCTTGCGGCACCTGGTCGAGCACTCCACCAACGTCGGAGCCCTCGACGCCGGATACTCCGCGCAACTCTCCGGCGCCCTCGACATGCAGACCCTGACCGTCCGCGATCTGCTTCCGAGCAACAAAGCTCCGACCTCCGTCACCACATCCGCGACCATGAACCACGTTCGATCGGTATCGAAACAATCAGGGCACCTACGAATCCTCGTTCGCGACAACGGTGTTCCTCTCGGGATCGTGCACGTTCGCGACACCCTGCTCCAACCCGACCACACCCGCGCCGAGGACATCATGCGACCGGCGTTCACCCTTGCGCCCGATACCCCCGTCCACCTCGCACTCGCCTCGATGAGGGAGAGCCGAAATCACCTCGCCGTAGTCACAGACGAACGAACAACGGTCGGCATCATCACTCTCTCCGATGTTCTCTCGCGATTGTTCCCGCGGTCCGAACCAGCAATCTGACCCGGGCTTGGGCACGACGATCAGATCTCAGGTTGCTCGAAGCGATGCTCGAAAGGAACGACCAGATCGTCGTGCCCAACGACCGGTGTTCAGATCAACTCCGGATTCTCGGCGTACACCTCTTCGAGGATCGACATGTCGAACAGTTGGTCCGCCGTAATCTCCAGCCCCGCTTTCGACAGTGCCGCGATGTTCTGTTCGATCAGTTGGGGTGTCATCGTGAACAACCCGTTGGCTTTGGTATCTGCCGACACCACAAGATCGTTCTGTGCGGTGGCTTCCTTGATCTGCTCTTCGAGTTCCAGGTTCTGGTCCTTGCCGTAGACCTCGACGGCAAGCCGCGCCGACTCTGCCGGATCAGCGACCGCGTCCTTCCAACCCTGGATCTCGGCCTTCAGGAATGCCTTGAGCTTGTCCCTCTCGTTGTCGATGGTGGACTGGAGAACCGTGAACGATTCGGCGACCAACGGCAGGTTGTAGTCCGCGAAGAGGAAGTGGGCGTTGGGGAAACCTTTGGCGGCCAGTGTGATCGGCTCGTTGGTCACGTAGGAGACCCAGCCGTCCACCTCGCCGTTTGCCAGGGGGCTCGGATCGAACTGCGCGGGCACGATCGTCATCTGGCTTTCGGTCAGGCCGTTGGCTGCCAGGAGAGCTCCGAAGACGAGCTGATTGGAATCCTGGACGCCGATCTTCTTGCCGATCATGTCCTGCGGTGAGTTGATCGGTGCCGCAGCGGAACTGACAATCGCAAACGGATTCTTCTGGAACGTCGCCCCGACGATCTTTGCCTCCAGTCCGTCGAGTACGGCGGGTGCTGTGAGCTGCGGTGCGGACATTCCGATCCACACCTTGCCGGTGTCCAAGCCGGCTTCGACGCCGGTACCGGCTGCGCCACCTGCCACCAGGTCTACATTCCCGAACCCGGCATCCTTGTAGTACCCCTTGTCGAGAGCGAAGTACTCACCGGCGAACTCGATGTTCTTGATCCAGGACAACTGCACTGCAACTGTTCCGAATTCGGAACCGTCGTCCGTGGTTCCGCCACTCGAACTGCTGGAGTCACTGCTACACGCGAGCAATGACGCACTACCGGCGACTGCGATGCCGGTCAGCGCGGAGTAGCGGAAGAAGGCCCTGCGGTCCAGCTGGCGGACGGGCTTGAATGGCGTCATGAATCGGAACACTAGGGCCAGTCGGTTTCGTTCAGTTTGCTTGGGAGAGAGAGTTTGTTGAGGTCGTGTTAACAGATGTCACGACTTGCCCGCCGAAGGACCGAAACGAGACAGAGCGATGCTTTCGAAGATCCCGACCACGGCGTAGAGGACGATCGACACCACGGTGATCACCACGATAGATGCCCACAATTCGTTGTACTGGTAGCGCGGAATGGCTTTGATCATGCTCGAACCCAAGCCTTGACCGCTACCGAGCCATTCGCCGATCAGTGCTCCGATCAAAGCGCCGGGCACTGACACCCTAGCGGCGGCGAACACCGCCGGAAGTGCGGACGGTACGGACACCATTCGCAATGCGGTCCAACGACTCCCGCCGTACGCAGCTATGAGGTCTTGTGCCTGAGCCGGAGCGGCACGTAGACCGACCATGATCATGACGAGGGCTGGGAAGAACACCACTATCGCAACCATGACCGTCACACCCACGATTCCGCGGCCGAATATCAGGACGATGATCGGGGTCATCGCAACGAGAGGAACAGATCGTAGAAGCATTGCAACGGGCATGAAAGTCTGTTCGACAGTGCGGGAAACGACGAAGATCGATGCCACCACGAGCGCGGCAGTCATTCCGACGGCAAAGCCGACACCGGCGTCGCGCAGAGTGATGAACAGGTTGTCGATGATGCCCGAACGAGCGTCGGCGGACTTAGGACCGGAGAACAGGTACTCCCAGACGTCGGCCGGCGTCTTTCCCACACGCGGGCCGACCTGGGGGAAGGCGTTGAGGAAGACCACCCAGATGACAAGCAGCAGTGCCGAGGCGATGGCAATCGGAGCGAGGAATCTCAATGTTCCTCGTACCGCGGTCATTTCTGTGCTCCCGGAGCGCTCGTCCACGGGGTGACGAGCCGGGCGATCGCTGCGACGACGGCGTATCCCAGGCCGGCGAGCAAGGCGGCGGCGATGGCCATTCCCCACGTTCGCGGGACGTTGTACGACGTCTGAGCGGCCGTGAGTGCGACGCCGATCCCGCTGTCCACCCCGCCGAGATACTCTCCGAGGATGGCACCGAGTACAGCCGAGGGTGCAGCAATCTTGAGGGCGGCAAAGGTACTCGGAAGTGCGCTCACCAGTTGAACTTTGGTGAACTTCTGCCAACGCCCACCACCGTAGGCGGCAACGAGATCGAGACTCGTCTTGTCGGCCGATCTCAGGCCTGCGAGTGTGCCGACCATCGTGGTGAAGAAGCAGTACATCGCGGCGAGAAAGATTGTGGGGGTCCGGCCGCCGAAGACGACCAGGATGATTGGGCCAAGCGCCAACAGCGGTGTGCAGTAGCTCAGAATCGCCAATTGTGTGGCCAATCCCTCGATGGGCGGAATGAGGACGACAAGCACGGCAAGCGTGATCGCCAGCAGATTTCCCCAGAGAAAGCCCTGCAGCGCACCGGAAGCCGTGACGGTGAAATTGGGTCCGTACAGCGACCAGCCGTCGTCGAACATCGTCGAGACAACCACCCACGGCGTCGGAATCGTGCCTCCCGCAACACCGGCCGCCGCCAGAATCCACCAGAGAACGATCAGTCCGCAGATGCCGACTGCACCGCCGAACCACGTTGGACGCTTCAATCGGATCCGGCGCGGTACAGATTGCTGCGCCGCCGCGGTCGCGACGTTCTCGATATCGGTAATTGTCATGCGACGCCTGCTTTTCCGAAGAGCAGTCCGGAGAGGTAGTCGTGGATCTCGTGGAACTCGGGTGTACGCATCATCTCGGGAGTACGCGGGCGCGGCAGGTCGATCGGCACGACTTCGAGGACGCGTCCGGGCCTCGGCGTCATGACGGCAACGACGTCGGAGAGGAACACGGCTTCGGCGATTCCGTGAGTCACCATCAACGTGGTCGCCGGTTTCTCGGTCCAGATCCTGAGCAATTCGATGTTGAGCCGTTGGCGGGTCATGTCGTCCAGTGCGCCGAAGGGTTCGTCGAGTAGCAGGACACTCGGCTTGACCACGAGCGATCGTGCGATCGACACACGCTGACGCATACCGCCGGACAATTGAGCGGGCTTGGCCTTCTCGAATCCTTCGAGGCCGACGAGAGCGATCAGGTCGGCGATCTGGTCGGGGTCGGGATCGATGCCGGCAACCTGAAGCGGCAGTTTGATGTTGGAGGTCACCGTCCGCCACGGCAGCAAAGCCGAATCCTGGAAGGCGATTCCGAGTTCGCGGCGCTTGCGTAACTCGGCGGGCGACTGTCCGTTGACAAGTGCTGTTCCCGACGTCGGAGTGTCGAGGCCCGCAAGGATGCGGAGAACGGTGGACTTCCCGCATCCGGACGGCCCGAGCAGAGACAGAAAGGAGCCTTCGCTGGTTTGAAGGGACACGTCGGTCAGCGCGGTCACCGACCGACGACCCATCTCGAAGGTCTTGCCGAGGCCGGAGATGTCGAGACCGGTTCCAGCGGGGCGAGGTGTGGTGACGGGACTGGTCATTCCCGCACAGTACGAACGTCCGGTTGCGGTCATGTTGCCTGCGCGTCACCGCTGCGTGAGGCTGGTTCGGCGTCTCCTGTCACAGCGCCGTGGTGAGATGGACGTCTGGACGGAGTGAGGGGAGCGAAGATTGCTGAAGTTGTACCGGGCCGAGCGTTCGGACACCTTGGTCTCGGCGTTGGCCACGCTCCTCCGTACACCGCTGTCGGATCCATTCGCCCGGGAAACTGTTGCGGTGCCGGCCAAGGGCGTCGAGCGTTGGCTCAATCAGCGGCTGTCCTCCCAGCTAGGCACGTCCGGACCGTCAGCAGTGGACGGAATTTCTGCGAACATCGCGTTTCCTTCACCCGCGCGCCTGGTCGCGGAGTCCGTGGCCGCGGTCAGTGGAATCACGGCTGACGACGACCCATGGTCGCCGACGCGATTGGTGTGGATGGTTCTCGACGTGATCGACGAGTCCCTCGGCGAGCCCTGGTGTGGAGTCCTGGCGAAGCATCTCGAAGGCCATCGTGAAGGTCGACGGTTTGCCTCCGCCACACATGTCACCGAACTCTTCCGCAGTTATGCCGCGCAACGCCCGCAGATGCTGATCGACTGGGCCGCCGGGCGGTTGACCGACGGGCACGGATTGGCGCTGTCGGAGGATTTCGAATGGCAGGCACGTCTGTGGTGCATCGTCGCGGACAAGATCGACGTTCCGGGGCCCGCAGAGCGACTGGGGCAAGTGAGCCGCGCGCTGGTCGAGGACCCGGCCTTGGTCGACCTACCGGAACGCCTGTCGGTCTTCGGGCCGACTCGGCTGCCGGTCGATCAGCGAATGATCTTGAGCGCACTCAGTGCGAATCGGGACGTGCACATCTGGCTCCCGCATCCCAGCCCCGCGCTGTGGACCAAGATGAGCTCGCGCATACCGCCTCGAAGTGAGAGCACGATCCGACGTTCGGAAGACGGGTCAGCGCTGATATCTGCCAATCCGTTGCTGTCGAGTCTTGCTCGCGACGTTCGTGAACTTCAGATCAGCCTCGGTGCCGCCGAGTTCGAGTCGGTGCATCTTCCCGAACCAGCCGGCCCGAAATCCCTCCTGGCGACGGTCAAGGCCGATGTCATCGCAGATCGTGCTCCCAGCGTTGCAGCGGAACCGGATGGGACAGTTCAGGTCCACGCTTGCCACGGGCCGGCACGGCAGGTCGAGGTGCTCCGCGAATGTCTGCTCCGATTGTTCGAGGACGACCCGACATTGCAGCCGCGCGACGTACTCGTGATGTGCCCGGACGTCGAAACGTACGCACCCTTGGTTCGTGCTGCATTCGGGCAAGGCGTCCATGGCCACCCGGGGCACCTTCTTCGAGTAAGGCTGGCAGACCGCGGATTACGTCAGACCAATCCTGTCCTGGCCGTTCTCGGCTCTCTCCTCGAATTGGCCGACGGCCGGGCCACAGCCAGTGAGGTTCTCGACCTGGCAGCGGCTGATCCTGTCCGCACACGTTTTTCGTGGGGCGAAGACGAGTTGGAAAGACTGCGGGAATGGACGACGGAAGCGGGTGCTCGCTGGGGAATCGGTAGTCGGCAGCGTGCCACGTTCGGTCTCGATGCATTTCCGCAGAACACCTTCAACACCGCCATGGACCGAATCTTGTTGGGGGTCAGCGCGGACGAATCGGAAAATGCCTGGCTGGATCTCGCGCTACCACTCGATGACGTGGACGGCACAGACATCGACCTGACTGGACGTTTCGCAGAGTTCGTCGATCGCCTGGCCGTCTCGCTTCGCGATCTTGCCGGCCCACATTCACCGGCCGAATGGCTTCGTGTGCTGATGCGGGCCCTGGATCTGCTGACCGACACAGCGCCCGCAGATTCCTGGCAGAGCGCGGGGGCCCACCGCGAACTTGTAGCTGCTGTCGAATTCGGCGGAGAGACGATGTTACGTCTGGCCGATGTTCGCGCGATGCTCTCGCGCAGCCTCGCGGGCAGACCGACGCGTGCCAACTTCCGAACCGGCGAAATGACGGTGTGCACGATGGTTCCGATGCGTTCGGTACCGCATCGCGTGGTCGTGCTGATCGGACTCGACGACGAGGTGTTCCCTCGAACCGGTGGAGTCGACGGCGACGACATCTTGTCCCGTCATCCCGTTGTGGGGGAGCGTGATCTGCGCAGTGAAGACCGGCAACTGCTTCTCGATGCCGTGATGTCTGCGGGTGAGCATCTGATTCTGTTGTATACCGGTGCCGATCCGGTCACCGGTGTCGTCAGACCGCCGGCGATCCCCCTCAGTGGCCTCCTCGACGTACTCAGTGCGACTGTGGGCCCGGAAGCGATCAACGGGGTGCTGACTCGACACCCGTTGCAGTCGTTCGACAATCGAAACTTCTCGCCGGATCAGCCGTTCAGCTTCGACACGGCAGCGCTGGCCGGTGCCAGGGCTGCTGCCGGAACGCCGATCGAATTGCCGACAGTCTTGTCGGCCGAGCTACTCGAGGTGCATCCGAAGGAAGTGAACCTTGCCGACCTGGTGAACTTCCTCGTACACCCCGCCCGTGGTTTTCTGCGCCAACGCCTCGGCGTCCGGGTACCGGAACTCGACGACGACATCGCGGATTCGCTGGCAACCGAGCTCGATCCACTGTCCACCTGGGCTCTGGGTGACCGGATGCTTCTCTCGCGCTTGGCTGGACGCAGCTCGGCGGATTTCCGTGCAGCCGAGTGGCGCCGCGGTACTTTGCCGCCCTACAACCTGGGCGCCTCGGTTCTGGGCAACGTCGAGTGGGTGGTAGACCAACTTGCCGGTCTTGCATTGCCACACCTCGAGGGCGACTCCGAGGCTGTCGACGTCGACATCGACCTCGGTGACGGGCATCGTCTCACCGGAACGGTAACCGGTGTGCACGGCAATTCAGTAGTGCGGGCATCGTATTCCTCACTGGCGCCTAAACATCGGATGACGGCCTGGATCAACCTGCTCGCCTTGAAAGCACACGGACGGCCCGGTGCGCTCGATGCAGTCTCCATCGGACGGGGCCGGGGAAAGATAGCAGCGGCACGGTCGGTGCTCGATGCGCCAGGCAATGCGGCCGAGATCCTGCAGCAACTGGTGGACCTACGCGAGCGGGGGCTGCAGCGTCCGTTGCCGATGTGGGCCGCTACTTCAGCCGAATACGCGCGTCGACGCTTTGGTGGCGAGTCGGTCGACGATGCGACAAACGGTGCGGACACCCAGTGGACCGGGCAGTACGGCGAGATGATCGATCCGAGCAACGCTTACGTTTTCGGAGAAGCTCGAACACTGGCGGAGTTGGCTGCGGATCCGCCGTCGGACGACGAATTCGTCTGGGCCGAGGAACCGACTCGATTCGGAGTTCTCGCCCGACGACTGTGGGATCCGTTGCTGACCAACGAAAGAGCGGAGTAACCCGTGGACTTCGACCTTTTGGGGCCACTACCGACCGGCACCACGGTGTTGGAAGCGAGCGCCGGAACTGGCAAGACCTACGCGATCGTCGGACTCGCAACCCGTTGTGTTGCCGAAGGTCTCGCTGACATTTCGCAAGTTCTGCTGGTGACATTCAGCCGGGCCGCCACTCAGGAACTTCGTGAGCGTGCCAGGGAGAGGTTCGCCGGAGTGTCCGCCGCTCTGGTCGACCCGGAGGCGGCGAGGCGGTCGGATGATGATCTGGTGGCGTACCTCGCCACAGCTGACGACGAGGAGATCGGCGTGCGGCGTCGTCGACTCCTGCGCGCTCTCGCGGAGTTCGACGCCGGCACCATCACGACCACCCACAGTTTCTGTCAGAGGATGCTCGACGGACTCGGCATCGCCGGGGAACGCGAACCGGACACAACTTTTGTGGAGTCGGTCGACGACCTGATCAGTGAGGTCGTCTCGGATTTGTACCTCAGCCGCTACAGCCGGACGGACTCGTCTCCACCGTTTTCCACGAAGGACGCGCTGGCCATTGCCCGAATCGCAGTCGGCGATGGCCAGGCAATTCTCGAACCCGACGGCGAGGAGGAGACCGCTCCCGGTCAGCGCGTCCTGTTCGCGGCGGCTGCTCGTCTCGAGGTCGAACGACGTAAGCGGACCAAAGGAATTCGCGACTTCAACGATCTCCTGACGCTGCTGCACGGCGTGTTGACGGATCCGGAATACGGCCCCGTGGCGTGCCGTCGGGTGCGCGAAAAGTTCAAGGTCGTGCTGATCGACGAGTTCCAGGACACCGATCCGTTGCAGTGGGACATTCTGCGGTTGGCCTTCCACGGACACACCACCCTGGTCCTGGTCGGTGATCCCAAGCAAGCTATCTACGCGTTCCGCGGTGCAGAAGTCCTGAGCTATCTCGATGCGGTCGATCAGGCGGATGCACACCAGGAGTTGACCACCAATTGGCGCAGCGATCCAGGGTTGTTGGCGGCACTCGAACACCTCTACGGCGGCGCCGCACTGGGTAACGAGGGTATCGTCGCGCATCCAGTGGAGGCTTCGCACAAGAAGTCTCGGTTGTCCGGCCCGGTGCCGATGCGTGTACGCCATCTGCCGCGTACCGGAGCCGGACCGCTCAATCGTTCGGGATTTCCGGCCGTAGGCAGACTTCGCAGTCGCGTCGCGGACGACGTCGCAGCAGACGTGGTCGGACTGCTTGGCAGCGATGCCCGCTTGGCAGTCGACGGTGATCCGCGCCCGGTCGAGCCGGGAGACGTCGCGGTATTGGTGCGCACCCACAAGCAGGTGGCGATGATTCGCGATGCCCTCGATGCCGTAGGTGTACCGTCCGTGTTGACCGGCGGTTCCAGTGTTTTCGCGACACCCAGCGCAACACAGTGGCTGTGGCTGCTGCAGGCGATCGAGCAGCCGCACCGGTCTGATCGCGTCCGGTTGACCGCCCTCTCTCCGATTTTCGGGCGCACCGCCGAAGAATTGGACCTCGACGGCGACAACGTCGTCGCGGAACTCGCGGGTCAACTGCGCTCATACTCCGGGTTGTTCGCACGCGTCGGGTTCGCAGCCGTGTTCGAAAGGATCTCCGCCGAAACGAATCTGGAGAAGCGTGTACTCGCGGCCCCGTCCGGCGAACGAGATTTCACCGATCTGCGGCACGTCGCACAACTTCTCGGCCGCGTCGCCACCGAGGAAGCGTTCGGGTTGAGCGCATTGGTTCGCTGGCTCTCCGATCGGATCAAGGACCCGACGTCCGGGAGTGCCACCGACAGAAGCCGTCGCCTCGACAGCGATGCTGCCGCTGTACAAATCGCAACCGTGCACGCCACCAAAGGGCTCGAATTCCCGATCGTCTACGTCCCGTTCAGTTGGGAGAGCGTGGGCGGCTTCAACTCTCCGACGCAGTTGTTGCACGGTCCGGATGGGCGCCGCATCCTCGACGTCGGTGGGCAGGAAGGCCCGGGGCACAACGCCAGAAAGACTGTTGCGGAGGCTGAAGAAGCGGGCGAAGAACTGCGGCTGCTGTACGTGGCGCTGACCCGGGCGCAGTGCCAACTCGTGCTCTGGTGGGCGCCCAGCTACGGGACCTCCCGCTCGCCGCTGCACCGGTTGATGCTCGGACGTACACCCGGCATCGCCGAACCTGCTCGGGTAGTGAAGGTGCTCGACGACGGTACAACCGCAGCACGACTCGCGACGTGGCCGGCAGCAGCTTCCGATGTGATCTCGGTGGAACCTGTTGGTCCACATCCACCCTCGCCCGTCCAGTGGTCCGGTGCAGCCGCGAACGTGACCGAACTGGCCGCGGCGCGTTTCGATCGAGACCTGGACACTCTCTGGCGTCGTACGTCGTACTCGGCACTGACCGCCGGAGCGCACCACGCGGTCACGAGCACCGACAGTGAGGTAGAGGATCCCGAAAAGGACGACGAGCCGGAGGATTCCGTAGACGTCGGGACCGTCACCCCCTCGCCGCTGGAGGCGTTGCCTTCACCGATGAACGGTCTTCCGGCGGGCGCCGCATTCGGCACGCTGGTGCATGAAGTGCTCGAGGTGGTGGATACGGCTGCTTCAGACCTGAGAGCGGAACTCCGTATACGCTGCGCCGAGGCGGTCTCGGTTCGGGCGGCCGAGGTCGACTCCGAAGCACTCGCGGATGCATTGTTGCTGGTGATGCAGACTCCACTGGGATTCGGAACCTTGGCCACGATCGCGCCGAAAGATCGTCTTCCCGAACTCGATTTCGAACTCCCACTGGCCGGTGGCGACGATCCGGTGTCGATGAGTGTCACACTTCGCGGAGTGTCGGAACTGTTGAGGCGCCACCTTCCCCCGGACGACATTCTGGCGTCGTACGCCGACCATCTTGACCGTGTCGAGACGTCACCGATGCGCGGGTTCCTGACGGGCAGTATCGACGCCGTCTTGCGGATCCCGGGCCCGTCGTTCGTGATCGTCGACTACAAGACAAATCGGCTGGGCCGCGGCGATCTGACGGCTGCCAACTACACGCGCGAACTCATGGCGACGGAGATGATGCGCTCGCACTATCCCTTGCAGGCACTGCTGTATTCGGTTGCGCTGCATCGATATCTGCGGTGGCGACTGCCCGACTACGATCCGCATCACCATCTCGGAGGCGCGCAGTATCAATTCGTGCGGGGGATGCTCGGCCCGGACAGTCCGCCGGAATGTGGTGTATTCGAATGGAAACCGCCTGCTCAGCTGACGGTTGAACTATCGGATCTGCTGGCCGGTCTTGATGCGTCCCACACAGTAGGGGAGAAGATTCGATGACCGAGGCGCAATTGGCGCAGCGCGCCAAAGGGATCGTGCGAATCTTCAACGAAGCCGGGGTTCTGGTTGCCGCCGATGTTCATGTCGCGATGAGAGTGTGCAGCCTGGGCGGTGAAACTTCCGAAGAAGTGATGCTGGCCGCGGCGTTGGCAGTTCGGGCCGTGCGATCAGGTTCGGTGTGCCTCGATCTACGACGGATGCGTGATGTGAGCGTCGACAATGCGACGGAAGACGAACTCACGTCGTTGCCGTGGCCCGAACCGTCGGAGATCGTTGCTGCCCTTCGCCTGAGCCCTCTGGTGATCGGCGGCAACGCCGGACCGCTCAGGCCCCTCCGGTTGGTCGACACGGACGACGGTGAGCTTCTCTACCTCGATCGGTACTTTCTGCAGGAGCAGACGATTCGGCGAGTGCTCGACGAGCGTGCGTCCACGTGGCCGCCCGCCGACCTGAAAGCGGTCCGAACGCGCCTGGATTCGCTGTTCGTCGACGAGAACGGGCCGACCACCAGCCCTGATCGTCAACGGATAGCCGCTGCTCTCGCCGCGACACAGTGGACGACGGTCATCGCCGGTGGGCCCGGAACCGGCAAAACCCATACGGTCGCACGTATTCTCGCTCTCCTGTCGGAGGAACTGGGTTCGAATGCTCGCATCGGGCTGGCCGCACCGACGGGCAAAGCCGCAGCACGTCTGCAAGAGTCCGTACGTGAGCAGACCGCGAGCCTTGGCCTTCCCGAAGAACTCGCGGCCATGACCCTGCACCGGCTACTCGGTTGGCAGCGGGGGAGTTCGAGCCGTTTCAAATACAATGCGACCAACAGACTTCCCTACGATGTGGTCGTCGTCGACGAGACGTCGATGGTCTCCCTCACCTTGATGGCGCGCCTGCTCGAGGCCGTTCGCCCCGATGCCCGGCTACTGCTCGTCGGCGATCCCGATCAGTTGACCTCCGTCGACGCCGGCGCTGTTCTTGCTGACCTTGTCGCCCGCCCGGTAGAAGTCAGTGGAAATCCGGCGCTGACACAGTTGGTGGGTGACGATCTCACGGCCACCGGTTCCGAAGAGTCCCTGAGTGTGGACGAGCAGGATCGTCTGCGGGGCGGGATCATTCAACTCTCACGTGGGCGCCGCTTCGACGGAACCATCGCGTCGTTGGCCAGAGCAGTACGCGCTGGAGATTCCGCTGAGGTTCTGCGCATCCTGCGTAGTGGCGATCCCGCCGTCTCCTTCCATTCTCCCGAGGACGTTGACGCATTACGCGCCGATATCGTTGCGAGTTCAGAGGTGGTGACGGCGTCGGCCGAGGAGGGTGATGCGATCGGCGCCCTGAAAGGCCTGGAATCGCACCGTCTTTTGTGCGCTCACCGTGACGGACCGTACGGTGTCGGGCGGTGGGCGCAGCAGGCGATGGAGTGGGTCGGCACGGCATCAGGGCAATTCCTGGACCCGACGAGGTGGTATCCGGGCCAACCCCTGTTGGTGACGGCCAACGACTACGAGGCCAAGATCTACAACGGGGACGCCGGGGTGATCGTGCAGCGTGAGGATGGCGTTCCTATTGCCGCATTCCAGCGGGGGAGTGATGCGTTTCTGATTCACCCGAGTCAACTCTCGTCGGTGCAGACCGTTTACGCGATGACGATTCACCGGAGCCAGGGCAGCCAGTACGACACGGTATCGGTGATGCTGCCGGCCGAAGCGTCGTCACTACTGACCCGGGAGTTGTTGTACACGGCGATCACTCGCGCCAGAAACCATGTGAGGGTAATCGGCACGGAGGATTCCGTGAGGGCGGGAGTTCAGCGACAGGTGCTCAGGGCAAGTGGGCTGCGTCGGGAGATCCGTCCGTACGACGGGCCGTAAAAGTCGGATGTTGCGGATTCTCTTGGTCATTCGTTGTATACGACGAACACCTTACGCACGGTCTCGGTGACCGTCCACGTACCCTTCCATCCGATTGGGAAGATTGCACTCGTCCCGGCAATGAGATGTACGGGATCGCCGTCGTCCTCCTCGACGGTCATGGCGCCGGAGACGATGGTGATGATCTCGCCGCGGGTGAGGAACTCCCACCGCGACTTTCCCGGTTCGCTCTCCCAGACTCCGGATTGAATGCGGCCGTCGTCACTGGTGAACTCGACATCTGCACGAGTGATGGTGTCTCCGCCGAGTGGCTCTGCACTGGGTTGGCCGAGCAGTGCTTGCTGGAAGATCCCACTTGCGCTGTTCAACTCTGCGGCACGGAAGGTAATGGTCACAATTCAATCCTGACTTTCGAAACTCATGTGAATCATCGGACTTGTCGATGATGTCGTGTGTCTGCTGGGTCGGGATAGGTTCACTTGTCGCATCTTTCGGCACTTCGCTCGTACAGATGTCGAAAGTGCGATCGGCCACCATTCAACCGGGGTTCAGAGACCCGACTCGCGCCGAAACGTGACCGAGCCAATGGCAAACGGCCCCGCGTCGGTGATTTCGAACGAGGGTGATCGGTTGTCGGGCCTTAGGTGATGGTCGTGGTCAGCGAGGTGATGAAGCGCTCGGCTGCCGCGTCGACCTCGGCGTCGGGGGTGAGCAATTTCTGCAGCAACAGTCCTCGCAGACATGCGGTTGCGATGATGCTCTGCTGCTTTGCATCCACCACTGTGAATCCTTCGCGAAGGGCTGCCGCTTCAAGGAGATGAGCCAAGTCGTCGAGGTCGGCGGCGAAATCTTGAAATGCTTTGTGCTCGTACACCGCAAGTCCGGCCAGGTGAAAAAAGGTGCGGCTTCGATCTTCATGCTCGGCGTTCGAGTAGAAACTCCAGATCGCCCTGCACAGGGCCGCGAACCCGAGATCCTTGCCCATCGCGGCGATGACGAGGTTGTCACGGCGGCGCGCTTCCGACAGTACGGCGCTGAGGAGACCTGGTCGTGATCCGAAGTGATAGGTCAGAAGCGTGTGGTGCACGCCGAGTCGCTCCGCTACTTGGCGCATCGACAGCTTCGGACTTGGGCCGGTTTCACCGAACTCGTCGAACAGCGCCTGTAACAGTCGCTCTCGACCCTCCCCAACCGGCGATCTCACGCTACCTCCATTGACGGGTTCACCACTGTTGAGTACGGTACCGCATATCGAATTCACCAGTGTTTAGGAGAGTGGTTTCTAATGCTCGGGAGGTCCCTTTGACTGACGTATGGTTTGCCGGCGGCATGGTCGCGGATGGATCGGGTACCGACCCGGTCGAAGTCGACGTGTGCGTGAGTGGCGGCATTGTCACCGCGATCGGACAGGCGCCGTCGGGTTCGACGACAGTTGACTTGGACGGCATGCTTCTGACTCCGGGGCTGATCGATGCTCATGTCCACCTGGGTATTTCGAGTCCGATCCGAAGGCAATTCGGGTTTGAGCTCTCGGCAGCGGAACTGGCTGCGGGCATCTTCGCCACCGCGGGCGATGCCCTCGACGCGGGCTTCACCACGGTGCGAGACGTCGGTGGCATCGACGGCGGAGTCGTCGACGTTATTGCGAGCGGCAAGGTGCGTGGTCCGCGTGTCCTCTCGTGTGGTCCTGTGCAGTGCCAGACCGGTGGACACGGCTACTACGGGGCCGCATGGGAGCCGACCGAGCTGTGGAACATGCACCACATTCCAGGGCTCTGCGCCTTGTCCTTGATGTCGGGTAATGCCGACGAGCTACGACGCAACGTGCGCGAGTCGTTCCGCCGAGGGGCCACATTTCTGAAACTGTGCGTCACCGGCGGTGTCGTCGGAGGCCATGACCGCCTCACCGACACACAGTTCACCGTCGAGGAAATCTCCGTGGCAGTGGAAGAAGCAGCGTCGCGCGGCACCTACGTCACGGTCCATGCGCACAACAATGCGGGCATTCGCAACGCAGTGCGGGCGGGAGTGCGGTGCGTGGAACACGGCACCGACATCGACGCGGAGACTGCCCAGTTGATGCGCGAGCACGACGTGGCTCTGGTCCCCACCTTCGCCGTGGTGGAGCAGTTGACGGACACCGAAAGCATGGACCTGGACCCGGCAATACGAGAGCGTGCAGCCGGAGTGCGTCAACGCATGGCCAGAGCGCTCGAGGCCTCTCGCGCAGCAGGCCTGAGGATCGGCCTGGGCTCGGACCTCATCGGGCCGCACCAAAAGCGCCGAGGTGAGGAGTTGCGCTTGCGCGCGGAGTTGGAGTCGCCGATGCATGCACTCGTTTCGGCCACCAGCGTCAATGCCGACATTCTCGGTATCGGGGAAACCGTCGGGACTATCCGCGTCGGTATGCAGGCGGACATGGTTGCCTGGCAGCAAGACCCACTCCGAGACGCAAAGGTGTTCGCCGATCCGGACATGGCTGCTCTCGTCGTGAAGTCCGGCAATATCGTCAAGGGAGACGTTCGATGAGCGCAATGCTGCACGGATGTTTTGCAGACACGGAGTACTTCGAAATAACGGCGAAGTCGGGGCACAGCTACGGCGTCTGGGTGACCACACCCCCCGGCTACGCGGACTCCACGGATCCCTTACCGCTGATCTACGTGATGGACGGCAACTGGGCTGTAGGTCTTACCGCCCCGCTCATCGTCACGCAGGCAGACCCGTACCTGACGGTCGCCCCGTACATTCAGGTCAGTGTCGGATATGCCGGTGAGGAGGCCGCCAACTGGGCACGGCTCCGCAACCGCGATCTCGTGCCGCCTGGGGAACCGGTAGGCGAAGAAATGATGGCTACTCTTGCCGCTGCTCGCGACTCGGGTGCAATGACCCAGGAGTACGTGGACGCCTACCTCGAGGAGCTGGCAGACACCCACGGGGACGTCTTCCTCGACTTCCTGACCAACGAACTCCACCCTCGCCTGTACTCGTCGGAGCTACGTGTCAGCGAGTCCGGGCACGGACTCTTCGGGTACTCGTACGGAGGCCTTTTCGCCCTCTACGCATGGCTGCGCGACGCGCCCCCATTCGCGACCTTCGGTGCGGGTAGTCCCGGAGTTGTGAACGCTGACAGCCAGATCCACACACTGGTCGAGGCGCTGCCCGAGCGTGGCGTGGGCTCAGTTGTGCCGCAGCTGCACGTTACGCTGAACGAAGCCGAACTGACTGGACCAATTCCGATCTATCGCGGACTGTCACGCAACGTTCTCGCCGTCGTGGAGCAGTTGCATGGCAAGGGACGGTCGCAGGATGTTTCGACCGCGTTGTTGCACGAGACGCACGTTACCGGGCTGCAGGCATCGTTCCTGAGCTACTTGAAGACCTGCCATGCACGTTAGAGCTCTCCGTCCCGGAGACGATGTGCCGCTGACACGTTCTAGGGCGATTTTCCGTAGACGCCGTTGAAGGAGAAGTCGGCTGTGGGTGTCCACCACGTGGTGGACACCCACAGCCGTGTCTCTTCAGTTGTCGCGGCTATCGATTCTCCAAGCCGGACAAGACTTCTAACCCATGACCGTCCCGGTCGACTCGGCATTGGGTGCCCGAAGGCGGGAGAATGCGCCGAGGTCGATTTCGAGCCCGGTGTGCATCCCGACATAGGTCAGGGGATCAGCGTCGTGATCGTGTCCAGCTTCCACTTCGTCGATGATCCTGGACATGAGGCGCCCAGCGATGGGCGCATTTTTGAATTGGTTCCCGCTGGTGCCCATGGCGACGTAGAAACCTTGTCTGTCTGTCTTGTCGTAGATCGGGGTCCAGTCAGATGCTGCGTCGTACACGCCGGCAATACCTTTCGGTTGTGAAGGGACCTCCAGGGTGGGGAAACGCCTGGCGGCGCGGAAAACCTGCGCTTCGAACCGGGCAACAGTGCGATTCGGGTTTGCGGTATCAGGATCGTCGATCCACTCGAGCGGATCGCAATCCGGTTCGGTTCCGCCGACGAGGAAACCGTTTCCAGGTACGGCTCGCATGTAGGTTCCGAGATCCAAATCGGCGATCATCGGGCCGAGGATCTCGTTTTCGTTGTACCCAGTGGGTGCGGTGACGTGATGGACTTCCTGACGCAAGGGCCGAACCGAAACCTTGAAGTCGGACCCGACATTCGACAGCTTGTTGAACGCTCCTGACCAGGGGCCGGCGGCGTTGACGACAATCTTGGATTTCACACTTTCCCCGTCGTCGAGCCCTAGCTGCCAGGTGCCGTCAGGCAACTGCTCGACTGCCACCACACGCGTGTTGTATGCGAAAACCGCACCGTGCGAACGTGCTGCCGCAGCAAGATTCGCGGCTGCCAGTTGCGGGTCGTCGACGAACCCCGCCTGCGGTGTGTACAACGCGCCGAGCGTGGTTTCCGCATCTGCGAAGAAGGACTCCGAGTCTACTGGCTTCGGTGGATAGTATTTACCTGCGTCGATACCGGGAATCTTTTCGACGAGTGTCGTTGCGTCCCACAGTTGGTAGTCGATTCCGATCTTCTCGAAGAGTCCAATCGTGCGCGCGTGGGGTGCGACGTCGACATCGAGCAGTGCCATCCCGCATTGCCGAAACTTCGCAAGCGCGCCGTCGACTGTCGCGTTGAGATGCTCGTTCCAGTTTTGCCAGCAATGCAGCGACTCCCAAGCCGCAGCCATACCGTCGAATGTGGAGTAGTTGAACCGGATGACCGCACTGGATGCACTGGTCGAGCCGTAGCCCGGACCACCAGACTTGTCGATGACCAGGACTTCGTAGCCTCGAGCGGCCAGTTCGTAGGCGATGGAGCTGCCGATCACTCCAGCTCCGACCACAACTGCATCGGTCTTGTCGGTAGGCACTTTCGGCCCCTCTTTCTACTGATGGCTTCGCCGGACCGAAAGCACAGCTATTCGATCCGGCGAGCTTGGGTTCTGGTAATTCCGACGCCGTCGACTTCCTCTGGAGACCCGCATCCCGACTTCTCGGATTCGGCTCTGCCTTAATGGATTTGGTACCTGAAAGTCCAGAGGTGTCCGTCGTCCTCAACTCTCTCGTGGCGGCCATCGGAACGCTATCGACAGCTGCTCAAAAAATCACGGCCGTGGCGCGTCCGTTGTCAGAAATGTTTCGTCGAGCTGCCCCGCGTGGCAGACCAGTTTTTCGATTCCGGAATCCCTCGCCACAGAATGGGAAGTGCGATCAAAGCGATGGCGGTCGCGTAGAAGGCAGGCGACAGATCGCTTCCAGTGGCGTTGACCAGTGCTGCGCACACCAGCGGCGCAGTTCCTGCAAAGAGTGCATATGCGATGTTGTAGGGGATCGCCGTGCCGGTGAATCGAGCATGCGTCGGCATCATTTCGAGGATTACGAGCAAAGCGGACGCGAGTAGGGAAAGCGCGATGACCAGAGCAGCCAGTGCAATGGCAATCGCGAAAATGTTTCCGGTGCCAATGAGCATGTAGCTGGGCACCGAAACGAAAACTGACATCACCATGCCGATTCTGACGAGAGGTCTCCGGCCGATTCGGTCGACCGTAGCGCCGAAGAAGATGAACAGCGGGACTGCGAGAACCAAAGCGCCGGTTGTCATCAGCAGTGCCACCGTGCTCGAAACGTCGGCTGAAAGAATCAGAAATGTCGGCATGTAGCCGAGCAGCATATGAGTAACGACACCGAGCGAGGCGAAATACACGAATGACGTGAGCAGAGTCCGCCAGTGATTGCGGAACAGATCTGTGAGAGGGCGGGTTGGAAGGGAATCGTTTTCTTTCATTTCCTTGAAAGCCGGAGTTTCCTCGACCGCAAGCCTCATGAACAGTCCCACCATGGCGACAACGCCTCCGATGATGAACGGCCAACGCCATCCCCCGTCGGCAAAAGACTCAGTGCCGACCAAGCTGAATGACAAGACTGTGACCGTGGCCAAGATGCTGCCGACGAACGACGAAGAGCTGATAATCCCTGCGTACAAGCCTCGGCGGTGAGACGGCGCATGCTCGACGACGAAGGTTGCCGCTCCGGTGTATTCGCCGCCGGCCGAGAATCCTTGAACCAAGCGACAGAGCAGCAGCAACAGCGGTGCTGCAACACCGATCGAAGCGTAGGTCGGTAGGAGGCCGATAGCCGCTGTCGAGCAGCCCATGAGCGTAATTGCCAGGGACAGTGACCTCCGTCGGCCGAGGCGGTCACCCAGTCTTCCGAAGAATATGCCGCCGGCAGGTCTGGCCAAGAATGCGACTCCGTAAAGAGCGAAGGTGGCAAGCAGTGCGCCACTGCCGAACTCCGGAGGGAAGAACACTGTCGCGAGAACTGCGGCAGTGAAACCGTAGATCGTGAAATCGAACCATTCGACGATGTTGCCTGTCGCGCCGGCAATCAGGGCCCTACGGCGCGCCGATCGACGTCCGGGTGACGTCTCGGTTTGATGCTCTACAGGAGCATTTGCTGTGCCGGTCATGATGATTCCTCTCGGGATATGCTGAATAGCAACGGTTTTGCGACGTCACGGTGGCCGATGTCGTTCGGAGGCATGCGAAATTGAAAGAGGCCGACCGGACCCACGTTGATCTGGCGAACGGAGGTTGCGATCGATTCCGGATCAGGGACGACGCTTTCTCACGCGAGAGCGTGTCGGCTGGCTTCGGCCCACAATGCAAATCTCACGGCTGCAACGAATCTCGTCGCTGTCGTGCAACCTGTCGTTGCTGGGTATGCCTGGTCGCGGGCCGAGCGAACACGTTCCGGGTCTCATGTGCTTCGGCATGTAGCGAGCTTATGGCGCGAAAGTTAGTTGCATCACTGTCATTCGTTCAAATTGTCGCGGACGAATTTAGTCATATGTTGCAAAACGGCGAGCGCTGCTCGTACAGTTCGACGATGGCCGGAGAACTACAGCATTTGGTGGATACTACCGGGCGCCGACTGGACCGTTCCGTTGCGATCGATGATGCACAGATCCGTCTACTCGCGTACAACTCGCATGACAGTGCCGTCGATTCAGTCAGAATGAATTCCGTTCTACAGCGGAATGTTTCACGCGAGATTGTGGACTTCATCTACGCGAGTGGAGGCCGTGAAGCCCTCGATCTCTTCACTGTTCCCGTCAACGAAGAACTAGGGCTGACCCTTGGCCGGGTCGGGATGCCGATCCGGTACCGCAATGCGCTGCTGGGCTTCGTCTGGCTGTTGACTTCAGAGGGCGAAGTTGACGAGGATCAAGCCGAGGTCTTGAGGCGCACGGCTGATGCGGCGGCGATGATCCTCCACCGCGAACAGTTGCTGGACGAGTTGTCCCGAAGTCGGGAGCGGGAACTTACTCGAGACGTACTGTCTGGCGAGCGGTCGCTGCGCGAGGACGCGGCAAGCAGATTGGCTGATGAGGGCTTGATGGCTGCGGGTCCAGCAGTCGCGGTCACTATGTTGCTTCGTCCCGTGGACCGGTCGACATTGACCGAAAGAGATCGTCTGAGTGTTGCCGTCGGCGTCGATCAGCTTCGGCGGAGGCTCCCGCGGAACAGTGCAATCCAACTCGACCGCCCCGACCACAGTCTGTTGATCGTATCGGTGGCCGAACGCTCGACTCAAACCCATCTGGACTCGTTGATCGTGGCAGCCCGGGAGCGAGTCTTGTCTGAAAGTGGGCGCCAGAACATCGAATGTTGGGTTGGTATCGGTGAACCGCGAACCTCGGTTGCAGACGTGCGCGAATCCTACGAAGAGTCCAGACGTTCCGCAGATGTGGCCCAGGTCGTCAAGGTGCTCGGAAATGTTGTGCATTATCGGGATCTCGGCGTCTACGGACTTCTGGCCGAACTGTCGGAGGATCGACTCGAGAACAGTATTCACTCAGGTTTGCAGTCCTTGCTCAGCCATGAGGACTCAAAAAGTGAGGCTCTTCTCGCGACGCTGGAGAGCTTTTTGGACAATGCCGGTGACGTAAAGCGAACGTCCGAGGCGCTCTGTGTGCATCGGGGGAGCTTGTACTATCGTTTGCGGCGAATTCAGGAGATAACACGCGCAGACTTGGCAAACGGCGACGACCGGTTGGCATTGCATTTGAGTCTGAAAGTCGCGCGGTTGTTAGATCTCCGATGATCCCAACCGAGAAGAGGGGACTGCGGAAGAATCCAGCGGCTCAACGTAGTTCGGGGCTGGATCGTCAAGCGGGATGGTTCTGGGGTGGGAAAGGAAGCGCGTCGTACATCGGCCGGCGTGGGTTGGCTTGACCTGCTGAGACGTTCATACGTTTGATCGGGCATCTTCTATCCTCCTGTCGGCAGATGCGGCGGAGTGCAACTTTTTCGGGCATTGAAAGTGCAGAATCGTCCAGATGAGTGTCGAGCTGCGTGAAGAACGCGCGTTTTTGCAAACCGAAATGACGACGAATTTGGTCTGAGTTCGGTCCCCCGGTGCGCAGATGTTTGCGCGCAAACTGGACTATTTGTTGCCGACTGCACACAGGGGATTTCGCGTCCATCCCGTTGGCTCCCTTTACGGTTGGAGTGGATCAGATACCTGAGTCGGTGCGATTTTTACGCACTCCTTCACTGCAGGTCTGGTCTGATCTTTCCGAAATTGGAGTCGCGGAGATATATGCAGTTGTTCGAGATCGTTCCCCCGAAATTGAACAAACGCGCCAGACTGGATTGTGGCCATTGATGCTGCAACGTCTAGCCATTTGCTTGCTGCTGAACTGGCTGGTCAGTACGACACGGTATCGGTGATGTTGCCGGCCTAACGCCAAACGGTGAAATGGTTCTGCCAGGAGAACGACACGTTTTTGCCGGCATTCGAGACGACGACTCCGCGTGGATCAACTTCTGGGGGAAGGGGAACCGACCACATCATCTTTCCGTCGCGAGCCCGGATCGCGTGCATGCCGGTGTAGTCGCTGAAGACGAAGTGGTCGCCATCGGTTACCCCGCTGCGAACCCAGTACGCGTCTTGCCAGGGCGTTTGCCACAACTGTCGGCCACTCTCGATGTCGAGACCCGAGATTGTGCGCGTCTCCGGCGACGTGACCAGGATTGTTTTTCCTACCACTGCGGCGATGGCGCTTCCCGTCCCGGCCATCGCGGTGTTGACGATTTGTGAACTGCGCCAAAGTTCGTCACCGGAATTCGGGTCGTAGGCGCCGTCGCCGAGAAACATCGGCAGGCCCGTCGAGGACTTACTTGGGTAGGACGACGATGAGTACGAGGGAATCGGTATCGCACGAATCGTGGATCCATCGGAAGCCAAGAGGTTTTGGGTTCCTGCATAACCTGACCTGCCGCCGACACTAGTCAGGAACAATCCATTCCCGGCCGGGACAAGCGAATCGCCCTCGAATCTGAATCGTTCGGCGCCGGAATCCAGATCGTAGATTCGATAGCGGTACTGTGGGTCCCCGCCATCGCCCTGTTCCATCGCAATGACAGTGTCGGTGTGAGGGACCGTGTAGACGGCCCCGAACTTCTCACTTGGTTCGAAGGTGCGAACGAAGTTGGCCGTTAAGTTGGTTGTGTTGCCGCTGGCGAGAATTCGTGTTCGAATCGTTCCGTCCATCCTTTCGCCGGACGTGTACACGGTGTCTCCGGTGATGACGGCGCCATTGAGATCGAAGTCGGTTCCGAGGTCGGACAACAGAGTTCCGGTCGCGGTATCTACAAAGATCATCCGTCGATCGCCCCAGCACGCGATGATTGTGGATTCGTTCTGCTGACTGCACTGGCCGATGACTCCGCCGATTCGCGTTTTCCACAGCGGACTTCCGTCGTCGGGATTCACACCGACCAGTGTGACGGCACCGACTCCCTGACTCGACGAAGACTCGTCGGTCTTGGGAAGGGGATAAGCAGTCGCAGCCACCAGCACGTCACCGACTTGGTACGTGTTGCCGTAGCCGTAGTAGCGATCGAGGCCGGAAGGCATCGACAGCAGTACGTCGCCGGAGTTGTCCGTGAGCGTTCGAACATCGAGTTCCCAAGCTTGTTGCGGAGGATCGGAGAGGTCCACGTCGACAACGCCCTGCTCGACGATCGGACCGCCTGTCTTCTGCTTCGGCGAGGCCGCCTCACTGGAGTCGGAGAGTGCCGATACGACGATGAACGCGATCGCCACGATCAACGCCAGTCCGAGGGCGACCAGTTTCCAGTGTTCCTTCAACCGAAGCTGCATCGAAAGACCGTAACCGATCGAGCAAACTGATCGGTTCGTTTCGTGGACGGCCGGCTCGATGCCGACCTCTAAATCGATCCCACGGCCTACCGCGTCAGGGCCGGGTAGCGTTTGTCTCCGACCAAGAGACTGAGAACCGTCGCTGCGTAGTGAAAAACTCGGGGGGAAATTGCGGATCGTCCCTCGTTATCGCCGCCCGCTCAGGCACTCCGGGGACGCTATGGGCCGCACCGACCAAGTATCACCGTGACATCTTCGAGCCCACCCGGTGATCGCGGCACACCGGACCCGGACCTGCACAGCCCGCGCGTGGCGGAGGTCTTCGCTCAACTCTTCGACGCCCATGCCGCCGATCTTCGTCGCTACGTGTGTGCCCGAGCCGGCGAACATCATGCCGACGACCTCGTCGCCGAGGCTTTTGCCGTCGCGATCGATCGTCGATCCACCTACGACCCTAGCCGGGCTCCCGTTCGCGCTTGGTTGTTCGGCATCACCCACACCCTGCTCAGGGCACACTTTCGCTCCCAGGATCGCGCCGAACGCGCACTCGCGCGGGTACATGGCGAACGTGCCGTGTCCGAGACTGCGCCGGAAGACCTTGTCACGGCTCGGGTGGACGCGTCCCGCCGCCTCGAGGTGATCGCGTCGGCACTCGCCGAGCTGACGGAGGACGAACGCGACGTGCTGCTCCTCTCGTCCTGGGCCCATCTCGAGCCGGCTGAGATCGCGGAGATCCTGTCCGTGCCGGCCAGCACCGTCCGGTCCAGGCTGCACCGCACACGCACTCGCCTGCGGACTTTGCTGCTCGACTCCGAAAACCTCCAACAAGCCTCGGGAGAGAACTGATGCCGAATCGTCGGACCGATCCCCTGGACGACACGTTGCTCGAACTCCGCGATGCGCTCGACAAGCCGGACGTCGACGCCTTGGCAGCGATCCGGAATCGGGTCCTCGCCGACGCGGAAGCGGCCGAAAGTTCTCCGCCGGTACCCAGTCGCAGGTTTGCTCTGCGGCGCGTGCCCGCTTCGGTCTACGCCGGTGCCGCGGTGCTCATGGCCGTCTGCTTGGCTGCGGTGCTGGTGCAGTTCGCACCTTCAGAGCAGACAGGCACTACGGGTGGTGTGTCGCTGCCGGTGCCTTCCATCGAACTCGCCTCCGCCGAACACGTCCTACAGCAAGCCGCGCGCTCTCTCGAATCGATCGAGATGATCTCCGTTCAACAGGGACCGTTTCGACTCGTCGAGGAGCACGCGTGGGTCCAACAGGGGATGGAGTACGGATCTCCCTACGAAGCAGGGCCCGACGCTCCACGCAACGGCTACACCTACCTGCTCGAAACCCGTTCGCAGCTATGGATTCCGGCAGACGAAACACAAGAATGGCTCGAGCGGCGGTCAACTGGCCAGTCGCGGTGGCTCGGCGGCACGACGCCGGAGAGTGAATCAGCTCTGTACATCGACGAAACCCGAAACGGGGAATGGCGTGCCCGCTGCGGCAGATTCTTCGACGACAATCGCGACAACATCAACTGCGTTCCGGACGACTGGGACGATCCCAACTTCTATCGGTCGCTGCCCGCTGACCCCGAGGGGTTGCTTCGATGGCTTCGCGACTACACGGCGCCGCGCGGTTCGACGCCGGAAGCGATGTTCCACATCGCGATTGAAATACTGAGAGCCGGCATGATGCCGCCTGACGTCAAAGCGCAGTGGTATCGCGCGATCGCCGGAATCGATGGTGTGGAGACCGTGGAACAGACCACGCTCGACGGTCGATCCGGAATCGCACTCGGGCTCAGCGGTGTTCACGAGCGTCGCGACTTGATCATCGATCCGGGAACCGGTGAGTTCATCGGTGAACGACGGGTCGCGGGCGCAACTCCGGAAGATCCTTGGATAGCCCCCGGCACCGTGTTGGGGACAAGTTCGATCACTGTCCGGCCCGTCGACGAATTGGGATCTGAATAGGGAACGTGCTCGGTGTGACGAAGTGTGGTGGCCTCGTACACACGAGACCACCACACCGACGGCGTCAGACGTAAGGCGAGTACGCCGGGAGATCCAACTGACCGTTGCCCGACAGTCCGATCACAATCACCTCGGGTTCGGTGACGGCGCGAGCGTGAGCGATGGCGCCGGCAACCGCGTGGGTTGATTCCGGAGCCGGGATGATCCCTTCGGCGCGGGCGAAAATCAGACCGGCCTGGAGCGCGTCGTCTTGATCGACGGCAATCGCATCCATGAGTCCGAGGTTGACCGCATGCGAGACCATCGGCGACATGCCGTGGTAGCGAAGGCCACCCGCATGGATCGCCGGGGGAACGAAGTCCTTACCCAGAGTGTGCATCTTGAGCAGCGGCGTCAACCCGGCGACGTCACCGAAGTCGTAGCGGTACTCGCCCTGAGTGAGGGACGGGCATGCCGAAGGCTCGCAGGCGACCAGACGAGTCTTGGTGCCTTCGCGAAGGTTTCGTCCCAGGAACGGGAAGGTGAGTCCGGCGAGGTTGGAACCGCCACCGGCGCAACCGAACACGGTGTCGGGGACGGCGTCGCCGGCTTCTTCGAGCTGGACCATTGCTTCCTGACCGATCACGGTCTGGTGAAGCATGACGTGGTTCAGCACGCTACCGAGTGAGTAGTGCGTGTTCGGATCCTGCGCAGCGACCTCGACGGCCTCACTGATCGCCATACCAAGCGAGCCGGTGGTGTCGGGATGCGACTTCAACAGTGCGCGTCCGGCTTCCGTCAGGTCGGAAGGCGACGGGTGACAGATTCCGCCGTACGCCTCCATCTGGATGCGTCGGTACGGCTTCGAATCGAAGGAGGAGCGAACCTGCCACACCTCGACGTCGAGTCCGAGCAGTGCGCCCGCGAACGACAGCGACGCACCCCACTGGCCTGCGCCGGTTTCGGTGGTGAGCTTGGTGGTTCCTTCGATCGCGTTGTAGTACGCCTGCGCGACAGCAGTATTCGGCTTGTGCGAACCGACCGGGCTCACGCCTTCGTACTTGTAGTAGATGCGAGCAGGTGTGCCCAGAGCGCGCTCGAGTCGGTGCGCACGGAACAGGGGAGAGGGCCTCCACATGCCGTAGATCTCGCGAACCGTCTCCGGGATCTCGATGTAGCGCTCGGTTGCGACTTCCTGCGCGATGAGGTTCATCGGGAACAGCGGCGCCAAGTCCTCGGGGCCGAGCGGCTCACGAGTGCCTGGATGCAGGTGCGGGGGAACGGGCTCGGGGAGGTCAGCCGCCAGGTTGTACCAGTGCGTCGGCACTTTCGACGGGATGGAGACGCCCAAAGGCTCGAGCGAACGGTTGAGTGGGGTGGTGGTCAACTAACTCTCCTTCGTGGATTCGGTACCTGATCTTGGCGGTCGTAGCGACGACGCGTACGGCATTTGCCGGATCGGGGATCCTGGAGAGGAGCCTGCTGGACCACCCGATGTCGGTCCGGGCAGCACGCAGTTGCGGCTGACCGTCAGCGGTCGGGCCACCAGAGGTGCGCAGTGAGCAGGGTCACGAGCCGATCGTACATCGGTACTCGCACCCTGCTCACGTCGGGCGCGGCTACATTTTCGCCATCCTCCGTCGGCTCAGCGACATTTTCGCCATCCTCCGTCGGCTCAGCGGAAAATCATGCACGTCGTAGTTCCGTGCGCCACCAACTTGCCGTTCTTGTCCAAGACCTTGCCCTCTGCGGTCGCGGTACGCCCGCCCACGTGAATGACACTGCCGTGGGCTGTCAGTTCGTCACCGTCGAGAGGCACCGTGCGGATGTAGTTGAGCTTGAGTTCGAGGGTCGTGTAGCCGACGCCGGCCGGAAGCATCGTGTGTACCGCGCAGCCCATGACCGAGTCGAGCAGCGTTGCGCAGATTCCGCCGTGGACAGTGCCGAGCGGGTTGCTGAAATCGGCACGCGGGGTCAGGGCGAAGCTCACCGATCCCTCGTTGACCTCGCGCATCTCCATGCCGAGGAGGCGTCCGATGCTGGGGCGGTCGTTGACCTGCGTTCCCATCCAGCGGAGAAGTTCGAGGCCTGTCATCTGCGCCGGATCGACGGTTGCGGTTGTCTCGTCACTCATTGTTTCATCCCATCACTATGTAGGTCGTCATACATAACGTAGCGTATGAGTCGACAGGTGTACCGACGGCCGAAGGATCTGTGACATGGCAGAGCTGAGCTCACGTGATCGCATGATTCGTAGTGCGGTCGAACTGATCAGCCGCAACGGTGTCGATGCGACATCCTTCAGCGACGTCATCAAGCACAGCGGCGCGCCCCGTGGGTCGATTTACCATCACTTCCCCGGCGGCAAGACCGAGCTGATGGTCGAAGCCGTGCGCGCGGCTGGTGCGATCATCACCAGACGAATCAGCTCGGCTGCGGCCACCGGTTCCACTGCCGACGTGATCGAAGCGGTCGGAGACATCTGGCGACTCAATCTCACGCGCTCGGACTTCGCGATCGGCTGCCCGGTGATTGCCGGCGGGTTGGCACGCGCCAGTGAGCCAGAAGTCGCGGAAGTATCGGCTGAGGTCATGCTGGGATGGCAGAAGTTGATCGAATCGCAACTCGAAACTGCGGGTTATCCTGCAGTGCAAGCAAAGTCGATGGCAAACCTGACGATCACGTCGGTCGAAGGTGCAGTGGCGGTGTGCCAGACGACTCGAAGTATCGAGCCGCTCGAGCAGGTCATCGCTTCACTGCAGGGGCTCTCTCGTTCTGAGGCTTGGTCCCGCTGAGCCTTCGGGGGTTGACTTCGGCCATCAAGTATCCGTAACTTCATGTAACGGCTAATTAGGCAGGAGTAGGCGATGACACATTGGTTCGACCTCGAACCGGTCGGTGTGGATTTCTTCGACACGGCGCCGCATATCTTCACGTACTCGATCGACCTCGCCGCCGAACCTGATGTCGTCTGGGCCGGTCTGACCGCCGACGAGCCTTTGTCGTGGTGCCGACTGCTCACAAAAGTGCACTACACCTCGCCGCGCCCCTACGGCGTCGGCACGCGCCGAATCGCGGAGGTGGGCGGTGGTGCGATGCAGATGCGCGAAAAGTTCATCACCTGGGACGACGAAACGCGTCGGCACTCGTTTTACGTCGAACAGTCCAATGTCCCGCTGTTCCAATCCTTCGCGGAGGACTACCGCGTCGACGAGCTCGCAGTGGGTTCGAGATTGCAGTGGGATTTTGCATTCTCGCCGCGTCCGAAGCTGTCGCTCGCGGTGCGCGGCGGGCTACCGGTCAACTCACTGATCTTCTCGAGCTTCGTGCGCGATACCAAGCGGCACTTCGGTTCTGCGCCACGCCATTGACTTTCTTCCCTTCATGCGAGAGGCATCCATGACCACGCTCGGAGAATCGTTGACTTTGCCCTGTGGGCAGATACTGCGGAATCGCACGATGAAAGCTGCGCTCAGCGAGGCTCTGGGTGACCGGACTCATGGACCGTCCACTCGCTTGGAAACGCTGTACGGTCGTTGGGGCAGTGGCGGGTTCGGATTGCTCGTCACCGGCAATGTCATGGTCGATCGATCGCAGATCGCCGAACCGGGCAACGTCGTCGTCGACGACGATCGTGATGCCGAAGCGCTGACTGCCTGGGCCAAGACTGCCAAGAACGGCGGCGCCGAGATCTGGATGCAGCTGAACCACCCAGGGCGGCAATCCAACCCGATCGCCAGCAGAGGTCGACCGGTCGCACCGAGCGCGATTGCGCTGAAGATTCCGGGAATGGCGACGCCGCGAGAACTCTCGACTGCTGAGATCGAAGAGATCGTCGACAAGTTCGCGGAAACCGCTCGCGTCGCCGAGTCCTCCGGATTCGGAGGCGTGCAGATACATGCCGCGCACGGTTATCTTGTTGCGCAGTTCCTTTCGCCGTTGTCCAATCAGCGGACGGACGAGTGGGGTGGAGATCCCGAGCGTCGACGACGCTTTCTGATCGAAATCGTTCGGCGCATACGCTCTACCGTTGCTCCGGGATTCGCGGTGTCGGTCAAACTCAACTCGGCTGATTTCCAGCGCGGCGGATTCTCGGAAGACGAGTCGCGAGAAGTAGTACGCGCGCTGACCGAAGAGTCGGTCGACCTCATCGAGATCAGCGGTGGCAGTTACGAATCGCCGGCCATGATGGGTAAAGCGCAGAAGCAGAGCACTCGCGATCGAGAGGCATATTTCCTCGAGTATGCCGAGACGGTTCGAGCGATTGCCGGCGACATTCCCTTGGCGGTCACCGGCGGCTTCCGCTCGCGGTCGGCGATGGTCGAGGCACTCGCTTCCGGCGCGTGCGATGTTATCGGTCTCGGCCGGCCGACGATCACGATTCCCGACGCGGCAACCGTTCTCCTGGAATCGGATCGGGAACGATTGAACGTCCCGACTGTTGAGTTCGGAGCGCGGAAGTTGTTGGGGAAGGTTGCCGACATCTCGATGCTCGACGGTGCACTCGACCTGCAGTGGCACACTGATCAATTGCATCTGATGGGCGACGGCAACGAGCCGGATCCGGCTCGGCCGTGGTGGAAGACCCTCGGAACGATGGTGAGGCGAAACGGATTCGATGCGCTTCGCCCCACCAAACGAGCGGCTTGATCAGTTCGGTGCACCGATGTTGAGTTCATCGGGATGCGCGCCGACGCGGGTACCGTCGTCGAGAGTGTCGATTTCGCTCAGATCGAGATCAGTGAGTTCGAAGTCGAATACGTCGATGTTCTGAGCGATCCGGGCGTCATGCACTGATTTCGGGATGACGATCAGGCCGTTCTGCAGGTGCCAACGGATCAGGACCTGCGCGGCAGTCTTGCTGTGGCGGTCACCGATTCGAGTGATGATCGGCTCGGTGAGCAGCGTGTTGGGCTTCGATGCCTTACCCCAACCCGCGTTGCTGGTACCGCCGAGTGGGCTCCACGATTCGACCTTGATTCCGTGCTCGGCGGCCTTGTCGCGGATCGCGTGCTGCGTGAGGTGCGGATGCAGTTCCACTTGATCGACTGCCGGCAACAATCCGCCGCGATCGACGAGAAGCTGCAGATGATGCGGCTCGAAGTTGCACACCCCGATTGCCTTCGCGCGGCCCGATTCCGCGATCTTTTCGAGCGCGTCCCAAGTGCGGAGGAGTCGGTCGTTGTCCTGCAGTGGCCAGTGGATCAGATACAGATCGACGTAATCGACGCCCAGCTTGTCGATGCTGCTGTCGAAAGCCTTCAACGCCGGCTCGTAGCCCTGATCTGCATTCCACAGCTTCGTGGTGAGGAATATGTCCTCTCGCGCGACGGACGAGTTGGCGATACCTAGTCCGACGCCCTCTTCGTTCCCATATGCGGCAGCGGTGTCGATGTGCCGGTAGCCGGCGTCGTCGAGAGCGAACCGCACTGCATGCTCGGTTTCGTCGTTGGTGGCCTGCCAGACTCCGAGGCCGAGTTGCGGGATCGTGGTTCCGGAATTCAGCGTGATGTCAGGATTGCTCATGGATCAAGGCTAGCGATCTCGAGCTTTCCTTGCCTGGGTCAGAGCCGCCTGGGTCAGAGAGTCGTAGCCGAGTACCCGTGTGCCGCTGCAACACTGTCGGACAGGAGCAGGCCGTCGTGTGTGCTCAGTCCCGACCCCAGGCCGGGAACTGTCGCGACCGCGTCCTTCCACCCCTTGTCTGCCAATGCGACGACGTACGGAAGCGTCGCGTTGGTGAGCGCGTACGTCGACGTACGGGGGACGGCTCCGGGCATGTTCGCAACGCAGTAGAAGACCGAACCGTGAACCTGGTACGTCGGATCGGCGTGCGTGGTCGCGTGTGAATCCTCGAAGCAGCCGCCCTGGTCGATGGCGATGTCGACCAGGACAGAACCCGGCTTCATACGCGCCACCAGGCTGTTGGAGACGAGAGTCGGCGCCTTCGCCCCGGGGACCAGCACTGCGCCGATGACGAGGTCGGCGTCGAGTACTGCCTGTTCCAGTTCGAGGCTGTTGGACGTGATGGTCTTGACCTGGCCGTGGTACAGCTCGTCGATTTCCCGCAGGCGAGCGATCGACAGATCGAGAACGGTGACGTCGGCCTGCATGCCGTAGGCCACGGCGATGGCGTTCTTGCCGGAGACGCCAGCACCGATCACCACGACCTTGGCGGGGCGCACTCCGGGGACGCCGCCCATCAGCACTCCGCGTCCGCCGCCGTGACGCATCAAGTGGTAGGCGCCGGCCTGCGGCGCAAGGCGTCCGGCTACTTCGCTCATCGGTGCGAGAAGGGGCAGTGAACCGTCGGAACCGACAACGGTTTCGTAGGCGATGGAAGTGGTCTTCGAAGCCAGGAGTGCGTCGGTGCATTCCTTCGACGCCGCCAGGTGCAGGTAGGTGAAGAGCACCTGATCCTTACGGAGTCGCGAATACTCTTCTGCAATAGGTTCTTTGACCTTCAGGAGCAGATCTGCGTCTGTCCAGACCTGATCGGCGGACCCGAGGATCTGCGCGCCCGCGGCCTTGAAATCCTCGTCACTGAACGAGGAGCCGACGCCTGCGCCCGTTTCGATGACGACCTCGTGCCCTCGGCCGACCAGTTCGTGGACGCCTGCTGGGCTGATAGCCACGCGGTACTCGTGGTTTTTGATTTCGCGGGGGATTCCGACCTTCATGACACGGCTCCGAACTGAGTCTGTTGTTTCTTCGAATGGCAGGTGCCAAGCATGAAGTTTCGTCGTCAGATAGTGAAGAGAAGTGAAGATAATTCTCTAGGCTGTATTCATGGTGCGCGAAAGTTCAAAAATCGGTATTCAGACGGCCGCCTCGCCGAAGCATGTTCGGGCTGCCGTGAAGTTGGACGAGGTCGACCGGGTTCTGCTCGAAGAGCTGGCGAAAGACGCGAGGATTCCGAACAATGCGCTGGCCGCGATCGCGGGAATTGCGCCGTCGACATGCCTCGGCCGTGTGCGCGCCTTGGTGGACAACGGCGTGATCAGGGGATTTCACGCGGACATCGACCCCGCCGCTCTCGGAATGGATCTGCAGGCGATGATCGCAGTTCGACTGCAGGCCAACGCACGGTCGCACCTCAACCGGCTCGGCGACGATTTCGCCAAGCTGGACTCGGTGCTCAACGTGTACTTCGTTGCCGGTGTCGACGACTACATGCTGCACGTCGCAACGACGGATTCGGCGCAGTTGCGTGACTTCGTCGTCAACAATCTCTCGGCACATCCAGCGGTTGCTGCGACCGAGACGATTCTGATCTTCGAACACGTCAGGCCTCGAGGCGGTACTGCCTGATTAGTTCTCACCTGATGGCGGGTCGACGCCCGGACCAGGCGTTCTCGAGGAGTTCGCTCAGGCCCGGCGGGGTGATCTCACGCGGATTCGGATACGCGGCGGAGGTGGCGAGTTCGACTGCATTTTCGATTTGATCGTGACTCATTCCCAGTTCTCGCAGAGTGGTCGGTCCGCCGCACGCGGTGACGAGGTCGAAAACGCCGGTAGCGGCATCGGATGCGCCCAGAGCAGTCGCTATTCGCGACATCACATCCGGGACAGCAGGCGCGTTGAATGCCATCGCGTGGGGGAGGACAACGGTGTGGGTGGGAGCATGCGGCAAACCGAAGCTGCCACCGAGGGTGTGGCACAACTTGTGATGAGGCCCCATACCGACTGTGCCCAAGCAAGTTCCGGCCAACCAGGCCGCTTGCAGTAGTTCGGCCCTACCTTCCAGATTTTTCGGATCATCGACAATGCTCGGCAGCGCACGGGCGATCCCGGAGATCGCCTCGATCGCCATCGAGTCCGTGATCGGGTTGGACTCGATGGAGTACAACGCTTCAACCGCATGCGCCATCGCATTGACGGCGCTGGTGACGGTGGTATCCAGCGGCAGATCGAGAGTGAGGTCGACGTCGTAGATGACGGTTTCCGGTCTGATGTGGGGAGAGGAGCGAGTTGTCTTGCGTCCGTTCTCTGTTTCACCCAACACCGGAGTGACTTCTGATCCCGCGTACGTTGTCGGAACGACGATCTGATCGAACCCCGCTCGTAGTGCCAGTGCCTTGGACAACCCGGTTGCCGAACCGCCGCCGATCGCGACGACCGTGTCGACGTGATGGTTCTCGGCAAGTCTCAGCGCGGCTGTCGTGACTTCGATCGGAGTATGCATCACAGCGCCGTCGAAGCGGACCACCGCCATGTCGCCGAGAGATTCGGTCACGGCGGCGGCAACCGCGTCGAGTCGACGACTTGCCAGCACCATCACTCGGCTACGGCCGAGCCGCCGCACTTCTTCGGCGATCGTATCGATCATCCCTTGGCCGAAGACAATTCGAGCCGGTGAAGCGTCGTACGAGAAGGGCTTCATGTCATCCCTGCGAAACGGTGGCGTGCATTTCCCAGACGATGACCTCTGCCCCGGTATCGGAGCTGAGCTGCTGACCTCCACCGCCGGATACTCGCACCGCGTCACCTTGTTCGAGCACTCCGACGCCTTCCATGGCGGCCTGACCGTCGGCGACAAAAACATGCAGGAACGGTGCGTCCGGCAGGGTCACAGGTTGTCCGGGTTGCAGACGCGCAACGTGCATCGCGGCGTACTTGTTCTTGATCCGGATTGCCGAGTGATCGGCGTACGCGTCCATACCCGAGGCGACCGGAACCAACCCACCGGCAAGCAATTCGGCGTCGATCTCCAACTGCTCGTAACCAGGTGTGATCCCGGCTTCATCGGGGACGACCCACATCTGGATGAAGTGAACCGGGTCGCTGTGCTTGTCGGAATGCGCACCCGCCACGTCACCGAGTCGCCACGAATCGTTCTTCTCCGAATGCAGGATTCCCGTTCCAGCGCTCATCCGCTGGGCGAGACCGGGGTAGACGACGCCCGAATGCCCCATCGAATCCTGATGTACGAGAGAACCTCTCAGTACCCAGGTGACGATCTCCATGTCCTGGTGCGGGTGGGTGTCGAATCCCATTCCGGGCGTGACGATGTCGTCGTTGTTGACCAGGAGAAGACCGTGGTGAGTGTTCTTCGGGTCGTAGTGATTGCTGAACGAGAACGAGTGCTTCGAGTCCAGCCAGCCGGCATTGGACTTGAAGCGATCCCCGGATCGACGGATATCGAGGTTCGGCTGCGACAGAGTGGAGGTCATGGTGTGCCTTCCGAATGGTGTGGGGGAGAGCAAGTTTTCAGAGGACGTGATTGCCGTACATCTCGCCGAGAGGGTCGGCGATCAGCTCGAGTCGAGCGCCGTCGGGATCGCGGAAGTACAACGAGACCTCGCTGTGCTCGATCAGTTCGACGCCGGCCTCGGTCAGTTGGGTGCGCAGCTTCGCCCACTTGGCAGGTTCGACGCTGATCGCGATGTGGTGGAGGCCGCCGAGTACTTCTTGGTACGGGCCCACGTCGAGACCCGGGAAGTCGAAGAAGGCCAGAAGGTTGCCATTGCCGATGTCGAAGAAGAAGTGCGACGACCCGGGATAGTCACGGTTCTCGATCAACTCGGTGAGTGGGAATCCGAGGAGATCCTGGTAGAACTTCACGGTTCGTTCGACGTCACTGCTGATCAGGGCCGTATGGTGCAGGCCGCGTGCGGTCGATGCGGGTCGTTTGTCGGCGGGGAGCAGATGTCGATCCCTGATCTCGGCCCGGCGTTCCTCGAACTGCACTGCGTTGTCGAACTGCACTGCGTTGTTGTCGCTCATGGCGCCCGCCTCTCGGTTGAACCTTCTCTTCGAACAGGTAGTTGACTGATCAACTACATTGAGAATAGATCATTTGATTTCGTTGTCAACTACTTCGGATATGCTGGTGTCATGGAATCGACGCGGTGGTTGAGCGACACGGAGCAAACGGCCTGGCGGGCTTACCTGGACTCGACCCGACTGCTCCAGCGTGTTCTCGATCAGCAGTTGGTGCGAGACTCCGACATTTCCTTCACCGATTTCGAACTGCTGGTCGCCCTCGCCGAAGCGCCCGGGCGGCAACTGCGCATGAGTGAGCTCGCCGATGCTGTGATGGCTACACGAAGTGGTGTGACCAGGGCCGTCAATCGGTTGGTCGGTGCGGGGTGGGTGCGCCGGGTTGAGTGTGTCGACGACAAGAGGGGCGCCAATGCGGAGCTGACCGACTCGGGTGCCGACAAACTGGCGTCGGCAAGCCCGGCGCACGTAGCCGCAGTGCGGGAGAGCATGTTCGATCTGCTGAGCCCGCGAGATGTCGAGCGGCTCGGTGTGGTCTTCGGTGAGATGCGTCGGCACCTTCTCGAGACCCAGCCAGGTAATTGACAGAGCAACGGTCCACGTCACGTAGTTGGTGAGGGCTGCGAACGGACTGCCATCATGGTCCGGTGACCCGCATTCGTATGTTCGCAACCGACCTCGACGGCACCCTGCTGCGCTCCGACCGAACGATTTCGGCGCGCACCGCGCAGGCCATGGAGAACGCGCGGCTCGCCGGAATCGAAGTTGTGTGGGCGACGGCCCGCGCCCGGCATTCGGTACACACATTGGCGAACTCGTGCGGATTTCGCGGTAAAGCTGTGTGTGCCAACGGAGCTGTGATTCTCGACCTCGCCGACGGGACTCCGGAGATCGTCGACACCGTCTCGATCGAAATGTCCTTGGCTGCAACGGCGATGGAGCAAGTTCGCGCACTGGTTCCGGGCGTCGTGTTCGCGAACGTCGGACCCACTCAGTTCTTCGCCGAGCCGGAGTATGCCGCTCTGTGCGAATTCGCGGACCATCACCGGCACCTGCACGAGATGGTGCTCGCCGATACCCTGCCGCTGGACGTGGAGCCGATGGTCAAGATCGTGGCCCGGCATGCGGAAGTTCCCAGCGCCGACCTGTACCGAACAGCGGTCGCTGCGGGCATCGAGGGCGTGGAGTTGACCCACTCCGGCGCCCCGTACATGGAAATGGCTGCAGCGGGCGTCTCGAAGGCCAGCGCTCTCGCGCAGTTGTGCGCGATCGACGGCATCGACGCGTCGGAAGTGGCGGCAGCCGGTGACGCCTTCAATGACGTTGCCATGCTGACCTGGGCCGGAACAGCTCTGGCGCCGGCCAACGCCAGAACCGAGGTCATCGAGCTCGCCGACCGAATTTTGCCCACGAACGACGAGGACGGCGTGGCGAGCTATCTCGAAGAGTTGGTTGCGGGGCGCTAGTTCAGCTGCTGACGGCCTTGGGTCCGGTGCCGATACCGACTCCGCAGTCCGTCATGAATTCGGAGAAGACGCGGTCGAAGCGATCCGGGTAGTCAAGGTGCGGGAAATGTCCGGCGCGCTTGAAGATCTCCACCCGTCCCAGCGGTAGTTCGGCGCGAGCGTTCTCGGTGTGGGCGTTGGGGATGATGGTGTCTTCCTCACCCCACACCAGTAGTGCCTGCAGATTCTTGAAGTTGGCGAAATGCGGAGTGGCATTGACGGTTTGACCGTTGTAATTGATGACCGATCGTGCCGTCGCCAGAAATGCCTGACGTGTCGACGCGTCCGATACCGAAGCGAAGCTCTTACGGGCCTCGCTTGCGCTGGCACCGAGCTTGAACAGGCCGATCTTGTTGAAAAGTCCGAGCGCTTTGTCGGTCACGTCGGTCAGCGTCCTCGACGCGAGGACGGGAAGTACCAGTTCGCTGCCGGGCAGTGTCGCCGCGCGCAGGAGTGGGCTCACCTCGGGGCCGAGTCCACCGCTGGCCACCAGGCACAGCCGCTCCACCCGGTCGGGGAACAGATACAGCGTCTGCATCGCGATCCCACCACCGAGGGAGTGTCCGACCAGGGTGGCCGACGGAATGTCGAGGGCTTCGAGGAGGTCACGCACAGTGGCGGCGTGAGCACTGAGTGAATAGTCGCCGGCAGGCTTGTCCGACGCACCGTGTCCGAAGAGATCAGGGGCGATCACGCGGTAATGACGCGAGAGCGTCTCGATCTGCGGTTCCCAGTTGGAGTGCGCGCCCAGCAGGCCGTGAATGAGCACCACGACGGGGCCACTGCCTTGGTCGACGTATTTGAGCTGGTCGCCGTGCAATACAACCGTCTGTAATTGGTCGGTTGCCATGATTGAACCTTTCGGAGCCGCCAGTGTCTGTGGCTGCTCGCGTGTTGTCGGACCGCACCCGCCCCGACGCGGATCCACGGGTATTTGTGACCGGGAGTAACCCCAGTTCCCTCAGTATGCCCATCGAGGGGGTCGATGTCGTGGCCATCGGGCGTGTTGTGACGAACCGTGAGCCGTCGGCTGAGGGGAGACGTACAACTCACCGCCGCGTGTCGGTGCCGTTGATCAGGTGAAATCAACCAGTTTGCCGAAGGTGAGGTTGATGTCCCACGGTGTGACGCCCCACGTCTCGATCGCTGAAACCGCGAAGATTCCGGCAGCCTCGATGGTGTCCTGTGAGGCTGGTGCCGACACAGAAACGCCGGTTTGGTCGCTCGGAACCTCCGGCCAGACGCCTGTGCCCACCGGTGCGGGGGTTGCCTCCATGACTGCGTTGGCCAGGCCCGATTCGTCGACGGTCGTGAAGAGGCAGTTCGGCTCGTGCGGAGAATCCCACCCGCCGAGTTCCGCGAGCCAGAATTCGCCGCGTCCAGCAGCGGAGATCGCGATGGACGCGAGTACCGATTCGAGATCTTCCCAAGCGTCGCCGGTCGGGGCCGACGCCTCGGTGAGCTTGAACGGTGCGGCGAGGGCAGTGCTGTCCGGGGAAGTGAAGCGCGGCTGCACAGTGAGGGCCTGGGTCTGGGTATCCAGAAACGCAACTTCTCGGAACTTGTTGTCCGGCAGAGCAGTACGAGCTACGATGCCGCGTCCAAGCAGTGTGCCGAGAGCGGCGGGATCGTCGACGCTCCACAAGCGGGTCTCGTCCTCGGACCAGGTGCGAATCATTCCGCCGACGACAGGACTGATCAGCACGGGCTCGAGGTTTGTACTGCCTGTTGATTCGCTCACCGCTGGCTCCCCACCGCACGTCGTACCGTCGGACGGGTTCCGGGCGGCTAGACAAGTATGCCGCCTCGCTGCTGTGCGCCTTTATTAACCGCCGGGGGTTAATAAAGGCGCACAGCAGGGGATCACATATGCGTGCCGCCGTCGATGCGGATTTCCGTTCCGGTGACAAACGAGCCGTCCTCGGAAGCGAGCATCGCGATCACACCGGCGACCGCGGACGGGGGTGCGAAACCCTCACCGATTGCCGGGGCCAGCTTGCCGAGCAGCGTGAAGTCGATGTCGGCCGGGAAACCGGGATCGGACGTCATACCCGACGCGATGCTGCCGGGTGCGACGGCCACGGCGCGAAGACCCTGCTTGCTGTACTCGAGTGCAAGTGCGTGCGTAAAGGATTGGATTCCACCCTTCGACGCCGCATATGCCGTCATGTACGGGTGGGCGAAGGTCGCCGAAGTGGAACTGAAGTTGACCACGACACCTGCTCCGCTTTCGAGCAGTGCCGGGAGGGATTCCCTCGTCATGAGGAATGTTCCGGTGAGGTTGACCCCGATGACGGTGTTCCAGAAATCGAGTGTCATCTCGTGGGTGTGCGCGGAGCGCAGAATGCCCGCCGCATTGACCAGCACGTCGAGCCCGCCCAGAGCCTTGATCGCAGCGCCGACCTGTTCGCGAACAGACTCTTCGCTGGAGATGTCGACCTTCACCGTGGTGAGGCGATCGGAGTGGCCGGCGTCCTTCGCGGCGTTCAGCGTCTGTTCGAGGCCGGTCTCGGAAATGTCGGCGGCGGCGACGGTGCCTCCTTCTGCCAGGATGCGGGCAACGGTGGCCTGGCCGATTCCGGACCCTGCGCCGCTGATGAGGACGCGCTTGTCGTCGAATCGATTCACGAGAAAACTCCGGTCTGTGAGATGGACAGCTGTCTGGTGACCGATTCTGCGTGATCCAGCCGCATAAATCTGCGGTTCATTCCACTGACTGGGCAGCATCGGTGCTTGTTCGCCCGGGATTGCGAGCGAACAAGCACCGATGTGTCTTAGAGACCCGCGGCCTGAGCGAGGCTCGGCAGGTAGGTGCTCGGCTGTCCGAAGAGCTGAGCGCTGCCGTGTGCACGCTTGAAGTACAGCTGAGCGTCGTGCTCCCAGGTGATTGCGATTCCGCCGTGCAACTGAACTGCTTCGGAGGTGATCTGCTGCAAGGCTTCCGAGCAGTAGACCTTCGCCACTGCCGCGTCGTCCGCCGACTGCGTCGCCACGGCGGCGTACGTCATCGACCGCGCCGTCTCGACCAACGTGTACATGTCGGCCATCCGGTGCTTGAGGGCTTGGAAAGAACCGATCGCGCGACCGAACTGCTTGCGCGACTTGGTGTATTCCACGGTCTGTTCGACGATCGCTGCGGCCGCTCCGACCTGTTCAGCTGACAACGCGATCAGAACGACGGTTCGGATGCGATCGACCAGATCTTCGGACCACTCCAGGGGCCGACCACGAACACCGGAGAACGTGACCTCCGCCAGCGTTCGCGTCGGATCCATGGTGGGGACGCGTCGGCGGGAGACGCCCTCGGCCGCGGGATCTACTTCGTAGAAGCCGTCGGCCGTGAGAACGAGCAGGGTGTCAGCGACGTGTCCGTCGAGGACGTACGACGCCGTGCCGGTCAACGCATCCTCGGTTGCCTCGACGCCGTAGGTGCTCCAACCCGCAGCCCCTGCCCAGCACAGGGCGAGCGTGCTCTCTCCGGACGCGACACCGGGCAGCAGTCGCGAGCATGCGTCGTCGTCACCGGAAAGCAGCAGTGCCTGTGCGGCAAGAATCGCCGAACCCAGCATCGGTGAGGGGGTCAGCGTGCGGCCCAGTTCCTCCTGGACCACATGTACCTCGCCCAAACCTGCTCCGACGCCGTCGAACTCCTCCGGAATCGCCAGCGCGGCGACGCCGATCTGCTCGCACAGCTTGCTCCACAACGCGGCGTCGTAGCCGATCTCTGTGGTGATGGCAGCGCGGACGGCAGCGGAGTCGGAATGCTTGCTCAGGAGATCGCGTACCGACGCACGTAGTGCTGCCTGGTCTTCGGTGTCGATGCTCATGATGCAACCAGCGCTTCGACGACGCGCGCACGATGCTCGGACGGTGTGCCCCAGGCGGTGAGCAATGCTCGTACCTTGGTGAGCCACAGTGAGAGATCGTGTTCCATCGTGTAGCCGATGGCGCCGTGAACCTGGAGTCCGACGCGGGCGGCCTTGTAAGCAGCATCCCCGCACGCGACCTTGGCGGCGGAAATGTCACGCGAGGCGTCGGCCGACTGATCGCGAACCGACAGAGCGGCACCGTGGAGCAGGGGGCGAGCCATTTCGAGCGAAACGGCAACTTCTGCCAGGTGGTGCTTCATTGCCTGGAACTGTCCGATGACCTTGCCGAACTGCTTGCGCTGCTTCGCGTATTCGGTGGTGACCTCGAGCAGTGTCTGGCCGAGACCTTGCAACTGCGCGGCAGTGGCAAGAGCGCCCATGTCGAAGGCTGCGGAGAAGTCGGCGGAGCCCAGCGATTCGCCGGCGGAAACCTCGTAGAGCTTGCGGGAGAGATCCACCGATGCCTTGGCTTCGCCAGGGACGCCGAGTGAGACGGTGCCGTCCTGCGCGAGTAGAACCAGATCGACCGCATTGGCGTCGAGCGCGAACGGTGTGCGCGGGGGAGCGGCGACGGTTGCCAGCGAACCCTCGGCGAGAGCAGAGAGACGTTCCGGTGCAACGGAAGCCAGGAGCGTCGGTGCTACTGCGATGGTCTCGACGACCGGTCCGGGTACTGCGTGCCGACCGAGCTGTTCGAGTGCAACGACCAGGTCCACGGCGTCGGCGCCGAGTCCGTCGTGTTCTTCGGATATGACGAGGCCGTTGACGCCGGTCTCGGCAAGGCGCTGCCAGAGCTTCTTGCCCGGCTCGGTGTCACCGTCGTTCCACGAACGGATGACGGAGGGCATGTCGGACTTGGTCAGCAGTGCATCGATGCTTGCAGCGAAGTCCTGGTGGGAGGAGTCGAGCGCGAATCTCATCGGTCCGCCTTCGGTAGGCCGAGCAGACGCTCAGCGATGACGTTTTTCTGAATCTCGTTGGTGCCTGCGTAGATCGGGCCGGACAGGGAGAACAGGTATCCGTCCATCCAGTTGTCGGCCAGCTCGGCTTCAGGGCCCTGCAGTTCGAGAGCAGTCTCGTGGGTGGCGATATCCCACTCGGACCAGAAGACCTTGTTGATCGAGGACTCGGCGCCGAGTTGTCCACCGTCGGCGAGACGGGTGACGGTACCGAATGTGTTGAGCTGGTAGGCGCGAGCGCCGATCCAGGCGTCGGCAACCTGGTTACGCAGAGCGCTGTCGTCGGTTCGTCCGCTGGACTTGTACAGCTCGAGCAGTCGGTCGACGGTGGCGAGGAAGCGGCCGGGGCTGCGCAGCGAGAGACCACGCTCGTTGCTCGCGGTGCTCATCGCGACGCGCCAACCTTCGTTGACGTTGCCGATCACACCCGACTCACCAGGGTTGGCCGGGTCGTCCGGCACGAAGACGTCTTCGAGGAAGATCTCGGCGAAGCCGGGCTCGCCGTCGAGTTGATCGATCGGGCGAACGGTGACGCCCTTCGAGCGCAGGTCGAACATGAAATACGTGATGCCCTTGTGGCGCTGCGCATCCGGATCGGAGCGGAACAAGCCGAAGCCCCAGTCTGCGTAGCTTGCGCGTGAGCTCCACGTCTTCTGACCGTTGAGCAGCCAGCCCCCGTCGACCTTCTTCGCACTCGAACGCAGGCTCGCGAGGTCGGAACCGGATTCGGGCTCGGACCAGGCCTGGGCCCAGATGTCGTCGGCACGAGCCATGCGAGGCATGATGCGAGCCAACTGCTCGGCATTTGCATGCTCGAACAGTGTGGGAGCCAACAAGAAGATGCCGTTCTGGCTTACGCGGCCGGGCGCGCCCGAGCGGTAGTACTCCTCTTCGAAGATGACCCATTCGAGCAGGGACGCATCGCGTCCGCCGAGTTCCTTGGGCCAGGAGACGACGGCGTAGCCGGCGTCGGCGAGAGTGTGCTCCCACTGACGGTGCTCTTCGAAGCCTTCGGCGGTATCCATCGACTTCAGGGGAGTGGCGGGCACATTCGCCTCCAGGAACGAGCGGACCTCGTCACGGAATGCGGTTGTGGCGTCGTCGAATACGAGATCCACTAGTTTGTTCCTTCCTGCGGTGCGCGAGCACTGGCAGCCATGGCTTTGGCGTCGAGACCACCAAGCGAGTCTTTGCCGACCTCGGCGTTGTGAGCGTGAGCGAAGTGATGCAGACCGAAGACGGAGTCGATGCCGTTGCGCATCCCCATCTGATCCTCGCACTGGTTGACGGCCTTTTTGGTCAAAGCCAGTCCGAAGCGCGGCATCTCGGCGATACGTCCGGCGAGCTCGAACGTCTCCTTCTCGAGATCCTTGCGGGCGACGACGCGATTGACCATGCCGATTTCGTAGGCGCGTTGCGCGGTGAACCGATCGCCGGTGAAGAGCATTTCCTTCGCGAAACGTGAACCGACCATCCACGGGTGCGCGAAGTATTCGACGCCGGGGATGCCCATGCGGACAACGGGATCGGAGAAGAAGGCGTCGTCGGCCGCGACGATCATGTCGCAGATCCAGGCGAGCATGAGCCCACCGGCAATGCAGGCGCCTTGCACCATCGCGATGGTGGGCTTGGGGATCTCCCGCCAACGGCGGCACATGCCCAGATAGACCTCCATCTCGCGGGCGAAACGCTGGTCACCGCCTGGCTTGTCGACGTGATCCCACCACATGGTGGCCTTGTTCTCGTACTCGACGTGATGGTCGCGTCCCGGAGTTCCCAGGTCGTGTCCGGCGCTGAAGTGAGGTCCGTTGCCTGCCAGGACGATCACCTTCACGTCGTCGTCCTCGACGGCGCGCTGGAATGCCGCGTCGAGGGCGTACGTGACCACCGAGTTCTGGGCGTTGCGGTAGTCGGGTCGATTCAAGGTCACGACGGCGACCGAGTCACGAACCTCGTAGGTCACGACGTCGACTTCGAAGGGAACGGTCATGATTGTTCCTCGCGCAGAACCGTTTTGAGGACCTTGCCCGAAGGGTTACGGGGCAGATGATCTACGAAGCGCACCTCGCGGGGCACCTTGAAGCCTGCGATCTTCTCCTTGAGGAAAGCGATCACCGACTCTTCGGTGAGGCCGGCACCGTCGAGTTGGGCGATGTATACGCGGCCCACCTCTCCCATTCGGTGATCAGGGATGCCGATGGCAGCAGACTCGTGGACGCCGGGCAGGCGAGCCAACATGCCCTCGATCTCGGCCGGGTAGACGTTGAATCCGCCGCTGACGTACATGTCTTTCAGACGGTCGGTGATGTCGAGATAGCCACGCTCGTCGAGGGTTCCGACGTCTCCGGTGTGCAGCCAGCCGTCGGCGTCGATTGCCTTGGCGGTGGATTCGGGGTCGTCGAGGTATCCGAGCATGACGTTCGGTCCACGAAGCAGGATCTCACCCTGGTCACCGATCTTGACCTCGAAATCGGCTGTCGCGCGGCCGGAACTGGTGGAGACGGTGACCGGGTCGTCGTCGGTGCGGCACATGGTCGCGACCACTGCCTCGGTCAGACCGTATGCCGTGAGGACGGCGTCGAAAAGCTCTGCCTGCATGCGCTCGACGAGAGCAACCGGAACGGGTGCTGCGCCAGTGATCGCGATGCGGAGCGAGGACAGGTCGTATTCGCTGCGGCGGGGGTGATCGAGAATGGTCTGGTAGATCGTCGGGGCGCCAGGCAGGATGCTGATCTTTTCGCTGTTGACCAGGGCAAGAGTGTCGTCGATGTTGAAGACGGACACCGGCACGATCGTCGCGCCGTTCAGCAGGCAGACCAGGATTCCGGCCTTGTACCCGAAGGTGTGGAAGAACGGGCTGATGATGAGGAAGTTGTCGTCGGCGGTGACCTCGGCGCATTCACCCCACGACTTGGCGACAGCAATGGACTGACGATGCGCGGTGATCGCACCCTTGCTGCGTCCCGTGGTGCCGGAGGTGAAGAGGATGTCGCTGACGTCGTCTGGCTGCACCTTCGCAGCACGCGCATCGGCTTCGGTGCGGGCGGTGTCGGTGGCGAGCGCGAGGAAGTCCTCGAACTCGATGACGCCGTCACGGTCGTCGTCCCCGTCGATCGGTACCTGGATGACGGTCGGGATCGACAGGTCCGGGTTGGCGTCGAGCAACTGCTGATAGCGATCGGCCTTGAGGAACGTGCCGACGACCACCAAGGCCGCGGCGTCGACGCGCTCGATGATGTCGAGAGCTTCGGTGCCGGTGTATCGAGTGTTGATCGGGATGATGGCCGCGCCGGCATATTGAGCGCCGAGCAGGGCGATCACCCAGTGGTACGTGTTGGGCGACCAGATGACGACGCGATCGCCTGCCTTCACCCCACGGTTGATCAGCGCGCCGGCGAAATCGCGGACACGTTGATGTAGCTGTGCGAAGGTCAGTCGGGTGTCGCCATCGGCGATAGCCGCGCGCTCACCGAACTCCTCGGCGGCCCGGATGAGGGCTGATGGGATGGTTCTCGGTTGTTCGGTCACTGGACTCCTACCTGACACGCTACCTAGCAAGTGCTTGGTAGGTTATCTTACATATGTGGACCAGAGCGAGAGCCCGGACGGGCAGATGACGGACGACGAGTTTGCGGCCACGGTCGCGCAGTGGTTGGCCGAGAACTTGACGGGCAAATTTGCCCAGCTCAAGGGTAAGGGCGGCCCCGGCAGTGAGCACGAGTTCTTCGAGCAACGACTCGAGTGGGACAAGCACCTCGCAGCCGCAGGATGGACGTGCCTCGGGTGGCCGAAGGAGTTCGGCGGGCGGGGAGCAAGCATCTCTCAGCAGGTCATCTTCCATCAGGAGTACGCGAAGGCCGGTGCGCCCGCTCGCGTCAGCCACATCGGTGAAGAGTTGCTCGGCCCGACGCTGATCGCGTACGGAACCGACGAGCAGAAGCGCCGATTCCTTCCTGGCATCAACACGGTCAGCGAACTGTGGTCGCAGGGCTACTCCGAGCCTGGCGCCGGTTCAGACCTCGCGAACGTCTCCACCACCGCACGCCTCGAAGACGGCAAGTGGATCATCAACGGCCAGAAGGTGTGGACCTCACTGGCTCACGTCGCACAGTGGTGCTTCGTGGTCTGCCGCACCGAGGTGGGCTCCAAGCGTCATCAGGGCTTGAGCTTCCTGTTGGTCCCGTTGGATCAGCCTGGTGTGACAGTTCGGCCCATCCAGCAGCTCACCGGTACGTCGGAGTTCAACGAGGTCTTCTTCGACGACGCCGTCACCGACGCCGATCTGGTGGTGGGGGAACCTGGCGAGGGCTGGAAGATCGCGATGGGGCTGCTCACCTTCGAGCGCGGGGTATCGACGCTCGGACAGCAGATCGGATTCGCTCGCGAGCTCCAGGGCGTCGTCGACCTGGCGAAGGCCAATGGCAGTGACCAGGATCCGCACATTCGCGAGAAGATCGCTCGTGCCTGGGTCGGACTGCGCGTGATGCGCGCCCACGCGATGCGTACTCTCGACGCGGTCGACGCCGGAACCGGTGGCGGAGAAGCGTCCGTCGCAAAACTGTTGTGGGCCAACTGGCATCGTGACCTGGGACAGCTGGCGATGGACGTGCAGGGTGCGTCGTCGTTGGTTGCACCGTGGGCGGATTCCGAAGGCAATGCCTCGGACATCACCGACCCCGAGCATCTCGAACTCGACGAGTGGCAGCGCCTCTTCCTCTTCACCCGCGCCGACACGATTTACGGCGGCTCCAACGAAATTCAGCGCAACATCGTTTCCGAGCGCGTGCTCGGTCTTCCCCGAGAGGCTCGTTAATGTCTGACACCAAAGCCGCGTCCCCGCTTTCCGTTGCGCCCGAGGAAACCCCGGGCCACGGACTGCTCGCGGGCAAGAAGGCGATCATCACCGCCGCAGCCGGAACCGGCATCGGCTTCTCTACCGCGCGCCGGGTGCTTCTCGAGGGCGGCGACGTTCTCGTCTCCGACTTCCACGAGCGTCGGCTCGGCGAGACGGTGGAGAAGCTGAAGGCCGAGTTTCCCGGCCAGCAGGTCGAGTCCATCATCTGCGACGTCTCCAGCACCGAGCAGGTCGACGCGTTGTTCGTCGGCGCGGCCGAGAAGTTGGGACGCATCGACATCGTCGTCAACAACGCGGGCCTGGGCGGCGAGACACCCGTCGTCGACATGACGGACGATCAGTGGGATCGCGTTCTCGACATCACCCTCAACAGCACCTTCCGTTCGACGCGTGCCGCGCTGCGGTACTTCAAGAGCGTTCCCCACGGCGGTGTTCTGGTGAACAACGCGTCCGTTCTCGGTTGGCGGGCGCAGCATTCCCAGGCTCACTACGCCGCAGCCAAGGCGGGCGTCATGGCACTGACCCGGTGCAGCGCTATCGAAGCCGCGGAGTACGGAGTCCGTATCAACGCGGTCTCGCCCTCCATCGCGCGTCACGCGTTTTTGGCGAAGGTCACCAGTGAGGAACTGCTCGACCAGTTGGCTTCCGGTGAGGCCTACGGGCGCGCCGCGGAGGTCTGGGAGATCGCAACGGTCATCGCGATGCTCGCCAGCGATTACTCCACCTACATGACCGGCGAGATCGTCTCCGTTTCTTCGCAGAGGGCCTAGCGTCCCCGTGCGCGGTTAAGGAGTCCCCGGACTCGCTGACCGCGCACAGGGGAAGGCCCTGGATAGGATTGAATACATGACGCCACCTCGAAATTCCGACGAATCAAACGGCAAGTCCGGGCGCCGCGACGAGCTGCTCGAGATCGCGGCGGGGCTGTTCGCCGATCGCGGAGTGCGCGCGACGACCGTCCGCGACATCGCCGACGCCGCCGGGATACTGTCCGGCAGCCTGTATCACCATTTCGATTCCAAAGAGTCGATGGTCGACGAGATCCTGCACCAGTTCCTCGACGAACTCTTCGGAAAATACCGCGAGATCGTCGCGGCGGGGTTGGACAGTCGCGCGACGCTCGAAGCGCTGGTGGTGACCTCCTACGAGGCCATCGACGCCTCACATTCGGCCGTCGCGATCTACCAGGACGAGGTCAAGCACCTCGTCGGGAACGAGCGCTTCGCTTACCTGGCCGAGCGCAACACCGAATTCCGGGACCTCTGGGTCGGCGTCCTCGAAGCCGGCGTCGCGGACGGGACCTTCCGTTCCGACATCGACGTCGAGTTGGTCTTCCGATTCATGCGAGACACCGTGTGGGTCGCGGTTCGCTGGTACCGCCCGGGTGGATCCCTGTCGGCTCACGCCGTCGCGGCTCAATATCTCGCGATCGTGCTCGACGGGCTCTCCGATCCGGCTACAACTTCAGACGCTATTGCTGAATCAACTTCAAGAACTATTGCTGCACAACGAAACTAGGAGCTAACGCTATGTCCGAGGTTTACATCGTCGACGCCATTCGCACACCGATCGGCAAGAGGGGTGGCGCGCTGTCCGGCGTGCACCCCATCGATCTCGGTGCGCACGTCGTCAAGGCACTGGTCGAGCGCACCGGTATCGACCCCAGTGACGTCGACGACGTGATCTTCGGTTGCGTCGACGCCATCGGCGGCCAGGCCGGCAACATCGCCCGTATGTCCTGGCTCGCAGCGGGATTCCCGGAGCACGTTCCCGGGGTGACCGTTGACCGTCAGTGCGGTTCGAGCCAGCAGGCAGTGCACTTCGGCGCTCAGGCCATCCTGTCGGGCACCGCGGATCTGATCGTTGCCGGCGGCGTTCAGAACATGAGCCAGATTCCGATCTCGGCAGCGATGATCGTCGGTCAGCAGTACGGATTCGACACGCCGACTTCGGGTTCGGTCGGTTGGACCGAGCGCTACGGTGACCAGGAAGTCTCGCAGTTCAAGGGCGCCGAAATGATCGCCGAGAAGTGGGACATCAGCCGCGAAGAGCTCGAGAAGTGGGCCCTGCAGAGCCATGAGCGCGCCAAGGCTGCAATCGCCGCGGGTCGCTTCGACAACGAGATCGTTGCCATGGGCGACGCGACCGTCGACGAAGGACCCCGCGAGACCAGCCTCGAAAAGATGGCGACGCTCAAGGTTCTCGTCGAAGACGGCCGCATGACCGCAGCGGTGGCCAGCCAGATCTCCGACGGTGCGAGTGCGCTGCTGCTGGCGTCGGCGGAAGCGGTGGAGAAGTACAACCTCAAGCCCCGCGCCCGGATTCATCACCTCAGCGCCCGCGGCGACGACCCGATCTTCATGCTCAGTGCGCCGATTCCGGCCACGAAGCATGCTCTCGCGAAGGCCGGTCTGAGCATCGAGGACATCGACATCGTCGAGATCAACGAAGCTTTTGCCCCGGTCGTCCTGGCCTGGATCAAGGAGATCGGCGCAGATCCGGCCAAGGTCAACGTCAACGGCGGCGCGATCGCACTCGGTCACCCGCTCGGCGCGACCGGCACCAAGCTGATGGCGACACTGCTCAACGAACTCGAGCGCACCGGCGGTCGTTACGGCCTGCTGACCATCTGTGAAGGTGGCGGCACCGCGAACGCGACGATTATCGAGCGGCTCTGACGCCTTGCTGTGCGCCTTTATTAACCGCCGGCGGTTAATAAAGGCGCACAGCAGTTAGTTGTTCGGCACATCCGCAACCTTGATGTCGAAGTTCGCACTTTCACCGTCAACGCTGGTCACGGTAGCTGTGACGTCGTATTCGGTGCCCTGCTCGGTCAGGATGCAGGTGATCGATGCGCCGACTTCTGCGTCGAGGTTCTCCGGACACGTCACGTCGTCAGGTGGCTCGCCGATCTTCTCGGCGAGTTGAGTGGAGATCTGACTTGCGACTTCGGACTTGTCCACTTGCGGCGTCCCGACGCTTGCCGAGCAAGCTCCCGTGGCCAATGCCGCCGAGAGCAAGACGATTCCAACTGCAGGCCTCTTTGTCATGTGAACTCCCAGGGTGCGCCGGTGCTCGCTGCTGCCACCTCAGGGATTACCGCATTCGGGACTGTTCAACCGACTTACTCGACGCCGTTTGCCGAGCTCAGCGTCGGCGGACCGTCAAGTTGAAGCCTTCGGGCATCAGGGTGAGCCGTTCGGCCACCTTCAACTCGTAGTCCGGATCGGCTTCGATCGTATATTTTTGCAAGATGGTGCCCAACACGAGGACCGCTTCGTGAATGGCAAATTGTCTTCCGATGCAGGCGCGTTCACCTGTTCCGAACGGCTTGTACACGTGCGCCGGCCTGGCCTTGATGTTGGCAGGTAGGAAGCGATCCGGATCGAAAGCCTCGGGATCGTTGCCCCACACGGGATCGCGATGAAGTGACGGGATGAGCACGAGCATCCAATCGCCCTTCTTCATCGGATACGTGCCGACGAGCGTGGTGTCTTCGAGCGCCGCACGGCCGTAGGCGGGAGCGGTCGGCCACAGACGCAATGATTCGTCGAGGACGCGTCGTACGTATCGAAGTTTCGCGATCTTCTCGAAGGCGGGCTCTTCGCCCTCCCAGACCTTGTCGACCTCGGCTTGCGCCTTGGCCAGCACGTCAGGGTTTCGTGACAGGTAGTACAGCGCGAACGATAATGCGCCGGAGGTGGTTTCGTGTCCCGCGACGAGGAAGGTCACGACCTGATGGCGGATGTTCAGTTCGTCGATACGGTTGGGATCGTTTTCGCGTGCCGCCCGTAGCATCAGTTCGAGAAGATCTTCGGGCCCCGGTTCGGTACTTGTCCGCCGGGCACGGATCACCTCGTCCACAACCTCGGCCATGTACGCCTTGCGGACCTCGTCACGTTGATCGGCCCGACGTGCGAGGACTCGCCCCAGGGCCGTCGACTTCAAGAACGTCGTGCGTTGTGAATGGGAGAGAGCGCCGACCATCGCCTTGACGAACGGGTGCTGCTCTTCACGTTCGAAAGAGTCGAACGAGTAGCTGAATCCAGTGCGTCCGATGGTCTCCAACGTCAGCTTGGTCATGTCTGCGGAGATGTCGACGGGGGAGTCGCTGTCACGACTGTCCCAATGATCGACCAGCTCGCCGGCCACGTCGAGCATGGTGCGGTGGTACGAGCGCATCGCAGTCTGGCTGAACGCCGGGGCCAGGAGATTGTGCGCCTTGCCCCAGTTGGGTTCGTGGTTGTACGCAGTGAACAGTCCGTCGCCGCCGATTCCGCGGAGTGCTTTGACTCCAGGCGCAAGGTGCTTCGCGAACCGGGACTCGTCGGACAGTTCTGCCACCATGTCCGCGCCCGAGGCGAAGACGAAGCGATTTCCCAGGACATTTCTCTCGAAGATCGGGCCGAGTTCGCGCCCGATGCTCACGGAGTTCTGCAGCGGCGTCCGGATATTGATCCCGAGGACGTCCCCGAGGACTGGCAGGCGCCATGCCGGATGCGGAATCCGAGCATCGGTCGTCGCCTCTGGAGTGGTGTCGACGCTCATGGTGTGTCCCCCGGGTGAGATCGCTTACTGAATTGGTGTCTAGTACGCAAAGTACGCCTTACTGAATCGGTGTCAAGTAGTAATCTGACTTGTCTATGGTCGCACCACGAAAACGCCTGGACCGAGAGCAGCGGCGCACGCAGTTGCTCGACATCGGCGCGCAACTTTTTGCCGATCGTTCGTACGAGGACGTCTGGATCGAAGAGGTCGCCGAGATTGCGGGCGTCTCGCGCGGGTTGATGTACCACTACTTCCCGACCAAGCGAGACTTCTTCGCCGCAATCGTCGAGCGCGAATCGCAGCACCTGCTCGAGGTGACCGCACCGGACGCGACGCTACCGGTGCGCGAACAGGTGGCAGCCGGGTTGGACGCCTACTTCGCGTACGTGAAGTCGCACAGCAGGGGAGTGCGCGCCATCAACGTCGGGACGCTCTCGGCCGAGGCCGGTATCCGAGCGATCGTCGAACGCGAACTCGAACAGCAGCAGATTCGAATCCTCGACGCACTGGAATTCGAGGGTGAAAGAAGACAGATCGCTGCCGTCGCAGTTCGGGGATGGATCGCATTCGTCCGGGCTGTCTGCCTCGACTGGCTCGATCAACCTTCCATACCGCAGGAAGAGTTGAGAGTGATTTGTCTGCGGACCCTCTCCGGAGCGTTGGGCATCGACCTCGAAACGTGAAATGCCGACCGCGTGGGAGCGGCCGGCATTTCCACGGACAAGTCTGATCAGTCGAGCGTCGAATAGAGATCGTCCCAGCCCTTGGCTACGTACATGTTGGTGTAGATGGATCCGTAGTACGTACTGCCGCGCAGAACGGTGACGTTCCCGGCCTGCACAGCCGGAAGTCGTTGCCACAACTTGTTGTCCGAGAGCTGATCGAAGGTGGTGTCGCTGCTGTCGGTGACGGATACCATGAACGCGTCGCAATCGCGAAGGCGATCCATCTCCTCGATGCTCAGTCGCCCCTGATTGTCGAAACCGGTTGTGTTCAATGTTCTTCCACCGATGTCAGCGAGTGTCATGTCGGTGGGTTGGCGATTCTTCTTACCGGTTTCCTCCGACACGGGCAGGCTGTCGATGTAGATCGTGGCCTTGTCCGGACTGTAGGACAAACTCGCGACGGTCTTTCCCGCGATCGCCGAAGCGTGTCGAGAGCGGATGTCGGTGATCAGAGCGTCGTAATCGGTGATCAGGCGATCCATGGTGGGGGTTCGGCCCAACCAATCGGAGAGTCGGGTGAGATTTTCTCGCCACGTCTGCTTTGATTCGGTTGTCAGGACAGGAGCGATGGCTTGGAGTTTTGCAGCGGGCCAGTACTCGTTGTCGGCGTTGACGCAGATGATGAGATCGGGTGCGAGTCCGAGGATCTGCTCCAGATTGGGCTTGTCGCTGAGGTATTCGGCCGAACCGTCGACGGGAACCCACTCGGTGGCGGGCGAGATGTTGTATCCGAAGGCCGGTAGTTCCAGGGCAATGGCGAGCTCGAGGTCGGTGCGGGCGTCGACGGCCAAGACCCGCTTGGGGTTGGTCGGTATGTCGTAAGTTCCCAACGGTGTGGTGACGGTGCGCATTTGAGTGTCGTCAGATGTACCCGAACCGTCACTCGAACTGCAGGACGACAGAATTGTTGCCGCTGCTGCCATCCCGGCTCCGATGCCGAATTGGCGACGGGTCAGTGCGTCGACTAGCTCTTGCCAGGCGCGTTCGTCCAGCACGGTAGGTGTGGTGGTCAGCATTTTTCGATACCCTTCGGTCTGAGTCCGTATCGATCGTAGGGTCGGCGATACCAGATCACCTATATCGAAAACCGCCTGATATTAGTCGATTTCGGCCATTGTCCGTGACTTGCGGGTGATCGTTGCGCCGAAGGCGGCGGCGAGCGGGAACATGAGAACGCCGTACACCGCAGCCGGCACTGCCAATTGCACGTTGTTCAGGAGACTGACGGCGATGGTGATCGCCAACGTGCTGTTGTGGATGCCGATTTCCATGGAACTGGCGATTGCCTGACGATCCTCGATGCCGAATATCCGGGGAACGACGTAACCGATCGAGAGGCTCAGTAGGCAGAACAAGGCAGCGACGACGCCGATGTCGACGAGATAGTCCGCGATGTTCTCGCGCTCGGAAACAACCGTTCCGACGATCACCAGTGCCAGAACCACCGCGGATCCGATGCGGACGGGCTTGTCCATCCGCTCGGCAAAGGCGCTCGAGCGCAACCGAACCCACATTCCGAGGGCGACAGGAATCAATACGACGGCAAAGACCTGAAGCACCTTCGTGAACTGAAGCCCGAGAGTGCCGTCCGCGTCCTCGGGTTCGAAGTAACCCAACGCGAAGTTGGTGATCAGGGGGAGAGTGACCACCGCTATCACCGAATTGACCGCTGTCAGCGTCACATTGAGAGCAACATCGCCGCGGAACAGATGGCTGAACAGGTTTGCCGTCGTGCCGCCCGGTGATGCGGCGAGGAGCATCATGCCGACCGCGAGCAGTGGGTCGAGGTCGAACAACGTGACCAATCCGAAGGCCGCGGCCGGGAGCAACAACAACTGACAGATCAGGGCGATCGAAACGGCCTTCGGCGCTTTTGCCACGCGGGCGAAATCTCCGACCGTCAGGGAAAGCCCGAGGCCGAACATGATGATGGCGAGTGCGGCGGGTAGGCCGACGGAGGTGAGTGCAGAGTCCATGAGTTAGTGGCTACTTCCAGTCACTGGGGGAATTTCACTGAAACTACCGTGATGCCCGGATCTGCGTGGCAGTTTGGATACATTGGTGTATCGAACCGTGACGGCGTCGGTGAGCAGGGTTATCGTCGAATTATGTGCCGAAACATCACTGAACTTCGTGGACTCGAGCCCGCTGCTACGCCCGAGGAGATCGAGGCCGCCTCTCGCCAATACGTACGTAAGGTGAGTGGAATAGCCAAGGTGTCCGACGCGAACCGAGACGCCTTCGAACAGGCGGTGCGTGAGGTGACCGAAACGACGACGCGCCTGCTCAGCGCATTGCCGCCTCGCAGACAGCCACCTCAGACCGTCCCGCCGTTGCGTCGTCCGGAAGTACAGGCGCGGATCGCTGCTCGTTCGTCCTGACCCGAGTGGATCTCACAGATATCGACGTATGGGACGTCGAACCGTTGGATCAGCTGTCAGCTGGGCTGGAGGGCGTTCTGGTCGCTCATCGTGTCCGCGACATCCGGCGACGGCTGGATACGCTGCGCAAAGAGGCCGTCGCCGACGACTTGCATATTCGTCAGGACGGAACCGTTTCTGCCGTTGCGCCCATCGCCGACGGTCACCCGCTCCACGTGCATGCCCAGTTGCTCGAGGTCGCGGTGCGAGAACTGATCGGTGAGGCACTGCTGGTCAGCGCGGATCTTCATCATGCGTTGTCTCTGCGGTCTCAGGTCGGCACCGACCTCCGTGACAAAGCTGTGCGTGTGGGGGAGGAGTGGCGAGCGTTCAGCCCTGATCGGCAGCGTCAGATGTTGCGTCATGCACCCGGCCTGATCGCCAACCTCGATGGAATTCCTTCTGCGGTTCGCAGTCCGGCCAATCTCGATCGAATTCAATCGGAACGAGCACGGCTGCAAGATGATTCAGTCCGAATCTCGCAAGAACTCCACCGTGAGTTCTTCGGCGGCAGACTGAGTAACACAGGGGCGGGCCAGTGGTACGCCGAACGCAAACTCGAGGATCTGGACGCGCTCGACGAGTTGTTTCGCGCCGAACCTTGTCGACGGTTACTGCTCATGGACATGCGCTCGGGTGAACGCGGCTTCGCGGCAATCGCGATCGGTGATCCGGACACAGCGGATCACATCTCCGTGACGATTCCCGGATTGAACACCAACGTCAAGGACTCGATGCGCGGAATGGTCGGCGAGGCAACACGATTACGAGCCGAGGCGATGCGCCAACTCGAGCTGGCCGGCCGAAAGGAGAGCGTGGCCACCATCGCCTGGATCGGATACGACGCGCCACAGGTGATCGGGCCGGGAAAGTTCGACATCGGTCGGGCCAGCTTCGACGTAAGTCGATCGTCCAAAGCAGGCATAGCCGCCGACGCATTGGGTAGCTTCTTTCACGGTCTTCGTGCTGCGTCGGTCAACGACCGAGTCCATATCACCGCGTTGGGTCACTCCTACGGATCGCTTGCGACTTCTCTTGCGCTGCAACGCGGGGCAAGCGCAGCGGTCGACGACGTGGTGTTCTACGGTTCTCCCGGCGTGCGGGCCAAGGTGGAGTCGGACCTCGGTATCGCCGACCGCCACGTCTACGTCATGAAAGCGGAAGGCGACAGTATCGCGGGGTTCGGCCGTTTCGGTGGCGATCCGACGCGCACCGAGTTCCACCGATTGTCCACGGCCGAGGGGATCACCCCGGACGGTGTCAAGCACGAGCGGGCTTTCGGTCATGCGGAGTACGCGAGAACCGGGGACAACGGCGAACTGCGGATGTCGGGTTACAACCTCGCGGTTGTGGTTGCCGGACTGCCGGAGTTGGCCGTTGTGGCCTGACCTGCTGACTTGCTCTGCCGATTCATCGCACCCGGGGGGCGGGCTGACGGTCTGGTGTCCTCCGGGCGGAGGCTTGGAAGGAGACGAAACCCCGCCCGAGGCGCTCGCGCGCGAATTGGACGAGGAGATCGGCTTGCGTGACTACGGCGACGCCACCCATGTGTGGCATGAGGAGATCCGTGATCCGACGATATTGCCGGGTTGGGACGGTGCGATCAACGACTACTTCCTCGTGCCGGTAGCGGCCGCACAATGGTCGAGAAGTGTTCGGGCCACGCGATTTACCCGACCGGTTTGCACGCCTGGTCAAGGATGGATCACCGAGTTCGCTGGAACAGTTTGTTCGGGCACCATGAGGGCCGCGAGGCATCGCCGTATTCGAGCATTTCGGCATCGAAACACGGCTAAGCTGGGGTTATGGAGCACTACGTGCGCAAGGAGCCCATCCCGTACGCGTCTACGGCTGCGCCGGTCAGTTCTCACAACCGGTTGGCAAGGACGGCCCAAAAACTGTGGATGGCTCTCCGAGGGCTGATGCGTGATCGGAAGGCGAGTCAGTACACCTCGCTCGCACCGCGTCATCCCGACGGATCACGTACCGCCGTAATGTCTTTCAACAGCAGCGGCGGAGGGGCTGGATCGGGCGGGGCATGAAGGTCGCTAGTACGACGCTGCCCGGGGTCCGTCGAATTCTCGACGAACACCGGGCAGCGACGCACTACTTGGGCTGGGCTCAGCGGAGGTACTGTCCGCAAACCGGCCACGCGCCGGCACCCTGACCGGCAAGGACGTTTTCCGCGACGCGGACCTGTTCTGCCTGGCTGGCATTGGCGGCGCTGCCGGCTCCGCCGTAGGCTTCCCACGTGCTCTGGCTGAACTGGAGCCCGCCGTAGTAGCCGTTTCCGGTGTTCGCGGCCCAGTTGCCCGAAGATTCGCATTCTGCGACACCCGACCAGTCGTGGGTGGCTGCGGATGCGGTGCCGGCGCTCAGTCCGAGGGCTCCGGCTGCGAGGGCTCCGGCTGCGGCGACAGAGGCAAGGGCACGGGTAACAGTGGTCTTGGTCATTTTTGGTAAATCCTCTCGAGTCCCGCCGACGGAGGACGGTGACCGTCTCAGCTCCGCTCCCACCACTAGGAATGTTGTCGAGTCCGAACCGCGGGGTGGGACGGCGGTGGCGATTCGGTAATGCCCGGTTGATCGGGCTGTCACCAACCATAAGAGATGATTACGGATTGGTCACGGGTCGGCGTGTCGACGCATGTTTGTGCAACAGAAATGCATCAAAGAGTGTTTTCCCAGGTCGCGTGGCGATATGCCACCTCTCTTGGCGTTACATAATCGAGATAAAGTGTGATGCAAGTCACTGGAAATGCGTCTTGATGGCGTCGGTATGTGGCGAATGTGGCGCTCGATCGGCCGGTTTTGTCGATTTTCCGGCCCCAGTTCTGGTCACACAGGAGGCTGTGTCGAACCGCGATCTATTGTCGACCGACCGCCCCGATTTACCTGTGGGGCAGCAGAATTGAAAACGAATTACGCGCTGCTGGCTCAGACGAGATTCTTGCTCGTCTTAATCCGACGACGAATGTCGCGCATCTGTATGGTGTTGCCGGCCTGACGAACGGAGCGTGGGATGAACCTGTTGACGAACGACACGAAAATGAAGAGGTGTTCGAACCGGCGGCGGTCGTCTTCGGTCCACTCGAGGTCGAGTTGGTCGCGGTAGATCGGTGGAAGGAATCCGACCGTCAGGAACCGCAACAAGTTTCGGAATACCAGGCGTATCGGCCAAGCGATCATCTGTAGATTGACCAGGTCGATCAGATACTGCTTGGTGCGTTCGTCGATCACGACGCGTTCGCAACCGAGGTTCCAGTAGCGCTCGAAATCTGCGCGTGTGGCCGGCCACATCTCTTCGGTGACCTGCAGTGTCGTTCCCAAAGTTGATGCGGACTGATAGAACGACTCCGCCTGTTCTTCCGACATCTTGCCGTGCAACAACTGATGACTGTCTTCGAAACCGATGAACAGGCAAGCAGCAACCCATAATTGGAGTTCGCGATTGAAGGCGTTGTACTTGACCGGGCTGTTCGCATCCGACTTCACATGTCGGTGTACCGAATTCACGGCCTCGCGGTAGGCCTTTCGCTCTTCCGCGTTGCCCAGGATCGCGACCGTCAGGTACTGCGTTGTGGTTCGTGCGCGCTTCCACGGATGCGCTGTCAGAGCACCAGATTCGACCTTGCTCTCCATGACGCCGTACGCCACCTCGGGCCAACCGAGTTGCAGGATGACGTTGGCAGCGGCTCCGGCGAACGACCAGAAATCGAGTGCGTCGGTGATGTGTGCGGGTTTACGTGCCCACCGCCTACGCTCCGCCGTGATGGTGATGCGTGTCTGATCGGTTCGAAGAGACGACTCGGACTTTTCCGAATCCAGGTAGTGAGTGGGCATGGATCTTCCTCCGCGCGTGGTGAGTTACTTGGTCTCGACGTTGCTCACGAGCCACCGGTCGTCCGAGCGGACCAGGGACACGACCATGCGGTACTTCTGTGTGTTTCCCTCTGGCGCTGCGACATTCTTCGCTTGTTGGTCGACGAACACGAGCACCTTGGCCGACGAATTGTCCAGCGATTCGATGCCGACGTCTGTCGCCGTTGCGCTCGCCTGGCCTTGCCCCCCGGCGACGACTTCGCGCAGTGAATCGACCATCGTTCGGTAGGTGCCGGCAAACTCGTCGGTCGACATCGAGGCGATGCTGTCTTTGTTGGCATCGAGGTTCTGATAGTCGAAGGAGGACATGACGGTCGAGTAATCCCGCGCGGTGTCCAAAGCCTCCTGCCGCAGCGTGTCTTCCTGGTTCGCCGAGTACATCTGGAATCCGAGCACCACCAATGCTGCGACCAGCGCTACCGCTATGAGTGAGATCAGTGCGTTGCGTGGCTCCTTGAGGCGGCGAAGTAGCGACGGAGAAGTCGGATGTTCGGCCACCTCGGCTTCAGCCTCGTCGAGTAGTGCGTTGTCACCGTGTGCCATTTCCCAGTCCTTCCAACATCAATCTCCAGTAGTTCAGGGCGTCGACTCCGGTCGGGACGAGAATCGGATCTGCGACGACGGGCGGTCCGATCGGCGTACCGGGGACCGTCGAGTTCTGCAATCCGAGGTCGTTCGGGCGGGGAGCATTCTGTGCTCCGCGTTGGACGAGGTCGTCGGCGGGGGGACAGTACATCGCCAGACTTGGACTGGTGGGAGACAGATCGCCGACCTCACGCCGAGGGGTGTCGTAGTTACAGACCGGCCCCTGTGTGGCAACCAAGGCAAAGTCGGCGCGATCGCCTTTGACGATGGATGCCAGTTTGGCGAGACCTTCAGGAATCGTGACAAGTCCGGTTTCGAGGGCGTCTGTGCGGTCGGAGATGATCGGTGCGACAGTGACGAGATTGGCCAGGACCGCTCCGAAAGTGTTGTGGTACTTGTCGAACAACTGTTGAGCGCTGTTCAGGGCGGCGGGCGAATGATCGGTGAGGTAGATCAGTACCGGAGCGTTGGATTCGAGTTGTTCGGTGAAGTTCTTGGCAGCTGCCATTCCTCGGACGAACGAATCCGATTGTGTCGCCATGGAGTCCACCAACGTGGAGGTTCGCGACAGCAGCGCGGCGAGTTCGGCCGACTGGTCGTTCAACTGCGCGGACATGGTCCTACCGTTGTCGATCATCGTCGCCAAGCTCGGGCCGAGCCCGTTGAACGAATTCCCCAGTTCGGTCCCGATGTCGCTGATCGCTTGCGGATCAATCCCTTCCAGGACACCGGACGCCTGAAGCATCAACTGGCTCATCTGGACCGGTTGCTGATCCGCGGGCATGGCGATTTCGTCGCCGTCCCGAAGATACGGGCCGTGGTCTGTGTTGGGATAGATGTCGACATTCTGAATTCCGGCTGCGGTCCCCATCGTCACCTTGGCGACGCTGTCGGTAGGTATCTCGGTGTTGTCGTTGAGTGAGAGTTCCACCCGAGCCGAGCGGGTGCCTGCGTCGAGTTCGACTTCACTCACTTTCCCCACCTGTACGCCGCGATACGTGACGACCGTGCCCTTGGTCAGCCCGAAGGCGTCGGACATGTTGGCGTGCAGCCGGATTTGGCCACCGAAACCCTGAGGGCCGACCACGTAGACGATTCCGAAAGGGATTACCACAGCAGCGATCAGAGCGAACAGGACAAGTTGAACAAGCGCAAGGCGACTCAACGCAGACCTCCCTGAAGTAGATCGGTGAGAGTTCCCGCCGGTGCGATCGATTGACCGGCCATCCCGCCGCTCCAGAGCTTGTCGATCGTTCCCGGAATATCCAGGGCGCCGTCGAAAACGAGGTAGTCACCTTGGACTGCACTGGTGAAGTTCTCGAGCAATCCGTTCATATTCGCCAGTGTCTGACCGATCTCCGAGTTGAACGAATCCAGAGTCCCGACAACGGTCGACGCATCGTGCAGCATCGCGTCGAGGCCGTCGGGTGACGAGTCGAGGATGGTGTTTGCGTTGGTGGCGAGCTGAACGGTCGAGTTCAACAGGCTTGCAATCTGATCCTTCTGTCCCACGAGAATCGACACCACCTGTGGAACGGAATCGAGGTAGTTGTCGACGACGTCGCGTTGGCCGGCCAGTTGGGAGGAGACCCGGGCAGCGAGGTCGACGGCCTCGTCGAACTCGCTGCGGTGACTGCTTGCCTCTGCCATGAGTGAGGTCAGGGTGTCGGTCAGAGAACGAACTTCACCGGAGCGCCCGGAAAACGCGGTGTTCAGCTCGCGCACCACGGTGTCGAGTTGATCGATGCCGCTTCCGGTCAGAACCGTACCGAGCGTGGCAAGCGCACTTTCGACCTGCGGACCGATCTCGGTGCGAGACTCCGGAATTGTGTCGCCGTCGCTGAGCATCGAGCCGGACGGAACCTCCGGCACCAATAGTCTGATGAACGGGTTGCCCAGTGCGGACGGGAGTTCGACGGATGCTTCGACGTTGTCCGGCAACGGCGTCGCGGCGTCCAGACTCAGCGTCACATCGGCTCCGACGACGTCGGCGGACAGCGCGGATACTCGGCCAATGACTTTCTGGCCGCTGCGGACGTCTGCCCCCAACACCAGGCCGTCGGCGCCGGCCAGCTGCAGCGCCACGTTGTACGCATCACCGTCGGCCGAACGACCCAGGGGTAGGTCTTGAATGCCTGCGCTACAGCCGCCGAAGGCGAACACGGCCACAGAACCCACACCGATGATCACGATACCGGCGACTATTCGAACCGATTGCCGCGTCAATTGCCACCTCCGGGGACGGCTCCGCCGGAAATCGCAGAGGCGATTCCGAGCGGATCAGAAGTGCTGAGGGGGAAGGAAATCGGATTCGTGAACCCGGCTCCGGTACAGATCGGCAACTTGTAGGTGTCGCACAGCGGTTTCGCAACCGCGAACTGAGTCAATGCAGTCGAGACGTTGAGCCGAATGCGCCCGCGCTGATCAGGACCGATTGTCTGGGAGAGGTTCTGCATCATCAACGGCACCAGGTCCATGAACTCGGCGAGGCCGGGTTCTTTGGCAGCCAGAGTGTCACCGAGAACTCGCACGTTGTCGGCTATGGCACCGACATCATCGCCGTGAGTTGTCATGAAACTGTTCAACTGGTCGAAGACCACCTGCAGATCCTGCAGAGGCTGTGAGATGTCCATGTTCTGGTTCGCCCACTGATCGCCCAATGTGCCGAGGTCACCGACAAGTTCGTCGAGGCTGACCTGCCGTGCGTCCAGAGCATTCATCAAGGTGTTGAGATTGTCGACAAGGGCACCGATGTCTTCCGACCGAGCGCCGACAACTCCGGTTGCCGTGCTGAGGTTGCGAATTGCGGTGTTGAATTGATCGCCCTGTCCCCGCCATCCGGCAGCGCCGCGGCTCACGAGATCGCCGAGATTGCCCCCATCCCCGGCAAATGCGTCGGCCAAAGTGCTGACGCTTCCCATCAAGCCGTCGAAATCTATGGGGGAGTGGGCACGTTCGATCGGAATCTGGTCGCCGTCTTTCAGCGTCTCTCCGCCGGTGTAAGCCGGGCCGAGTTCGATGTGGCGATCGCTGATCACCGATGGATTGAGGACATAGGCCGAGGCGTCGGCGGGCAGGTCCACGGAGTTGGGCATCGACATCGCTACTCGAACAGAAGTTCCGCGAGGTTCCACCGACGTGACCGTCCCGACGCCGACTCCGAGGACCGTGACCTTGCTTCCCTCGTAGATTCCGCCGACGTAGCTGAAATCGGCGTAGACGGTCTTGGACTGATCCGTTCGTCCGAAGATGTACCAACCGGGGAGTGCAATCGCCAGGGTCACGACCAGCATGGCCGTGACGGCTTTTCGTGTATTCACTTGCAGCCCTCCATGATGCCGAGCGCGCAGAGCAGATTGTCCGGGATCACGGCGGCCGGCGCGTTGACGTCGGTCCAATTGCCGGTGCCGGTGGAATCGGTGACCGAACGCAGCGCGGAAGGAAGACGAGTCAACAGCAGGTCGATCTGATATGCGTTGTTCTTCAGCGTGGTGGTGACCTCGACGAGGTTGTCGGTCATGGCTCCGAACTCGTCCTGACGATCGACGAAAGTGGTGGAGAGCTTCGAGATGATGATTGTCAGGTTGTCGACCAGTTGAGTCAGTGCGTCCTTGCGCATCGCAAGAGTACGAACGATCGTCTGAGCATTGGCCGCAGTACCGACTATCGAATCGGTTTGTGCCGCAGCCATGTCCGACAGCTCGCGGGACATGATGAGAATCTGGTCGATCTGTTCACTGTTCTGCGCGAAAGCCGCCGAGGCGCCGCTGATTCCGGCCAGCGCCCGGCCCACCTGATCGGAATCAGTTGGAATCACCTCCGAAAGGGTGTTCATCATGGACTCCATCGCCTGTAGGTCGACGCCGGTGGCCGCAGTGGTGGCATCACTGCTGACGTCGTCGAGGCTGTACGGCACGGTAGTGCGGGAGAGCGGGATGACCCGCGCATCGGAGTCGTCGACCACTCCGGCCGGCACGATCTCCAGGTAGCGCTTGCCAAGGACCGTCTTGAGCCTGACAGTCGCCGTGCTCTGGTTTCCCAAAGGCTGGTCCTTGTCCAAGCGGAAGTTGACGACGACGTGGTCGCCGGCAAGGTCGATCGAATCCACTCGGCCCGCGGGAACGCCGGCCACGTAAACCGGATCGGTGTCGGAAAGCCCGCTGGCATTGGCCAACTCCGCTGTGTATGCCGACGTGCGTACGTTGTACCAGAGCTTCGGAATGCCCAAGGCGGCGCCGAGTCCCACCACCAGAACGAAGATTCCGAGACTACCCAGGGCGAGAGCGGTGCCGCTACCGCTGCGACGGCGATCCCCTTTGAACAGGAAGAGCATGATGCCGACGAACACGTCGATCAGCTTGACCAGGAACATCATGAGCACACCGGCGAATGTGTCGGACCGAAGATGTTGGCTTCCATGTCGCCTGCCTTCAGAGTGAAATTGCACAGATACAGGCTGATGAAACTTCCGTAACTTCCGATCCGGTTGGCGGCGTCGGCGAACTGGGGAAGGTTGGCGAGAAGTCTGTTGAACTCGTCGGTGCTCGCAATCCAACTCCCGGTGACACTTTCGAGTTGTTGCACGGTCTGACCGAATGCGCCGTTCGACCCGGCCATGATCTGAGCCAACGACGAGACAGTTCGGTTTCCCTGATCCAAGAGCGAGACCAGTTGATCGTTCTGCCCGACGACGGAAGTACTCAGATCGTTCAAACCGTCCAGCAGACCGACCAATTCGGGTTGACGTTCGTCGACGGAGGTGAGAAGAGTGTTCATGTTCGTGAGTAGTTGTGCGAAGACGTCCTGACGGTCGACAAGGCCGGAGCTCATGGTCGCGATCTGGTCGAGGAGGGTGGTCATCGCCTGGCCCTGGCCGTTGAAGGTTTCGACAAAACTTCGCGTGAGCGTGTTCACCTGCTCGGGCTGCAGCGCGGCGAACAACGGTTTGAACCCGTTCATCAGTGCCGTCAAGTTGATCGGCGGTGTTGTCTGCGCCAGCGGTATCGTGTCACCTGGTTCGAGCTGTCGTGCGGATACCGTTGTCGCGCTGTCGTCCTGCGTCAGTGCCAGATATCGAGCACCGAGCATGTCGCCGTAGCGCACGGCGGCACGGACATCCGACTCGAGGGAATATTGCGACTCGATTTCGACGTCGACGATCGCCTTGCTCGTGCCGCCGCCGTTGTCGGCAAACGCAACCGAGTCCACGCGGCCGATACGCACACCGGACATCGTGACCGGGTTACCCGGGTTGAGGCCTTCGACATCGGTGAACTCGAACGAATACGAATCGGTGCTTCCGCGAACCGGGACCGACAACGTGTTCGCCACGAACGACGCACAAGCGATGCCGGTGAGACAGAAGAGTGACAACCGAATTACCTGGCCAGGACGGACCTTCACGGGACGGTCACCTCATTTCCCCTGACCATCGGCCCCAACATCAGTGTTGTTGCCGGGTTGGGGGTGTCCGAGCGTTCCGGCGAGCCGCCCAGTAGTTGATCTTCGAGGTATCGCAGCGTGGCAGCTTCGGCTTCGCCGCCCACGACCGGGGCACTGACGGGTTGTGCAGGCGTCAGGTTGGAGCCTGAACACTGCGCGCCGCGCGAGTCCCCGTACTGCGGGCAATCATCGCCGGTGTATGGGAGCGGTTCGGCGAACGTGGCAACTGCTGTGATGTCGAACTTACCGGTGGCGAAGACCCGCGCGCCCGCGGCGCCGAACGTACTGGCATTGGCGAGGGTGGAACGCAGTCCTCCGGGATTGGCCGCGGTGGTTGCGAGTATCTTTCCGGCGGAATCGATCACAGTGATGATGTTTCGGTTGTTCTCCACGACAAAATCGTCGACGGTAGCGGCGAAGACTGCGGCCGCGCCGATCGAGGACTCGAGATTCGCTCTGTTGGCGACCATGTTGTTCGAGACGGTTGTGGCGGCTGCCAAGGTATCGAGAATGTCGGGGGTCGCGCGGTCCAACGCGTCGACGACCGACTTGAATTCGGGTGTCGATTCGAGGAATTGGTGTGCGGCGGGTGTCAGTGCGCCGGACGCGGCACTGAGATTGTCTATCGTGGTACCGATCTCGGCTCCGTTTCCGTCGAGTGCCTGGCCCAGCGCAGTCAGGGCTGTCTGCAACTTCTCGGGCTGCATCGCCGTGAGGACTCCCACCAATTTGGTGTACACGTCGTAGAGCGCAACGGCTTCGGGACCGTCGTCCATGTGGATCTCGTCTCCGTCCGACAGAGTCGTCTGGCCCTGCCCATTCGGACTGTCCACGAGCTGCATGTAGATGTCGCCGAAGAACGTGCGCGGAACGACGCGGGCTACCACGTCGGCGGGAATCTTCGACGCGTCATCGGTCTGAATCTGCAACTGCACAACGGATTCGGCGGTGCCTGATTCGATTTCGCCGATTCGGCCGACGTTGACGCCGTGGTACCGAACCGGAGCTTCACCGCTGATGAGACCGGCTGTGGCTGGAACAGAGACGAAGATGTCGGTGCTCTGCTCGAGGTTTCCCGAACCGCGTAGAACCATTGTCACAGCGGCGGCGACGGCTACCACTACGGCGATCGCGCCGCGAAGGGCGTACACGATCTTTGTGTGTGTAGTGAGTCTGTCCACGGCTCAGACCCCCATTCCCGGGATCTGGGGCACGAGGCCCCACAGCGCGAAAGTCATCAGTACGTCGAGGATTCCGATCGCGAGGATCGCAGTCCGAAGCGCGCGCCCGGCAGCCTGCCCGACGCCGGCCGGACCACCGGAGGCATAGTAGCCGTACGCGCAGTGAACCAGCGCGACAACAGCGGCGAACACCACGGCCTTGAGGCCCGAGTACAGGAGATCCTGCGGCGAGATCGCCAGATGGAAGAAGTAGTCGTAAGTACCTGCCGATGCACCGTTGAAGAACACGACGACCAGTCGGGTCGACAGGTAGCTGGCGAGCAGTCCGATCATGTAGATCGGGATGACGCAGATCATGGCAGCGATCACCCGCGTACCCGCGAGGAAGGGGATGGATCTGATCGCCATCGAGTCGAGGGCGTCGATCTCGTCCGAGATGCGCATAGCCCCGATCTGGGCAGTGAAACCCGTTCCGACCTTGGCAGCCAACGCGATAGCGACGACAACAGGGGCAAGCTCACGGGTGTTCGCGACCGCAGACAGCATGCCCGAGAGCGAGGTCATCCCGACGAGTTCGAGGCCCCGGTGAGTCTCGACGCCCAACATCATTGCCGCGGCGAGCGACATCGCGAAGACGATCCCGATGGTGCCGCCGCCGGACAGCAAGGAGTTCGTGCCGAAGCTGACCTCGCTGATCTGACCGAGTACGTGCTTGCGGTACTTGGTGAGCGCAAAAGGGATCGATGCGATGGTGCGGACGTAGAAAGTGACGTGCTGACCGAGGGAGACGAGGCCGTCGCCGGCGGTTCGCAGGGGTCTGCTCGCTTGACGGGCTCGAACACGGAGATCGACGAGCGACATCAGAATTCACCGACTGCCGGGACGATTACGGTGTACAACGCGGACAACACTGTGTTCACGATGAAGACGAGCGCGAACGCAATGACGACGGCCTCGTTGACTGCGTCGGCAACGCCGCGGGGGCCGCCTTTTGCATGGAGACCTTTGAAAGTGGCCACCAAAGTCGAAGCGAGGCCGAAGATCGCGGCTTTCACCAAAGCCATGACGAAGTCGGACGATCGACCGTATTGGCTGAACGTTGCCATGAACGTTCCGGCCGGAAGATGCTGCACGTAGATGTGGTACAGATAGCATGCGATCACTCCGCCGAAGGTCACCATCGAGCACAGTGCGAGGGAGACGATCACTGCCGCAACCAATCTCGGAGCTACCAGGCGTTCGATCACATCGATGCCCATCACTTCCATGGCATCGATCTCTTCGCGAATCTTTCGCGAACCAAGATCGGTGCAGATCGCCGACCCGGCAACACCGGCCATCATCAACGCGCACACCAGTGCTGCGGCCTGTCCGACGATGATGAATGCCACGACGGCGCCCGAGTAGCCACCGGCACCGATGCGGCCGGCCAGTTCGCCGACCGACACCGCGATGAAGACACCGATCGGAATCATGAGGAGCAGCGACGGACCAGTGCTGACGCGACCGATGAAGAGCGTCTGAGTGACCGTCTCGTGCAACGAGAGTCGCCTGCGGAGGATTGCCGTGAACAGGCCGAACAGTGCCTGCACCGAGAATCCGATCAGATAGCCCCCCTGCAACGCTACGTCTCGTACCGGGCCTTTCGGGGCTGGTAGCTCGTACGTCATCTAATTGAATTCCTTTGCAGATCAACATGGTTCAGCACGAAAGTCGAACTGTTCGGACGCTGGCGGTCGAGCGAACTGCTTGTGAAGCATCTCACACATATATGTGACGTGGCAAGCATTATGTGAACGAAAATTCTCGGGGGAGTTTTCGGTGTAACAGCGACGGTCAGCGTGTTGACGTGCCAATATGAGTTCTGTCGGGTGGTGTCCTCGGCTTAAGTTCATCGAAATTCCGGAAGCCGTCGTCCGATGTCCCGGTCGGGGAGAGGGGGCCGCTTCGAGCGGTGACCCTACCCCTGGTTTCGACCACAGGGCAAGGCTTTGTTAACGAGGATTCTCTCGAGTTTCAGTGTCGATGATCGGGGCGATGCAGTTGACGGCAACCTGGAGTTAGGGAAGCTAGCAGCGTATATAGAACGTGGCTACAGTGGAAATCTCGAAAGTCTCCGATGGCGGGAACCGATTATGATTATGCTCATTCGCAAAAGGATCGGTTTGGTGTTTGGTGGGGCTGAGAGAGGGGGTGCGCGAGTGAGCCCGAGACAGCAGTCTGTCGATGCGCAGACAGTTGACGAACAGACCTCGCGTGTAATCCTTCGAGCGGCGGGATCGGAGTCGGTCAAGCGACGTCCGAAGGACCGCAAGGCGAAGATCGCCGCTGCGGCTGCAATTGCGTTCAGCGAACGGGGATATCCTGCCGTAGGCGTCGAGGATATTGCGTCGTCCGTCGGTATTTCGGGTTCGGCACTCTATCGGCATTTTCCGAACAAGTATGCGATGTTCCGCCACGCGGCACTGGAATTGACCGACGCGCTCGAGAGTGCACTCGATGCGGTCTCCGTCGCCGCCGATGCAACTGACCGGGAGTGCCTACGCGAGGATTTGCTCGCTGTGATCCGAACGACGGTGCGTAATCGGCGCACAGCCGGGATCTACCGGTGGGAGAGTCGGTTTCTCGACGCTGCCGATCGGAAATCGGTCCGAGCTCAGGCAGCTGCTGTCAATCGCCGAGTTGCACTGCATCTTTCACGCTCCGAACCGCCGGCGAGTACTCGTGCCGAAACCATCCTCACCTCAGCGATGTTCAGCGTGATCGGCAGCATCACCGCTCACAATCTGATACTGCCCCAACGTCGGATGGAGCAAGTTCTTCTCGACGCTTGTCTGTCGATCGAACACGGTGGGAGTGCAATTACATCGCGGCGGTCGGAGCAAACTGTGTCGACGCGGTCGGTGACGACGAACAAGCGTGAACGTCTGCTGCAGGAAGCCGTGCGGCTCTTCGATTCTCGCGGTTACCACGACGTCAGTATCGAAGAGATCGCAGCCGCTGCGGGTTTGAACGCTTCCGGGATGTACCGCTACTTTCCGAGCAAAGCGGAACTTCTCGGGGCGGTGTTCTATCGAGCGGCAGACCGTCTGGACCTCGCGACGGCAGCAGTGTTCGAGTCTGCGACGTCGCCGGAGGAAGCGCTGCGCGCACTGTCGGCGATGTACGTGGAGTTGTCGTTTGCACAACATGAATTGATGTCGGTCTATTTTTCCGAGATGAACAACCTTCTGCCGGGACATCGAAGCGATCTGAAGAATCGGCAGAAGCTGTACGTGGTCGAGTGGGCGCGGATACTTCGCGAAATTCGCCCCGACCTTTCGGCGATAGAGGCGAAGTTCCTGGTTCACGCTGCTTTGAACCTGGTCCCCGACATCGGACGCTTGATGAAGTTCGATGTTGCAGCAGAAAACGCCTCCACACTTCAGACGTTCATGTCAGCAGTTCTCTTCGGCTGCCCGGCTTCGCCGCCCTGAACTTCTCGCCGCCCTGAACTTCTCGCCGCCCTGAAACTTGTCGGACGGCGTGCGTAGTGTGGTCGGCTATGAGCGAAGTCGTGTCTCTGGCAGCTGCCCGCCGAATAGCGCTCGCCGCTCAAGGGTTCGGCAAATCACACCCGGCAACGGTGACGCGGCGCAATCTGGTCAGCGTGATGGACCGGCTGCAGGTCTTGCAGATCGACTCGGTCAACGTTTTCGAACGCAGTCACTACCTGCCCGTTTATGCGCGACTGGGCGCCTACGACAAGTCCAGGCTTGATCAGCTGACCTTCTCCCCGGAGTCGGGGTACCTCGAATACTGGGGACACGAAGCGACGTTCCTGCCGGTGGACATGTGGCCACTCTTTCGTTGGCGCATGGACCAGTTTCGTGACAAAGCTTTGAGCGACAAGAACGGATGGGCGTCTGATCGGCGCGACTTCCTCGACTGGTTGCGCAACGAACTGCGTGAAAACGGTCCGATGGCGGCGAGCGAAGTCGAGCATGAAGCGAATACACGCCGCGGCCCGTGGTGGGGGTGGTCGGACGTGAAAGTCGGGCTGGAGACTCTGTTCCGGTGGGGCGAAGTGGTATCCGCGGGTCGCGCAGGATTCGAACGTCGATACGGCCTTGCCGAACACATGCTCGCGCCCGAGATCCTCGATGCGAGGATCGATCGATCGGACGCGATCCGTGAGCTGGTGCTGCGTGGTGTGAAGGCCCACGGACTCGGTACGCTCGACGATATCGCCGACTACTTTCGGCTGCCGAGCGCTGAGGCACGAATTGCCTTGCGTGAGATCGAAGACGCCGGCAATGTACGCAGTGTTTCCGTCGAGGGCTGGGAGCGTCGTGGCAAGCCTCGCGAGGTATGGATTGATCCACAGGCAAAGCGTCCAAGGTCGATCCGAACCGAGGCTCTGTTGTCGCCCTTCGATCCGGTAGTGTGGGCGCGCGATCGAGCGTTGCGGCTCTTCGACTTTCACTACCGGATCGAGATCTATACTCCCGCACACAAGCGGGTTCACGGCTACTATGTGCTCCCCGTGTTGATCGACGACAATATCTGCGCGCGAGTCGATCTCAAGAACGACCGACAGAACCGTCGGCTACTCGTGCGCGCTGCTTGGGCCGAGCCCACCGCCGATGCCGACACTGCACCGCGTCTGGCTGAGCTCCTTCGTAGAACCGCAATGTGGCAAGGCTGCGACACCGTAGTCGTGGAGAACAATGGAACATTGGCATCAGAGCTGGCCGCTGTGATGGCCGGCGACGAGGTGGATGCGGTGGGCGCGCGCTAGGTCAATCTGGAACGGTGAGTCTCCCGTCGACTGCAGCTCGGTTGATGGAATCTCTTAATGCCGAACAAGTTCCGGTGCGAATTTTCGGCGACGCCTTGTCTTCGCGATACTCCGAACACACGTTGTGCGGATCCGATCGCCATTGAGTCGAGGTATGTTGCCAGCTGTTCTTCTCGATGAGGACATATGTTCCACACCTCTCGCAGTCCACTGGTTCCATGGTCACTGCGCTGCTCCTGCACGGCGTGCGAGGTTGTCTGCAACCTCCTGTTTCCACACCTCGATGGGTTTGCTTGTATCCATCTCGAATTCGAAGCGATCGATCATCTCGGGCGTGACGTCGGCGACGTCGACGTAGAACTGTTCGTACCACCGCCTCAGTTGGTAGACCGGACCGTCCTCGGTGCAGAGTAGTGGGTTGTCGATGCGGGTCTTGTTCTTCCAGATCTCGATGTCCTGCTCGAATCCGACGCCGATGTAACCGATCATCGCGTCAACGGTTTGGTCCGCTATCCCGGCGGGAAGTTCCTCGGTCTTCTTGACGGTGATGCCGTACATCAGGACAAACTTGTTCGGGCTGACCGGATAGTGGCAGTTGATCAAAACCGAATCCACCTTGAACGTTTCGTACTGGTACACCAGATCATCGATCATGAACGACGGTCCGTGATAGGCGGCCACCGAGAAGTTCGAGACCAACTTCGGCACGTCGGGATCCGTCCAGGTCACGATGTCGTCGCGGTTGATACCGCTCTGCTCCTGGATGGCGACATGCCCCTCGAAGACGTTCTTGAAGTAAGTGGGAAACGAAAAGTGCACGTAGAAGAAGTGCGCCATGTCCACGACGTTGTCGACGATTTCTCGACAGTTGGTGTCGATGACGATTGACTTCCATACCCAATCGGTCCATTCGTGGTCCGGAGTCTTGATTATCGGTATGGCGACTTCGGCCGGAGGCGGATTGCCTTCGGGGTCATGCCAGACGAAGAGCAGTCCGTCTTGTTCGAGGGTGGTCCAGGCGCGGGTTTTGGCAAGCGGTGGAACGCGGCGTGCATAGGGGATCGCGGTGCATTTGCCGTTGCCGCCCCATCGCCAGTCGTGGAAGGGGCAGGCGACTGAATCGCCCTTGACCGTGCCCTGACTGAGGTCGCCGCCCATGTGACGGCAGTAGGCATCGAGGACCTTCAATTCGCCCTGGCTGTCGGCAAATACGACAAGCTTGGTGCCGAAGGCCTCGATCGGATGTGGGTTCCCGTCGTGGAAATCCGTTGCAAGTCCGAGGCAGTGCCATCCGCGGGCAAAACGTTCGGGAGCAGCGCCCTCGTCGATCATGCGGATCTCGTCGACTTCGCCGAGGTCCGTTGTGGTCGTCACGTCTGTGGTCAAAACGTCGTCCTTTGTTCAGTGATCTGTGTTGGCCACTGTGGTGAGGAGTTGGTCCAGGTTCAACGGGGGTAACCGGTGATCGGTATAGCTGCAGGTGGAGTGGCCAGGCAGGTTTGTCTCCCGCACGGTGGGAAATGCCCTGGCGGTTCGTCCGGTGAAGGCCCAGATTTGCAGTCAGCAGAGCACGCCCAGCGCTGTCCTCTCGACGGGCGGATCACCGAAACGGAGACGCCATGTCGGTCGGACCGATCACAGAAGAGCCCATCCCTATGTCAACCCTCGACAGGTTGGCGATGGTGGTGGATTGCTTTCGTGACACGCCGCGGTTGACGCTGGGCGAGGTGGCCCGTCGAACCGGGATTCCGCGATCATCCGTGCACAGGATGCTTCTGAAGCTAGTGAGGATGGATTGGCTTCGCAGAGAAGGCCTCGAGTACGAAATCGGCGACAAACTCGGCGATCTTGGGGCAATCTCGTTGTATCGAAACAAGTTCGAGAGGGTGGTGGTGCCGTTGTTGTACAACCTGCACCTCGTCACCAATCAGGCCGTACATCTCGGGGTCCTCGAGGGAAGCAACGTGCGATACCTTCAGAAGATCGGCAGCCAGGCGATACCTGACCTCCAGACAGGCGTCGGCTCTCGCATCCCGGCGCGATCCTCGGCAATCGGCAAGGCACTCTTGGCAGCGGGCCGCCGTTCGACGGTCGCGCAGCATTCCGCAATAGCCAACCATCGGTACGGTGTCGTATTCGGTACGTGTACTTCGGGTCTCGGCTGCATCGGTGTGCGGGTGGGTGCGCTGGGTGAAGCGGAAGTCGGTCTGTCGATCAGCGGCCCACTCGTTCGAGGCAAGATCGACGATCGACACGTTGCACCGGTACAGATGGCCGCGGTGGCAATCTCCCAGTATTTCGAGGTGCCGGGTGGTCGTCACCAGCAGACCGGTTAGCTCGGAAATGCGCAGAGTGCGCCTCCTCCGACTCCGCGTAAAGCGCAGTGGGGGAGACGCACTCGGATGAATCTGCGTCAGCGAAGAGCCGCGAGCGCGTCGATACGCTTGGCCGCGTCCTCCATGATGTTCTCGATCAGTTCCTTGCAGCTGGGCAGATCGTTGATCATTCCGACAACCTGACCCGAGGCAAGCACGCCGGCTTCCGTATTGCCCTCGACCAGACCGGCCTTGAGCAACATCGGGGTATTCGCCGCCATGATGATTTGCATCAGCGTGCGGTCACCCGAGCGCTTCATCGCGATTCCGTCCTTGGCGAGGGTTGACCACTTCATGCCGGTCATTGCCTTGAACTTCATGGCGTTCTTGGCGGCAGCGATCAAACCGGTTGCGTAGCTGGAACCTTCGAGGCTGTTGACCAGGTCGGTGTTGAGCACACGATGAGGCATGCCGTCGACCTTGCGTGAGACCGTCGTATCCGTCAGTCCACGCTTGAGGTATTCCTGCTTGACGGAGTCCGGCACCGAAGAGTCGCTGGTGAGCAAGAAACGCGTCCCCATGGCGACACCGGCAGCGCCGTACGCCAACGCTGCGGCCAGCCCGCGGCCGTCGAAGAATCCGCCACCGGCGATGACCGGAATATCGACCGCGTCGAGAACCGAGGGGAGAAGCAATGTCGTTGCCACACCGCCGGTGTGACCACCACCTTCGCCGCCCTGGACGATGACGGCGTCCGCGCCCCAAGATGCAACCTTGACCGCATGCTTCGCGGCACCGATCGACGGTACGACGACGATGCCGTGGTCCTTGAGCTTGGCGATCAGTTCCTTCTTGGGAGCCAAGGCAAACGACGCGACCTTGACGCCCTCACGGATCAGCAGGTCCGCGCGCTGCGGCGCGTCGGTGGCGTCGGCACGCATGTTGACACCGAACGGCTTGTCCGTGAGCTGCTTCGTCTTCTTGATCGCGTGCTCGAGCTCGTCGTAGGTCATCGTGGCCGAAGCCAGGATGCCGAGACCGCCCGCGTTGGCCGTCGCCGACGTCAGTGCTGGCCCGGAAACCCAGCCCATGCCTGTCTGCACGATCGGGTACTCGACACCGACCAGTTCGGTCAGTGCTGTCTTCAGAGTGGGGGTCATGCCGAGACCTCACGGTCCCGGAGGTTGCGCGGATCGAGGGTCTCGCGAATGAGGTGGAGCTCTTCGGCGGTGGGGTCACGGGTGATACCGGCCTCGGCGAGTCCGGCTACCTCGAACGAGGTGTTCTCGGCTACCTCTTCGGCGGTGACGCCGGGATGGAGGCTCAGCGCGCGGAAGGTGTTTCCCGGTCCACCGAAGTCGAAGACACCGAGGTTGGTGACAACGCGGGGGATGTTCAGGTACTTGTATGCCGGGTTCTCGGGATCGATCTGGTCGTAGCCGACACCGCACACCACGTCGACCTTGTCGACGAACACTCGCTTGGAGTGCTTGGGGACGAAGTAGCTCGTCGCGTGGTTGATGGTGTTGCCCGGGGCGCCGCGCACACCGAACATCTGACGCGTCGGCTGCTGAAGCGGGCCGAAGGCGGAGAGGTTCTGGTTGCCGTGGCGATCGAGCTGATTGGCGCCCATGACTACGTGGCGACGGCCCGAAGCGACGACGTCGAACACCTTACGGAAAGGCATCCATCCTTCGATGGGGCCCTTCGTTCCGACTGCCGGAGTGTCCTCGAGAATGAGGGCTTCACCATCGGTGATCAGCAGGTCGGGTTCGGTGGTGAGTCGAGCCAGGCGAGCGCCGATGGTGGACGACGTCGACATCGGGCTGGCCATGATTTCGCCTGCACCGGAGAAGATTTCAGCGCACGCAAGAACAACGTACTCTGCGCGGGTGACGGTGGATTCGCTCATTTTGCCTGCTCCCCTGCCTTTGATGAATCGGCAAACTTCTTTACTGCGGCTTGGTAGTCCTCTTCGCTGCCGGAGAGGAAGGTGTCGACGAACGTCTGCCACGACTCAGGGGTCTTGGCGGCCTCGGCGTAGTGACGCTGGAACTTCTCGTCGCGGCCGTAGCTTTCGCCGGCCAACGTGAAGTGGGCACCGTTCGGGGCCTCGACGACGGCGTCGACCATCATGCGGTTGAGCAGAAGATTCTGCAGTGGAACGGATTTGACCAGTTCCTCGGTCTCGACGATGCGTTCGACGGAGACGTAACGCTTTTCGGCGGCCATGCAGTACAGGTCGTCGAAGTACGGGTCGACACCGTTGTACGCGGCATTGCCGTGCTTGTCACCGAGATTGAGGTGAACGAACGACGCATCGAGGTTGAGTGCAGGCATCGCGATCAAGGTCTCGGAGCGGCCGTCGGCCTCGGGGTACGGGGAGGTGACGGTCTTGAGTTCGTCGCCCCAGAAGTTGCGAACGTCCGAACCCAGGCCCGCGCGGATCGGGAGGAAGGGGAGGCGAGCGGCAGCGGCTTCGAGGCCGCACTTGACCATTCCCTCGTCCATCTCGCGGACTTCGATCTCACCGGCGGTGCGCGCCTTGGCGAACCACGGATCGTAGAACGGTGCGGAGTCCAGGGACACGAAACCGTAGTACGCCTTCTTGACCTTGCCGGCCGAGCACAGCAGCCCGAGATCCGGTCCGCCGTAAGTGACCACGGTCAGGTCCTTGATGTCCGAACGCAGAATCGCACGCACGAAGGCCATCGGCTTGCGGCGAGATCCCCAGCCGCCCAAGCCGATCGTCATTCCGCTGCGGAGCTCGCCGACTACCTCGTCGAGCGACTTCGTCTTGTCACGCTTGCTAGCCATGTTTGTCTCAGCCTTCCTTCTGGGTTGCGTTCTCGCGCGGCTTGCCGGTGGCGACGAACTCGTCGCGGTGTTCGTCGGACACACCGAGGAGGTTGAGTTCGAAGGTGTAGCCCTGCTCGAGGCGGTAGCTGCCCTTGACGTCGACCGGGTCGATGCCGTTGATGGCTTCCTTGGCGCACCGGATGATGCGGGTGTCCTTCGCGGCGATCTTTGCGGCGATCTCGCGAGCGCACTCGTCGAGCTTCTCGCGCGGGACCACGTCGTAGACGCTGCCGAACTGTTTGAGTGTGTGGGCGTCGACGCTCTGTGCGGTGTAGTAGAGCGTGCGCATCATGTGTTGCGGCACCAGCCGTGAGAGGTGCGTGGCAGCGCCGAGTGCACCGCGGTCGACCTCGGGGAGGGAGAAGATCGCGTCGTCGGAAGCGACGATCACGTCCGCGTTGCCGACCAGTCCGATGCCACCGCCGACACAGAATCCGTTGACGGCCACGACGACGGGTACAGCGCAGTCGTAGACGGCTGCGAAGGCCGCGGCGCAACCGCGGTTGGCGGCGACCAGTGCGTCGAATCCCTCGGTCGCCTGCATCTCCTTGATGTCGACGCCGGCGTTGAATCCGCGTCCCTCGGCTCGCAGGATCACCACGTGAGTGTTGAGATCCTTGCCCGCGTCGAGGATGGCGTCGGCAAGCTCGAACCATCCCTTGGACGGGATTGCATTGACCGGCGCGTAGTCGATGGTGACCGTGGTGATGCCGGTTCCGTCGGAGGAGGTGCTGATGCCCATATCGGGATTCCTTACGTCTGTGTACCAAACCAAGCGATTGCTTGGTAAGTTAGCACACAAGCGGAGCCGACAAGCCCGAGCAGAGTGCATTAGGAGACAAATATGAGTGGATTGGTCGACGGACGCGTAGTCATCATCACCGGGGCTGGTCGCGGGATCGGACGTGCGCATGCCTTGGCGTTTGCTGCCGAGGGCGCCAAGGTCGTCGTCAACGACATCGGTGCGGGTGCCGACGGTTCCGAGACCGGTGAGAGTCCGGCCGAGCAGGTTGTCGCGGAGATCATCGCCGCCGGTGGCCAAGCAGTGGTCAACGGAGACGACGTCGCCGACTGGGCGGGCGCCGAGAATCTGATCAAGACCGCGATCGACACCTTCGGTGGCCTGGACGTACTCGTGAACAACGCGGGCTTCCTGCGGGACCGCATGCTGGTCGGCATGAGCGAAGGCGAGTGGGACGCGGTGATTCGCGTGCACCTCAAGGGGCACTTCGCGCCGCTGCGTCACGCTGCTGCCTACTGGCGCGCTGAGGCCAAGGCAGGCAAGACCGTCGACGCACGCATCATCAACACCAGTTCGGGTGCAGGACTGCAAGGTTCGATCGGCCAGGGTAACTACGCTGCGGCGAAGGCCGGTATCGCCGAGATGACCATCCAGGCCGCAGCCGAGCTCAAGAATTACGGCGTCAGTGTCAACGCGATCGCGCCTGCTGCGCGCACGCGCATGACCGTCGGCGCGGGTGGGGCGATGGCCGAGTCGATGGCAGCTCCCGAAGAGGGCTTCGATGCCATGGCGCCCGAGAACATCTCGCCGCTGGTCGTCTGGCTCGGTAGCGCCGAGTCCAAGGACGTCACGGGGCGGGTGTTCGAGGTCGAGGGCGGAAAGATCACCGTCGCGGAGGGCTGGCGTCACGGCCCGAGCGAGGACAAGGGTGACCGTTGGGACCCGAAGGAGATCGGGCCCGTCGTGGCAACGCTGTTGGAGAAGGCGGAGATTCCGACGCCGGTGTACGGAGCGTAGGGCCTCCGGCCCCGTGAGTGGTTAAGGAGTGCAGGGACTCCTTAACCACTCACAGGTGGTGTGCCGCCTACGCAGGCGCCCGAACCACCAACACGGTGCCGGGGAACTCTGCGGCGAGCTCGCGCCGCGAATGCTTCACGCAGGCTGTGCCGTAGCCCTTCTTGCGAGATTCCGGCGCGATCCAGATCGCCACGTTGACCTCTTGGCCGTCGAGTTCGCCGAATACCAGGCCGACGCTCTTCGAGCCGTCACCGGAGACGTCCTCGGCGACGAACCAGGCAGCGGTCTCGTCGTCGATCCGGCCGAGGCCACCGACGCGCTCAGCTTCGATCCGATCCTCGCTCCACGGCTTGCCGTCTTCGCCGAGCTGCTCGCCCGAACGAATCGTGAACAGCGACTTGTCTTCTGCGCTGTCGCTGAACGGACGCAGGGTGAAGTTCTGCCCGCTGCTCGCGGGACGATCGAGCGTCGTCCATTCAAGAGTGGCGTCGAGATTCTCCAGCTCGCCCTGGATGCGATCGCGCGCAGCCTTGGTGAGCGCACTGAACTTGAGGCTCAGAACTGCTTCGGCATTTGCTTCCGACGTGCCGAGCAGTTCTGCGACGGTGGTCAGTGCCTCCTGGTGGTCCTTGCTGTCGACCACTGCGTCCAGCACCTCGTGGCGACGCTCCAGCGCACGCACGAGGGCTGAGGTGATCTCGCGTCGGTCCAGGATTTGATCTTGAATATGCGTCGTCATATATGCGACTCCTTGCTGTGTTCGAGGCTCTGTCGAAACGCCGTGCGGACCGTACGAGTCAATAGTGCTCCAACTCGCTCGTTATGGCACGTGTTCAGCCTCCGGTGCGGCGAACGAGCCGTTCGTAGCGCTGGCGGGCAGCTTGAGTGCTGCCGAGCCCGAGTCCGAAGGCAATATCTTGCCAGGTCATGCCCCGTTCGCGGGCAATTCCGAGGAACAGCGCTTCCAGCTGTTCCATTTCGGCTCGGGCCTTGGGAATCAGAGTCAACGCAGCCATGACATCGGCGTCGTCGACCTCGGGTTCGTTCGGCTGCGGTGTGTCGGTGCCGCCGGCGAGACGAGCCACGACGCGCACCGCGCCGTAGGGCTCGAGCATCTCCGGATGGGATTGCCGCGCGCGCTGGCTTTGGGTCGCGCCGTGGCGCTCGCTGATCCGAAAGAGTCCGGCGTACTCGCGATGTGCGCGTTCGCGGCCGGAATCGATCGGTCTGAACTGGTCATCGGTCATGAACCCAGGCTGGCACGAACCCGGGTCGATGTAAACGTTTTGTTGTAAACAGTCCGTTTATTTCTTCAGTGGCTCGCACACGATGACGGGAATGATCCGGTCGGTCCAGGCCTGATAGTTGTCGAAATCCGGATACATCGCCGTCAACATCGGCCACAGCCGAGCGCGCTCGTCCTCGGTGGAGACGCGGGCTTTCATCGATCGGATCCGAGACTTGATCTGCACCGTCACCACCGGGTCCGCCTTGATGTTGAGGTACCACATCGGGTTCTTCGGAAGACCTCCTTGCGACGCCACCAGAATCACGTTCTCGCCGTCCTCGAGGAACAGCAACGGACTGATCCGCTCCTCGCCGGATTTGCGACCGGTGGTGGTGAGCAGGCAGATCGGCAGCCCGCGTGGGAACGCGCTGCCGACCCGCCACTTGCTACCCAGCCGCCCGTCGGTGGCGCGATACATGGCGACGTTTGCCTTCGACATCCACTTGATGATCTTGACCGTCGCCGGAGCGTCGAGTCCCTTGGGTTTAGCTGGGGGAGTAGTCATCTCAGATACGCTCGATGATGGTTCCGGTGGCCAGCGCGCCGCCGGCGCACATCGTGATCAGAGCCGTCGAGCCGTTGCGACGCTCGAGTTCGTGCAGTGCGGTGGTGATCAGTCGAGAGCCCGTGCTGCCGACCGGATGGCCGAGAGCGAGCGCGCCGCCGTTGACATTGACGTTGTCGAAGTCGGGTTCGTGAACCTGAGCCCAGGACAGTGCGACGGATGCGAATGCTTCGTTGATCTCGAACAGATCGAGGTCGCCGATCTTCATTCCGCTCTTCTCCAGGACACGGCTGGTTGCCTGCACCGGTCCGTCGAGGTGGAATTCCGGTTCCGAGCCGACCAGGGCCTGGGCGATGATGCGGGCTCGCGGCTTCAACCCGAGTGCGCGAGCCTTGTCCTCGTCCATGAGCAGGACTGCGGCCGCGCCGTCGGAGATCTGGGAAGACGTTCCGGCCGTGTGAATCCCGCCTTCGAGGACGGGCTTCAGTCGGGCTAGGGACTCGGCCGTCGTATCGCGCAGGCCCTGATCGCGATTGACGAGCTTGGTCTCGCCCGTGAGGTTTCCTTCCTTGTCGACCTGGGGCGCCGAAAGTTCGAGAACCTCGCGGTCGAAACGCCCTTCCTCCCAGGCCTGCTTGGCCAGCGCCTGCGAGCGGACGCCGAGGGCTTCGATGTCGTCACGGGTCAGTCCGCGACGACGAGCGATGCGTTCTGCAGCTTCGAACTGGTTGGGCATGTCGATGTCCCACGTCGCCGGCCGACGCGGTCCGGCCTGATCGCCGACGTTGGCGCCGAGGGGAACCTGGCTCATGGCTTCGATGCCGCAGGCGATGCCGGCGTCGATGGCGCCGGTGGCGATCAGTCCGGCGATCAGATGGTTCGCCTGCTGGGCCGAACCACACTGGCAGTCCACGGTGGTTGCCCCGGTCTGCCACGGAAGTCCGGCGTGCAGCCAGGCCGTGCGCGTGATGTTGTTGGACTGAGCGCCGGCCTGGGTGACGCAGCCGCCGATCACCTGCTCGATCAGCAACGGGTCGATTCCCGACCGGTCGAGAACGCCCTTTTGTGCCGCTCCGAGGATCTCGGCGGCGTGCAGACCGGCGAGCCAACCTCCGCGCTTGCCGATCGGTGTACGGACAGCCTCGACGATTACTGGTGTGCCCACAGCGGGCTCCTTTCCTTGTAATGAAAAAGTAGAACAGGTTCTCTGCGGGAAGCAAGACCTGTCGACGTTTCCTTTCCTAGTAAGCAGGCTTGTGTTTCAATGAGAGTAGAACGTGTTACACATCACGGATCCCCATCACCCCTGTGATGAAAAGGCTTAGGGCAGGAGACATCAGTGGCACAGCCCGCATTCCCCGAGGGAATCGACTTCACGGACCCCGACATCTACGCGGAACGCATGCCGTTCGAGGAGTTCGCCGAACTCCGGAAGACGGCCCCCGTGTGGTGGAATCCGCAGCCCCCGGAAATCGGTGGATTCCAGGACGAGGGCTTCTGGGTGGTCACCCGTCATGAAGAGGTCAAGGAAGTCTCGCAGCGAAGCGACATCTTCTCGACCCACGAGAACACTGCGATTCCTCGCTTCGCCGACGACATCCCGCGCGAGAACGTCGAGATGCAGCGATTCATCCTCATCAACAAGGACGCTCCGGAGCACACCAAGCTTCGCAAGCTGGTTTCGCGTGGATTCACCCCGCGAGCCATCAACAGCCTGCGCGAAGAACTGACCGAGCGCGCCGAAAAGATCGTCAAGACTGCGGCTGCCGGTGGTGCCGGAGACTTCGTGGTTCAGGTCGCGTCCGAACTTCCGCTGCAGGCAATCGCCGAGCTTCTCGGTGTGCCGCAGGAAGATCGAATGAAGCTCTTCGACTGGTCCAACCAGATGACGTCCTACGACGATCCTGAGTTCGACATCGACCCGCAGGCAGCGTCGATGGAGATTCTGGGATACGCGTACCAGATGGCGGATCAGCGCAAGAAGTGTCCCGCCGATGACATCGTCACCAAGCTCATCGAAGCTGACATCGACGGAAATGAGCTCTCCCCAGAGGAATTCGGCTTCTTCGTGATTCTGCTTGCGGTCGCGGGTAACGAGACCACTCGCAATGCCATCACACACGGCATGGTTGCCTTCCTCGACAATCCCGACCAGTGGGAGCTGTACAAGAAGGAACGCCCGAAGACTGCGGCCGACGAGATCGTTCGTTGGGCCACCCCGGTGACCTCTTTCCAGCGCACCGCGCTCGAAGACGCCGAACTCGGGGGACAGAAGATCAAGAAGGGCGATCGCGTCGTGATGATGTACGCGTCGGCCAACTTCGACGAAGACGTCTTCGAGAATCCCACGAAGTTCGACATCATGCGTGACCCCAATCCGCACCTCGGATTCGGCGGCACGGGTGCGCACTTCTGCATCGGCGCCAACTTGGCTCGTCTCGAAATCGATCTGATCTTCAACGCGATCGCCGATCACCTACCCGACATCACCAGGCTCGGCGATCCCCGTCGCCTGCGCTCGGGCTGGCTCAACGGCATCAAAGAGTTTCAGGTTGATTACAAGACATCGGGCTGCCCGGTCAAACACTGATCCGGACATATACTGACCTGGTAACCGGCGAGTAGGTTCTGTGTAGGTTTTCGGGAGTTGCCTCTGCACTCTCGAACACGCAGAACTACAGTAGACGTTCCGGGGGGCCACTAGTTGGCAACCTGGAACTGCGGCGGCGTCTGCGGGATCCCTCATCTCCCGTAGGCGCCGCCGTTTGTAGTTCAATCTCTAATTCAGCCGCCGTATGGCTTGGTGATCGCTTCCAGGAAATGTCCCGACGGGTCGAGGAAGTAGACCCCACGCCCACCGTCGTTGGTGTTGAAGCCGGTGCTCGACTGGCGCGGATCGGCCCAGTGATCAAGTTTCAACGCCTGTATCCGCTGGTAGATGCCGTCGAAGTCGTCTTCGGAGACGAGGAAAGCGTAGTGCTGAGACGCAACCTCGGCGCCCTCTTCCACCTGTGCGAAGTCCAGTGTCACCCCGTGCTCGAGTTCGACGCCGAGAAAGTAGCCGGCTTCGACCGGGCCTGGCAGACCGAACATGTGAGTGAAGAACCACGCAGACTCTTGGCGGTCTTTTGCGGCGATGATGGTGTGGTTGAACGAAATGGTCATGAGTGACCCCTTGCAGTACGACGCCTCCATGCCTGACGCAGTCCGTCATCGACACGCGACGTTGGCAACCAGGAAACCATTTCAGGGTTCTCGGTGCAAGTACGACAGGCTGATTCGAATACGACGAGAGCGGCCCCGGTCGATGACCGGGGCCGCTCTCGTACTGTGGGTTCTCAGGCTTTGCGTGCCGTCTTCATCGCACGGTCCACTTCCCAGAATGCTCGAAGTGACGCGATCTTGCCTGCGTCGTTCACGCGATAGACGAACACGCCCTCGGCGTCGATGATCGAGCCGCCGATGGTGGTCCGGATCTTGCCGATGTTGACGTTCTCGTTGCCGCACACCAGTGAATCGTCGATCAGAAACTCGAGCTTGTCCGCGGTCGCGATCGTCATGTCGTAGAACTTGGAGATCGCTTCGCGGCCGTGATGGCCTTTGCCCTCGGGATCGAATCCCGACGGCCCGACCGGATCCTCCACCCAACCGTCCTCGGCGAAGAGGTCCAGCCAGGCTTCCTTGTTCTTGCCACTCGCTGCGGCGCGCGAAGCGTTACCCGCGACGCGGGCGGGGTGTTCGTCAGTCATCGCGACTCCTCAGTTGATGTACTGCTCGGCGAACTTACGCATCGAATCCTGCTTTGCCTCCAGCGGGGCATCGAAGCCGATTCCGTCGAAAACCCAAGGTACGGTGATGATGTCCGTGACGCCGGCATCTTCGAGTTCTGCGTAACCGTCCTTGCCGAAACGGTCGATGCACACCGTCTGGATTTCGAACGGCTCGTTCTCGCGGCCGTACTCGGCGCGCAGTTCGCGTAGTCGTGCGATCACACCCACCAGGTCGTCGAACTTGATCATCGCCGAGGTCCAACCGTCGCCGACTCGCGCAGCACGCTTGAGTGCCACCTCGGTGTGGCCGCCGACGTAGAACGGAACCGGCTTGGTGGGAGCTGGACTCATCTGCAGGCGATCGAAATCGAAGAACTCGCCGTGATACTCGACCATCCCGCCGCCGAGAATAAGTTTGAGAACGTCGATCATCTCGTCCACTCGGGCGCCGCGACGCTTGTACGGAGCGCCGCACCACTCGAACTCTTCAGGAGCCCAACCGATTCCGACGCCGAAGCCGAAACGGTTGTTCGTCAATGCCGCTACAGATCCGACCTGCCGCGCGAGCAGGACCGGATTGCGGCTACCCAGCTTGAGCACCTGGGTGTAGAACTCGATCTTCTCGGTCACCGCGCCCATTGCAGCTGCGGCGATCAGCGGATCGACCCAGGGGGTCTCGGCATTCCACATCCGAGACCCGTCCGGGGTGTACGGGTAATCCGCCGCCTGCGTTTCCATGAAGAACAGTGAATCGGGGAGAGCGATCGACGAAAAGCCGCATTCTTCGGCCGTTTTGGCGATACCGGCTAACTGGTCCAAGGGGTTCATGGCAACCCCGACGGTGTACTTCATCTTCGGCCTCTTCCTGATCGGCGTGTGTGCTGCTGTTACGTGGTAGGACGTTCGGAGCCGACGACCCACATCGAGAAGTACTGCGAGCCACCGCCGTAGGCATGGCCGAGAGCCTTGCGCGCGTCGGCCACCTGGTGATCGCCGGCGCGGTGCATGACCTGCATCGCCGACTCGGCGAAACGGATCATCCCCGAGGCACCGATCGGGTTGGAAGAGAGAACACCGCCCGAGGCATTGACCGGGAGCTTGCCACCGATCGCGGTTTCGCCGGCCTCGGTCAGCTTCCATCCCTGGCCTTCCTCCGCGAAACCGAGGTTCTCGAGCCACATCGGCTCGAACCACGAGAACGGGACATAGATTTCGGCGCAGTCGATTTCGTTGAGCGGATCGGTGATTCCCGCGGACTTCCACAGCGCGGCCGCGGCGTCACGGCCGGCCTGCGGATTGACCTGATCGCGTCCGGCATAGAAGGTCGGCTCGGTGCGCATGGACGTCGCGTGGATCCACGCGACCGAACGACCCTCGGCCTCGACCTGTGCGGCCGCTTCCTCGTTGCCGATCACCAGAGCGCACGCGCCGTCCGAGGACGGGCAGGTCTCGTCGTAGCGGATCGGATCCCAGAGCATCTGAGATGCCTGCACCGATTCGAAGGTGATGTCCGGCTGCCGCAGGTGCGCATACGGATTGAGGCTGCCGTTGAGCCGATCCTTCACCGCGACGAGGTAGCCGATGTGCTCCGGTGCGCCCGATCGACGAATGTACGAACGGACGTGCGGGGCGAAGTATCCACCGGCGCCGGCGCCGACAGGCATGTTGAACGGTACCGGTGTGGACAGCGCCCACATGGCGTTCGACTCGGACTGCTTCTCCCAGGAAACCGTCAGAACGCGCTTGTGGACACCGGATTTGACCAGGCTGGAGGTGACGATAGCCGTCGAACCACCCACCGAGCCGGCAGTGTGAACACGCAGCAACGGCTTTCCGTTGGCGCCAAGAGCATCCGACATGGCGAGTTCGGGCATCATCGAACCCTCGAACAGGTCGGGGGCCTTTCCGATGACGACGGCGTCGATGTCGTCCCAGCCGACGTTGGCGTCGAGCATCGCGGCGTCGATGGCTTCACGAACCAAGCCCGCCATCGAGACATCATGACGCTTTGCGACGTAGTGAGTTTGGCCGGTGCCGAGCACGGCCGCGAGTTGAGGCGTTCCGGCCATCAGTTCCGTCCCTCCAAGACTGCTACCAGGTTCTGCTGCAGCACAGGGCCGCTTGTTGCATGGGCCAGAGCGCGATTCGCCTGACCGTCGAAGATTGCCTTGGCGGCGTGGCCGATTCGTTCCAGACCACCGGCGAACAGTGGGTTGCCGCTGAGTGGACCGCCGGACGGGTTGATCGTGGTGGCGTCGGTCAGGCCGATCGCTTCCTTCAAGATCAATTCCTGGTGAGTGAACGGCGCGTGCAGCTCGGCGACGTCGATGTTGCCGACCTCGCCGCCTGTTGCCGCCTTGGCTGCCGACGTTGTGGACGGCGACGTGGTCAGGTCACGTGCACCCAGGTTGGGGGAGTCGATGCGATGCTCGAGTCCGGTGATCCACGCCGGCCGCTCGCAGAGATCGCGGGCGCGGTTACCCGAGGCCAGGACGATTGCTGCCGCACCATCGGTGATGGGCGCACAATCGTGTGCGCGCAACGGATCTGCGAGGAACGGGCTGGCGAGTAGTGCCTCGATGTCGACCTCGCCTGCGAGCTGAGCCTTCGGATTACTCAGCGCGTGACGACGGCTACGAGCGGCAACCTCCGCCATGTCCTCTTGCGTCCACTTACCCGCGTCGAGTCCGAGTCGGGCTTGAAGTCCGGCGATCGAGACGGAGTCCGGCCACAGCGGAGTGACGAGGTACGGATCGAGCTGCATGGACAGGATCTTGCGCAGGTGCCCGGCGGAGGATTTGCCGAAGCCGTACACCAGCGCGGTCTCGACCTCGCCGGTCAAGATCTTGATCCACGCTTCGTAGAAGGCCCACGCAGCATCCATCTCGACGTGAGATTCGTTGATCGGCGGGACCGCTCCGATGGAGTCGATGGCCGAGATGAAGGAGAACGCTCGTCCGGCCAGGTAATCGGAAGATCCGGAGCACCAGAAGCCGATGTCGGACTTGGTGATTCCCAGATCGCTGTAGAGCTGCTGGAAGCACGGGACGAGCATCTCGACGCCGTTGGTGGTGCCGTTGGTTTCGCGGACGTGGGGTGCCTGAGCAAAGCCCACGACTGCGATGTCTGCAGAAGTCATTTCAGGAGCCTCACAGGTGGTGTTGGAAGGTGGAGTACTCGGCGTCGGGTTCACCTGTCGGCCGGAAGTATTCGATGTTCTCGAGGGTGTAACCCCACTCTTCGCGAGGCTTCCACTTGGCTTCGACGCGCATGCCCATGCGTACGTCCGCGGCATCACATTCGAGGATCAAGTGCAGGAACGGAATGTCGGCTCCGTCGAGAAGCACGTAGGCGGCCACGTAGGGCGGTTTGATTCGCTGCCCGAGGAACGGGACGTTGACGATGCAGAAGGTGGTGACAATTCCCTTGTCGGGCAGTTCGATCTGCTCGCTCGTCGGCTTCCCGTTGGTGGGATTCGCGCCGCGCGGTGGGATGTAGATCTTGTCTTCGGGTCCGCTGCGACCACCGATCAGTTTGCCTTCTGCGAGACCGCGGAGGTAGAAGCTCTCCTCGGCCGAAGCGGAATGCATGAAGTGCAGGTCGACAGGCGTCGTGATCATGGTGACAGGATCGGCGCTGGAATCGACTGTCGCGATTCCATTTTCGCTCTCACCTGGTTCGAAGCACTCGATGTCCTTGATCTGCCCGATCCGCTCCGACGCCCAGCGAGCACGAACCCGCAGGCCGGTGCTGATGTCGTCGGGGGAGTCGACGTCGACCGCGTGGAGCATGGACGTGTCCGCGCCGTCGAGCTTGATCAGGGCCCACGCGAAAGGCTTCGTCAGGGGTTGACCCTCGATGGGTTCGGGCATCCACGTCCAACTCACGACCGTTCCGCCGTCGGAGACTCCGACGAAGTCGGTCAGTGGTTCGGCCGTATCCGGATCGAATTCCGGTGGCGGCACGAAGACACGACCGTCCGACCCACGTGCGCCGATCACCTTGCGATCACGCAGGGCAGTCACGAACGCGCCGATGGTCGGTCCCGTCGATCTGGTGTAGTCGAAATGGAGATTCAATGGTGCGCTCAGGGGCTTGTCGGCCACCCCGCTCTTTCCGATGGTCACAAGATCGAGTAGAACAGGTTCTAGAGATTGTGGCAAGAGTCACTTCTGATCACCGGCAATGTGGAGGCCTGCGATGAAGCTTGGGTTGCAACTCGGATACTGGGGCGCACAGCCGCCGGCAAACGCCCCGGAACTGATCGAGGCCGCGGAAGGCGCGGGATTCGACGCGGTCTTCGCGGCGGAGTCGTGGGGCTCGGACGCCTTCACCCCGCTCGCCTGGTGGGGATCTCGGACCGAAAACGTCCGTCTCGGCACCTCCGTCGTACAGATTTCGGCGCGAACACCGACCAGCTGTGCCATGCACGCGCTCACTCTCGATCACCTCAACGGTGGGCGAACGATCCTCGGGCTCGGCGTATCCGGACCGCAGGTCGTCGAAGGTTGGTACGGCCAGCCATTCGAGAAGCCGCTCGCGCGCACCCGCGAATACGTCTCGATCGTGCGCCAGGTCCTCGCCCGTGAAGCGCCCGTCACCAGCCCCGGCCCCCACTACCCTCTGCCGTATGCGGGACCGGGCAGTTCGGGACTTGGCAAGCCGCTCAAGCCCATTACGCACCCGCTGCGTGCGGACATCCCGATCTGGCTCGGCGCCGAAGGGCCGAAGAACGTCGCGCTCGCCGGTGAAATCGCCGACGGGTGGCTGGCGATCTACTACACCCCGCGCCTGGCGCCGATGTACAACAAGTGGCTCGACGAAGGCTTCGCTCGCGCCGGGGCCCGTCGTAGCCGCGAAGACTTCGAGGTGGCCGCCACGTGCCAGGTCATCGTGACCGACGATCGTGCCGCGGCCATCGCCGCTCTCAAGCCGATGACCGCCCTCTACGTCGGCGGAATGGGCGCCCCGGAGTTGAACTTTCACGCACAGGTCTACAAGCGGATGGGCTACGAGAAGGAGGTCGACGAGATCGGTCGCCTCTTCATGTCGGGCCGCAAGGACGAAGCTGCTGCCGTCGTCCCCGACGAGATGGTCACCGAGACCATGATCATCGGCAACGTCGACGAGGTGCGCGCGGACGTGAAGCGTTGGGAGAAAGCCGGAGTCACGATGCTGCTGGTGACCTGCCGCGACGCCGACCATGTGCGAGAGCTCGCGGCCGCGGTGGGTGGTTGAGCGGGGCACCCCCTTTTTTCGAGCGGGACCCCCCTTTTTTCGAGCGAACGGCACGTTCAGCGCATCTGAGGCGCTCAACGCGCCTTTCGCTCGCCGAAAGTTATCCACAGGGCCGCCAAAACCCCAGGTCGCCGCCGGGGCCCGCGGTGCTACTCGAGTCATGCTGCGACCATGCGGCGTGGAATGTGGGGCGATGATCTGGACGCGATCTACCGCGTCAGTCGAAGCGGAGTGATCCGAACGGCCGAGTTGGCGCGATTGGGCGTCTCCAACTCCGCCGTGCACACCCGGTGTCGAGTGGGTGGACCCTGGCAGCGCATATTGCCAGGAGTGATCCTGCTCCGAAATGGTCAACCGACGCCGCGTCAACGATCGATCGCTGCGCTCATGTTGAGCGGTGACGAGTCTCTGCTGACGGGGCGATCTGCCATGTCGGAGTACGGATATCGGACGCACGCCGGGGATGTGCAGGTGCTCATCCCCATCGACCGTCGTGTTCAATCGGTTGGGTTCGTCACGGTGGAGCGCACTGTTCGACTGCCTGAGCCGGAGATTCGCAACGGTCTGCGCTGTGCGCCGCTGCCGAGGGCACTACTCGACGCTGCGAGGCGGTGCAGGGCCCTCGATCCCACACGGGCACTCATTGCCGAGGTCGTTCAGCGTGGCGACGTCTCGGTGCGCGAACTTGCGAAGGAACTCGAGGCGGGCAGCAGTCGGGGGTCCGCGCTACCTCGGGTCGTGTTGCGCGAAGTGAACGCGAACGTCCACTCGGTTCCGGAGGTTCACGCGCGAAAACTGTGGCAGCGGAGCGGGCTGCCGGAAATGTTGTTCAACCATGAGATCCGGGATGCTGACGGAGACTTCATCGCAATTCCGGACGGATGGATCGATTCGGTTGCCTTCGCGTGGGACATCGACTCCTTGGAATGGCATGCCGCGCCGACGGACTACAAGCGCACGGTGGAACGTCGGACGCGTATGCAGAATGCGGGAATCATCGTGTTGCCGACGGTGCCCAGTGCACTGCGAACGGACCCTGATCGTGTGATCGACGACCTGCGTGCGCACTACAGATTGGCGCAGTCACGTCCCCGGCCACAGGTGTTCGCGAGGTCGAGGTGGGTCAAATTGGACGAAACCGGCTGAGCGAAAGTGCCTTTCGGCGCACTGAAGGCGCCGAAAGGTACGTTCGCTCGAAAAGGGGGTGGGTGCACCGAGAGGGGCCGGGAAGGGGGGGGCTCAGGCAGGGGTGGGTCAGGCAACCCTGGGTCAGACACCCTTGAACTGGGGCGCCCGCTTCTCACCGAAGGCTCGCGGGCCCTCCTTGGCGTCCGCGCTCATGAACACCTTCATGCCCAGCTGCGCGTCGATCTGGAAGGCCTCTTCCTCGTGCATGCCCTCGGTGTCGCGGATGGTCTTGAGAATCGCCTGCACAGCGAGGGGGCCGTTTGCACTGATCAGGTCCGCGAGCTCCAGCGCCTTGTCGAGGGCCTGACCGTCCGGGACGACGTGGCCGATGAGCCCGATCTCCTTGGCCTCCGGAGCCTTGATGTGACGACCGGTGAGCAGGATGTCGGCTGCGATCGTGTACGGAATCTGTCGAACGAGACGCACCGCGGAACCGCCGAGCGGGAAGAGCCCCCACTTGGCTTCGGAGACGCCGAACTTGGCGCTCTCGCCCGCGACGCGGATGTCGGTGCCCTGCAGGATTTCGGTTCCACCGGCGATGGCTGCACCCTCGACCGCAGCGATCAGCGGCTTGGTCAACCGGCGACCCTTGAGGAGACCTTCGATCTTGGACATGTCGACGCCGCCGCCCGCGAAGGAATCTCCCGGAGGCTTGGCGGACATGTTCTTGAGGTCGGCGCCGGCGCAGAAGTCGCCGCCAGCTCCGGTGAGGATCGCGACGCGGATTTCGGGGTCGTTGTCGACCTGATCCCAGGCGTCGACCATGATCGCCATCATTTCGCCGGTGATGGCGTTCTTACGCTCGGGGCGATTCATGGTCACGATGAGAACGTGGCCGCGCTTCTCCACGAGGCAATGCGGCGCGGTTTCCGAAACGTCTGATTTTTCGGTCGTCGAAGTGGACACTGATGGCTCCTGGCGGGTCTGTGAGCTGGCTCTCAAATTGGGTCTTGCCAGAAACGGTAACACGTTCTACTTTGAACTCGTGGCCCTTAACATCGCAGACTTCGTAGAGCACGCAATCGACCTCGTTCCGGACCGCGTTGCGCTGGTCTCGGACAACCGCGAGATGACTTATGCGCAGTTGGAGGACCGAGCAAACCGCCTCGGTCACTACCTGCGTGAACATGGCGTTCAACCGGGTGACAAGGTCGGCATCTACTGCCGGAACGTCATCGAGGCGATCGAGGCCATGGTCGCCGTTTTCAAAATCCGGGCCGTGATGGTCAACATCAACTACCGGTACGTCGAGAACGAGTTGCAGTACATCTTCGACAACTCCGACATGGTTGCGCTCATTCACGAGCGCCGCTACTCGGACAAGGTCGCGAACGTCCTGCCGAACACTCCCAAGGTCAAGTCCGTCATTGTGGTCGAGGACGGCACCGATCTGGACTTCAGTGCTTTCGGCATCGGCTACGAGGACGCACTCGCGCAGAGTTCGGGTGAGCGTGATTTCGAAGAGCGCAGCAACGACGACATCTTCATGCTCTACACCGGCGGCACCACCGGAAGTCCCAAGGGCGTCATGTGGCGCCACGAGGACTGGTGGCGTGTTCTCGGCGGCGGCATCAACTTCGTCACCGGAGTTCCGGTCGAGGACGAGTACGAGATGGCGAAGATCGGCGCAGCCAACCCGAGCATGATCCGCTACCCGATCCCCCCGATGATTCACGGTGGTTCGCAGTCTGCGGTGTTCCACAGCCTCTTCGGCGGCGGAACCTGTTTGATGCACCCGGAATTCGACGCCCACGAGGTGTGGCAGAACATCGACAAGCACAAGGTCAACCTGATCTTCATCACGGGTGACGCGATGGGCCGTCCGATGCTCGACGCACTGATCGCCGGCAATCCGAAGACGGGTGAGCCGTACGATCTTTCGACGCTCTACGTGATGGCCAGCAGTGCTGCACTCTTCTCGCCGAGCATCCAGGAGCAGTTCCTCGAACTGTTGCCCAACCGCCTGCTGACCGACTCCATCGGAGCATCCGAGACCGGCTTCGGCGGACTGGCCGTGCTGAGCAAGGGTCAGAAGCACACTGGCGGTCCGACGGTCAAGATCGACGCCTCCACAACGGTTCTCGACGACGACGGCAACGAGGTCGAACCCGGATCGGGCAAGCGCGGCATGCTCGCGCGCAAGGGCAACATCCCGCTCGGCTACTACAAGGACGAGGTCAAGACGGCCGAAACCTTCCGCACCATCAATGGCGTTCGCTACTCGATCCCCGGCGACTATGCGCAGGTCGAAGCCGACGGCACGGTCACGATGCTCGGCCGCGGTTCGGTGTCCATCAACAGCGGCGGTGAGAAGGTTTACCCGGAAGAGGTCGAGGGCGCGTTGAAGGCGCACCCGGACATCTTCGACGTGCTGGTGGTCGGTATCCCCGACGAGCGCTTCGGTCAGCGGGTTGCCGCAGTGGTTCAGGTACGCGAAGGCACGTCGCCGACGTTGCACGACATCGCCACCGCAGCGCGCAAAGAGATTGCCGGATACAAGGTTCCGCGCAGTGTGTGGTTCGTCGACCAGATCAAGCGCAATCCGGCCGGCAAGCCCGACTACCGCTGGGCGAAGGCCGAAACGGAATCGCGCGAGGCTGACGATCACAACGGAAACGGCGCTCCTGTGGCGTCCGCAAACGAAAGCGTGGAAGCCTGATGCGTTCGGATCTCGCCGACAAGTTCGGCATCGAATACCCGATTTTCGGATTCACTCCTTCCGAGCATGTCGCGGCCGCGATCAGCCGCGCGGGCGGTCTGGGCGTGCTCGGTTGCGTCCGGTTCAACGATCCGGAAGAGCTCGAAGCCGCACTGACGTGGATGGACGAGAACACCGACGGTAAGCCGTACGGCGTCGACATCGTCATGCCTGCCAAGGTGCCGACCGAGGGCGGCGCCGTCGATCTCGACAAGCTGATTCCGGAGGAGCACCGCGCCTTCGTCAACCGCACGCTCGACGAGCTCGGTGTGCCGCCACTTTCCGACGACGTCGAGCATGCGACCGGCGTACTGGGATGGCTTCACTCGGTAGCGCGGTCTCACGTCGATGTTGCTCTGGGACACCGGATCGCGTTGATTGCGAATGCACTGGGATCGCCGCCGAAGGACGTCATCGATCAGGCACACGAGAAAGGCGTTCCGGTAGCAGCACTGGCCGGCGCCGTCGAGCATGCACGTCGTCACGTCGAGAACGGTGTCGACATCGTGATCGCGCAGGGCTACGAGGCCGGCGGTCACACCGGCGAAATTGCGTCGATGGTTCTCGTTCCGGAAATCGTTGATGCACTGGGCGATTCGGCGTCCGTACTGGCTGCCGGCGGTATCGGCAGCGGCCGTCAGGTGGCTGCTGCACTTGCACTCGGTGCGTCCGGAGTGTGGATGGGCTCGTACTGGCTCACCACGTCCGAATACAAACTCGGCAGTGCGTCGGGCGAAGGCCCTTCCGCTATTCAGCGTGCACTGTTGGGCGCGACGTCGGCCGACACCGTACGTTCGCGCATCTACTCGGGTAAGCCCGCTCGGTTGCTCAAGACCAAGTGGACGGAAGCCTGGTCGAACCCGGGAGCACCGGCGCCCTTGCCGATGCCGCTGCAGAACCTACTGGTCAGCGACGCTCATCAGAGAATCGCTGCATCGGAGAACCCGGAAGTTGTGGCAATGCCCGTCGGTCAGATCGTGGGACGGATGAACGAGATCCGACCGGTCGCCGAGGTCATGGCAGAGCTGGTGTCGGGGTTCGAGGACGCGCGAACCCGACTGGATTCGATGAAGTAGTAGATGACACGTACGTATGCCCTCGGCCGAGTTTCGGCCGAGGGCATACGTCGTTTCAGCCGGCGAGGTCGTCCGGTCCGACGCTGTCCGACAACCATTCTCCGCGGCTGAGGGCGCCGTCGTCGCGGCGACGTGCGATCACGAAAATGACCAGGGCGGCAGCGAGGACAACTGCGAGAACGCGCGAAGGCGTCAGGTTCGGGTTCTTCATACCCGTAATTTTGCCGGAAGAACGGGCGCGATGGTGAGACAGCGGAGCAAAATCACGCGTTTCGAAACTACTGCGCTTCGGAAGCATGAAGGCCGGCGATCCGCTCGCGCAGGCCACCGAAGTGCACATCGAGAGTGTGCGCCGCCTCGACGGCATCACCCGTACGGATCGCGTCGAGAATCGCACGATGCTTCGACGCGATGTCGATCAGTGGTGTATCCGAATGCCCGATAGCCTGCTGGATCTCGCTGTACACCTGCCAGAAGACGTCCATCAACTGAGCGAGGACCTGGTTGTCGAGCGGGGAGTACAGGCGGGAATGGAAGGTCGCGTCGATGTCGGAGAAGTTCTTCCCGGCGGCGGCACGGACCTCCATGCCGGTGACGAGTTCGTCGAGGTCGGCGTGGTCGGCCGACGTCATCTCGGCCATCGCCGCACCGATCAGTCCGGTCTCGAGTGCCTGACGAATGTCGACCAGTTCCATCGCCTCGTGCCCGGTGCCCTGCAACGACAACCGGCCACGGAAGGTCAGGCCGTCGGCGAGAGCGTCGAAGTTGCTCGGGGCGACGAACATTCCGAAACCGTGACGGATCTCGACGACGCCCAAGGCCTGCAGAACCTTGAGTGCCTCGCGGAGCGTGTTCCGGCCGATTCCCAACTCTTCGGACAGTTCGGCCTCGGTGGGCATCGGGTCGCCTGGGGAGAGTCTGCGTTCGAGGATCAAGTTCATGATGTCCGTCTGAAGTGCGCGCATGCGGTTTTGCGCGCTGAAACGAGCGCCCTGTGTGCCACTCCGGACAGACATCGATTCCCCTTTTCTGATACGAACGTCCTTCATCCTATGTCCGGTCATCCGCTCCATTGGTCAACCCACGTCAACGGTGCGTTGCAGGAGACTGGGCGCCGCGCCCAGCAGTTTGGCCGTGTACGCATCCGACGGGTTGTCGAATACTTCCTGGGCTGTCCCCTGCTCGACGATCCGCCCGGCGTTCATGACGACGATCGTGTCGGAGACATACCGCACCGTCTGGATGTCGTGCGAGATGAACACCATGCCGAGCCCCAACCGAGCCTTGATGTCGCTGAGCAGGTTCAGGATCTGCGCTCGCACCGAGACATCGAGAGCCGACGTAGGTTCGTCGGCCACGATGACGTCGGGCTCGAGCGCGAGCGCACGCGCGATCGCGACACGTTGACGCTGACCGCCGGAGATCTGGCTCGGGATGACTTCGAGCGCAGATTGGGGGAGTCCGACCAAACCGACCAGCTCGCGAACTCGGGCTGTTCGGCTCGCGCGGTTGCCGATGCCGTGGACGTCGAGCGGATCGGTGAGGATGTCGGCCACCGTCATTCGCGGATTGAGCGCGGTAGCCGGGTCCTGGAAGACGATCGAGATCGCCCGCCCGAACTCCTTGCGCACGCCCGCCGACCGGGTCAGAGCGCTTCGGCCGCGAAATACCACGTCGCCCGACGTCGGTTTCTGCAATCCGACCATGACTTTGGCCAGAGTGGACTTGCCGCAACCCGACTCGCCCACGATGCCGATCGTCGCCCCTCGTCGTACGGCGATACTGACATCGTTGACCGCGTGAACCGTGCCGGGTTTGAACAGTGATCCCGAACGGGTCTTGTGGACGACGTGAATGTTCTTCAGTTCCAGGATGGGTGCTTCAGCTGTAGTCATCGCACGCTCTCCAATTCCGATTCTGCGTGTGCGGGAGTCGCGGACTGGTTCGCGAAGAAATGCTCGGTCTCGCCGATCCGAACCATCTCGGGCTTTCGGTTTGGATCGGAATCCGGACGCAGGGAACGTTCGGCAAAACGGTCACCGGCGGCGAAGCTGCCTGGCGACGGTACGGTTCCCTGGATCTGGTGGAGCCGCGGAGCCTCGTCCTCGATGGAGAGAACGGCGCCGAGGAGGCCCTGGGTGTATTCGTGACGCGGATCGACGAGTAGATCGCTGGTGGGCGCAGACTCGACGACCTGACCGGCGTACATCACCGTGATCTTGTGAGCGAGTGAAGCAACGAGTGCAAGATCGTGGCTCACGAAAACCATGGCAAAGCCGAGCTTTTCCCGAAGATCGTTGAGCAAGTCCACGACCTGGGCCTGGACGGTGACGTCGAGAGCGGTGGTGGGCTCGTCCGCGACGATCAACCGCGGACTGCGGGTGAGCGACATGGCGATCAGAACGCGCTGACGCTGACCACCGGAAAGCTCGTGTGGGTAGCTGGAGAGAGTGCGCACCGGATCGAGTCCGACGAGTTCGAGCAGTTCCTCGGCTGTGCGGGTACCGCCGCGCTTCGTGAGCTGCTTGAACTGCGCGCGGATCAGCATCGCCGGGTTCAGAGAACTCAGCGCATCCTGGTAGATCATGGCCATGTCGTGCCCGCGCAGTTTGTTTCGCTCCCGGTTGTTCAGTTCGAGGACGTTGACGCCGTCGAACAGGATCTCGCCGGTCACCACTGCTGTCTTGGGCAGTAGACCCATGATCGCCAGCGAAGTGAGCGACTTTCCGCAACCGGACTCGCCGACCAGTGCCATAGTCTCGTTCGGGCGGACGGTGAAGCTCACGTTGTCGACGATCGCCGTGTCTCCGTAGCGTTCGGGGAACCGGATCGTGAGATTGCGGACCTCGAGGAGGGGCGCTGCATCGCCCTCGTACACAAGACGATCGGACCGAGACCGCTCGGTTTCCGCCAGGATCTTCAGGTGAGTTTCGAGAGGGGTCGGTTCGGCGGCCGGCTTCAGAACATCTTTCACGACGCTCGGGTCGGCGAAGTCGTCGATCAACTCCGGAGTGTTGGCGACCGATGCGGCTTCGTCCTCCAGAATGAGCTCGTTGGAGGTCTCCTCCGCTGCGGCGGTCTGCGCTGCTTGGAGTGCGGAGGGCGTCTTCTTGGTCTTCTTCAGACTCGGATCGGCCATCGCGTCCGTCAGGCCCTCGGCGAGCACGTTGAGGGAGAGCACCGTCAGAAGAATCAGCAGACCGGGGAACACCGTTGCCCACCAACCACCGAGAAGGACCATGTTCTTGCCGTCGGCGATCACCGATCCCCACGACGGATCCGGGGGACGGACACCTGCTCCGATGAACGACAGGCTGGCCTCCAGCACGATGGCGTCCGCGACCATGACAGTGCAGAAGACGAGAACCGGCGCAGCACAGTTGGCTACGACGTGCTTGACGACGATGTGTGAAGTTCTTGCGCCGATGACCTTTTCGGCCGCGACGTAGTCCTCACCGTACTGAGCGAGAACGTTCGCGCGAACGACGCGGGCCACCATCGGTGTGTAGAGGAACGCGATGGTGACGATCAGAACCGGAATCGAACCACCGAAGGCTGCGACGAGTACGGCAGCGAGCGCGATGCCCGGGAACGCCATGACCACGTCGAGCACTCGCATGATGGTCTCGTCGACGCCTTTTCGGCTCGTTGCGGCGACCGACCCGATGAGAGCACCGGCGCACAATGCGAGGAAGGTGGACCCGAGACCGATGGTCAACGACCAACGTCCGCCGTAGAGCAAGCGGCTGAACAGATCTCGGCCGAGACTGTCCTGACCGAACCAGTGATCGGCGCTGGGGCCCGCGGTACCCACCGCCTGTTCGAGCGGGGTGTACTGCGTGATCAGCGGCGCGAAGAGGCAGGCGAGCACGATGATCGCGAGAACCGCCATCGACAGCCAGGCCGAGAGGGGGAAGCGAGAGAAGGTGATGCCGGGTCGCGAAAGCTTTTCGGTGAGTTTTCTTCTCATCATGCTGCGCTCCGAAGTCGTGGATTGACGAGCAGGTAGAGGATGTCGACGGCGAGGTTGACGACGACGAAGCCGACCGCGATGACGATGACAACACCCTGAACTACTGCGGGGTCACCGTTGGTGACGCCGTTGATCATGAGCTGACCCATTCCGGGAAGACCGAAGATCTGCTCGATGACCACAGCGCCACCGAGGAGGTATCCGACCCGTAGACCCAGGACGGTGAGCGGGTTGATCAGTGCGTTACGCAAGACATTTCGCCCGATCACCACGTGATAGGGCAGGCCGCTGCCGATCGCGGTACGGACGTAGTCCTTGTCCAACTCCTCGACCATCGACGTGCGGATGATGCGCGTGAGTTGTGCTGCGACGGGCAGTGACAGGGACAGCGCCGGGAGCGCCATGTACCAGAGCCAGTCGGTGACGGAGTCGCTCGGATTGACGTAGCCACCGGTGGGGAACCATCCGAGTTGGACGGCCAGATACTGAATCATCAGCAGTGCCAACCAGAATGACGGTGCTGCCACACCACCGAGGGAGATCACTCGGATGACCTGATCCGGCCAACGATCGCGGAACAGTGCGCTGGTGACACCGAAGATCAGCGAGAGCACGATGGCGATCACCAGTCCGAGAACCGTGAGCTGAATGGTCAGTGGCAGAGCGGTGGAGATCGAATCCAACACCGGGGTACCGGAAATCAGGCTGTCACCCATATTGCCGCTGACCAGATCGGTCACGAAGTGAACGTATTGCAGCGGAAGCGGATCGAGCAGTCCGTTCTCTTCCTTGAACTGCTGCAACTGTTCCGCAGTCGGGTTGCCGCCGTTGAACGCCGCCGTTGCGGGATCGGTGGGCGCGAACTGCATCACGATGAAGACGAACGCGATGATGCCGAGGATCAGGGGGATCAGTATCAGTAATCGCCTGATCAGCATGGGGAGGACTCTTGCCATCGGGGAATCTCTCAGTTGTGGGAAACGGCCGAGCGGGCGGGTATCAGGCCGGCTTCGCCTGAAGCAGGTTGACGCCGGGGTACGGCAGCGGAGTGACGTCGGCGATCTTCTTCGGATCCCACGCAGTCAGGAGTTCCTGATGGAGAACCGGATAGTAGACAGCGTTTTCGGCGATCTGGTTCAGGTACGACTGCACAAGGGTGCTGCGCTTTGCCGGGTCTGTCTCGCGGGTGGCCTCGTCCATGGTGGCGTAGATCTTCTGTGCCTCGGGGGTGTCGTCCCACTTGGCGTAGGTCTTCGTCCACAGGCCGCCCTTGCTGTACGTGTAGCGCACGAGGAGGTCGACGTCGCTGCCGAATGCCTGTGGGTTGGACGTACCCGCAGCGATCTGGAACTTCTGGCCGCTGTTGAGCTTGCTCACCATGGCGCTGGTGTCCTGCGGTTCGAGCGTCGTGTTGAATCCGACTGCGTCCCAAGACTCTTTGATGGTCGGCAAGCAGTCGGCCAACCAGCTGACGTTGGTGGAGAGCAGCGTCAGGTCGAGGCCACTGACACCGGCGGCAGTGAGGAGCGAGCGGGCCTTGTCCGGATCGTACGAGTAGACGGTGGACGCTCGCGCGTAGTCGGGGTTGCGCTCGTACAGGTAGCTCGTGGCCGGTGCTGCCTTGCCGCCGAGGGCGATCTCGATCATCTTCGGGGTGTTGATCGCATAGAACATCGCCTGGCGAACACGAACGTCGTCGAACGGTGCCTGAGTGGTGTCGAAGAGCAGGTACATGAGGTTCATGCCCGGGTTGCCCTCGACGGTGCGCCCACCGGAGGTGAGGGTGGGGACGTTGGCGACGGGGATGTTGTCGGCGAGTTGTGCACCGGCATTGTTGCCCGAGACGCGCGCGATGCGTGAGGAGGTGTCGACGATGGAGAGCCAGTTCATGGTCGCGAAGTTGGCCGGGCGCGGCCCGTTGTACGCCTCGAACGCCTCGAAAGCTGTGTTGCTCTTGGGGGTGTGGCTCTTGAGCTTGTACGGACCGGAACCGACGACCAGCGCTCCGGACTTGGCCTCGTCCCAGTGGCCGTCGAAGACGTGCTTGGGCATGATCTTGGCGATCGAGAGACGCTGTGCGGCAGCGCTGAACGGGTAGTTGAAGTTCAGGGTCACCGTTTGGTCGTCGACCTTGGTGACGGACTGCAACCAGGAGGAGAAGAAGGAGCGGATCAGTACGTTCTGCTGTGGATCGAGGATGCGATCGAAGGTGAAGACGACGTCGTCCGAGGTGACCGGAGTGCCGTCGTGCCAGGTTGCGCCCTCGCGGATTTTCATGGTCCAGCTCGAGGCGGTGGCGTCGGTCGGGACGGCCTGTGCGAGCGCCGCATACGTCTCACCGGTGCCTGGATCGTTTTCGAGCAGTCCCTCGTAGACGTGGTTGACCGCTGCCATGAGGAAACCGGATGCAGTCTGCATCGGGTCGAAGCTCTGGTCGTTGCCGTATCCGATGGCGGTGGTCAGATCGCCGGTGCTCGCGGAACCGCCGACAACCGAGGTCGACGACGGGCCGCCGCCGCAGGCCGCGAGAGTCGCGGTGATACCTGCTGCAGCTCCCAGTAGCCCGGTGTACCGAAACAGGTCTCGGCGTGTGAACGCGGAGCTCAGTGGTCGTTCGTTCTTCAAGGCGGCCTCCAAGGCGGGGAGCGGGACATCAAGGGAGTGGATAGGGGATGTCCTATGTTCGACGTCCGATGTTGCGTAACTTACATTGTGGATCAGAAAGCGTCTAGAGAATCTTTGGAACTGGCGGTGTTGAACTTCGACGTTTCGTCGGTTTCGAACCAAAAATAGTGCTCTCAACTGCATAGATGAAGACTGTGTTACCGACGTCGAATTGACGACCGATGACGCTGGCCGTATAACATAGGACATCCCTCATCCAATCTTTGGAGACTTCATGACCCGATACAAAGTCGGTGTGGTCGGTTGCGGATTCTTCGGTAGTTCCCTCGCTCGCGAGCTGGCTGCCCATCCACGTTTCGAACTGGCGATGCTGTGCGACCGTGACTTCGAGCGGGCCAAGGACGTCGCCGCAGAGTTCTCGGCAACCCCGACAGACGATCACGACGCGGTGGCCGCTGACCCGGAGTTGGCCCTCGTTGTCGTCGCGACGCCCAATCACGCGCACGCCGAACCTGCCATCGCGGCACTCGAACACGGCAAGGCAGTTTTTGTCGAGAAGCCACTTGCCGTCGAACTGGTCGATGCGCAGAACATGATCGCGAGCGCCGACGCGAGCGGTTCGCCGTTGATGGTCGGGCACATCATGCGGATGATGCCGGGTGTACGACGTCTGGCGGACCTGCTGACGTCGGGGGAGCTCGGCGAGGTCGCTGCGATCGAAACGTCTCGCTCACGCTGGATCGACACCGACGGCGCAGATCCACAGTGGTGGAAGCTCGACAAGAGCCGAACGGGTGGAGAACTGACTCACGAGATTCACGAACTGGACCTGATGTGCTGGCTCGGCGGCGAGGTGACTGCCGTGTCGAGCATCGCCACCGCGGACGACGGCTTCCGCAACACAGTGGTGTCGTTCGCCGGCGGCGCGATCGGCAGACACACCATCTCGACGCGTTCACACACTTCTTCGTGGGAGCTGACGGTCGATGCCGCCGAAGGCTCGGTCCACGCGGACTTCCACACCGGCCGGGTCAGCCGACTGCGCGGGGGACGGGTCGAAGAGTCGTGGCCGATCTTCGACGTCGACGCCGAGAATCAATCGTTGATCGACTCTGCGAGCAGGACGCAGAAGTACAACTCGGGTAACGGAGGATCCCCGCTGTGGATGCAGGCTGCGATTCGCCACGAAATCGACGAGATGGCAGCAGTTCTCGACGGCAAGGCTGACTCCGGCTCACCGTTGACATACGCACGTGAACGCGCACTCGTCGTCGCCGAACAGGTGCGACTCGGTGGCGGGGAACCGGCGGCGCTGTCGGGAAGTGCGAAGTGACCGTGCGTGTAGCCGTCATCGGCAGCGGCGCAATCGCGCGGGACCACGTCAGCGCTTTGGCGCGCATCCCGTCGGTCGAAGTCGCCTACGTATTCGGCAGTGACTTGGACCGTGCCGCATCGGTCGCGGCATTGGCGCCGGGCGCGAAGGCCAGTACTGATCTGGCGAAGATTCTCGCAGACCCGAGCGTGCACGCGGTCAACGTCGTCGGGGCCACTCCGGACCACGCGCCCGTGACGATAGCCGCAGGCCGCGCGGGAAAGCATGTGCACGTGGAGAAGCCCGCAGCGCTGACAGTCGCGGACTTCGACGCGATGGTCGAGGCCACCGAAGGTGGCGGCACCTCACTGATGGTCGGACAGACCGTACGATTCCAGCCGTCGATCACCTCGATCGGAAACTCGGTTGCACAAGGCGCCATCGGCGACCCCCGGTTGATCCACCTCAGTTGGTACACCGGCCACGTCTGGCCAGGGGGCTGGCGAGGCTGGCAACACGACAAGGAACGCTCGGGTGGTCACCCCGTTCACAACGGAACCCACGCTCTCGATCTGGTGACGTGGCTGATCGGTCGTCGTCCGATCCGTGTGTTCGCTCGTAGTTTCCCCACCTTCGCGGCGGGGATGCCCGTGCACGACAGCTTCCATCTGACCGTTCGCTTCGAGGACGGATCGCTGGCGCTCATCGAATTGGCTTACGCTCTACCACAATCGGGAAAGATGGTGCGCCGGATCGTGGTGTCGGGGACGTCCGGCACGCTCGCGCACGACACCGGCGACGACCCAGGCCTGATGACGGATACGACAAACGCGCCGCCGTCGTCGATCGAAGATGCGATGGCGCATCAGATGCGCCACTGGATCGCCACTCTCGACGGTTCCGCGACCCCGATAGTCGAGAACTGGCAGGTACGTGCAGCTCTCGCGACTGCCATCGCTGCACAACAGTCACTCGACACCGGCCGCGCGATCTCGATCGGAGAACACCAATGACCGGCACCGGTTCGATCCGCGTCGGATTTGTCAGCGGCGTAAGGCATGCCGGCTCCTATGCGGACCTGTTGCGCTCCGATCCTCGAGTGAGCTTGATCGGGGCCTCCGACGAATCCTCGGTCCACGATTGGATTCGTGAGGACGGAATCGCGATGGCAAAGGCCGCAGACATCGAGTGGATCGACGAACTCGGCGAGCTGCTCGACCCCGAACGGATAGACCTGGCGATCATCTGCAGTGAGCCGACCAGGCATGCACGGCTTGCGATTGCCGCACTGAACGCGGGACTCGACGTCCTGGTGGACAAGCCGGTGGGTATCGACGAGTCGGAGGCCGCGGCGGTCGAGGAAGCGGCACGGTCGAACGGGCGAATCTGTACGGTGGTGAACCGCACTCATTCACCTGCGCTCCGGCGACTGCGCCGCTGGATCGATGCCGGAAACCTCGGACTGCCGCGCCACGTGGACATCGAGTTCCTTGCAAGCGGAACACATTTCGCGACGTCCGTCGAGCGTCCCGAACTGGTGGTGGATCCCGCGTTGTCCGGCGGGGGAGAAGTAGTGAACTTCGCCGGTTACGCCGCCGACTACCTCAGATACCTCACCGGCCTGGACGTCACCGAGGTGTACGCCGAGACGAGCACACTCTACGGCGGGGCCCACCAGCAGTTCGGAGTCGAAGACACGGCGTTGATCTCGCTCGCCCTGGAAAACGGCGTCACCGCGACGGTGACCGTCGGAAGAATCCCCGCAGCACCGGGTTTCGGCGCGAATACCGCGACGGTTCGGGTCCTCGGCTCCCACGGATACGCGAGTTCCGACGACGACAAACCCGCGGTGACCCACTTCGCATCCTCGGGAGACGTGACCGCACTACCCATCGGCGGCTTCGGTTCGGACAACGCGGTGTCGAGCTTTCTCTCTCACGTGCTCGATCGACTTCCCACACGGACCGAACCCGACTACACCGTGGCAGACGCCCGCGCGTCGATGCGCGTGATCGATGCTGCCTATCTGTCCGCCTCGAGCGGTCAGCCGGTCTCCGTTTCTCCCTGACAGCCGCACCCACAACTCAATCCGACAACCAACATATGGAGACCCCATGAGCACGGAAACCACCACCTTCAGCGGAATCGTCCCGCCGATCGTCACACCACTGACGCTCGAGGGCGAGGTCGACACCACGTCGCTCGAACGCCTGCTCTCACTGCAGCTCGAAGCCGGAGTCGACGGCTTGTTCGTCCTCGGTTCCTCGGGTGAGGTCGGTTACCTCACCGACGCTCAGCGCGCCCAGGTGGTGCAGACGGCCATCGGTCACGTCGGCGGCCAGGTACCGGTCCTCGTCGGAGTGAACGACATGACCACCAACCGGGTCATCGCCGTCGCCGAGCAGGCGCGCGAGGCTGGTGCGGATGCCATCGTCGCGACGGCGCCGTTCTACGCGATCACCGACGCAGCCGAGACGGCAACGCATTTCCGCTCCATCCACGCCGCAGTGGATCTTCCGTTGTTCGCCTACGACGTCCCGGTTCGTGTCCACAGCAAGCTCAGCCCGGCAATGCTGGTCGAGCTCGGTCGCGAGGGAGTCATCGCCGGCGTGAAGGATTCGAGCGGCGACGACGTCAGTTTCCGTATGTTGCTCCGTCAGTCGGCCGGGCTCGAAAACTTCGCCGTCTTCACCGGGCACGAGGTAGTCGTCGACGGATGCCTGCTGATGGGTGCTTCGGGCGCTGTGCCCGGCCTGGCGAACGTGGACCCGCACGGCTACGTGCGACTGTGGCGCGCTGCGCAGGCAGGAGACTGGGCGGCGGCGAAGGCCGAGCAGGATCGACTCACCGATCTGTTCTCCATCGTCGAGGCACCGACACCGGGTCGCGTCAGTGCCGGTGCCGCGGGTCTGGGCGCATTCAAGACGGCTCTGGCCCTGCGCGGCGTCATCACCGGCAACACGATGTGCGCCCCGATGCTTTCGCTCGACGAGTCCGAGACCGCAACGATCAAGGTCGTTCTGGAACAGGCGGGGCTCCTCTGACATGACATCTGGGCAGAAGCGATGGATCGGCATCGACATCGGCGGCACCAAAGTGGCTGCTGCGGTGGTGACGTCCGACGGAGACGTGATCGACACGGTTCGTGCGGCAACACCGACGGCTGGTAGGGAGGCTGTTCTCGAGACCGCCACCGCGTTGGTCGACCGTCTGAGGGCGAATCACCCGGTAGCCGGAATCGGAGTCGGTGCACCGGGAATCATCGATCGGGTGCGTGGCCGCGTCGTCTTCGCCTCCGACATTCTGTCCGGATGGAGTGGCGCCGAGGTTCGCGGAGAACTCGAGGCGCACTCGGGTCTACCGGTGACGGTGGACAACGACGTGCGCGCGATGGCCCACGGCGAGAACATGATCGGCGCCGGTCGCGGTCGAAGCTCTGCACTGTTCGTCTCGATCGGTACTGGAATCGGTGGCGCGTTGACCGTGGGCGGACAGCTGTATCACGGCGCCCACGGAACAGCCGGCGAGCTCGCGCATCTGCTGGTTCCGGTCTCCGGGGCGATAGGTTGCGGTTGCGGTAGAACCGATCACCTCGAGGCAGTCGCCTCTGGCCCGGCGATGGAGGCCGAGTACGCAGCGCGGGCGGGTGTGCCCACTCAACCGTTGCAGAAGGTGGTGGCACTCATGCGCTCCGGCGACCCGATCGCCCGTGCCGTGGTCACCGACGCCGGTACTCTGCTCGGCCGAGTCCTGGCCGGCGTCGCCACCGCATTCGATCCCGAGGTGATCGTCATCGGCGGCGGCGCAGCCCAGATCGGAGCCGACCTCTTGTCGCCGCTGACGTCCGCTTTCCGGGTGGAAGCGATGGGTCCCATTGCCGAAACCGCCATTCTTCCTGCCCGTTTGGGCACCGATGCGCCGCTCGTCGGAGCTGCGCTCCTGGCCGCCGCAACACGAATCGAGGTAACACCGTGACTGTCGAAGAACTGCTCACGATCATCAGCGGGAAGCTGATCGTGTCCTGTCAGGCCGGACACGGCCATGCCCTGCGCGACACCGGGACCATCGAGAGGATGGCCCGCGCCGCGGTCGACGGCGGTGCAGTGGCGATCCGCTGCGGCGGTGTGGGCGGAACCCCGGATGTCGCCGCAGTCGTGTCGGCAGTGAAGGTACCGGTGATCGGTTTGACGAAGATCGGCTCGGAGGGCGTGTTCATCACGCCGACAAGGGAATCAGCCCTCGAAGTCGTGGATTCGGGTGCGCAGATCGTGGCTGCCGACGCCACCCTGCGACCTCGTCCGGACGGGCTGACCTTTGCCGACACCGTCGACGCGGTCCATGATCGCGGCGGCCTCGTCATGGCTGATTGTGGAACACTCGAGGACGGCATCGCTGCCGCCGCGGCGGGCGCCGACATCATCTCCAGCACACTGGCGGGATATACCGAGAACAGCCGACGCCTGGCCGGCCCGGATCTGGAGCTGATCTCGGAACTGCGGCAGGCACTTCCAGATGTAGTCCTCATCGCCGAGGGGCGATACCACAGCCCGGAGGATGCGGCACGCGCCATCGCCCTGGGTGCAGACTCGGTGGTTGTCGGAACCGCAATCACGGATCCGGCGTTCATCACGTCGAAATTTGCAGCCGCAGTATCGGGCGCCGAAGGGCAGAGGGTGTGACCCCGACGTCGAAGGCTTTGAAGTCCAAGACTGCTGAACGGATTCGACTGGAGACTTTGCTCGTAGACTCGTCGACGCCGATCCGGTGGGTCTTCACCGGCGACAGCATCACTCAGGGATTGACGCACACCGACGGTCATCGAAGTTACGTCGAACACTGCGCCGAGCGCGTCCGTGGTGAACTTTCCTTGTTCAACCACGTCCTTGTCAACACCGGGGTGAGCGGCAATCGATCCTCCGATGTGCGTGCAGGTTTCGCACACCGCATCGAAGTGTTCGAACCCTCGGTGGTGTTGATCATGCTCGGTACGAATGACGCATTGAATGGCGAAGAAGGACTGGAGCGGTTTCGAGACGACCTCTCGGACATGATTTTCCGGACGCGAGCGATCGGTGCGGTGCCGATCCTGCAGACGCCGCCACCGATCGACGTCGAGAATGCGCCCACCAGAGCGGGATTGGTTCAGTACGTCGAGGTCGTGCGGCAGGTTGCCGCCTCGACGCGTGCGGTGTTCGTCGACCACTACGCGCAGTGGACGGCCGATTCTCCCGAGGGTCCACCGCCGGCTCTCCTGGCTGACGCGTTCCATCCGAACGAACAAGGGCACTACGTGCTCGCGGACGCCGTGCTCCGTGAGTTGTCGATCGCGGATGCCGAAGTTCCCGTTGTACCGCAGGTGATGTCGTGACACTTCGTGGACAAATTCTGCGTGGACAATTGGTGACCGGTGGTCGATTGCTCTCGGACGGGGTTGTCGAGATCTCCGGTGATCGTGTGGTGTGGGCCGGACCCGCGTCGCAGCGAACCGACCCGTTACCCGAACGGGCAGCTGCGGGAACAACGATCATTCCGGGTTTGGTCGACGTTCACTGCCACGGCGCCGGCGGATTCGGTTTCCCCGAGGCAGACGAGTTCGGATCCACCGTGGCTGCCGATCACCATCGGACGAACGGCACGACCTCGGTGATCGGCTCGCTCGTCTCCGCGCCGCCGCAGATCCTGCGCAGTCGCATCGAGCTCCTGGCAGGACTGGTGGACGAGGGCACGCTGGCCGGAATTCACCTGGAAGGTCCATTCCTTTCGGTACTTCGTTGTGGCGCCCAGGATCCCGACAGCATTCTCGACGGCGACCCGGCTCTGCTCGAGTCGCTGCTCGAAGCCGGCCGTGGGCGCATTCGCTCGATGACGATCGCTCCGGAGACAGCACACTTCGACGAACTTGCCTCATTGCTGGAGCGTCACGGTGCCGTCGTGAGTATCGGACACACCGATGCGTCCAACCCGATTGCGACACGTTCGATCGCACACTCGGCGCATGCACCGCTCAGTGCCACTCACCTGTTCAACGGTATGGCGCCGATGCATCACCGTGCTCCCGGCGCAGTGGCGGCATGTCTTGCCGCGGCTGCGAAAGGACAGATGGTGGTCGAGTTGGTCGGGGACGGAGTACATCTGGCCGACGAGACGGTAGCGACGGTGTTCGATCTTGTCGGTCCGCATCAGATCGCGTTGGTTTCCGACGCGATGGCTGCCGCCGGAATGCCCGACGGCCGTTACCCGCTCGGGCCTCTCGACGTCGACGTGGTCGGTGGCGTGGCGCGATTGGCCGGCCAGGGGGAAACGGCCATTGCCGGCGGGACGAGTCGGTTGATGGACATAGTCCGCCGGGCTGTCAATCACGCCGGCGTCGATCTGCTTTCGGCTGTCATCGCAGCGACGGCAACGCCTGCTTCGCTGATGGGGCTGGCCGGAATGGTCGGCGATCTCGTGCCGGGTTGCCGCGCCGATCTGATCGTCACCGGTCCAGAACTCGAAACCCGCGCCGTCATGGCCGCTGGGAACTGGCTCATGAACTACACCGAAAGCTGAGGAATCAACCGATGGAAATTGTCATTGTCGACAGTGCGGATGCGGCCGGCACCGTTGTTGCCGACATCTTCGAACACGCGGTGCATTCAGGTTCAAGGACTTTGGGCCTGGCGACGGGGTCTTCACCGCTCTCTGTCTACCGCGAACTCGCGCGCCGTCACCGCGAGGACGGGTTTAGTTTTGCCGGCGTGCAGGCGTTCCTGTTGGACGAATACGTCGGCCTGCCGGAAGGCCACCCGGAGTCGTATGCCCAGGTGATCCGCACCGAGCTGGTGAATCACCTGGACCTGGACGCGGCAAGGGTATTCAGCCCCGACGGCACCGCGCCGGATCCATTTGCCGCCGCGGCAGCCTACGACCGGGCGATTGCGTCGAATGGTCCGGTGGACGTACAACTTCTGGGCATCGGCGGCAACGGTCACATCGGTTTCAACGAACCGACGTCCTCGCTGAATTCGAGGACCCGGGTCAAGACGCTGACGGAACAGACTCGAACCGACAACGCCCGATTCTTCGAGAGTCCGGACGAGGTACCACGGCATGTGATCACCCAGGGCCTCGGAACTATCTGCGAAGCAAATCATCTGGTGATGATCGCGACCGGCGAGCACAAGGCCGCTGCGATTGCCGCTGCCGTCGAGGGGCCTCTGGCCGCGGTGTGCCCGGCATCGGTTCTCCAACTGCATCCGCACGCGACGGTGGTGATCGACGATGCAGCGGCATCACAGCTTCGGCTCACCGAGTTCTACAAAACGGTGTCTGCGCACAAACCGCTTGCTCAGCACTACTGAGATATCGGGCTAGACGGGCTCTCGCGTCTTCTCGAGGCCGAGTGCCATTTCGGGAGTGAGTAATTGGAAGTCGGATTCTCCGCGCCGGCGGATCCACACCGGATCGGATGTGTTCCATCGTTCGGCGCTCTGCGTTCGAGTGACCACCTTGAACGTCGCCGTTCTAGGGAACTCACTGCACACGCGGATCAAGGTCGGTTTCTGCTTCGGCCCGAGTTCCGGCCGGGAATCGATGTATTCGGCTACGGCTGCCGGGTCGAAGTTGTCGACGTCGCCGACCGGAATCACCGACGCCATGACGCGGTCGCCGACATCGCTGTCGGGGACTGCGTACACGGACACCTGCGCGAAGCCCGGGTAACCGACGAGCGAGCGTTCGATGGGTGCGGCGCCGATGTTCTCGCCGTCCACTCGTAGCCAACCGGAACTGCGTCCCGCGAAGTAGACGTAGCCGTCGACGTCGGTGTACGCCAGATCGCCGCTCCAGTACTGGCCGTTGCGCATTCGCTCGGCGTCGGCTTCCGGGTTCTTGTAGTACCCGGCGAATGTGCCTGGGCCGGTGACGTTGACCAGTTCACCGGTTGCCTCGTCGGCATTGGTGATCCGGCCGTCAGCGTCGAAGACTGCAGGCGGGCATGGGGCTCCGGTCTCGGGATCGAGGATCTTGACCCCGTCCGGGAGAAGTCCGAGGGCGCCGGTCCTCGGCACCGGCGCCGCGGAAATCGAAATGCCGCCCTCGGTGGAACCGAACCCGTCGATGACGCGGGCATCGAAGCGCCGGACGAAGGTGGCGACGGCGGGCGCCGAACCCTCGTTGCCGTACATGATCTTCAAGGTGTTCTCCCGCTCGTTCGGCACCTCGGGGGTGGAAGCGATGAAGGACAACGGCTTTCCGACGTAGTTGGAGTACGTGATTCCGTACTTGTGAACGTCGGGCAGAAAACCCGAAGCGGAGAACTTGCGGCGCATGGCAATTCCCGCACGAGCGTGCAGCGCGACCGTCCACGCCGCCATCATGGCGTTGGAATGGAACATGGGCATCGCCATGTAGACGACGTCGTCGGCGCCGAGCCCGAAACGATCGGCAAGCATGACTCCGGGAGAGGCCAACTTGTGGTGCGTGCACCGAACCGCTTTGGGATCACCGCTTGTACCGGAAGTGAAAATGAGCATCAACAGATCGTCGGGCTGCGCCGTCGACGCGTAGGCCGGCGTATCGGCGAAGGGCGCCAACAATTGCGTCCAGGCCGGAGAATCCACGTTGATCACCCGGACGTCACCGAGATCGACGTCGTCGAGTAGATGTGCCTGGTTGTTCTCGGTGAAGATGACCTGGCAGTCGGAGAGTTGGATGTCTCGCGCCAATGCCGGGCCGCGCCTGGTCGTGTTCAGTCCGGCAGCAACCGAACCCGAGAACGATGCTGCGCCGAGCAATAGTGAGAATTCGGGGACGTTCTCCATCAGAAGACCGAAATGCCGGGGGCGCGTTCGATCGAGCAGCGTGTCCAGCAGCGCTGCTCGATCGAACGAGCCTTGAATGTGCTCGCGCCAGGTGATGACCTGGTCCTCGAAACGGATACCGCGGTCGTCGATCTCGCTGACTCCGAGGAGTAGATCGGAAACAGTGGGGCTCTGACTCATAGCTGCATCATCATCGATTCGTCTCGGACCAGGTCATGGATTTCCACTCGGTGGGACGCACTCAGGCAGGAACTGCGGCAAGTTCCTTACCCAGTGCGCGAAGCTGATCTGTTGCGTTGCCGAGCAGGAACTCGTGATGCTTGGCCGCGAGGAAGTAGCGGTGAACCGGATGGTCCTCGTCCAGACCAACACCGCCGTGAACGTGAACAGCGGTGTGCCCGACGCGGTGTCCCGCATCTGCAGCCCAGAACTTGGCCGTCTGCACGGCCCCGTCGGACGGAAGTCCTTCGCTCAGACGCCACGCTGCGGCCCAGAGAGTCAGGCGAACGCCTTTGACGTCGATGTATCCGTCGGCGAGGCGCTGGGCCACGGCCTGGAAACTACCGATCGGACGGCCGAACTGCACACGCTCGGTGGCGTATTCGGCGGTCAGCTTCAGCGCTTGATCGAGCACCCCGTACTGGTAGGCGCTGGAACCGAGCTGAATTCGTTCGACGATCCACGCCGCGATGTCGGATCCTTGGGCAACCGAGCCGAGAACACGATCGGCCGGGATCTGCACCGAATCGAACTCGACCAGGGCCGCACTCGAGAAATCCGTGGTCGATTGCCTGGTAATGCTCACGCCCGCGTCCGACGGTTCGACGAGGAAGACCGCAACACCGTCCTCGGTGATGGCGGGGACGAGGAACAGATCTGCGAGCGGAGCACTGTCGACGGTGATCTTTGCTCCGTCGATGCGCCAACCATCGGCGGTCTTCTCGGCACGCGTGATCGGGTGCGCCGGGTCGTCGTTGTATTCCTCGGCGAGGGCCGCGGTGAGTATCTTCTCACCGGCAGCGGCAGCGCTTGCCCAGTCGTCGCGCTGCTTGTCCGAGCCGAATTCGGCTATCGCTGCGGCGGACCCGACGATGGACGTCAGGAACGGAACAGCTGCGACGCCGCGGCCGAGTTCGGCCAGGATGCTGCACTGCTCGAGGACACCGAATCCGTCGCCGCCCACCGATTCCGGAAGGGCCGCACCGAGAACGCCGGCCGAAGCCAGAGCGTTCCACAAGAGGGCGTCGAAACGGTCTTCGGCGGCGTCGAGTTCACGAAGGCGGTCGTTGGTGACCAGTTCGGTGACGACGGATCGTGTCAGTCCGGACAGGTCCTGCTGGGCCTCGGTAAGGGTGAATTCCATGATCGTTGGTCCTTATCGCTTCGATGCGGGAAGCCGCAGAGCTGTCATGCCGATGATGTCGCGTTGCACTTCGTTGGTACCGCCGCCGAACGTCAGGATCAGCGAAGAACGATGCATGCGTTCGATGCGTCCGCGTAGAAGAGCGCCGGGGGAGTTCTGCCTGATCGTGGCGGAGGATCCGAGGATCTCCATCAGCAAGCGGTAAGCCTCGGTGGCGAATTCGGTACCGAACACCTTGTTGGCCGACGCCGCTTCGGGACCGGGAGCGTGATCGGTTGCGGAGGCGATTTCCCAGTTCATCAACTTCAGGTACTCGGCCTTGGCATGCACGCGAGCCAGATTGATCTGCACCCATTCCTGGTCGATCATGCGTCGGCCGTCGGGCAGCTTGGTGTTCTGTGCCCACTCGCGGACCTCACGCTGCGCGGTCAGAATCGGTCCGGCCGAGGTGAGGGCAACACGCTCGTGGTTGAGCTGATTGGTGATCAGTGCCCAGCCGCCGTGTTCCTGGCCGACTATCGACGACGCCGGGACCCGTACGTCCTGGTAGTAAGTGGCGCTGGTGTCGGGGCCGGCCATGGTGTGAACCGGGGTGTAGGAGAAGCCTTCTGCGGTGGTCGGGACGATCAGCATGCTGATTCCCTTGTGCTTCTTGGCTTCCGGATCGGTTCGGCACGCCAACCACACGTAGTCGGCGTACTGGATCAGGCTCGTCCACATCTTCTGCCCGTTGATGACGTAATCGTCACCGTCACGGACGGCCGACGTGCGCAGAGACGCCAGGTCGGTGCCGGCCTCGGGCTCGGAGTAACCGATCGCGAAGTGGAGCTCACCGCGGGAGATCTTGGGCAGGAAGAAGGCCTTCTGCTCGTCCGTCCCGAAATGCATGATTGTCGGCGCTACGGAATTGATCGTCAGGAACGGCACGGGCGCACCGGCAATGGCAGCTTCGTCGGTGAAGATCAGCTGGTCCATCGCGGAGCGTTCCTGTCCGCCGTACTCTTTCGGCCAACCCAGCGTGAGCCAGCCGTCCTGGCCCATCTGCGCGACGACTTCGCGGTACACATTGCCTTCGCCGTACTCACCCGTCGTGGCAGCGAGTGCTTCACGCCGCTCGGGAGTCATCAGTTGTGCGAAGTAGGCACGCAACTCCTCCTGGAGCTGTTGCTGCTCAGGGGTGTAGGTGATGTGCATGGTTACCTCTCCATAGAGATACGAATCAAAGCGCCAACCATTCGATTGACACAGGTTCTATCGATGCGTACATCGGCGACAAGGGACGCTCTCGCCGTCTCCGGCGGATCGTTCGACGTCCGTTCTCGGTACTTTTTCGAATCATTGCACACGACTGAAACAGGTTCTAGTGTTATCGCCAGGAACGGTGTGCGGCACAGCCCTGCGGCACTCGTTTCGTATCCGTGTTCGTGCCAGTAGTTGTGAGTAGAGAAGAGGAATCGCCATGGAGGTCAGGGTTGATCTGGACCGTTGCGAGGCAAACGGTGTGTGCGTGGGGATCGCCCCCGATATTTTCGACCTCGACGACAACGAGGAGCTCGTGATCAGTTCCGTGCGTCCGCCGGAGGATCGTTGGGAAGATGTCCGTTCCGCGATCGCTCAGTGCCCGCGTGCGGCGCTGACCGAACATCCGTGACGATGGTTGCCCAAAACAAGAACACGTTCTAAAGTTGCGAACTCGTGGGTCACGGCAATCGAGCCGGGTAACTCGACACACGACCGCAGAGAACCGGGAGAGCGCTTCGATGAATGCTGTGAACAGCCCAGAAACCAGTCTCGAAGGCAAGGTCGCCATCGTGACCGGTGCCGGATCGGGGCTCGGAAAGTTCGAGGCCATCGGTCTGGCGAAGGCCGGTGCGTCGTTGGTCGTCAACGATCTGGCCCCGAACGAGGCCGTCGAAGCAACGCTCGAGGAGATCCGCGGTCTCGGCGCCAAAGTCGAATTCGTGGCAGGCAACGTCGGTGAGCGTTCTACCGCCGACGCACTGATGGAAGCAGCGCAGGGGCAGTTCGGCAGTGTCGATATTGTCGTCAACAATGCCGGCGTCGTGCGCGACCGGATGCTGTTCAACATGTCCGACGAAGACTGGGATCTGGTACTCGAAGTTCATCTTCGCGGCCATTTCCTCCTGTGCCGCAACGCCGCTGCCTACTGGCGGGCGAAATCCAAGGAAGCCGGGGCGCCGGTGTACGGGCGCATCGTCAACACTTCTTCGGAGGCGGGCCTTCTCGGACCGGAAGGGCAGCCCAACTACGGCGCTGCAAAAGCCGGAATCACGGCGCTGACGTTGTCGGCCGCACGTGGGCTCTCGCGCTACGGCGTTCGGGCCAACGCGATCTGCCCGCGGGCACGGACGTCGATGACCGAAGGTGTGTTCGGCGACGCGCCGGCGGACGGCATCGATCCACTCTCGCCCGAGCATGTGGCGTCGCTCGTCTCGTATCTGGCGTCACCGGCGGCCGACGCCGTCAATGGTCAGGTATTCGTGGTGTACGGACCGATGGTTGCGCTGATGGCGGCGCCCGTCGTCGAGCAGCGGTTCGACGCAGAGGGAGATTCCTGGTCGCCGGAAACGCTGTCCGCGGTGATGGGTGACTACTTCGCCGACCGTGACCCGGCAAAGATGTTCTCGGCATCGGCGGCCCTGCGCGCGTTGGGCTGATCGACGGGGCTGATTCTCGGGTGCGCGACACGTAGAACCGTTGTTCACACTTAGACGGTCTACGTGTCCACTTCCTGGTAGAAATAGCGTGTTCACGAGTCGGTGGGCGCGGCACTCTGCCTGCGTTCTACAACGAGACCAACGGTCTCGAAAAAACTAGACTGTGTTCCAATTTTGCATTCCTGTGAACGATGCGATATTCGATCGACGTGCCCGGTCAAGGCTGGCACGGCAGCAGGGTCTCGATCCTGCGCCGATAAGCGCAGATCATTCAAAAGTATTAATTTCCAGGATATTTCGGCGAAAATCCCACCGAATAGGGATGCTTCCCATGGTCCGAACCTTCGGGTTTCGGATCGGCGCCGTGAGGCTACTTCTTAGAGTTGGACACTTGTTTTTGACAGGTGAACACGTTCTAGTTAATATGACCTGAGTCACAAGCTGTCGGGGGCTGGACTATGAGAACAGACAGTACTGCGGCAACCAAGGACGAGGAGGGCGAATGGTAGACCTCGTCGAGGTGCCATTACGAGCGGTCGGTGGCTTCTTTCAGATGTCCGCCCAAACCTTGAGGGCAGTCTTCTCCCGCCCCTTCCAGCGTCAAGAGTTCATCGATCAGGCCTGGTTCGTGGCGCGAGTCTCGATGGTGCCGACGGTGCTGGTCGCAATCCCGTTCACGGTGCTGGTCAGTTTCACCATCAACATTCTCTTGCGCGAGATCGGTGCAGCCGACCTCAGTGGTGCCGGAGCTGCGCTCGGTACCGTCACACAGGTCGGCCCCATCGTCACCGTGCTGATCGTCGCCGGCGCCGGCGCAACCGCCATCTGCGCGGACCTCTCGGCCAGAACCATTCGCGAAGAGATCGACGCCATGAAGGTGCTCGGTATCAATCCGATCCACCGGTTGGTCGTTCCCCGGGTGCTCGCGTCGACGGGAGTGGCGCTGCTCCTCAACGGACTGGTCTGCACCATCGGCATCCTCGGCGGTTTCGTCTTCTCCGTGTTCATCCAGGACGTGAATCCCGGCGCCTTCGTCAACGGCATCACACTGCTCACCGGATTCGGTGAGCTCATGCTCTCCATGGTCAAAGCAGGACTGTTCGGCATGATCGCCGGCCTGGTTGCGGCCTACCTCGGACTCAACGTCAAGGGCGGCGCCAAGAGCGTCGGTGACGCGGTCAACCAGACCGTCGTGTTCGCGTTCATGGCGCTCTTCGTCGTCAACGTGCTCATCACGACCATCGGTATCAAGTTGACGGCCGGATGAGGCACACGGCAGTCGGAGAGATCGAAGTGGACAGAACGACGAACGACGGACGGGAGGAGATCTGATGGCGTTGGCCGCAGCGGGACGCTTCCCGCGCACACGTCGACAGATCGGCTCGATCTCTCGCAGTATCGACAGCATCGGTGATCAAGCGCTGTTCTTCGCGAAGGCTCTCGGTCACGCTCCCAAGGCGCTGATGCGTTATCCGCGTGAAACTCTGCGACTGATCGCCGAGATCAGCATGGGCACCGGTGCTCTCGCCGTCATCGGTGGCACCGTCGTGATCGTCGGATTCCTGACGCTGTTCACCGGTGGCACCATCGCCGTTCAGGGCTACAGCTCGCTGGGCAACATCGGTGTCGAAGCACTGACGGGCTTCTTCGCCGCCTTCATCAACGTTCGCATCGCAGCGCCGGTCATCGCCGGAATCGGCCTCGCCGCGACCATCGGCGCCGGCTCCACCGCGCAGCTCGGTGCGATGCGCGTCTCCGAAGAGATCGACGCCCTGGAGACGATGGCGATCCCGTCGATTCCGTATCTGGTCAGCACCCGCGTCATGGCCGGCATGATCGCGATCATCCCGCTGTACTCCCTGGCGGTGATCGCGTCGTTCGTCGCCAGCCGCTTTGCGACGGTGTTCCTCTACAACCAGTCCGGCGGCGTGTACGACCACTACTTCACGACCTTCCTGATACCCACGGACATACTGTGGTCGTTCGCCCAGGCGATAGTCATGGCGCTGGCCGTCATGCTCATCCACACCTACTACGGCTTCAACGCAACCGGTGGCCCGGTCGGCGTCGGTGTCGCGGTGGGTAACGCAGTGCGCGCCTCGTTGATCGCGGTCGTCACGGTCACCCTGCTCATCTCACTCGCCATCTACGGCGGGTCCGGCAACTTCAACCTGTCGGGATAGGCGGGCAAGCGATGACCGTACCCAGATGGCACAAGAAGTTGGCCGCAGCCGGCCTGGTCCTCGGACTCGTGGCGATCGTCGCCGTTGCTCTCACCATGTTCTCGGGTGGGTTCACCAAGAGCACGCCCATCACCGTGACGTCCACGCGTGCAGGCCTGGTCATGGAACCGAATGCCAAGGTGAAGCTTCGCGGAGTGCAGGTCGGCCGCGTCGAATCGATCTCCCTCGTCGGCGACCAGGCAAACCTGAAGTTGGCGATGGATCCGGGCCAGATGTCGAAGATTCCGTCGAACGCCCGGGTGGAAATCAAGACCACCACGGTGTTCGGTGCGAAGTACGTCAACATCGTGATTCCCGACGATCCGTCGACCCAGCCGATCCAGGAGGGTGCTGTCATCGCCTCGGACAGCGTCACCGTCGAGTTCAACAGTGTCTTCGAACATCTTTCGGACGTACTCGCGAAGATCGAACCGGAAAAGCTCAACGCCACACTCGGCGCGATCTCCACTGCACTCAACGGGCGCGGCGAGTCGCTGGGTGAGGTTCTCGAGCTCGGTGACACCTATCTGAAGAAGATGAATCCGGTTCTGCCGCAGCTCCAGGAAGACTTGGTCGGCGCCGCCGATGTCACCAACCTGTACGCCGACGTGGCACCGGATCTGATGCGCATCCTCGACAACGCCACCGCGACAAGCGGATCGATCGTGGCGGAGCAGGCAAACCTCGACCTGCTGTTGCTGAACGTCACCGGCCTCGCGGACACCGGCAACGCGTTGTTGACCGACAACGAGCAGAACCTGACCACCGCCCTCGACACTCTGACCGCGACGACGACCCTGCTCGACAAGTACTCGTCGGGTCTGACGTGCTTCATCGTCGGGTTGAACGACGGCCGGATCAAGTTCGAGCCACTGGCAGGCACCGGGGACAAGGCGGCACTGATGCTGAGTGCGAGCTTCATGTACGGCGCCGAGGCGTACCAGAACCCGCAATCTCTCCCCAAGGTCGCGGCCTCCGGTGGACCCAATTGTTATGGTCTGCCCGAATTCGATCCGAAGGTCGACGGGCATGCCCCGTTCGCAGTCACCAACACCGGCAACGTGCCTTTCGTTCCCAACACCGAACTGCGCGTCACCGTGCCGACCATTTTCCAGTATCTCTTCGGTGACTCCTACGAGCAGGAAGACGGGAAGTGATGAGACCGACCACGGTCAAGCTGCTGATTTTCACCGTCGTCATGGCGGTCATCTTCGCCGGACTGGCGATCGTCTTCAGTCAGGTGCGCTTCAGCAGCAGCAACGGATTTCACGCCACGTTCTCGGACGTCTCGGGACTCAAGTCCGGCGACAAGGTACGTATCGCCGGTGTTCCGGTCGGGTCGGTCACCGGAGTGTCCATCGGTGACTCCAACCAGGCCGAGGTCGAGTTCGACGTCGATACCAAGTACTCACTGATGAAGAGCACCAAAGCGACTGTGCGCTACGAGAACCTGGTGGGCGACCGCTACATGGAACTGCTCGAGGGCGCTGGTTCCACCGAGACGCTTTCGTCAGGTGGATCGATTCCAGTCGACCAGACGTCGCCCGCGCTCGATCTGGATCTGCTGCTCGGCGGATTCAAGCCGCTGCTTCGCTCTCTCGACCCCCAGCAGGTCAACGACCTCTCCGGGGCCCTGCTCCAAGTACTCCAAGGCCAGGGTGGAACATTGGTTTCGCTTCTGGGAAACACCAGTTCGTTCACCAGCACGTTGGCGGACCGAGATCAGCTGATCGGGGACGTCATCACCAACCTCAACGACGTACTCGGCACGATCAACGACAAGGGTGATCAGTTCTCCACCACGATCGATCAGCTCCAGCAGTTGGTCAGTGGATTGGCGAAGGACAGTGGCCCGATCGGTAATTCGATCACCGAGATCGCCGGCGCGACCGGAGATCTCGCATCGCTGCTGCAGGCGACACGTCCGGACATCCAGACCCTGATCGGGGAGACCAACCGAACGATGACGCAGCTGGACCTGGGCAAGGACGACATCAATACCGCTCTCGGTCGTCTGCCGTCCGACTACCGGAAGCTGATCCGAGTGGGCACGTACGGAGCGTTCTTCCAGTTCTATCTGTGCGCCAACACTTTCAAGTTCTCCGGACCTGACGGAACGACGATCATCTTGCCCACGGCAGTCCAGGACACGGGAAGGTGCGCAAAAGTCTCATGACCCCTACCCGTGAACGCAATCCGGTACAGATCGGTGTCATCGGTCTCGTCCTGGCGGTGGCAACCGTGGGTGCCACGCTTCAATACGATCAACTCCAGTTCATCAACGGCGGCATTCGCTACTCGGCGTATTTCCAGGATGCCGGCGGCCTGGTCGCCGGCGACAATGTGACCATGGCCGGAGTGAATGTCGGCAAGGTCAGCGACGTCGAACTCGACGACCAGAAGGTACTGGTCACCTTCACCGTTCAGGACGGCGTCGCCCTGGGCGAGCAGACCGCGGCCGACATCAAGACCAACACGGTTCTCGGCCGAAAGTCGTTGGCGGTGCGGCCGGAAGGATCCGGACTGCTGCGCACGGACACGCCGATTCCTATCGAGCGCACCAACTCCCCGTACTCGCTCAACGACGCGCTCGGCGACCTCGGTACCACGGTGTCCGAACTCGACACGGACCAGATCAACGATTCGCTCAACGCTATCTCGGACACGCTGGCCGATACTCCGCCCGAACTGCGCACCGCGTTGGACGGAATGACGCGGCTTTCGCAGAGCATCAACTCACGCGACGAGAGCCTGCTCCAATTGCTCTCGCGGGCCGAAGATGTCACCAAGATCCTCTCCGACAGAAGCGGTCAGATCGATTCGTTGCTGGTTGACGGCAACAAGCTGTTTGCCGAACTCAGCTTGCGGCGTGACGCGATCAGCGAACTGATCGTCAACACCGGCGCAGTCTCACGTCAACTGTCAGCGCTTGTGCAGGAGAACGAGGCTCAGATGGGGCCGACCCTCGAGAAGCTGAATTCGGTCGCCGAGGTTCTTCAGCAGAACAAGGACAACATCGCCGGGGCGCTCGACGGCCTCGGACCGTACATCACCGCGCTCGGCGAGACCGTGGCCAGCGGCCCGTTCTTCGATGCCTTCATCATCAACATTCTGCCGAGTAACTGGTGGAAGACCTTGGTGGACACCAGCGTCGCGCCCGAGCAGGTTCCGGGCGACCTGGAAGACTTCTTCCCCGGCATTCCACCGACGATCAGGGGGCCGGGAGAATGACCGAGACCATGACTTCACAGGATTCACAGGGCTCCACCAACCCACGCAAGAAGTGGGTGCTGATCGGAGCGGGCGTGCTGGTCGCGCTGCTCGTGGCGGGTGCGGCCTACCTCTTCATCCCTGGCCTGGGCAAGACCAAGATCTCCGCGCACTTCGTCTCGACGACAGGTCTCTACGAGGGCGACGTCGTGCGAGTGCTCGGTGTCAACGTCGGCAAGGTGACGAAGATCGAACCGCGTGATCGGGACACGTACGTCGAGATGAAGATCGACTCGAGCGTCGACGTTCCGGCAGATGCCAAGGCGCTCATCGTTGCTCAAAGCCTCGTGTCCGCACGCTTCGTGCAATTGACCCCCGTGTACTCCGGCGGGGAACAGATGCCCAATGGCGGCGAGATCCCGATCGAGCGCACCGCCGTTCCTGTGGAGTGGGACGAGATCAAGACCGAACTGACCAAACTGTCTGACGCACTCGGACCGGAGGGTCTGGACGATCAGGGTTCCCTCGGCCGATTCATCGACACCGTGGGAACGAACCTCGACGGTAACGGTGAGTCCATTCGGTCGACGTTGCGCGAACTCTCGGCCACGATGCACACGCTGTCCGAAGGCCGGACCGATTTGTTCTCCACCATTCGGAACCTGCAGGCGTTTGTCACTGCGTTGTCCTCGAGCAACGAGCAGATCGTGCAGTTCAGCGGTCACCTCGCTTCGGTGACAAGCGTTCTCGCAAGCAGTTCCGACGAGTTGGGCACCGCCCTCAGCGATCTCGACCTGGCGGTGGGCGACGTTCAGCGGTTCGTCAAGGACAACAGCGAGGGACTGAGCGAATCGGTCGCGCGTCTGGCCGATGCCACCCAGGTACTGACGGACAAGCGCCCGGAGATCGAGCAGGTTCTGCACTCCGGACCGACGTCGCTTGCCAACTTCTATCAGATCTACAAACCGGCTCAGGGCAGCATGACCGGCGCAATTGCACTGAGTAACTTCAAGAATCCAATCCAGTGGATCTGTGGTTCCATCGAAGGCATCGACAGTGGTAACTCCCAGAACAGTGCCGACCTGTGTAAGCAGTACCTCGGGCCGGTGCTCAGCACGATGATCGGCAACTACCCCGGATTCCTGTTCAACCCGGTCGCGGGCGTGCAGGCTTTCCCGGATCAGATCGTCTACACCGAACCGGGATTGGAAGCGGCAAGTCAGAATCAGCCGGAAACTGTCGCAGGACCGATGTCAGGTGCTCCCATGACGAGTGTTCCCAAGGATCTCGCCGAACTCTTCAACATGGGCGGAGGGAACTGATGCGGGTAGCTCGCAAGACCACGGTTGCCGTGTTGGCCACGGCAGTGGCACTCGGCGCCAGCGGTTGTGAATGGAACGGTCTCAACTCTGTGCCGATGCCAGGAACTCAGGGCCGGGGCGAAGGCGCATACGAGGTCCAGATCGAGATGCCGAACGTGACTACCCTGTCGCAGAATTCGCCCGTTCGGGTGGATGACGTTGCAGTGGGAAGCGTTTCGAACATCGAGGTTCAGGGCTGGCACGCTCTGGTGACGGTGTCGCTGAATCCCGAGGTTCAGTTGCCTGCCAACGCGACGGCGAAAATCGGCCAGACCAGCTTGCTCGGCTCTCAGCACATCGAGTTGGCACCGCCGGTTGGAGAAGAGCCCGAGGGCCGCCTCGAAGCCGGTGACTTGATTCCCATCGAGCGGGCGGGCGCTTACCCGACGACGGAACAGACGCTGTCGTCTCTGTCGGTTGTTCTCAACGGCGGCGGTCTCGCTCAGGTTCAGGACATCACGAAGGAACTCAACGCCGCTCTCGGTGGGCGTGAAGATTCCGTTCGAGACCTCCTGCCTCAGCTCGATCAGCTGGTCGGAAGTCTGGACAAGCAACGAGGCGACATCGTTTCGGCGATGGAAGGACTCGATCGACTGTCCTCGACCGTCCAGGCACAGCACGACACCTTGAACAAAGCGCTCGAAGGTATTCCGCCGGCACTCGAGGTTCTTGTCGCTCAGCGTCAGGACATCACCAACGCGTTGACCTCCCTCGGTGGTCTCAGCGAGGTGGCGAGCCGTGTCATCCAGGAGAGCGGCGACGATTTCGCGACCAATGTTCGGGCTCTTTCGCCGACTCTGAAGGCCTTGGCGGATTCGGGTAACGCTCTCACTCAAGTTCTCGGAGTCCTCTTGACGTTCCCGTTCCCACAGAACGGAATCGACAACGTCATCCGCGGTGACTACGCCAACCTGGCGATGACCATCGACATCTCGCTGCCCCGACTCGACGCGAACTTCCTCACCGGAACTCCGTTGGCAGGAACACTCTCCGGCCCGGAAGGTGTGTTGGGTAAGCAGGCCGGGCTCGCCGGACAGACAGGCAACCCGTTGAGCGATCCGCTCAAGCCTGCCGCACCGCCGGCTCAAGCTCCCGCCGGACAGGCTCCCGCTGCGCAGGCCCCGGCAGCGGATCCGAATACCATTCAGATTCCGGGACTTCCGCCGATCAACATTCCAGGACTTCCTCAGGGGGCACCGGCACCATGATGCTCACAAAGTTCGTCCGTATCCAGCTCACCATCTTCGCCGTCTTGACGGTCGTCGGTTTGATCGTGATGGCCACTCAGTACGTGCGTGTTCCGGCGATGGTCGGTATCGGCCGTTACGACGTCACTGTCGAATTGCCCGCCACCGGTGGGCTGTACAAGAACTCGAACGTCACCTACCGCGGTCAGACCATCGGTGTCGTGAACGCGGTGGAGCTCTCGGAGACGGGTGTGAATGCGCGACTGTCTCTCGAGAGTGGCGTCAAGGTTCCGTCGGACGTCGATGCTGCGGTCAAGAGTGTGTCGGCGATCGGCGAGCAGTTCGTCGACCTGATTCCGCACACCGACAGCTCCGGAGCGATCGTCGTCGACGGGCATCTGGAAAACGGATCGGTGATTCCCGAAGACCGAACCAGCATTCCGCAGGATGTCGGCGCGATGCTCGATCAGGCAGATCTGTTGCTGCAGAGCATTTCCGACACCAAGCTCAAGACCGTCATCGACGAATCCTTCAAGGCGTTCAACGGTGCCGGCCCGGATCTGCAGAAGCTGATCGACTCGGCTCGGCTGTTCGTCGAGGAGGCGAACAACAACTCCGACGCGACCAAGACGCTGATCGAGCAGGCCGGTCCACTCCTGGACACTCAGGTGGTCAGCAGCGACGCCATCCGTTCCTGGACAAGCAATCTGGTGACGTTCACCGACCAGCTCCGAGCCAGCGACCCTGATCTGCGTGCCGTCATCCAGAAGGGTCCGGCCGCAGCGGCGGAGGCGAATGCTCTTCTGCAAGACATGCAGCCGACATTGCCGATTCTTCTGGCGAACCTCGTGTCCGTCGGACAGGTCGGCGTGATCTACAACAACGCGATCGAGCAGATTCTGGTCATCTACCCGCCGCTGGCCGCAGCGCTGGTCACGGTGGCAGGCTCCGGCCCGGCTGCGGATGGTGCACTGGTGGACTTCCACATGGAGGTCAACGACCCGCCGCCGTGCACTACAGGATTCCTGCCCGCAGAGCAGTGGCGCAGTCCGAAGGACGAATCACCGATCGAGACGCCGTCGGATCTCTTCTGCCAGGTTGCCCAGGATTCGCCGATCGCCGTGCGCGGCGCGAGAAACCTTCCCTGCGAGGAGTATCCGGGACGTCGTGCGCCGACGGTCGAACAGTGCCGTTCCGGCTACGTACCGATGGGCACGAACCCGCAATCCGGGCCTCCGGAACCGATTACCGCGACCCCGAGCTCGTACACGTCGACGCCTTCGGTCTCGGCTCGTCGGTACGATCCGATTACAGGCACGTACATCGGGCCGGACGGAAGGACGTACTCGCAACCGAACCTCGGTGGCGGCGACGTCAGTCTCGAACAGTTCATGAAGGGTCAGCAGGGTTGATGACAGACGAAGATCCACAGGCCGGGCAGCGGGTGCGCCGTCGCGCGTCCCGCAGCGCCGGACCCACGGGTGCGGATGCAGACGCTGCCGCGGTAGTAGTGCCCACCGAAAAGAAGTCGGCCGAACAGAAGCCAGCCGAGCAGAAGCCAGCCGAGCAGAAGGCGGCTGAGCAGAAGGCGGCTGAGCAGAAGGCGGCGGCGCCAGTTGCTTTGGGCAAGCCCGATACTCCACCTGAGAAGGTCGTCAGCGGCGATCAGGTCGCGACCAAGACTGAGCCGACCGGTACCGCCGAAACCCCCGCAGAAACTGCTGTGGACACCCCTGTTCGTCCGAAGCCCAAGGCCGGGCTGGTAGTCGGGATCGCCGTTGCTTCGGTGATCGCTGTTGCTCTTGCGGCCCTGACGGTGTTTCTTCTCGTCGACCGGAACAAGGCGTCCAATGCCGACGAGGACCGAGCGCGCTACGTGGCCGGTGCCCGGACCACCGCACTGAATCTGACGACACTGCACGCGGATACAGCGGCTGCCGACCTCGACAAGTTCCTCGCCGGCACCACCGACGAGTTCAAGTCGCAGTTCGACGGACGCAAGGATTCGTTTGTCAACGTCCTCGGGCAGGCCGGAGTTCAGACCGACGGCGAGGTACTCGAAGCCGGGTTCGAGAAGTCCGACGGCGATTGCGGGACTTCATTGGTCGCCGTGCGTGCGATGCAGAAGAACGGCGACGAAGCGCCCGCTGAACGCAACTACCGACTCCGAATCACCATGTGCGACGTCGACGGGCAGTTGCTTGCCTCGAATGTGGAGTTTGTGCCATGACCCCAGAAGTAATCCCCGAGACGTCCAAGCCCAAGCGCGTCTCACCGCTCGCCATCGTTCTGTGCGTCATCAGTGCAGTGGCCATCGCGTTGGCGGCAGTGTCGGCGTATCTCTACTTCGGTCCGGGTGGAACGCGTGACATCGCGGCGATCGATCAGACCAGAGACGAAGTGGCACAGGCCTCTTCCGATCAGGCGGTTGCGATGTTCCAGTACGACTACAACAACGTCGACCAGCAGTTGCACGCGGCCACAGACGGTTTGACGGGCGATTTCCAGGGCACGTTCACCAACCTGATCGAATCGGTGATCATTCCGGGAGCCAAGGAAAAGTCGCTGACCGTTCAGGTAGTCGTCCAGGGTGCCGCGGTTCTCGACGCGGAGGCGGACAGCGCGACGACGATGCTGTTCCTCAATCAGATCACTACGTCTTCGGAATCACCCGAAGCCGTCGCCAGTGGTAGTCGCGTCAAGATGAGTCTGGAGAAGCAGGACGGGCGTTGGCTCGTGAACAACGTCCAACCCTTCTGATTATCTGAAACAGGCTGGGGCCGCGGAGATTAACTCTCCGCGGCCCCAGCCTTTGTGCACTGTCCTCAGTGGTCTTGTGCTTCGGCCGGGGCGATCAGCGCCGGACCTGCGGCACCGCCGTGCGCGAGCGCGTCGAGGAACGAGCGTGCCCAGCGGTCGACGTCGTGGGTCAGGACCTGACGCCGTAGCGCACGCATGTGGCGTCGGCCGTCCTCTCGCGGTTGATTGAGGGCCTTCTCCATCGAATCCTTGACGTCGTCGAGGTCGTGGGGATTGCACAGGAAAGCCTGACGGAGTTCTGCTGCAGCGCCGGTGAATTCGCTGAGCAGCAATGCGCCGCCCAGATCACTGCGGCAGGCGACGTACTCCTTGGCGACCAGGTTCATACCGTCACGCAGCGGCGTGACCAGCATGAGGTCGGCAGCGACGAAGAACGCGACCAGTTCGTCGCGGGGGATCGGCCGATGGATGTAGTGGACGACGGGGCGACCGACTTCGCTGAACTCGCCGTTGATCCGGGAGACCTTCTGCTCGATGTCTCCGCGCATCTGTACGTAGCTTTCGACGCGTTCGCGGCTCGGGGTCGCCAACTGCACCATGACCGTGTCGGCGGGATCGATGCGCTTCTCCATGAGAAGTTCGTGGAGTGCGGCGAGCCTGACGTCGATGCCCTTGGTGTAGTCGAGGCGGTCCACGCCCAGCATGATGTGCTTGGGGTTTCCGAGTTCTTTGCGAATCTGCTTGGCGCGGTCTCGAATTGCCTTGGTGCGTGATAGCTCGTCGAGCTTGCCGGAGTCGATGGAGATGGGGAATGCACCGACGCGGACGCTACGGAAACCTACTTGCACCACACCGAGTTTGGAGCGGACGCCGACGGTTCCGCGTGAAGTCTGCTGTCCGGCAAGGCGTCTGGCCAGATAGAGGAAATTCTGTGCGCCACCCGGAAGGTGGAAGCCGATGAGGTCGGCGCCGAGGAGGCCTTCGACGATCTCGGTGCGCCACGGCATCTGCATGAACAGCTCGACCGGGGGAAACGGAATGTGCAGGAAGAATCCGATGGTGAGGTCGGGGCGCAGCATCCGCAGCATCTTCGGTACCAACTGCAGCTGGTAGTCCTGGATCCAGACGGTTGCGCCCTGAGCCGCTGCCTTGGAAGTGGCTTCGGCGAACCGCCGATTCACCTCGACGTAGGCGTTCCACCATTCGCGGTGGTACTCGGGTTTGACGATGACGTCGTGATAGAGCGGCCAGAGGGTGGCGTTGGAGAACCCCTCGTAGTACTCGTTGATCTCCTCGGCGCTCAGCGGCACGGGGTAGAGCTCGAGTCCGTCTTCGACGATGGGGTCGAGATCGGCGTCGGGCACGCCCGCCCAGCCCACCCACGCGCCCTGATTGCTGCGCAGGATCGGCTCGAGAGCGGTGACCAGTCCACCGGGGCTTCGCTTCCAGCGGGTGGTGCCGTCGGGAAGCCGTTCCAAGTCGACGGGCAGGCGGTTCGCTACGACGACGAACTCAGCCTGCCCGGACACGGTGTCACCGGTCGAAGAAGCAAGTGCGCTGTCAGAAAGGGTTGAACTGGTCGAATCCGGACTGACAGGCACGTGGTTCCTTCTCGGTCGGTGAGGGAAAGATTCAGTCGAGCTTGGCGGCGGGAGAGATACCGAGCATCGAGAGCAGCATCCTGCACTCGTCGGCATCCTCCGCGTATGCAGCGACAACGTGCTGCGCCATGCGCGCTGTTTCCTCGGCGACGGTCTCGATTTCCTCGTCCGCGATCTCGGTTTCGACGGTCGTGTTCTCAGCCATCATGTTCCTCTCGTGCTTGCCTGCACGGCGCAAGCAATGTTTCTTACTCGCGACTCTATGAGAACTGGGCGTGTCGACGCTAGTTGCTCATGTATTAGGGTCGACTTACTTATCTCTGTACTCAACTTTATCGCTTCCATCGATGCTTGGAGTTCCATGAGTTCGACCCCCTCGAGTGTGACCGTCGACTCGGACGAGCCGGATAGTGGCAATCACAGCGGTGCTGCGATTTTGCGACGCGTCCTCGTCCGCAACCGTCGCCCGCTCGCTATCGGCACGGTTCTGGTCTGTCTGCACCAACTGACCGAGACGGCGGTGCCGATCTCCATCGGTGTGATCATCGACCGTGCGGTGGAGACTTCGGACACCACGGCCCTGATCGTCTCCATCGTCGGTCTCGCGGCTCTGTTTCTCGTTCTGACGGCCGCGTGGCGCTTCGGTGCACGCTTCATCGTCACCGCGATGCAGCAGGAGGCTCATCGCCTCCGGCTCGAGGTGGCGCACCGCGTCCTCGATCCGCGTGGGGTGCGCACCGATCTGCGTTCAGGTGAACTGCTGACTGTTTCGACATCGGACGCCGAGCAGACTTCGTGGATCGCGGACATCGTCCCGCGCGCGGCTGCGGCCCTGACGGCTGCGGTCGCGTCGGCCGTGGCGTTGGTGTGGATCGACCTCTGGCTGGGATTGGCCGTTCTGATCGGAACGCCGGTCATTCTCGGTCTGCTGCAATTGGCGGCGCCGCTCATCACGTCGAGGGCCACCGGTCAGCAGGCGTCGATCGCGCGGGCGTCGGCGATGGCTACCGATCTGGTCAGCGGATTGCGTCCACTGCGCGGTATCGGTGGTGAGAAGACCGCGTCGGCTCGCTATCGCACAGTCAGCCGTCAGGCTCTCGCGTCGACGATCGGCACGGCCAAGGCGACCGGTATCTACACCGGCGTTGCCGCGACCGTCAGTGCGTTGCTCGCGGTCGGTGTTGCGGGCTTCGCCGGATACTTCGCTTTGCAGGGCCGGATCACGGTCGGTGAACTGATCACCGTGGTGGGGCTTGCGCAGTTCATCATCGAACCGCTCGGATTGCTTGCGTCCATTCCCGGATACTTCGCGGTGGCGCGGGCGTCGTCGGATCGACTGGCGTTGGTCTTGGACGCGGAGCCACTGCGGGGCGCGGGTTCGCAGACCGAACTCGAAGGCACCGACCTGACCCTCGACGGAGTCGAGTACAAGTCGCTCAAGGGCATCGACTTGCACCTGCCTGCGGGAGAACTGCTGGGCGTCGTGGCTTACCAGCCGCAGGACGCCGACGCTCTTGTCGCGGTCCTGTCCGGTCAGCTGGCTCAGGGCGCGTATCGCGGAGTGGTGAGGGTTGGCGGAATCAGCCTGTCCGACATGGACTTGCGATTGGCGCGTCGGACGGTGTTGGTGGAGCCGCACATCACCGATCTGTTCTCCGGGTCCCTCGCCTCGAACGTCACTGCGGGCGCCGGTGACGCCGCTGCTCTCGACATCCAGAGCGCTCTGGCGGCGTCGGCAGCGGCGGATGTCGTCGACGCACATCCGGACGGTCTCGACCTCGAAGTGACCGATCGAGGCGCCAGTTTGTCGGGAGGTCAGCGACAACGCGTCGCCCTCGCGCGCGCCTTGGTGGCACAGGCACCCGTGATGGTCCTGCACGATCCGACTACGGCAGTGGACGCGGTGACCGAGGCGTCGATCGCCGAAGGAATCGCAGAACTGCGGCACGAGGGTGCCGGTGGCATCCACACGACGGTATTGATCACCAGCAGCCCCGCCTTGCTGGCTGTGACGGATCGAGTGATCGTCTTGAACGACGGAGTGATTGCCTCGATCGGCACACATTCCGAACTCTCTCGCGGCGACGCGAACTACCGAGGAGCGGTGCTGCGGTGACGGCCACGGACATGACAACCGATATGCCGGCCGGGGAGAACGCCGAGAAGGTGACCGAGCGCGAACTGTTGCCGATCGCGAGTGGTCGCCAGACCTGGAAGTGGTTGCGAGCAGCGCTGGCCGAACACCGGATGCAGAGCCTGTTGGTCCTGATCGTCGCGGCTTCGGCGTCGGCGATGGCCTTGGTGCCGATTTACGTATTCGGTGTCCTGGTCGACCGGGTCCGGGACAACGCGCCCACGTCGACGATCGTCGGGGTGGTCGTGATCATCGCCGCCGCCGCAATCGTGGGCGGTGTGTTCACCGGTGTGGCCGCCTATCTGATCAAGCGACTCGGCGAGACGATTCTGGCGGACCTGCGCGAGCGAACCGTGGACCGGGCACTGCGCCTGCCGATCCAGACCGTCGAGAAGGTCGGCAAGGGCGATCTGCTCTCACGAGTCGGCGACGACGTGTCGGTGATCGCCAAGGCCGTGTCCGACGTGGTTCCCGGCATGATCGCAGCAGTTCTGCTCGTGGCTCTGAGCATGGTGACCATGCTGGGACTCGACTGGCGCCTCGGCCTCGCCGGAATGGTCGCGCTGCCGATGTACGCGCTGGCGCTCAAGTGGTACCTGCCGCGATCGGCTCCCATTTACGCTGCCGAGCGGGTAGCGATGGGCGCTCGTTCACAAGCGCTCATCAGCAGCCTCCAGGGTGCCAAGACGGTCCGCGCGTACAGCCTCGAGAAGGAACACCTCGGTCAGATAGATGCGGCGTCGGCAAAAGCGCGTGATCTGGCCGTCGGCGTGTTCGGCCTGTTCACGAGGTTCGCCGGTCGCGGTAACCGCGCCGAATTCGTGGGCTTGTCCATGATTCTCGTCGTCGGATTCCTGCTGGTCCGTGAGGACGTCGTGACAGTCGGCCAGACGACGACTGCTGCTCTGCTGTTCCATCGCCTGTTCAACCCGATCGGCTCGCTGCTTTACACCTTCGACGAAGTGCAGTCGGCCGGCGCCAGCCTCGCGCGACTGGTCGGCGTCGTCGAGATCGAGGAAACGGAGCCTTCGACGGATGCAGGTTCCGTTCCGGCCGACGGTTCGCTGCGTCTGGACGACATTCGGCACAGCTACGACGGTGGCCATGAGGTTCTCCACGGAGTGACTCTCACCTTGCGAGCGGGGGAGCGCGTGGCGCTCGTCGGTTCGACCGGAGCCGGAAAAACGACGCTTGCGGCGATCGCTGCCGGTTCGATCACTCCGACGTCGGGGCGGGTGTCGATCGGTGGTGTCCCGCTTGCCGACCTCGACGACCTACGACGCCACATCGCGATCGTGAGTCAGGAGGTCCATGTTTTTGCCGGGCCCCTGATCGAGGATCTGAGGTTGGCCGCTCCCGAATCCTCGGACGAGGACGTAGCCGCGGCGCTGCGGACGGTCGGCGCGTACGAGTGGGTGGAGGCTCTCGACGAGGGAATGCTGACCGTCGTGGGCGAAGGCGGGCACGAGATGACGGCGGCACAGGCGCAGCAGTTGGCTTTGGCGCGACTGGTGTTGGCCGACCCGGCCGTCGCGGTACTGGACGAAGCAACAGCGGAGGCGGGTAGCGCCGGAGCACGGGAACTGGAAGCGACTGCCGAAGCCGCTACGGAGGGCCGCACCACTCTGGTTGTTGCACACCGGCTTACACAGGCCGCGGGCGCCGACCGAGTGATCGTGCTCGAACACGGACAGATCGTAGAAGAAGGCCCGCACCGCGAACTGGTGTCCGCGGGCGGGCGTTACGCACAACTGTGGGCGGCCTGGGAAGGTCGCGACTGAGGGGTTTGTACTGGGGTTTGTACTGAGGGGGTCTGATCAGACGATCAGGTTAGGTACCCGCCGCCGTGGGGGAAGAACTCGGCGGCGGTGTACTCGCTGCCGTCGTCGAGTCGGACGCGCTCGATCCGCAGTCCCTTGTTCTTGCCCGACCATGCGTCGGGGCCCGCGACGATCACCATGCCGTCGTCTTCCTGGATGAACACTCGGCCGGGGGTTCCTCCGTAGTGCCCGCGTGAGACGGACGCCTTCAGGATGCGGATGCGCTGGCCCTTGAACTCCGCGAAAGCGTTGGGGTACGGATCGGACTGTGCCCGGACGAAACGCTCGATGACCTCGGCCGGCCAGGACCAGTCGACGTGGCTGTCCTGTGGTGCACGCTTGTGGAAGAACGTGGCCTGCGATCGGTCCTGCGGCGTCCAGTCGGTCCGCCCGGACGCGATCAGATCCAGGGCGTCGAGTGTGATGGGGCCGATCATGTCGATCGTGCGGTGGAACAGATCGGTGACGGTGTCGGTCGGGCCGACCGTTGTCGAACGCTGCAGCACAATGTCGCCCGCATCGAGTTCCTCGTCCATCAGGTGCGCCGTGAGGCCGACTTCTTCTTCGCCGTTGATCAGAGCCCAGATGAGCGGGGAGAATCCCGTGTACTTGGGTAGCAGCGAATCGTGGATGTTGAGGGTGCCGTACTTAGGTGCGTCGAAGACCTCCGCCGGCAGCCAGGTACGCCAGTTGTTGGCGACGATGATGTCGGGAGCTGCTTCGGCCAGCGCGGCCTTGAAGGCGTCGTCAGGCTTGTTCGCCACGTGAACGGGTACACCGTTCTCGGCCGCCAGATCTGCAACCGAGTCCGCCCACATCTGTTCGTAGACGTGCTCACTCTTCGGGTGTGTGATTGCCAGCACGACCTCGTGATCGGAGTCGATCAAGGCCTGCAGGGTACGGTGGCCCCAGGTTTGGTATCCGAGCGTAGCGACTCTCAACGGGGGTCCTCCTGGACGAGCATGGGCTGGGGTTGCGGTCACACGACCGCCCATCAGCTTAGGCTATCCAACCAAAATTGTTGATCACACGTACGAGGAGGAAGGCTGACATGACGGTCGCCACAATCAACGGAATCCCCATCAATTACCAGGTCAAGGGTGATGGAGATCTGGTGGTGCTCATCATGGGGACCGGCAGCCCCGGCCGCGTCTGGGATCTGCACCAGACCCCGGCGCTGGTGGCCGCCGGCTACCGAGTCTGCACCTTCGACAACCGCGGAATCGCACCGTCCGGCGAGAGCCTCGGCGGCATCACGATGCCCGACATGGTTGCGGACACCGCCGGACTGATCGAGCACCTCGGTGGCGGCCCCGCCCATGTCATCGGAACCTCGATGGGCGCCCGGGTGGCGCAGGAACTGACGCTCGCCAGGCCCGATCTGGTTCGCAAAGCAGTGTTCCTCGCCGGCCACGCCCGGATGGATCATTTCCAGCAGGTCCTGACCGAGGGTGAGCGCCAGTTGTTCGACAGTGGCGTCGCTCTGCCGGCCAAATACCGTGCCGCAGTGACCGCGGTGATGAACCTTTCGCCGGCCACGCTGGCAGACGATCACTCCGCGCGCGACTGGATGGATATCTTCGAGTTCACCGGCGGCGCAACGTCACCGGGTGTTCGCGCGCAGCTCGGTATGGACCGCGCCTTCGATCGACGGGGCGCGTACAAGTCGATCATGCGCCCGTGCCTGTCCGTCGCTTTCGCCGACGACCGCATGATCCCGCCCTACCTCTCCCGCGAGGTGGCGGACTGCATCGCGACGGCGTCGTTCGAAGAGATTCCCGACGCCGGACACTACGGGTACCTCGAGCGTCCGGAGGCCGTGAACAAGGTGCTGATCGACTTCCTGGCGAAGTAGTTTTCCGCATGCGAGAAAGGGCCTGACCTGCTGACTGCAGGTCAGGCCCTTCTCATATTTCAGGCCAGTGCCAGGAACAGCTTCTCGAGTTCGGCCTCGGTCATCGGTTCCTGACCTTCCGCGCTGTCACCGCTCAGGCATTCACGCAGCCCGGAAGCGACGATCTTGAACCCTGCTCGGTCCAGCGCCTTCGACACGGCTGCGAGCTGCGTCACGACGTCCTTGCAGTCGCGGCCGTTCTCGATCATCGAGATGACCCCGGCAAGTTGGCCGTGAGCACGCCGCAGTCTGTTCAGTACGAGCGCAATGCTCTCTTCGTCGCCGGTCATGGTGGCCCCTTCTCGAGTGTTCGTGCTGCGACCGAGGGTACCCCTGGGGGCATGTCACTGCTTGATCCAGTGTTTGATCCGGCTGCGGTGTCAGATCAACGAGTCGACGGCTGCCCGCAACTTGACGGCGGCGTCGGCCGCCACGGACTCCAGGCCTGGTTCGCCGGAAACCTGAACCATGAGAGCGGGATTCATCGCTTCGACGAAGAACGAATTCTCGGTAGTCGTATCTTCGCGGACGACAACGTTGCACGGCAGCAGGAGGCCGATCTGACGATCCACCGAAACTGCCCGATGGGCCAACGGCGGGTTACAGGCACCCAGGATCAGGTACTTTTCCATGTCCTCGTCCAGCTTCGCCTTGAGTGTTGCCTGCATGTCGATCTCGGTCAGGATGCCGAAGCCCAGCTCGGCGAGAGCAGCACGAGTTCGGGTGACGACGTCGTCGAAAGTTCCGGTGACCTTGGTTGCGATCGCTATCGGTTCTGTGGGTGTTGTCATTGCCCGCTCCTTGTCGTTGGCTTCGGTGCCATTGGCTTCGATGTCGTTGGCTACGATTTCTCTTGTCTCCATCATACCCCTGGGGGTATCAAGAAGACAGTGATGTCGGGTACACGGTCAGCCATGCGAGAAGCTGATGTTCGGCAGGACGCGTCGTAACCATGCCGGCGCCCACCAGGCTGCCCGGCCGCTGAGGCGCAGGAGAACGGGCAGCAGCACCAAGCGGACGAGCACTGCGTCCAGGAGGACAGCTACACCTAGAATGATGCCCATTTCCTTGGGTGGCAAGGGATCTGCGAGCGCAAAAGTGAAGAAGACCGCAACCATCACCGCTGCTGCCGCCGCAATGACCCGACCCGAATGTGCGAGGCCGTCGATGTGTGCGGTCTCGGGGTCACCTGTGCGTTCGTAGTGCTCCTTGGCGCTCGAGAGCAGGAACACGGTGTAGTCCATCGCGATGGCAAAGATCATGGCGAAGAAGAAGACCGGACCCCACCCGTTGAGAAACCCCTGGGGATCGAAGCCGAGCAGGCCTGCTCCGTGGCCGTCCTGGAAAATCAACTTCGCGATTCCGAATGCGGCCCCAGTGGACAGCAGGCTGACCAGCGTGCCGATCAAGGCAATCAAAGGTGCCTGGAGGGCGATCAGCAGCAACAGGAATCCGAGCGTCAGAATCACGACCACCACGAAGGGAAGGTAGTCGTCGAGCGCCTGCTGAAGGTCGAGATTTTCAGCCGGAGCGCCGCCGACGAGCGCCGATTCCGGCAGTTGCGACCGAAGGTCGGCAAGGATGGTTTCCATCGCAGGATCTGACGGGTCGACGGTGGGAACTGCTTGCAGCATAACCAGATCGGATCCGTCGGCCGCTTGTTGCGTCGGGGTGATCATTGCGACGCCATCCACGCTCATGGCAAGACGCGAGGTGTCGGCTGCATCGTCGGCGGACGTGACGATCTGCAGCATTCCGGGTGCCCCGTCACCGAACTGCTGCTGCACCAATTCGTATCCCTGTCGAACCGGGGCGTCCTCGGGAACCACGGCGATGGAGGGCATTGCAACCTTCAGTCCGAAGACCGGAACGACGAGGGCGATAAGGACGATCACGGCGCCGATGCCGAAAGGCCACGGGTGCTTGTGCAGCAGTGATGCCCAAGCTGCGAACATCGGGGAGCGGTGCTGCTGGCGCTTTGCATACGGTAGTGAACCGCCGTTGACCTTGGCGCCGATCCGGCCGAGCACGGCAGGTAGCAGGGTGAGTGTTGCGGCGAGAACGAAGATCACAGCGAGCATGATTCCGACAGCCATCGTGCGTACGGCCGGGGCTGGAACGATGAGCACCGCAGACAAGCTGACCAGAACTGTGAGGCCGGAGAGGACAACAGCTTTGCCGGCGGTGTCCATCGTTTGAGCCACGGCGGCCCGCGGATCCGGATCGGTTCGCAGTGCTTCCCGGAACCTGGCGACGAGGAAGAGTGCGTAGTCGATCCCGAGCGCCAGAGCGAACATCATCGCGAAGTTCATGGCCCACACGGAAATCGGCGTGATCTCGTTGAGGATCACAAGCCCGCCCGCCGAAGCGACCAGACCTGCGAGTGTCAGAAGCAGTGGGAGTCCTGCGGCAACCAGGGAGCCGAAGGCCAACACCATGATCGCGAGAGTGACGGGCCACGACATCATTTCGGCCTTGATCATCGCTTCGTGATTGGCCTTGTTGAAATCGCTCCACAAAGCCGACGCGCCGGTGGGGTACACCTCGATGGTGTCCGTGGACAATGCAGTGAGTTCCTTGCCGAGTTCGTCTACCGCACTGACCATCTCGTCGGTACTTGCGTTGGCGCCCGCGATCATGATGCCGGTATGTCCGTCCGGGCTGATGGTCATGCCGGCCTGCGGGGCGACCACTTCGCTGAAACGAGGGTCCGCGGAGAAGATTTCCGTTGCCGCCGCCAGCGTTTGCTGCATCGACGGATCGGTGATGGGCAGAGAATTCGAGTGAACGACCACCTGCACTGCAGCGGAGGAGTTTCCACCGAAATGCTGCTCGGCCAACTCGCGAACCTGCACTGATTCGGATCCGTTTGCCTGCCAACCTGCGCCGGCGAGGGAGGTGAAGACGCTGGGCGCTGCGGCGCCGAGTGCGACCAACGCGATCAACCAGACGCCGATGACGAGGCGGGTGTGCGCCGCCATCGATCGACCGAGGCGCGCGAGTATGCCGTCGGATTGGGCGGGTGGGTCCGCGGTGACTGTTCTGGTCGCTGACATCTTCGCTCCTGATACGGGTGGGGGTATTCCTGACCGTCACCTGTATACCCCCAGGGGTATGCATCTGTCACGTTTGAGGGTTCTCTATGCTGCTCGTTGCACCGTCTGATCGGAGACAGTGGAACGAACCGCGGTGAAACGAACCACGAGGAGCAGTGATCATGGACGCACACGACTGGGACGAGCGATACCGAGCGGTGACGGAGCCGTGGGGAATCGACCCGGCGGGAACCGTTGCAACACGAATTGCCGACCTGAAGCCGGGCACTGCGATCGATCTGGCCTGCGGCGACGGCCGTCACGCGCGGTGGATGGCCGGGCAAGGGTGGTCGGTGACTGCCGTCGACTACTCGTCGGTGGCGATAGATCTGGCACGGGAGAGTGACTTGGACAAGGCTGTCGACTGGCAGGTCGGCGACGCGACCACGTGGCAACCGGAAGGGGTAGTTGACCTGGTGTTGGTCAGCTTTCTTCACCTCGAGGTCGACGAGCTGGCCGACACGCTCAAACGCGTCGGGGAGTGGCTGACGCCAGGCGGGCGCGTCCTCTATTTGGGGCATTCGATCGAGAACTTCCACCGTGGTGTGGGCGGCCCACCCGAACCGACCATTCTGCCCGGTATTTCCGATCTCGCTCGCGCCGCGGAGGGATCGAGGGTCTACGCCCTCGAACATGTCGTTCGGCCGCAGGACGGTAAGACGGCAATCGACGTTTTGCTCGAATTCGGTCCGTGGGAACAGGTCTGACCAGGGCGGGAGCGCACCTTCACGTTCCTGGGTAGCCTACCCTAAACTTGCGAGGGTGTTCGTCGTTCGATGAGCATGAACGACGATGATCGGATTTCTCGATGTCTGACCACTCTCAGGTAGCTCACCCGTCTGTATCGGGCGGTGGCGATCTGGACGCAACGCTCCCGGCGACGGCCGCTCAGCGTGAGGTGTGGGTTGCTCAGAACGTCGATCCGAGCAGTCCGGTGTACAACATCGGACTTGTCGTCGAGGTCGACGGGACGATCGACGTCGAGCGCGCGGCAGCGGCGATCAAGGCCACAGTCGGGCGCGTCGAAGCGCTGTTCGTGCACTTTCGGGTGGATGCTGACAACCAGCTGATCCAGGTGCCGATTCCGGATGCGCGCTGGGACGTGGAAATTCTCGACCTTCGCGCCGAGGCGGATCCCGATTCGACTGCGCAGTCGTGGATGGACACCGATATGGCTCGGGTCTTCGGTGCGGACGATCTGCTGTTCCGCCAGGTGCTTCTGCGAACTGCTGACGACCGAGTCATCTGGTATCAGCGCTATCACCACAGCGTGGTCGACGGGTACGGCATCTCGCTCATCGTCGCCGACGTAGCCGAGCGGTACGACGATCCGAACCTCGAGACTGCGGCGCCGGTGTGGTCGCTCGATGCGGTGGTGGCGGCCGATCTGGAATACCGGAACTCTCCGCGGTTCCAGCTCGACCGTCAGTACTGGGTCGAACGAGTTGAATCAGGACCGGAAGCAACGCGGATTCTGCATGGGCAGGTGGATGATTCGCTGCCGTCGATCGCGGCGATGCTCACGCTCGACGTCGATCGTGCAGCGCAGCTCTATCGCTATGCCGCCGACGCCGGGATTCGGCGAACTCGCCTGCCCATGGCTGCGCTGATCGCGTACATTGCACGAACCACCGGACAGCACGACGTTGTCGTCTCGGTGCCGATGGCCGCTCGGGTGGGTCGCGACATGCGGCGCACTCCCTCGATGGCGTCGACGATTCTGCCGCTCGGTATTCGAGTCGAACGCTCGGAAACCATCGGCCAGTTGGCAACTCGTCTCGACACCGCCTTGATCTCGATACTCAAGCACGGGCGGTACCGGGGCGAGGATCTCGCACGCGACGTGCGAGCAATCGATCCCGACCGCCAGGTCTTCGGTCCCGGCATCAACTCGATGATGTTCGAACACACACTCACCTTCGGCGGCTGCCCGGTGCGCGTGCGTAATTCGGTGACCGGTCGGGTCAGTGACCTGGATCTGAGCGTGCGCGGTGGTCAGGACGGGGAACCGATCGAGATCGACGTCCGCGCCCCGGCCGGATTCGACAGGGAGTTGGCCGATCACACCGCCAGAATCGAACAGTTCCTCGATCGATTCGTGGCCGAGCCGCAGCTTCCGATCTCGGCACTCGACCCCATGTCGCCCGCGGAGCGTGAACTCGTTCTCCATGGGTGGAACGACACCGCAGAACCGCAGCCCGTGACGACGGTGCCGGATTTGTTGCGCAGCAGCTTCTCGGCCGATCGGGGCGCTGTCGCCGTGGTCGACGGCGATATCCGGCTGACCTACGGCGAGCTCGAAAGTCGGGTATCGCAGCTCGCCGCGCACTTGATCTCGCGCGGCGTCGCACCCGAAAGCGTTGTGGCGATCGGCCTTCCGAGATCCGCCGAGATGGTGGTGGGGTTGTTGGCCGTCATGTGCGCCGGCGGCGCCTTCGTGCCACTGGATCCGTCCTGGCCCGCAGAGCGCCGCGAATCGGTACTCACCGATGCCGGTGCCACATTGGTGCTCACCTCGGACGGCGTAGACGACTCCGTATTGGTCGATCTCTCCGCGTGGGCATACGAGGACGGGCCTTCGGACCTGTCCGAGATAATGACCTCTGGCATACGTATTCACGGTGCCCAACTCGCGTACGTCATCTTCACGTCCGGTTCGACCGGACGTCCGAAGGGCGCCATGATCCGCCACGAGGCAATCTGCGCAAGGTTGCTGTGGCAGCGGGAGCGGATTCTCGGGTTCGGGTCCGGCGATGCCTCTCTGTTCAAAGCCCCACTCTCGTTCGACATCTCGATCAACGAGATCCTGCTCCCGCTCGTCTCCGGCGGTCGATTGGTGATCGCGAAGCCAGAGGGGGAACGCGACCCGCAATACCTGCTCGACCTGATTGCCGGAGAATCGGTCACTTTTGTCTACTTGGTTTCGTCGATGCTCGACATCCTTCTGGATCTGGCGAACGGGACCGATCAGCTCGATTCGTTGAAGCACGTGTGGTGCGGCGGTGAGGTTCTCACGCCTGAACTCTTCGATCGGTTCCGTGCCCAACTGTCCACGACGCTGTATCACGGCTACGGGCCGGCGGAAGCGACTATCGGTGTCTCCCATGTGATCTACCGCGAGGACGCGGAACGAATTGCCACATCCATCGGGCGCCCGAACCCCAACACTCGCCTGTACGTGTTGGACGGTGACCTGCAGCCGGTTCCGGTCGGCACCGGCGGCGAACTCTACGCAGCGGGCTTCTTACTGGGGCGCGGATATGTGGGCGCGTCGGCGTTGACCGCGTCTCGTTTTCTTGCAGATCCCTTTGTTTCCGGTGATTTGGCCGGATCCCGGATGTATCGCACCGGTGACTTGGCTCGATGGACCGCCGACGGCACCCTCGACTTCCTGGGGCGCACGGACAATCAGGTGAAGATTCGTGGCATGCGCCTAGAACTCGAAGACGTCGAAGCCGCCGTGATCTCACACCCCGGAGTGCGCCACGTGGCAGTTCTGGTGCGTCAAGCACCCACAGGTGCAAAGTATCTCGCCGCGTACGTGAGTGCAGCGTCGGGGACGAACCTTGCGGTCGACTCACAGGACATTCGCGAGTGGGCGGCGAGCAAGCTGCCCGACTACATGGTCCCGACCACCGTCACTGTCCTCGACGAGTTTCCGCTCACGGCCAACGGCAAACTCGACCGTCGAGCCCTTCCTGAGCCCGATCTCGCCGAACTGAGTGCACACGTCGCCGCGAGAAACGAAGTCGAACAACAATTCTGCACGTTGATCGCGTCGGCGGTAGGTCTCGAATCGGTTGGCGTGACCGACGATTTCTTTGCACTGGGCGGTGACAGCATCGTCGCGATCTCGCTCGTGACCGCGGCTCGTGCAGCCGGTTTGTCGATCAGTCCACGCGAGGTGTTTCAGCTGCGCACCGCCGAGGCGATGGCGCGCGCCCAATCCGGCCGAACGGCTGAGATCGTCGATCATTCGGACGAACCGATCGGCCACGTAGCCACGACGCCCATCGCTGCCAGGGCCCTCGGGACGCTGGACGTAGCACGAACCTTCCATCAGCGAGCGCTGATTCAGACTCCGTCAGCTTTGACGTCCGAGCATGTCGAGGCGGCGCTCGATGCCCTGGTGGCACGCCACGATGGACTTCGTGCGAAGTTGACTTCCGAAGGATCGCTGCTTGTTCCGGCCACCAACGAATTGGCTGTGGTCTTCGAGACCCGTGCACTACCGGTGCCGCTCGAAGAATGCGGACCGCTGATCGTCGCCGAGACCGAGCGAGCCGTCAGGCGTCTGAACCCGGCAGACGGCACGATGGTCAGTGCTGTTCTTTTCACCACTGCGACCGGTCCCGGAAGACTGTTGCTTGTCATCCACCACGCGGTCGTCGACGGTGTCTCCTGGCGCATCATCCTCGAAGACCTTGCGCGCGCGGGTATCGCAGCGATACAAGGCGACGAACCCTCACTCGCTCCGGTCGGCACGTCGGTGAGAAGGTACGCCGAACTCGTTTCGGAGGCGGTCGGAGCCGGGCGACTGGACTCGGAGATCGAGTTCTGGGACTCGGTGACTTCCGCACAACAGTCACCTCTCGGCCGTCGGGCACTCGACCCGGCAGTTGACCTCGCGCGCACCGCCGCGGCGCGATCGATCACCCTGCCTCCGGAATTCGCCGATCGGTTGTTGGGCAGTGTCCCAAGGGCATTCGGGGCCGACGTGAGCGAAGTGCTGATCACCGCATTGGCCGTTGCGCTGACCAAGTGGAGCGGTGCCGCATCGGTGACGATCGACTTGGAAGGGCACGGACGCGACGAAGACATCGTTCGCGGTGACGGCGCTGCGCACGTCGACCTGACACGTACTGTCGGATGGTTCACCACGGTATTCCCGGTTGCACTCGAAATCGATACAGCCGCTCCGGATCTCGAAGCGAGCGGTGAGTTGGCGGTGGTTCTCAAGAGCGTCAAGGAGCAACTTCGACGCGTCCCGAACGCAGGCTTCGGGTACGGCGCATTGCGATACCTCGGCAGCTCGGATCAGTTGCGTAGCGTCGCAGCACCCGAGGTGGTGCTCAACTATCTGGGGCGCACTGCAGTTGCAGAGGGGGACTGGTTCCCGGTGTCGATGGACGGCGCTGCCGATCCGTCCATGCCGTTGGGTCACGCGTTGTCTGTCGACGTCGTAGCCGAGGAAGCGGCCGGTGGGCCACGACTGAGGGCCACTCTGACCTGGGCGTCGAATATCTTCCTGCGTAGCGACATCGACAGGTTTGCGCGGTTGTGGCTGGACTCGCTCAAGGCCGTGTCCGGGCTCGCAGCCTTCGGCGGCGCGACACCGTCCGACTACCCTCTGGTGGCGCTCACTCAGGCGGATGTGGACGGGTTGCCGAAGGCAGAAGAGATTCTCCCGCTCACTCCGTTGCAGGAAGGGATCTACTTCCATTCGGCTTTTGCCGATCCGGGGGCTGATCAGTATGTCGTGCAACAGGTCGTGGAGCTGACCGGCGCCGTGGACAGCGCGGCTCTGCGCCGTGCGCTGCAATCCGTCGTGGATCGACACGAGGCGCTGCGCACCGGATTCTCGGTCCTGGGCGACGGCCGGGTCGTGCAGGTGGTGCACCCGAGCGTCGTCGTGGAGATGGCAGTAGTCACGGATGCCGGCGCCGACGTGGATGAACTGCTTTCCGCCGACCGCGCGCGCGGGTTCGACCTCGCGCAGCCGCCGCTCGTCCGTTACACACTGCTCCGTGCCTCTTCGGAGAAGTACCTTCTGCTGCAGTCGATTCACCATGCGGTTGCAGACGGATGGTCGGTCCCGGTGATGCTGCGGGAGCTGATGGCGTCGTACAGCGTTGGCGATTCCGGCGTGGTGCTCCCGAGTCCGGCGCCGTACCGCAGCTACCTCGAATGGTTGGCCGGCCACGATCACGAGGCTTCGGCAGCGGTGTGGAGAAAAGCACTGAACTCTCCCGGGCCCGCGGTCGAACTTCCCGCGCCGAGCGCGGGCAGCAGCGGTGTCCATGCTACCCGAGTCGGGCTGTCCGACAGTGATACTCGCGCGCTGTCGACCACCGGACGCTCCTACGGTTTGACGCTGAGCACGCTCGTGCACGGCGCCTGGGGACTGGTGCTCGGCCGAATGACCGGCCGAACAGACGTGCTGTTCGGATCAACCGTATCGGGACGCGGTGGAGACCTGCCCGGCATCGAGTCCATGGTGGGCTTGTTCATCAACACTGTGCCGGCTCGGTTGCGGTTCGATCCGGCAGAGACAGCCGCGCAAGCACTTTCTCGTTGGCAGAGGGAACAATCGGAACTACTCGACCATCAGTACCTGGGGCTACCGGAACTGCGGCGGACCGGCGGACTGGAGCAGAACTTCGAATCACTGGTCGTGTTCGAGAACTATCCACTCGGTGACACGGCAATCGCTGATCCGACGAACTCGGTGAGACTGACGGGAATTCGATTCGACGAGCGACCGGCCTACCCGCTGACCCTGATCGTCGTCCCCGGCGATCAATTGGCGTTGGAGCTCAAGTACGACACTGCTCAGGTGGACGGCGATGCCGCTGCGTCGCTGGCCGAAGCTCTCGCAGTCGTGCTCGTAGAACTCTCTCGCGATCTCGACCAGGTCATCGGCCGGATCGCGCTGGCACCCGCACAGCCGGGGAGCATCGGCAGTGCCTTGGATCGGCCGCGCGCAACGCTGACCGAGCTGCTGCAGGATCAAGCCGGGCGTACGCCCGAAGCCACCGCAGTGATCTTCCGTGAAGAGTCGCTGACCTACGCCGAACTTCACTCTCGCGCTGATCGTTTTGCGCATCTGCTGCACGAACGTGGCGTCGGACGCGAATCATTGGTGGCGGTTGCCTTGCCGCGCTCGGTCGATCTGATGGTTGCGATACTCGGCATCGGGAAGGCCGGGGGAGCATACGTTCCGCTCGACACCGGCTATCCGGCGGAGCGGCTGACGTACATGCTGGACGACGCCGATCCGGTGTGCGTCGTGGTGTCGGAAGATTCTTCACTCGATTCGGGTTCGGTTCCGCGGGTGACGGTATCGGAGTCCGCGCAGTTCCCAGCCGAACCGCTGAGTGTCCCAGGATCGCCCGCGGATGCCGCGTACATGATCTACACCTCGGGTTCGACCGGTCGTCCCAAAGGCGTTGTGGTCACCAACGAGGGTGTGGTCAACCGATTGCTCTGGGCACAGCAGATACGTCCGCTGGACTTCTCCGACCGGATGCTGCAGAAGACCCCGTCGAGTTTCGACGTCTCCGTCCCCGAATTCTTCTGGCCGTTCCTGGTGGGGGCAACTCTGGTGATGGCCGAGCCGGACGGGCACAAGGATCCGGGCTATCTGGCCGACGTCATCGTCGAACATTCCGTAACCCGAGTGCATTTTGTTCCGTCGATGCTCGAAGTGTTTCTTGCGGAGCCGAAAGCAGCACTGTGCTCTTCCCTCGAGATCGTCAACTGCAGCGGTGAGGCACTGCCCGTTCACGTTGCGCGCAAGGTTGCCGAGATCCTGCCGAACGTTCTGGTGGACAACCTCTACGGCCCCACCGAGGCTGCCGTCGACGTCAGTTGGCAGCCATCGGTGCAGGACACTCCGGCAGACGCGGTGAGTGTCCCGATCGGCGCACCCGCCGTCAATACCGGCCTGTTCGTTCTCGATCCGTATCTGCAGAACGTTCCGGCCGGTGCCACCGGTGAGCTGTATCTGGCTGGACCACAACTGGCGCGTGGTTACCATGGACGTGGGGGATTGACCTCCGAAAGATTTGTGGCGAATCCGTACAGCGACGGCGGCTCGCGGATGTACCGGACCGGTGACATCGTGCGGTGGAATGCCGACGGCGTTCTCGAGTACCTCGGCCGTGTCGACGAGCAGGTGAAGGTTCGTGGATTCCGCATCGAGCTCGGTGAAATCGAAGCGCAGTTGGCATTGTGCCCCGGAGTCTCGGCAAGTGCCGTGATCGTCCGAACCGACGGTCCGAGTAACCGCGCACAGGTGGTCGCCTATCTGGTCGGAGATGCTGATGACGCTGCGGTTCGAGGGCAGTTGTTGTCCGTGCTACCGGAGTTCATGGTGCCGAGCGCGTTCGTGCGGCTCGAGTCGCTGCCGCTGAGCCCGAGTGGCAAGCTCGACCGAAAAGCCCTACCGGCACCGGATTTCGCGGCACAGGTGGGCGAAACGACGGGAGTAGTTTCCTCGGGCGTTGCCGACCTCCTCGCCAGGCATTTCGCGACAGTTCTCGGCCTGCCACGCGTCGGGGCACGCGACGACTTCTTCACTCTCGGCGGCGACAGTATCCTGGCGATCCGACTGGTCAACCTGGCTCGTCGTGATTCGGTAGTGCTGACCCCGCGTCAGATCTTCGAACTGCGCACTCCCGCTGCGATCGCCGCAGCGGTGGGTGATGTCGCCACGTCGGTTGCCACCGTCACGGCCGACATCGGCGTGGGTGAGCTGGTTCCGCTGCCGGTGGTTCACCGCTTGTCCGAATGGACGGGTGGTACCGATCGCTTCAACCAGGCAGTTCTGATCCACTCCCCGGCAACATCTCTCGATTCGATCACCGGCGCAATGCAGGCCGTGCTCGATCACCACGACGGACTTCGCCAGACCTTGATCCGACATGACCGCGGAATGTGGTCGGCGCGGATCGAGGAACCCGGCAGTATCCGGGCAGCGAACCTTGTCGAACGCGTTGATGCTCGGGGACTGGATGACGCCGAGTTGCGGACGCTCATCACCGTACGTTCCGAGCGGGCGACCAGTCGATTGGATCCGTCTGCAGGACGGATGGTCTCGGTGGTCTGGTTCGATTGTGGCGCTGAGAATCTGGGCCGACTCGCGATAGTCGCGCACCATCTGGTCGTGGACGGGGTTTCGTGGGGAACCCTGCTCGAGGATCTCGCGATGGCCTGGGTGGCCGTCGAGGCCGGAGAGCCCGCAGCATTGGACGCCGTCGGAACTTCGCTGCGTACCTTCTCCCGCACGGTGGCCGAACACGCAAGCAGTGCTCATCGATTTGCCGAACTCGATCACTGGCTGACCGTGACCGCTCCGGGCGCGGAGTTGATCCCCGGTACCGCGAGCTATGCCGTTGTATCCGGAGGCTCGAGGCGCACGGTCACGGTGGACGGAGCAATCTCCGAGGCGGCACTCGGAACGGTTCCGGCCATGCTGGGTGCTGAGGGAACGGATGTTCTGTTGGCTGCGTTGGCGATGTCGGTCGATCGCTGGCGTCGTTCCACCGGTCGCAGTGAGCGCGAACTGCTGGTCGATCTCGAAAGGCACGGCCGCGAGGAGTTGGTACCCGGGACCGATCTGTCGCGAACAGTCGGCTGGTTCACCACGATTGCCCCGATGCGACTGCTCGGCGGAACCGACCCGGTGGACACGCTGCGCGAAGTGAAGGAGAGCCTGCGGGCGGCTCCGGACGGCGGTATCGGCTACGGGATGTTGCGGTACGTGAATGCACGTACGGCATCGAGATTGGCGGGGCGCTCCGAATCTCAGATCCTGTTCAATTATCTCGGACGTACGACGACAGCTGGATCGACAGCATGGTCCCTGGCAGCGGAATCCGAAGCCATGTCCACCGATCCCGACGCAGACATGGGAGGTCCGTATCGGCTGATCGTGAATGTCGTCAGCGTGGATTCGGAACTCCGTGCCGACTTCGCCTGGGCAAGTGAAGATTTGTCCGAGGAGGATGCGCAGTCACTCTCCGACGGCTGGGTTTCGGCGCTCGGCGATCTGGCGGCTGCGGCCGCGGAGCATGACGGGCCTCCCATCCTGACCCCGTCCGATGTGCCGTTGCTCGACCTGAGTCAGGCCGAGATCGACGCGATATCCGATGCGAGCCCGGCGGGTGTCAGTAGCATCCTCCCACTCTCACCGTTGCAGGAAGGCCTGTACTTCCAAGCCGGCTACGCAGGCAGCAGCGACAGCCGCAGTGGTGGGGACATCTACACGGCACAGTTCTCGATGGACTTCGGGCACACCCTCGATGTCGACAGGTTGGCTGCGGCCGCCCGGACACTTCAACGACGAAATCCCACGTTGCGAGCGGGATTCGTGAGCGAAGGACTGAACGAGCCTGCGCAGTTCTTCAGTGCGGGACTCGATGTTCCCGTCGCCGTCCACGATCTCCGTGAACTCGACGACTCGGCTGCTCGTGAGCGCGCCGAGGCCGTCGCCGCCCAAGACAGAGTGACTCCATTCGACCTGACCGCGCCGCCGCTGTGGCGTATGAGCGTGCTGCATCTGCCCGGCGGACATGATCGACTGGTGATCAACCGGCAGTTCCTGTTGTGGGACGGCTGGTCCAACGGCCTTGTCGTCAGCCAGCTTCTGGCGCTGTACGACACCGGCGGGGACGACAGCGCATTCGGCGAACCCGAGGGGTCGTTCGAGGCCTACCTCGCCTGGTTGGCCGACCGCGACGGTGCAGCCGCCGACGCGGGGTGGCGCGGAGCGCTCGCAGGACTCGAGGAGCCGACGCTTGTTGCCGAGCCTGCGCCCGGCGTCGAACCTCAGCTTCCGGATCGCCGCGATGCGGTTCTGTCGGAATCGCTTTCGCGTGCATTGCGTGAGCGCGCTGCCGCGTCCGGCGTCACGTTCAATACGGTACTGAACGCAGCGCTGGCTCTGGTGCTGGCGTCGGCCACCGGTCGACAGGACGTCGTCTTCGGCTCCACGGTTGCCGGAAGGCCACCGGAGGTGCCGGGAATCGACACCGTGGTGGGCATGTTCCTCAACACCGTTCCCGTTCGGCTGCAACTGGATCCGAACGAGAGCGTCGAGGAACTTCTTCGCCGAACGCAGGCGGATCGTCTTTCGCTGATGCCATTTGACTACCTCGGATTGGCCTCGATCCAACGTGTTTCCGAGCATCGTCAACTGTTCGACGTGCTGATGGTCCTGCAGAACTTCGTGGACGAGAAGCAGGTCGACGCACTCAATGCCGCACACGACGTGAGCGGCAGCGACAGTATCGATCACACGCACTATCCGCTGACCGTGGTTGTCACCCCGGGTACCACCGTCAACGTCAAGTTCGAGTTCCATCCGCATCTGGTGACCGCGCGCCGAGCCGAGGACCTGCTCGGTCACTTCGTCGACCTGCTCCAGAGTTGGTCGCAGGATATGACAGGTTCGGTCGTTGCGACGCCGATTCCCGCGGTAGCGCAGCAGACGCAGATCCGAGAGTTGCCGGAGCGCACCATTGCCGACCTGTTCGAAGAGGTGGCGTCGGCGCAACCGAACGACACGGCACTCGTGTTCGGGAAGCGTCGGATGACCTACGCCGATCTCGACGGCGAGATCAATCGGATGGCGCGGTTGCTGATCAACTACGGCGCCGGGCCGGAAAAGATCGTGGCTCTTGGTCTGCCGCGCTCGGTGGACATGGTCGTCGCGCTCTTCGCCGTATTGCGCACGGGCGCTGCCTACCTACCCCTCGAACTCGACCATCCGGCCGAACGGTTGGCCGTGATGATCGACGACGCGGATCCGGTCGTGTTGCTGACGACTGTCGCCGCCGCACCGAAATTCGAAGGCGCGGACGTCCGCACCGCGGACATTCGGACCATCGTGCTCGACGAGCCGGACACTGCGGCAAGGCGACTGACGATCTCGGCGCGGGCACTCTCCGCGGCGGAACTCGGAGCATTCGCCCCGGGAGCACCGCATCGGCTCGACCACCCCGCGTACGTCATCTACACCTCCGGTTCGACCGGCAAGCCCAAGGGCGTGGTCACCGGTTACCGCGGCTTGACGAACATGCAGTTCAACCACCGCGAGGCGATCTTCGAACCGGTGATCGCCGCGACGGGCCGGCGCCTGCGGATCGCGCACACCGTGTCCTTCGCCTTCGACATGTCGTGGGAGGAACTTCTGTGGCTCGTGGAAGGCCACGAGGTCCACATCTGTGACGAGGATCTGCGTCGTGATGCCGAGGCGCTCGTTGCGTACTGCGACGCACAGGAAATCGACGTCGTCAACGTGACACCGACCTACGCGACGCACCTGATCGACAGCGGGCTGCTCGACGACGCTGTGGGACAACACCGTCCGCCGCTGGTCCTGCTCGGCGGTGAAGCCGTTCCGGATTCGGTGTGGAACAGGCTGCGCGAGACCGAGGGAACCGTGGGCTACAACCTCTACGGTCCGACGGAATACACGATCAACACTCTCGGCGGCGGAACGACCGACAGTGACACCCCGACGGTCGGCAAGCCGATCTGGAACACCGCCGCGCACATTCTCGACGGCTGGCTGCGACCGGTCCCCGATGGAGTTGCCGGCGAACTGTACATTGCCGGAGCCGGTTTGGCTCGCGGCTACCTCGGACGCTTTGCGCTCACGTCCGAGCGCTTCGTCGCAGATCCGGCCGGGACCGGAGAACGTATGTACCGCACCGGGGATCTGGTGCGGCGACGCGCTGACGGCAACCTGGACTTCCTGGGCCGCACCGACGACCAGGTGAAGATCAGAGGTCACCGCATCGAGCCGAGCGAAATCGTCTCCGTTCTCGAATCCGACGAGCACGTGCGGCAAGCAGCGGTCGTGGTCGACGTCGGGGCGGGCGGAGTCAAGAGGCTCGTCGGCTACGTGACACCCGTGCAACTCGGCGCCGTGCACGACTATCGCGCGCAGGCGCGAGTTCTCCTACCCGACTACATGGTTCCGGCCGTGGTGATCGAGGTGGAGTCTCTACCGATGACCGTCAACGGCAAGCTCGACGTCAAGGCACTGCCCACGGCCGATTCGGTGCTGGGGGAGCGGAGTGGGGAGTCGATTGCACCGCGGAACCACACGGAAGAGGTTCTCTGTGAGCTCTTCTCCGACGTACTCGATGTGGACGACATCGGTGTCGACGACAACTTCTTCGACCTCGGTGGGCACTCGCTTCTGGCCACCAAACTGATCAGTCGAGCTCGGATCGCCATTCCGAACAGTCTGACCATGCGTGATCTCTTCGAAGCACCGACCGTCGCGGAACTCGCGGAACGCATTGTGGTCGAGCAGGGATCAACGCGACCGATGCTGGTAGCGAAGCCGCGGCCGGACCACCTTCCACTTTCTGCCGCTCAACAGCGTTTGTGGCTGATCGGACAGATGGAAGAGAACTCCGCGGCCTACAACTTCCCGATCGTGCTCCGCTTGGACAGTGCATTGGACGCGGACATCTTCGCCGCGGCGCTGGGCGACGTCGTTGAACGACACGAATCCTTGCGTACGGTATTCCGGTTGGTGGACGGAACACCGGAACAGATAATTCTCGAATCGGCGAAGGTTCCGGTCGAGACAGTTCATTCACGGGAATCCGGTGTCGCCGGCGAAGTTGCAGTGGCAGTGGGCCGTCCGTTCGACCTTTCGAACGAGATTCCGATTCGCGCCCGTCTGATCCGAGTAGACGGTGCCGTAATCGTCGTGATCGTCCTGCATCACATCACAACGGACGAATGGTCCGATCGGCCGTTCCTGCGCGATCTGATGTCTGCCTACTCCTCTCGGATTCAGGGCGAGGAGCCAGCTTTCGAACCGCTACCGGTTCAGTACGCGGACTACACCCTGTGGCAACGGGAATTGCTCGGCAGCGCCGACGATCCGTCGAGTGTCCTGAGCACGCAGTTGGACTTCTGGGCGAAGAGTTTGGACGGAGCCCCCGAAGAACTGCTGCTTCCCACCGACCGGAGCCGACCGGCCAGACCGAGTTTCTCCGGTGGCGCAGTGGTAACACGGTTGGGTGTGGACACAACTGCCGCACTGCGAGATCTGGCGCGCGAGAGCCAGAGTTCGATGTTCATGGTCCTGCACGCGGCGTCGGCGGCGTTGCTGACTGCGCTCGGAGCGGGTGAGGACCTTCCCCTCGGCGCTCCCGTAGCCGGACGTAGCGAACAGGGGCTCGACGACTTGGTCGGCTTCTTCGTCAATACGATTGTGCTGCGCACGGATACGTCGGGTAACCCGACGTTCCGGGAGTTGGTGGATCGCGTTCGCGAGGGAGACCTCGAGGCCTTCGCCAACGCCGATGTTCCCTTCGAAACTGTGGTGGAACTTCTCAATCCGTCGCGCACCTTGGCACGCAACCCGCTGTTCCAGGTCATGGTCGGCTATCACAGCCGCGAGGAGATGGGCGGGGATCCGTTCGAACTCGAGGAGTACACAGCCAAGTTCGATCTGGTGTTCAACTTCACCGAGTACCTCGGCGACGAAGGCTGCATCGACGTCCGACTCGAATACGGCAGCGACCTCTTCGATCGCGAAACAGCACAGCGAATTTCGAACCGATTGGAATCGGTGATCGCGGCAGTCGTGGAATCTGCCGACATTGAGATCGGCGACATCGACATCTTCTTGCCAGGCGAACTCGAGCAAGTTGTCACCTCGTTCAACGACACCGCCGTCGACGTGCCGGAGGAAACGTTCTACGACGCCTTCGTGCGTGGGGTCGCTGCTACACCCGAGGCGATCGCGGTGCGCGACGAGGCGGGGCAGGCCACGTACCGCGAGCTCTCCGAGCAATGTGATCGGATAGCCGGCGTGCTGTATCGGCGCGGGGTCTCGGTCGAAGACGTGGTGGGACTTGCCGTCCCGCGTTCGGTGGAGATGGTCGCGTCGGTCCTCGCCGTGCTCAAGCTGGGAGCAGCGTATCTACCCCTGGATCTGAGCCACCCGAGCGAGCGCATCGCCTACATGCTCACCGATTCTCGCACCTCGGTACTACTGTCCACCTCGGAGGAAGGCTCGCGGATCGAGGATGTGGTCGGCGTCGAGCGAATCCTCTTGGACGAGCCGCTGATCCGAGCGGAACTGGACGAGGCAGTGATCGTCGAAACTCCCAGGCCACCAGTTGGCGTCAACCACGCGGCCTATGTCATCTACACTTCGGGATCGACCGGCAAGCCGAAGGGCGCCGTCCTTTCCCATGACGGTATTCCGAGTCTTGTTGCGACAGCTGAGGTTCGGATGCGACTGGTACCGGGTTCGGTGGTGATGCAGTTCGCTTCGGTCGGCTTCGACGTTGCGGTATTCGAATTGGCGATGGCTCTGTGCACGAGCAGCACCCTGGTGATCGTGCCGCAGAGCGCACGAGTGGCCGGCCCGGCGTTGACCGATTTCATGACGAGCAATCGCGTGACTCATGCAATCATCCCTCCCTCGTTGCTGGCCGCCCTGCCGGCGGGATGTGAAGTACCGCAGGGTTGCACGGTGTTGGTCGGAACCGAGACGGTTCCGCCCGAGCTGATCGGGCGATGGGCGGAGCGGCTGAATTTGCTTGCCGCGTACGGACTCACCGAAGCCACGGTGAACAACACACTGTGGCAGGCGGAACCCGGTTGGAACGGTGCTGTGCCCATCGGAGTCCCAGACCCCAACGAACAGGCGTACGTGCTCGACGATCAACTGCGTCCGGTTCCGCCGGGAGTATCCGGCGAGCTGTACATCGCGGGACGCGGCCTGGCGAGAGGCTACCTGGGCCGATTCGATCTGACGGCACAGAGATTCATCGCCGATCCCTTCACCGCGGGCGATCGCATGTATCGCACCGGCGATCGAGCGCGGTGGCGCTCGGACGGAAACATCGACTTCCTCGGCCGCGTGGACGATCAGGTCAAGATTCGCGGTTTCCGAATCGAATTGGGTGAAATCATCGGAGCTCTCAGTGCCCATCCTTCGGTGAAGCAGGCAACGGTCGTCGCGGATCGGCAGGGCGAAATCACGCGCCTGGTCGGTTACGTGTCACCCGAACCCGGTGCTGTGGTGGACACGACGGCAGTGCGAAATCTCGCTGCAATGTCGTTGCCCGATTACATGGTCCCGACCATGGTTGTCGCTCTCGATGGTCCGCTCCCGTTGACGCCCAACGGAAAGCTCGACCGCAAGGCGTTGCCCGCTCCGGACTGGTCGGAGTTGGCGGGTGATGTTGCTCCTCGCACTGCCGTGGAGTCCACGGTTGCAGCTGCCTTCGCGGAGATATTGCAACTCCCGAGCGTCGGAGTCCACGACAGTTTCTTCGAACTAGGTGGACATTCGATGGCTTCGATGAAACTGGTCGGTCGCATTCGTGAAGCGTTCGGCGTGGACGTCAGTATTCGAGACGTGTTCGACGCACCGAGCGTTGCGGAGTTGGCGGCAGTCGTTGCGCGTTCGGAGGGTGGACGCCCGGTCCTGGCGCCGGCGGCGAGGCGTCCGGAGACCATGGGTCTGTCTGCGCCGCAACGTCGTCAGTGGGAGTTGTTCCGCACAGCCGGCGAGCACCCGCAAGCAAGCCACGCGCTGGCGCTGACCCTGAATTCGAAGATCGATCCGGAGATTCTCGGGCACGCTTTGGACGACGTGACGTCGCGCCACGAACCCCTGCGGACCACCTTCGTCGAGGTCGACGGCATCGTCGTGGCAAGAGAATCGGTGCGGCCGACTGTCGATGTGGTCGATGTCGGCGCCGGCGATGTGGGTCGAGTGGTGTTCGAACTCGCTCAACTTCCGATGGATCTGCGTGAGCAATCGCCGTTGCGGGTTCATCTGGTTCTCGGTGAAGACGGCTCTCGGACACTGCTTCTCGTCATGCACTACATCGCCGTCGACGAGTGGTCCGTAGTGCCGCTGCTGGGAGATCTGGTCTCTGCTTATGCAGCCAGGTCGCAGGGAGATCAACCGATCTGGGACGAGCTTGCGTTGACGTACGCCGACTACACCGTGTGGTCGGACGAGCTGTTGGGAGACCCCCTGGACGTCGACAGCCGTGCCTCGAAGCAGCTTGCGTACTGGCAGGATGCGCTCGACGGAATACCGACCAGTGTGAATCTTCCGTTGCCGGAAGATGACTCGGAACTTCGGGGTGACGTGGTCTCTGTCGACATCGACGCGGATCTGCACGCCAGAATCGACGCGCTGGCTGCGCGCACCGGGACGAGTATGTTCATGGTCCTTCAGGCTGCGCTGGCTGCCGTTCTCACGAAGGCTGGGGCGGGTACCGATCTTCCGATCGGTTCATTGGTTGCGGGCAGGTCGGATCCCCGTCTCGAACCGATGATCGGATCCTTCTTCAATGTTGTTCTCCTGCGCACGGATACGTCCGGTAGTCCGACGTTTGCAGAATTGCTCGGTCGGGTGAGGGAAGGCAACCTGGAAGCGCTGAGCAATCAGGACGTCTCGTATGTGTATGTCGAGCAGGCTCTGGGTAATCCGGCGTCCATGAGACCTCAGGTGATGGTGATCCATCACCAACAGGCGGATTTGGACGGGCTCGGCGACTTCGGTTCTCTCGTACCGATTCCGGTGGGAGTGCCCGATGCGGATTTGACGTTGAGTTTTTACGAGCCGGTGGGCGAAGGGCCTGTTTTTGCAACTCTCGGGTTCCGTGCCGACCGCGTCGATGCGGGTGCGGTCCGTGAATGGGCAGGTCAGCTGGTCGACGTGATCGAGGCTGCGGCCATCGCCGAAGGGGATGACGTGAGTGAAGGGGCGAAACTATGACATACGTCGCATCGCTCCGCGGGGTCGACCGCTATACGGGGGCTCGCAGTATTGATACCCTCACCTCATTAAGGGTAGCCTTTGCTACTTACTTCGGGACATCGATTGGCGACCTTATCAGGTCGTCCCGTCGGGGATGGACTACCTGTAATGAGTGAATCACCGAGAGACTCCAGCGCCGAACCCGCCATTGCCGACATCGTCGGCGTCGGGTTCGGTCCGGCCAACCTCGCGTTGGCCATCGCTGTCGAAGAACACAATGCAAATTGTGCAGCCGTTGATCGGGTGAATGCGCGGTTCTTCGAAAAGCAGTCTCAGTTCGCGTGGCATCCCGGGATGCTGCTCGACGGTGCCACGATGCAGATCGCGTTTCCGAAGGACCTGGTGACGTTCCGTAACCCACAGAGCGGATACAGCTTCTTCTCGTATCTGTTCGAGCAGGGGCGGCTGGTCGACTTCGTCAACCACCAGACCTTCTTTCCCACGCGCCACGAGTTCAACGACTACCTGTGCTGGGCAGCTCGACGAGTCGACGCGGATGTGCAGTTCGGTACAACTGTCGACGGGGTCGAGGGCATCAAGAACTCCGACGGCGTTGTCGATCGCTTTGCGGTCCGCACAGCCGACGGTGAAACGGTGATCGCCCGCAACATCGTCGTCGGCGCCGGATTGAAAGAGCGGATCCCGGAATGGGCAACGCCGTCGTCCCGGTGCTTCCACAACCACCAGTTCCTCTTCCACCTCGAAGCAATGCCTGAGCCCGTGCACAACCGGTTCGTTGTTCTCGGCGCCGGTCAGAGTGCCGCGGAGATCGTCGACTACCTGCACGCGAACTACCCGAACGCCGAAGTCCACAGTGTTTTTGCCCGCTACGGCTACAGCCCGGCAGACGACAGCCCGTACGCAAATCGCATCTTCGATCCCGAAGCCGTCGATCAACTGCACGGCGCCGACGCCGCGGAACGACGTCGACTTCTCGATCTGCACCGCAGTACCAATTACTCGGTCGTCGACATCGAACTGATCAACAAGCTCTATGCCACCGAATATCAGGAGATGGTTCGCGGGCCGCGGCGACTGTTCATGCGTCGGGCCTCGGAGATCACGAGTGCCGTGGAGACCGAATCCGGCATCGAGCTGGCCGTCCGCAGCAACCTCGACGGCTTGACCGACACGCTGTCGTGCGACGCACTCATTCTGGCCACGGGTTTCACCCCGGCACCGCTGGACAATTTGTTGGGTGAACTCGTGCCGGATTCGTCCGTTCCGCGTAACGTCAGTCGGGATTATCGACTGGCTGTAACGGAGGACGTGACAGGCGGTATCTATCTGCAGGGTGGGACAGAACAGACTCACGGATTGACGTCGTCGCTGCTGTCGAACGTGGCAGTGCGGGCGGGGGAGATTCTGGCGTCGGTGCTGAGCCACCAGAACCGAACTGGTGCGCTTGCTAGTCTGGGCGCACAAGACACGTACGTAACGAGTGAGGCGAGATGAGCACTAACCCTTTCGATGACGAAGACGGCCGCTTCTACGTGCTGGTGAACGACGAGGACCAGCACTCGCTGTGGCCCACGTTTTCCGAGGTCCCCGCCGGCTGGCGCGTGGTGTTCGGTGAAGACAGCCGCAAGGCGTGCCTCGAATACGTCGAGGCGAACTGGACCGACATGCGTCCGAAGAGCCTGCGCGAGGCAATGGAAGCCGATCAGGCTGCCGGCGGAAAGCACGCAGTCGAGAGCTGATTCTCTCACTGCTCGGAAACCCCCGAGTGAACCGAAAGAGCTGGGCACCGTCAGGTGCCCAGCTCTTTCTGCTTGAAACTCTCTTACTTCTCGGTGACGGGAACCCGGCGCTTGCGCTTGCGGACCATCGGTCGGCGTAGCGAGTCCACGCGCATCAGGATTCGTGGACGACGCAGTGTTCGTGCTCCCCATTCGCCGAGCGTCACGCCAGCAGCCAGGGCGCAGCCGATACCGAATGCCGACAGCAAAGCAGTCAGACCGATCAGTACCTGGTCGTTGAGCAGCGCGTACAGGCCTCGGTACAGCGACAGACCGGGGAGCAGGGGAGTGATGCCTGCGACCGCGACGACCAGCGGAGGCGTCAGGGCGCGGCGAGCCATCAGACCACCGGCAAGACCGACGACGGTCGCCGCGATCGCTGCGGCGATCACGGGGCCGACGTCGAGTGTTTGCACGAAGATCGACACACCGCTGCCGGCCGCGCCGCCCAGGAATGCCGCGGTGAGTGCACGCCGCTCGGCGTAGCAGGCAAGAGCGTAGAAGACCGACGCACACGCGCCGGAGAGCATGAGGATCGGCAACTGCGTGATGGTCGATACTTCCACGTTGATCGGTGGAAGCGTCGAACCCAGCATCCCGGTCATTCGCAGTGAGATCGCGACACCCGCGATGATGCCGCCCGTCATCATCACCACTTCGAAGAATCGCGCTACAGCCGTGATCGGAGCGCCCATGATCGCGTCCTGGACCGAGCCCACCAGCGACAGCCCCGACAGCAAGACGACCACTCCGGCCGCGATCACTAGCGACGGCCGGATACTGATCCCCAGCTGATCCTGAAAGGTATAGAGCGTCGCGGCGGGCGCAGCCGCGATGAGACCACCGACAACCTGCTGGAAGAAGAACGGCAACCCGAACCGGTTCAGTACGCGGTTGACCCGATCGATAACCATCGTCGTCAGAAACGCGACTGTGGCAACAAGGAACCCGCCGCCGAGCAGGACGGAGACCGAAGCCGCCATCGCTGCCCAGGCCATGGTTGCGGTCCATCGGTTGTACGGGTGCGGCGCCGTCGTGATGGCTGTGAGTGCGTCGTGCGCTTGGTCCGGTGTGATCGCCTCACGGCGGATACGACGCGTCAGACGGTCGACAGCCGCCAGTCGCGTGAAGTCCATCGAGCGGTAGTGGACGATGCGCATCGTGCTCGCCGGCGGTCGCGTCGGGCCACGATAGGCAGAGAGCACAATCGAGTTGTAAGTGACGTCGACGTCACACTGAGCAAGACCGTAGGTGGCGGCGATGAACTGCACCTGCTCCGCCGTGTCCATGGCCGCGGTCCCGGAGGCGAGGAGGACTTCGCCGACCCGAACCGCCAGGTCCAGAACTTCTGCGACGACGGCGTCGTCGGTGAGGTCGATCGGTTGTAGCGGCGCGGGAGCCGACGTGACCGTGTCGACGGTGGCTTGGCGGTTTCCCGTCAGGCGTGTGAGTGCTTCGGTGAATTTCGCCATCAGGGGGCGGAGTGGGAGTTGCGCATGGGGCCCACGCTATCTAACGTGACCCGGGCGCGGCCACCGTGACGGCTTGGATATGATGGCTCCGCAAAGTCAGTCGCGGCAACGCGTCGGTCTTCGCCTCCTTAGCTCAGTGGTAGAGCACTCGCCTTGTAAGCGAAAGGTCGTCGGTTCAATCCCGACAGGAGGCTCCGAAAGTAGAGGCACTCACCTAGATTCTGGTGGGTGCCTCTGTGTTTGCCGACGCACTGTGTTTGCCGAAGCGCTGTGGTTGCCGAGATGCAGTGTTTGCCGGGTTCAGTTGGTCTCAGGCTTGTTCGTGGCCTGGCGCGGATCGATCGCGCCGTCGATGTACTGCTGGGCGATCACTCGCAGTTTGACGTTGCTGCGCTGTGAGTCCTGGATGAGGATGCGGAAGGCGCGGTCGGCATCGACGCGGTGGGTGCCCATGATGATGCCCTTGGCTTGTTCGATGACGCCTCTCGATTCGAGTGCACGCTCGAGGTCCATCGCGTGCTTTCTGGCGATGTCGAGGCGTTGCGAGCTGTGCAGTGCGTAGGACGAGGTGACGGCGAACAGTTGGAGCAATGCCACGTCGGCGCCGGTGAAACCTCGGAGGTCGTGGCTGTAGAGGTTGAGGGTTCCCAGCGGGCGATCTCTACCGGGCAATGGCATCGACAGAAAGCTGACGGCGCCGACTGCTTTTGCCGCGCTTGCGAATTGAGGCCACCGGCTGTGGGCTTCGCTGGCATGCGCACGTACAACCGTGCCCGTGCGTGACGACGTCACACTCGGTCCGTAGTCCAGTCGGAATTGGATCGAGTCGACGGTGCGAACGAGTTGATGGGTGGCGGCTACGGTTCGGAATGTCGAATCCGAACCGCCGATGGTAATTCCGGCCATGTCGGCGTCGGCGATGAGATCGACGGCGTGTTTGCAGACCTGTTCGAGAAATTGCTCGGCCTGGGCATGTGGATCGAGGTGCGCGTACAGCGATTGCAGGGCGTCCGAGGCGGCGTCCAGGCTGTCCTGCGACGCAGAATTTCGGCCCCCGGTAGGGCCGCGGTGTTCTCTGGCAATGCGCGGCGCCGTCATTGTCTCAACCACCCTTCCCCATCACGTCGCAGGCATGTCCGATTCGTCTTATTGTTGCACCGGACTAACTGTTGTGCACTCTGTTTGGGTGGACAAGTGTCTGGTGGGGCAGACGGTTATGCGGGTGGGATACGTATGCCTAATCGTGATGTTTGGTTCAGTCATTTGCGGGTAGTGCGCCGAGTATGGAATTGCGTTGTCCTGCAACAGTTAACGCGGAAACTGCGACCGCGGTACAAGTTTTCTCCGCAATGGCGCGCAGGTCGCGAACTTGGCCTATTGTCAGCGCCAGCGCACAATCTTGTACGCGTAACCCGCAGACAGTGAAGGGGATACGACGATGAACGGACTGATCGCGGCTCTGAACAGTGGAATGACCGTTGGCTTGGCCAACACGATTCTGACTTTCGGCGGAATCATCATCAATCTCAACATCGTGATCAACAACTGACCGCGTAATCGGCGAGTAACCGTTTGTTATGCCGATTCGATCGGAAGGTCCGGCCCTGGGCGCTCGCCCTTGCTCTTGAGCCAGCGATTGGGAAGCTTGCCGGCCAGTTCTCCGAGTGGACCGACTGCAGCACTGAGGATTCCGACTGTTTCCTGCAGTACCTCGATGCTGGCGCTCATTCTCTCGAGGTTGGGGGCGAGCGAAGTCAAGGTATCGGACAGTGCAACGATCTGGTCAAGCGGGCCGCCTTCGGCGATGAGCCGTTCGAAGGCGCCGTTCTCCGCCAAGAGTGTTTCGAGGATGCCGTTCTCGGCCAGTGCGCGATCGATGACACCGTCCTTGGCAGTCAGGCGTTCGACAGCACCGTCCTGTGCGGTCAGGCGTTCCAGCGGACCGTCCTCCGCCATCATTCGGTCGAGGAGACCGTCCGGGGCGAGCAACCGTTCCAAGGCGCCGTTCTCGGCGAGCACCCGATCCAGCGGTCCGCCGGGGGCAAGAAGTCTTTCGAGTGGCCCGCCGGGAGCGAGTAGTCGTTCGAGAGTGCCGTCGGGTGCGGTCAGTTTGTCGACCGGGCCGCCGGGTGAGAGAAGTCGATCGAGCGGCCCACCGGGGGCCAAGGCCTGCCCGATGGGCCGATCGTCTGCAGTAAGCGATGACAACTGCTGGATCATCTGCATGGGTCCGCGGGGGCTGGCCAGGCCTGCAGCACCCGCCGTCACGGCACCGGTATTACCGACGGCGATACGAACTGTCGTGACCGTCAGTTCGGCGATACCCAAACTGATCTCTGCGGCTGCAATGCCCGCGCGTAGGGGAAGCGTGAGCATCTCCAGCAGTTTCATGCGTTAACTGTAACCGGTAACACACAAACACTCACCAGGATCGCCGGTCAGTGAAGGACCTTCAGACCGACCACACAACCGACGATGCCGAGGATCAGCAGAATCTTGACGACCGACGTGGACTCCGCACCGGTGATCATCGCGTATCCGACGGTCAGGGCGGCGCCGATGCCGACCCAGACCGCGTACGCAGTTCCGATGGGAAGGGTGCGCATTGCATACGCGAGGCCGGCCATACTGACGATCAGGCCGAGGATGAAGACAACGGTGGGTGACATCTTGCTGAATCCGTCGGACTTACCCAGCGCGGTAGCCCAGACAGCTTCGAAAAGTCCGGAAATGACGAGCACGATCCATGCCATGGTGAACAACTCCCAAGGCACCGTCTTTTCGCTGGCCGGGTACGGTGCGCTCGTCCGGATGTCGTCGTTGACCACCCAACCATAGCAACAGAATTCTGCGTTCCGACCCGATCAGCTGGCGATTTAGGTCACCACAGCCGTTCGAACTCTCTTCAGATGGATGGTCGTCATGGCCACCACGATCGTCGCCGTCGCAGCGAGAACAGTCAGAGGAATCGGCGTGGTCACGGCGGCCTGTCCGTGTTCCTCGAACGGAGCGGTCGACCACCCGAATTCCTGCGAGACAGGGTCCAGGAAGGTCGCTGAAACCGAGAACAAGGTAAGAGTGAAGGGAAGTACGGACCCGCTCGCGACTGCTCCGACGGCAACAGGCATGCATGACGCGACGGCCAGTCCCAGCGCAAGCGGGAGGACGAAGACGTAGGCAACCGTGGTCAGGGCGGCATCCAGCAATCCCGAGAGTGCGGTCACGGCAAGGAGTCCCAGCCCGAGTTGGGGCATCGGTCTTTTCCAGCCGACGGCGACGCCCAGCGCCAGCGCAGCACCCACCGCGGGCACCGCCCAAGTCCAGTCGGATGAAAAGGAAATCGAGCTGATCGAAACCGCGCCGATTGCGAGTCCGGCGAGTATGAAGCGGGCGTCGTGTTGCGGCAAACGCCAAACCAGTGCGACGGTAACGGCAACCGCGATCACCACCGCCGTCACCCAGGACCCAGGCGATGTCGACGTCGAGCCCAACCACGCATACAGGGCCGTGAATGCCAGGGGCAGAACAACTCCCAAAGTCACCAGGCGTGTGTCGACGTCGTCCGTCTCTTGACCTGATCGTGCGACCAAGGCGACTCCGGCTACCAGAAGAGTTGCAGCGAGCAGTATCCAGACGGGAACCGTGGACGGCACGGGGTAGGTATCGCCCGGAAGTGTGAGCGACCACCTGGCGACGCGATCGCGCCACAAGTCTGCGCCGCCGAAGTACAGGGTCGTCGCGGTCACCCCGAGTGCGAGAGCAATTTGTGCTGCGCGGTGACTCTTCGTCGGATATGCCGCCGCCGCGAGGAAAGTGCCGGCTCCCATTGCGTTCAGGGTCACCGATATCGAGGCGGAGACAGGGACGAATGCTGGTAACGCGATGACTAGGGCGCCAACGGCAGCGAAGACACTCGCGAGTCCGCCACGTCCCCAGCGATGTAGTAGCGCAACACCGACCGCTGCAACCACAGCGGCAGTTGCTCCCGCCCACTGCGGCGTGATCACCACCGAGGTGAGGCCGTCGTTGGAGAACGAGAAGTCGTCAACTCGAGACTCGGCCACTGCGTACGCGGCCACCACGCCGCCGACCAGCGCGGACGCCACCGAACCGTAGAGCTGAGCGATTTGAACTGGGCTACGTTGCTGCATAATTCGTCGAATTTTTGCACAACTCGCCGATACGACTGATCGTCACATCGCCGTGCGGATCCATCCACACTGGTTCCCCGTCTCGAAGTCGAGGAATAAGCAGATGGCGCCCTCGGCTCGGCCACTGAACGAAGTCGTACCCGGCCAATTTGGTCTGAACGATATCGGCGACCCACACCGCAGCGTCCGCGAATGCAGTATCCATCGACAGTGCGTTGAAGTGGCTGAATCCGCCGATGTCACGTGCGCCTTGCCAGCCGATCGTGACGTTGTAGTCGCTGTTGATCGAAAATTCCCAGATCAGACGATCGACAACAACTTCAGCTCCGAATCGCAGGCAACGCAGATCTTGGGCAACAGCTGCGAGGGCTTGTGCCCAAGACTCCGGTGGCGCGAAGCCGGGATCCTCGCCGGGATCGGAGTTGTTGGTGAACAGAGGAATACGCCAGGTCAAGCATTCCATGTTCCACAGTCATTCCATGTTCCACAGTGGAGGTAGTGACATGCCGCATCCTTCCGGTTCGTGGGCCTGTACCCCAGCTTTTCACCTGCACTCAGCCGTTCACAGGAAGCTCCCAGGGAACATACAGCGAGAATCCAGTGGCAGGGGAGAAGATGGTTCTCGTGACCGACAAGACCCCCGAAGCCCGCATCCTCGTCGTCGACGACGAACCCACCATCGTGGAGTTGCTCTCCGTGAGCCTCCGATTCCAGGGTTTCGAGGTGGCGACTGCTTCGAGCGGAGCCCAAGGCCTGGACGTCGCGCGGACATTCCGTCCCGACGCGATTGTTCTCGACGTCATGATGCCCGGGATGGACGGCTTCGGTCTGCTTCGACGCCTCCGTGCCGACGGTGTGGACGCACCGGTCCTGTTTCTGACGGCGAAGGATTCGCTCGACGACAAGATCAGCGGCCTGACCCTCGGCGCGGACGACTACGTGACCAAGCCGTTCAGCCTCGAAGAGGTCGTGACGAGGTTGCGGGTCATCCTGCGCCGCGCCGGCCGCGGTGTCGCACCGGAGCAGTCGCCGCGGGTGAAGTTCGCCGACATCGAACTCGACGACGACACCCGCGAGGTCTGGAAGAAGGGCGAGTTGGTTGCACTCTCGCCCACCGAGTTCACACTGCTCCGATACTTCATGGTCAACAACGGGACGGTTCTCAGTAAGCCTCGAATTCTCGACCACGTCTGGAACTACGACTTCGGCGGGGAGGTCGGAGTTGTCGAGTCCTACGTGTCCTACCTGCGGCGCAAGGTGGATACGGGGGAGACACCGCTGATTCACACATTGCGTGGGGTCGGCTACGTGATGCGTGAACCGCGGCAATGATCGCCGCCGCGGAAAACGATCAGCTTCCGAAGCGGGGTCGTTTCCGTCTCCATTCACTGCCGCTGCGCTTCACCCTGGTTGCGGCCTTGCTGGTGTTGGCGGCGCTGGGTCTGTTGGCGTCTGGCGTCGCGGTCACTTCTGCTCTCGAGAATTCACTGACCCAGCGAACCGACAAAACGCTGTACGAGGCGGTCGACGGCTGGGCAAAGCCGCACACCAGAGATTTGCAGCCACCCAGCGATGTCGGTCCGCAAACTCGTCCGCCCAGTCCCTTCTTCGTTCGGACGGTGACCCCGGACGGGAAGGTGATCACTCTCAACGACAAGTCGACGACAACCGAACCCGACCTGTCGAAAGATTCCACCGACGGCCCGATCACCGTCGGATCGAGCGACGGTTCGGACGTGAACTGGCGCGTGCTCACGACGGTTCGCGACGGCACGACCACGACTATCGGTGTGCGACTGACGGATATCGAACAGACCGTCGACGACCTGGTCGGCCTGCAACTCGGCATCGGCCTGGTTGTCCTGCTGATCTTGGGCGGCGGAGCGTATTTCGTGGTTCGTCGGAGCCTTCGTCCGCTGGTCGAGGTTGAGGAAACTGCCGCTGCCATTGCCGCCGGCGACCTTCATCGACGAGTCCCGGAGCGTGACGACCGCACCGAGGTCGGCCGACTGTCGGTGGCGCTCAACGGAATGCTCGCGCAGATTCAACACGCATTTGCCGCGACCGAAGCTTCGGAGGAATCAGCACGGCGATCCGAGGAGAAGATGCGTAGGTTTGTCGGCGACGCGAGCCACGAGTTGCGCACACCCTTGACGACTATTCGTGGGTTCGCCGAGCTGTATCGCCAAGGCGCCATGACTGATACGGAAACGCTGATGAACCGGATCGAGGGTGAGGCGTCGAGGATGGGACTTCTGGTCGAGGATCTGCTCATGCTGGCAAGACTCGACGAACAGCGTCCACTCGAGAACAAGCCGGTGGATCTGCTTGCAGTTGCGGCGGATTCGGTACAGGCGGCACGAGCGATCGCACCGGATCGAACTGTCGAACTTCAGATGACCGGCGGCCCAGGCCTGCCCGAAGTGCAGGGTGACGAGGCCAGGCTGCGTCAGGTAGTTGCCAATCTGGTGGGCAACGCGATCAAACACACTCCGCCGGATGCGCAGGTCACCGTTCGTGTCGGTACGACCGAGAACTCCGCGGTGGTCGAGGTTTCGGATACCGGTCAGGGTTTGAGTGACGAGGATGCCGCGCGGATCTTCGAGCGTTTCTACCGCGCCGACACCTCTCGCACCCGTGAGACCGGGGGCGCCGGTCTCGGCCTGTCCATCGTTTCGGCTTTGGTTGCAGCGCACGACGGAACCGTCAGCGTCGAGACCTCCCTCGGGCAGGGGACGACGTTCCGCGTCGAATTGCCGCGTGACCCGAAGGACGACTGACGCCGGATTACCGCAACCGGCCCCTCAGAAGTAGGTGTGCACCGTGCCGACGACGCGGTAATCCGAATCGACCTCGGGAATCAGTGACCACTTGTCGAACGTGGTGCAGGGATGCGAGATTCCGCAACCGAGCAGATCGCCGACCTTCACGTCGAAGTCAGCCGGAACGTCGACGTACGCGTGCTGGTCGTTGAGTGCGGTGATCGTCAGCTCTCGCGCTGGTCGGTTGGATCCGTCGCGTCGGCGCCACAGGACTATGGGAAAGCCTGCGTCGGAACCGACATCGCGGCGGCCGAAGCCCAGGATCACCCGTCCGGGTTCAGGTATTGAGAGCACTACGCCCCAGACCTCTGCGGCTCCCTGCAGAGTTCGTGGTCCGTCTGCCCATGGCGAAGTCTCGGCATAGAGACCGTGATCGTGAGTGATGTAGCAACCGCTGCGCAGCACGACGCGTACTCCGTTGTCGAGTGCCCACCGGCCGGCCAGCTCGCGTACAACCAGATCGTGAAACGCACTGCCGCCGAAAGTGACCAGTGGCCGGGGAGCCTTCGCGGAGTTGTTCTCGAACAGGTTCTCGGCAACACAGATTTCCGTGAAAACCCGCGCGGATTTGAGATACGAATCGACGGAGATACGGCGGGCTGCTACCGAGGCTCCGGGCATCATGCCCTCGAACCCCTCGACTCCGGTGAGAATCAACGAAGGTGCCTGCGATGCTGCGCGTGCGACGTCGAGTGCTTGCTCGACAGTGCGAGCGCCCGCGCGTCCGCTGTCGTAGCCGAGTTCGACGAGAACCCGGATACGGCTGGCCGGTGAGACTTTCGCGATCAACTGTTCCATCAGGCGGACGCTCTCGACCGAGTCCACGAGGGTGGTGACGAAGAAATCGGGGTCGGTGGCCTGGGCGTCGCAGATCCACCGAATGCCGGCGGGATCGAGCACCTGACTGGCGATGATGATGGTGTCCACACCGAACTCACGCAGAATGCGTGCCTGCGCAACGGTTGCCGCCGTCATCGCCCAAGCCCCGGCGTCGAGTTGCCGACGAACGAGTTCGGGGCTCATCGTGGTCTTCGCGTGTGGCGCCAGATCCACATCGTGATCGGAGCAGAACTGCGCCATGAGGTCGACATTGTGCGCGATCGCTGCACGATCGAGTGTCATCACGGGTAGCAGGAGGTTGCCGTCGAGCGCAGAGATCCCCAGTGGCTCCAGGTCGGAGCCGTCGCGGCCTTCGAGGTCGGTGCCGAATGCCTTGTGCTGCCAACCGATCGGGGGGTTCGCGAAATCCGTCATGGCATCGATTGTGCCGTTGATTGCGGACGATGTGTTCATGTGTGGTGACTTTCTGTCAGAACTATGCAGGTCAGAACGAGATCCGGCTATGAGCGGCGTACCGGGCGACCGGGCAACGCGTCCTGGACCACGGCACCGCCTTCGACGACGGGTACGCCGCCGACCAGCACGCGGCTGATTCCGGTGGAGGGACGGGTGCCGTCGATGTAGGTGGCGTTGTCGGTGATTCGCTCGGGGTCGAAAACGAGGATGTCCGCGTCGCTACCGGGGCTGATCCGACCTTTCGTCGCCATCGAGGGAACCGACTCCTCCAGAATCTGCGCGGGGATCAACGAGCAGCGCGCGATGATCTCCGACAGCGACAGCAGTTGACGCTCGCGGTACAGCGTACGAATCGCACGTGCATAGGTGCCGGCGCCGCGGGGATGGCCGAGTGCCTTCTCCGGCAATGGCCACTGCAACGCATCGGCAGCGGTACGGCCTGGCCAGGTCAGCGGCATCGCGTCGCTCGCGATGGCGGCGCGGTCGAAGGTCATCGCGCGTTCGAGGAACTCGCGCTGCACGGTGTCGTTCTCGTCGAGGAACTCCACCAACACCAGTCCGCCGGGGTCGGTTGCCCGAAGATGTTCCAGCTGCTTGCGGTCCGCGATACGTTCACCGGTGGGCACGAAAGTCAGCGATCGTGGTGTCAGATTCATCAGATGCAGCTTGCCTGGATCGAGAAACGCAGCTCCGACGGCCGTCGAGCCTGACCCGTACGGATACGCCTCTGTCGTGACGCGAGATCCGGCTGCCTGGACCTGAGCCACCATGGACAGTGCATGGTCGACGTGCATTCCCGAGGTGCTGTTGACGTGGCAGTAGTGCATGTGCGCGCCGGTTTCGGCTGCTGCACGGGCGATTTCGACGGCGCCGTCCACCGGGCTCGACGGATCGGCCGAGATGAGTGGGCGCGCATGGGTGTAAGTGGGAACTCCGGCTCGGGCCGCGAGATCCGCCACCTGCAGGTACTCGGCCGGATCGGATTTCGGGGCGTATCCGACCACCACGCCGATGCCGAGAGCGCCTGCAGCGAGATCGTTTTCGAGGAGTTCGAGAATGTGGGCGCGCTGGGAGGCAGTGGGTTCGCCCTGCCAGCTCGGGGAACCGACATGGTGCAAGAGAGTCCTGATGTCGCCATCGGGATCGGCGCCCGAGAGTTCGATCATGCGTGCGTGCGCCCACGACGTCGCGTAGCCGTAGTTGATCGGGCGCCCCTCGGCACCGGCACGCGCATATGCCTTCGCAACAGGAATGACGCCTGCCTCCAGTTCGAGGGCCGTCGTCACTCCGTCCAACGCTTGAAGTCGCTGCTCGGCGATTTCCTGTCCGTGGCTGTGCAGGTCGATGAATCCGGGGCAGATCACCTGACCGGTCACGTCGATCGTCTGCCGAGCCTCGATCGCGTCGTGACCCCACGCCGAGACCTTGCCGTCGGTGATCGCGATGCCCCGAACCTCGTCGGTCCCCGATGCGGGATCGACGACGCGGCCGCCGGTGAACACGATGTCGTGGACCTGCATCAGCGCTGCACTCCTGTCGTTGGTCGAACCGCCTGGCCCGGCGAATGTCCCGATGGTTTCACGGCTCGGGTATCGGATTCTGGTGTGAACGTCCCAAATGGAGGCCGACTCACCGTTCGACCGGACAAGAAACGAATGCAGTCGAGTGTGAAGGTGAAAGCGAAGTTATCAATTCAGCCGATTGAGATCGATGGAGGACAGGAATGCACGTCTATATTTCGGTGGACATGGAGGGTATCGCGGGTATCGCGACGCTCGATCAGACGATCCGCGGCGGTGGCGGCTACCACCGTGCGCAGATGCTCATGACTGCCGAGACCAATGCTGCGATCGCCGGTGCGTTCGACGCCGGTGCGACGAGCGTCCTGGTCAACGACAGCCACGGAACGATGGACAACCTGCTTCACGCCGATCTGGATCCACGGGCGCGCCTGATCTTCGGATCACCCAAGATGCAGTGCATGGCCGAAGGAATGACGTCGGATCACGACGTCGCCCTGTTTGTCGGCTATCACGCACCAGCTGGTGGACCCGGCGTCCTGGCGCACACGTTCTCGAGTTTGTTCGCCGACGTCCGCCTCGACGGCAAGTCCGTCTCCGAGACCGACGTCAACACCCTCTACGCTGCCACCCAGGGCGTTCCCGTCGGTCTCGTGACGGGTGACGACATCATCTGTGGCTTGGTGGACGCGGCCTCGCCGACAACCGAGACCGTCGAGGTCAAGAAGGCACACGGATGGTCGGCAACCAATTCGCTGCCGCCGTCGCTGGCGTGCGAGCAGATCCGAGCAGGCGCCGAGCGCGCAGTGCGCAAGGCCGACACGCTGAAGCCGGTCGAGCTGCGTGACGAGTGGACCCTCGAGATCGTTCACCCCACCACTACGGGAGCTGAACTCGCCGAGGCTGTTCCCGGCTCACGACGGATTTCGGATCGTACGATTTCGCACACACTCGGCAGCGTCGACGACATTCTCGGCCGGATCACTGTCAATGCTCGGCTTGCAGCCGCAGGCGTCTCGACGATCGTGGCAGTCGCCAATCGCACGTGATGAAGTAGCGACTCTATCGCGAAATGCCGCCGACGCCGTGTGCGTCGGCGGCATTTGTCATCTCCTGGGGCAGAACATGTTCCGACCGACCAAACGTTGCTTCAGGTATTGGTGAAACGGACCAATGCGGTAGACGTGTTCACTGTCACACTTCATCAGTCTTTTCAATGTTCTAGTCCATGCGGCACAAGACAATTCGGGAGGCTTGATGAAGGCGGAACGCGTCACAGTGGAAGAACCATTGCGGGGGACCGGCGGTTCGGTTCGAAACATGGTGGATAACAAGTCGATTCGTCGCACAACCACCGTTACGGTGGGGCTGCTCAGTACTATCTGGTTGATCGACATGGTGGATCGCGTCATGATCGGGCTTGCGCTTCCGATGATCGGCGACGAATTCTCGCTCAGCAGTACGCAGTTGGGTGGTGTGGTTTCGGTCTTCGCGATCTTCTACATGCTCGGGCAGGTCCCCGGCGGAATGTTGGCCGACCGCTTCGGACCCAGGCCACTGTTGATCGTTGCTTTGATCCTGTGGTCGGTGTTCACCGCGTTGACAGGGTTCGCGTGGGGTCTCATCTCGCTGATGGTCATGCGTGCGATGTTCGGTATCAGCCAGGGGCTCTTTCCGGCGGCATCGTTCAAGGCTTTGGCTGAGCGGACGCGTCCGAAAACCAGAGCGACCGCGATGGGTTTCATGCTCGGCGCCAACAACCTCGGCCCCGGCGTCGCACCGCTGATCATCGCGCCGGTCCTCATGGCCGTGGGGTGGCGGGACGCGTTCTGGCTGGTGGCCATCGTCGGCGCTGTGATCGGCACGGTGGTGTGGTTGGTGCTGCCGGCACCGTTGGACACGGAAATCTCGGAAGATCCGGAGGCTGCGCTGCAACCTCTGGCGAGCGAGCACTCTCGCGCCGCGGTGTTCAAGTCCGCGTCGGTGTGGAAGTTCGCAATTCTGTTCTGCCTGGCCAACATGTCCGCGTACGGTCTGATGACCTGGGTGCCGAGTTATCTGCTCAACGACAAGGGACTCTCGCTGATCGACACGGGAATCTTTGCCGCGATCCCTTTCATCGTCACGGCGCTGGCCACGATCGTGGGCGGGCGGTTGGTGGACAAGTACTTCCACGACCGGGCTCGGATTCTTCTGGTTCCGTGTATGGCCACGTCGGCAGTCCTGTTGTTCCTGATGACCACCGCTGACACCGTCGCGATGTTCACGTTCTACGAGACGTTGGCTCTAGGCATCAGCGGTCTGTGTTCGATGTCGATCTTCGCGATGCCGTTGCGGGCACTTCCTTCCGAATTCCTCGGTTCCGGAATGGGTTTGATCAACGGTTGTGGTCAGTTCGCCGGTTTCATCACCCCGCTCGTGATGGGATGGATGGTGGACCAGTTCTCGTACATGGCTGCATTCGGAGTCCTGGTCGGAGCGACGAGCGCTGCCGCATTGGTGGCCATGATCGTTCCGCAGACCCCGGCGAAATTCTGAGAAGGAGACTGAAGATGTCGGCAACGGACGGCACACGAAAGATCGAAGACGACGTCGTCACCGATTTTTCCGAGAAGATGAGTTACGGGGCCTACCTCGGACTCGATACCCTCCTGGATTCGCAGCATCCGGTGAGTGAGCCGGAACACCACGACGAACTCTTGTTCATCATTCAGCACCAGACCAGCGAGTTGTGGCTCAAGCTGTTTCTCCACGAGATACGGGCGGCCAGAGCAGCGATCGCTGCCGACGACATTCGGGTCGCATTCAAGCGGATCGCACGCGTCAAACACATCCAGGCCACTCTGACCGAACAGTGGTCCGTGTTGGCGACACTGACGCCGGCGGAGTATGCGGAGTTCAGGGGCGTTCTCGGCAACTCGTCGGGGTTCCAGTCGTACCAGTACCGCGCCGTGGAATTCGTGCTCGGGAACAAGAACGCCGGCATGCTGAAGGTGTTCGAATCGGATCCGTCCGCCCATCGATTGTTGGAGACCCTGCTCGGAGAGCCGACGCTGTACGACGAGTTCTGGCGGTACCTGTCCAGGCAGGGTTACGACGTTCCGGCGTCGGCTCTCGAACGAGACGTCAGCGCGCCCTACGTGCGAAACGACGAGCTGATTCCGCTGGTCAAGGCAATCTACGAGAACGTCGAACAGCACTGGACGGCGTACGAGGCATTCGAGGAGTTGGTCGACCTCGAGGAGAGCTTTCAGCTGTGGCGGTTCCGGCATCTTCGGACCGTGCTGCGGGTGATCGGCATGAAGAAGGGGACCGGCGGTTCGAGTGGTGGTGCCGGGTTCCTGCAACGTGCGCTGGAGTTGAGCTTCTTCCCCGAGCTGTTTGCCGCCCGAACAGAGATCGGTACCTGAGACACCTGCTTGATGACACCCAGTTGCTTGTCACACCCAGCTGTTCGTGACACACGACGAATCCGAGCCCGAAGGACAGGAGTCTTGGACAAGATCCGACAGGGTCGCTTCGACCAAGCTTGACTGCGAAGTTGCAAGTCGGTGACAGGAGAGCGTCGGAGTGGACAAGAAATCAATGGTGGCGGACCTGGCGGCGCTGGTAACCGCCGAGTCGCCCAGTTCCGACCTCAGCGCAGTCGATGCATGTGCGGACGTGGTGGCCGACATCGGCGAACGCCATCTCGGAAGCGCCCCTGAACGTATGCGTATCGACGGACGCCAGCACTTGCGTTGGTCGTTCGGCGCGGAGCCGAAGGTGATGCTCCTGGGCCATTTCGACACCGTCTGGCCGCTCGGAACGCTCGCGGAGTTGCCCTGGTCGGTCACCGACAACATCGCCACCGGACCCGGAGTCTTCGACATGAAGGCCGGCATCGTCCAGCTCTTCCATGCGCTCGCATCGCTTCCGTCGCTCGACGGGGTGGTCGTGCTCCTCAATTCCGACGAGGAAATCGGCTCCCCGACCTCACGCGCACTGATCGAGGAGCAAGCCCGTCAGGTCGACGCTGTGCTGGTCCTCGAGGCCGCCGCCGACGGCGCGGTGAAGACCGCGCGCAAGGGTATGTCGCTGTACTGCGTCGACATCGAGGGACGCGCTGCACACGCCGGACTGGAACCGGAGCGAGGTGTGAACGCTGTAGTTGAGCTCGCACATCAGATTCAGGCCGTGGTGGAGCTCGCGGACCCGGCGGCGGGAACGTCGGTGGTGCCGTCCGTGATCAGTGGCGGAACCACGACCAATACCGTTGCAGCGCAAGCACAACTGTGGTGTGACGTTCGCATGTGGTCCGCGAAGGAACAGGAACGCATCGACCGTTCGATCCGTGCGCTGACACCGGCGCTGGCCGAAAGCCGAATCTCGGTGTCCGGAGGACCCAACCGCGGACCACTGGAATCAGTGTCTTCGGAGAAGCTGTACTTTCTCGCTCACCAGGTCAGCAGTGAGAGCGGGTTGGGAATGCTTCGCGACTGCGCAGTCGGCGGTGCGTCGGACGGAAATTTCACTGCCGCAGTCGGAACTCCCACGTTGGACGGCCTCGGTGCCGTCGGAGGTGGTGCCCACGCAGCGACAGAACACGTAGAGATAGATCAGATGATCCCGCGCGCCACCTTGTTGGCCGGTCTGGTGACTCGAATCCTGGAGGGAGGACTGTGACGATGACGTCGCCGAACAATGTCCAACGCAAGACCGTTCAACCATTCGGAGGTGTATCGCCTTCACGGATGCGGCAAGCAATCAGCCAGGCCGAGCAAGCCGCTCTGCTTGCATGTGTGACTATCGAAACCGTCACCGGGCATGCCGAGTTGGAACAGGTATTCGGTCTGTTCGAGAAGGTATGGCAACCGGAGAGCGGCAACCCTCCCGTCCATCGGGACATGATGAAAGCGCTCGCGCACTCCGGTAACTACGTCGCCGGCGCTTTTCGCGGCGGAGATCTGATCGGCGGCTCGGTTGCATTCTTCGAGGAACCGCAACATCGTTCGTTGCATTCACACATCACGGGGATCCTGCCGAACGTGCAGAACGGGCACATCGGCCTCGCGTTGAAACTGTTCCAGCGAGCGTGGGCACTGGAACGGGGAATTCTCCACGTGCGGTGGACTTTCGACCCGCTCGTCGCACGTAATGCCTACTTCAACGTCTCGAAACTCGGTGCGTTCCCGATCCAGTATCTGCCGCGTTTCTACGCGCCGATGAACGACAGTCTCAACGGCGGCGCAGACAGCGACCGATTGCTGATCGACTGGGAAATCGGTAGCAGCAAGGTTTCCGACGTCGTCGCTGGTTCGGGAGAGGCCCCGACTCCCGAGTCGTTGGGAGCGAGCGAACTGTTGTCGATCTCCGAAGCCGGCCTGCCCGTGTTGAAGTCGACCAAGAATCGATTCGTCACGGTGGCTACACCGAATGACGTGTACACACTGCGTAAGTCGGACCCGGCGGCAGCGAACGACTGGCGCCTGGCAGTCCGTGAGACTCTCGGGGGTGTGCTCGCCGAGAACGGAGTGGTTCTCGCAGTCACCAGGACCGGAAAATATGTGCTGGACCGTGCGCCGGGAACACAGGCAGGCAGGACAACAGCGGAGGTTACATCGTGAAGATCGACGGAGTTGAATTACGCCGGGCAGCAATGCCGTTGAAGGCGCCGTTCCGAACCTCGTTCGGCACGGAGACCACCAAGGACGTGTTGTTCGTCAAGGTGGTCACCTCGGAGTCGGCGGGCTGGGGCGAGTGCGTTGCGATGTCCGAGCCTCGCTACTGCTCCGAATACACGGACGGCGCCGCCGAAGTCCTTCGTAAGTTCCTGATTCCGTCTCTGGGCGAACTCACCGATCCCGACGTGCATGCCCTGAGCGCGGCGATGGAACAGTTCGCCGGACACCCCATGGCCAAAGCGGCACTGGAAACCGCATTTCTCGACGCCGAGTTACGGGCCGCCGGGACGAGCATGTCTTCGTACCTGGGTGCAGTAGTCGATCGCGTACCCGCGGGTGTTTCGGTGGGTATCAAGAATTCGATCGACGAACTGCTCGAAGAGGTAGCCGGGTTCCTCGACGCCGGATACCTGCGCATCAAACTGAAGATCGAACCGGGCTGGGACATCGAGCCGGTTCGCGCAGTCCGCGAGAGGTTCGGCGACGACGTACTCCTCCAGGTCGACGCGAACACGGCGTACACCCTGGCTGACGCGCGCCATCTCCAGCGGCTCGACGACTTCGACCTCCTGCTGATCGAGCAGCCGCTTCCCGAAGAGGAACTGCGTGGCCACGCCAGGCTGGCCGAGATGATGCGGACGCCGGTCTGCCTCGACGAGTCGATCACCTCCGCGAAGGTCACCGCCGACGCTCTGGCAATCGGTGCGTGCAGCGTGGTGAACATCAAACCGGGACGTGTGGGCGGTTATCTGGAATCGCGTCGTATCCACGACGTCTGCAAGGCCAACGGAATTGCCGTGTGGTGCGGCGGAATGCTCGAGACCGGAATCGGCAGGGCTGCCAACGTCGCCCTTGCCGCGCTCCCCGGATTTGTCCTACCCGGCGATACGTCGGCTTCCGACCGGTACTTCGCCGAAGACATCACCGAGCCGTTCGTACTCGACAACGGTTACGTGAAGGTTCCGGAAGGGCCGGGCATCGGCGTCGAACCGATCCCTGACCTGCTCGAAGCAATCACCACATCGGTCGAATGGATCGGCATGGATCGGCTTTGACGAATCACTATGACACACTTCGTTCACAGGACGAAGGAGTGATAGACGTGGGCACCGTACGACCTCGCATCAGTTTGGTGCGGCTTCTCGAAGACGTGGGAACTACGGTGCTGAACCCGGTTGTCGGCGACCCGGAGGCGGTCCAGGAGATCGCCTCGGTGGTCATTCACGACCCCGACGACGACTCACCCTCGACACCGGACTCCATGGTGCTGCTCGTCGGCATCACCGGAGGCGAACGTATCGCGGAGTCCGTGGCCGGCCTGGCCGAGCGCGGAGTACGCGTGGTGGTCGCGCGAGTGACCACCGAGGTCAGCGATGCCGACCGTGAATCCATCATCTCCTCCGGCGTTGTCGTATTGACCTTGGCGCGTGGAGTTTCGTGGGTTCAGCTCACAAGCCTGCTTCATTCGGTGCTCTCGGCACGGAACGAAGTCGGGCACATCCACTCGCGCGGAGGTGGACCGGCCGGCGATCTGTTCGCTTTCGCCAACGCCGTCAGCGCACTTCTGGATGCGCCGATCACGATCGAGGACCGAAGCTCACGGGTCATCGCCTTCTCCGGACGTCAGGAAGAAGGTGACGGTCCACGTATCGCGACCGTTCTGGAGCGCCAAGTTCCTGACCAGTACATTCGAGTGCTCGAAGAAGCGGGAGTCTTCGACCGGCTCTATCGCAGCGATGATCCGGTGTGGGTTTCGGCCGAGACCCTCGGTACAAAAATGGGTCGTATCGCCGTGTCCATCCGAGCCGGCGACGAGTTCCTCGGCTCCATGTGGGTGGCAACCGGTGAGCCGATGTCCGAGGACCGGATGCGTGCACTGCGCGATTCGGCCGGGTTGATTGCACTGCAGATGTTGCGGTTGCGCGGCGGCGCCGACGCCGAGCGTCGACTGCGCGCAGACCTGATCGCAACCCTTCTCGACGGTGGATCCGGCGCGGTCGACGCGATGAATCGCCTCGGCCTCGGGACCGGTCCCGCACTCGTGATGGCATTGGGCCGCAGGTCTTTCGAAGGATCGTCGAAGCCGGACGACGCAGCCCATGTGGTGCGGCTGACCGACGCTCTGGCCATGCACCTGGGCGCTGTCCATTCGCAGTCGGCTGCGGCTCTGGTCAACGGAACCGGCTACGCGGTGCTGTCGGTGCGAGGGCATTCCCCGGCAGAAGCCGAGCTACAGGCGTTCCGTGTGGCCTCGGACTTCCTGGACCGAACCGGAGCGTCCGGCGACACGATCATCGGGATCGGCCGGGTCGTGACCAGACCGGCGCAGCTGAGCCGATCGAAGCGCGACGCCGAACATGCCCTCGAAGTGTTGTTGGCGGGACGAGCGTCGGGCAGCGTCGCCACCTTCAGCAGCGTCCACGTCGATGCCATCCTGTTGGAGATCGCGTCGGAAGCTGCAGCCGAAGGGTTCTCGGACCTCGGACCCATCGAGGCGATCGCCAGCCACGACGCAGCTCATGCGACCTCGTTCGTCGACACCCTCGATGCGTGGCTCAACGCCTTCGGTGACGTCGGTGACGCCGCGGCGTCATTGCACGTACACCCCAACACCTTTCGGTATCGTCTCAGCAAGTTGAAGGGTATGGCCGCGTTGGACCTGGACGATCCCAACGTCCGCTTCCGGTTGATGGTGCATCTTCGTCTGCGCGGTCCACGCTAGCTCGAAAGCCGAAAAATGCGGGTCGCACTGATTTCTCAGCGTGACCCGCATTCTTTGTCAGTGGGTTCAGATCAGCTGTTGTTGCGAAGTGCTTCGACAGCGATGCGGCCGACGGTTCCGATGGAGGCGTCGATCTTCGGGGCGCGGTGGGTGAGTTCGTGTGACTTGGTGAAGACACCGACGGCGTAACGCTTGCCGTCCGGGTACGCCACGACGCCGGCTTCGTTTCGTACCAATCCCAGCGTTCCGGTCTTGGCGGCGACAGTGACCTCGTCGGGGAAACCGGACGAAAGGCGGTGCGGCCAGACCTGCTTGCTCATGATGGTTCGGACTTCTTCACAGGCTGATGCGGGGCCGGCTTCGTCCCTCCAGATTGCAGCCAGCAACATTGTGATCTCACGAGGAGTGCTGGAGTTGGAGCGGGCCGGATCCATGACGGAAATTGTCCGAAGAATTTCGATGGGCGGCATTTCCAGCAAGGTGCCCTTGTCGACACCGAGGTCGTCGTAGACCGATTTGAACAGACCACGGCAGTCACGGACCAAGTTGGTCTTCTCCAAACTGAGCCCGCGCAGCGTTGCGACGATGTTGTCGAGTCCGAGGCGTTCGTACAAGAAATCCGTGGCGGCGTTGTCGCTGAAGCTCATCATGAGCAGAGCGAGATCTCGCCAGCTTGCGGTGACGTCGTCGGCGCAGCCGCCGATACCGATGCCGCCGGAGCGGAACTCGGCGGTCACCGTGGCGTGCTCGGTCGGATCAAGGGTGCCGGCCGCTACTTCACGGGCGTACTGCAGTACAACAGGAATCTTGAAAACGGAGGCGAGGATGACACCTTCGTCAGCGCCGTAGCCGAACTCTTCGCCGGAATCGATGTCGCGTGCGTGGACGAACGCATCGGTCTTCGCTTCGGCGAGAACAGCAGCGATCTCCTGCTGTGCGCTCTCAACGTACGTGGCGGTTTCGGTCATTCGAGAAGCCCTTTCGTCGGTATCCGTATATCTGGGTTATTCGTGGATCTGACGATAGTGAGTCGACGACGGGGGGTCTTGTACGAATCGACGAAGGTTGGCGCACGGTTCGGTGCTGATACGCCGAATCAACCGATTGTCAGGGTGTTCCGATTGTCAGGGTGTTGCGGGGGTCAGGGTGTTGCGGGGGTCAAGGTGTTCCGGGGGTCAGGACGCATAAGTTTCGAGGCGACGTCCGACCAGTTCGGCGACGTCGGTCCGACGCTTGTCCGAGACCACGCCTGCCAACAGGATGGTGAACAATTCGTCGATACGGTCGTTCAAATCGCTTCGTCTGGTGAGTACGTTCGAAACCAGTTGAACGCCGGTGAATGCCGAGATCGCCACGCGACCCACCGATTCCGGCTCCACGTCGTCGCGGATGTCGCCTTCGAGCTTCGCGGCCTCGGCCAGTTTTCGAAGCTCGCGGATCCACACGACGTACGGGCCTTGCGAACCGTCGGCAGAGGCCAATTCGAGGGTAAGTCGGACTCCCGCACGAACAATCGGGTCCGCGACGAGTTGGCGACCCATCTCGTGGCACACCATGACGAGCTGCTCCAGTGCCGGTGCGCCCGTGGCTGCAACTGCGGTGAAGGCAGTGATCGACATCTGGTGCTGTTCTTCGATGACCGCCTGAGCCAATTCGTCTTTGGACGAGAAGTGGAAATAGACCGCGCCCTTGGTCATCTGCGCCGCGGACACGATGTCATTCATGCTCGTGCTGCCGTACCCCGTGACTTCGAACCGATCAGCAGCGCCTTGAAGAATCTGTCGGCGACTGATCTTGGCACGTTCCTGCATTGCTCCCTTGTCCTCCGACTGTTAACACGTGAACCAGTTTTAGGGCCCTAGGTCCCGGACCAGCGCCCCACGGTAGCAGCGAATCTCGTGCTCGCGCGACAGCGCGAAACGGACTGTTCGGTGTGCAATCGCAGGTCACGGTCGGTAGGAGCGACAAATGCGACCGCCGCAACCTCCGTTGGGGGCTGCGGCGGGGAGTCCAGTTATCGGCCAGCGAAATTCGGTCGAAGGTACGCGATCAACGAGTCGAGACAGTTGCCTCGAAGCCGAGGTCGCGTAGCGCCGACTTGAGTTTGGTCTGCGCCTCGTCGAGAGATTCGGGTGACGGCGAAGTATCGGCACCACTGATGTCGAAGTTCCCCATGTCGTATGCGGGGAAGACGTGAACGTGAAGATGCGGAACTTCCAGACCTGCGATGAGGAGACCCGCCCGAGGCGCGTCGAACGCCTTCCGCACAGCCTGACCCAGGGTGCGGGCAACCGCGGTGACCTTGGCAAAGAGTTCAGGATCCACGTCCTGCCACTGATCGACCTCGGCTCGCGGTACCACGAGTACGTGGCCCTGCGTTACCGGCGCGATGGTCAGGAACGCGACAACGTCGTCGTCCTCCCACACGAAACGTCCTGGTAGATCTCCGTTGATGATGGCGCTGAAGACTGAAGGCATACCCCGAGATTAGCCCGCGTCCGGTTGCCAGGAAACTCCCAGGCTGGACGCAGGTTCGTCGGAGCCGGCCCGACAAATCTAGGACGCATGACGACAGAAGCCATGCAGACCGCGGGCAGCACGGACGCAGGGGAGCTTTCCGCGACGACTGTAGTGCTGGACGTGGTCGTCCCGGTATACAACGAAGAGGCCGGCCTGGAGACGTGCGTGCGGCGCCTGCGCCGGCATTTACGCACACAGGTGCCATTCTCTGCACGAATTACCATCGCGGACAACGCCAGTGTCGACGGCACGTTGGCACTCGCGCGTTCCCTCGCCGAAGAATTCGACGATGTCCGGGTCGTCCACCTGGATGCGAAGGGCCGTGGTCGAGCACTGCGGCAGGTGTGGAGCGACTCCGATGCCGACGTGGTCGCGTACATGGACGTCGACCTCTCCACCGATCTCAATGCCCTGATGCCGTTGATTGCTCCGCTGCTCTCCGGCCACTCGGACATCGCCATCGGTTCCCGGTTGGCACGTTCGTCGCGCGTGGTACGCGGCCCCAAACGCGAGTTCATCTCACGTAGCTACAACCTCATCCTCCGAAGCGCACTGCATGCTCGCTTCTCCGACGCTCAGTGCGGATTCAAAGCCATGCGAGTCGATGTTGCGCGGCAACTACTTCCGCTGGTGGAGGACACCGGGTGGTTCTTCGATACCGAATTGCTCGTGCTGGCCGAGCGAGCGGGCATGCGGATTCACGAGGTCCCCGTCGACTGGGTGGACGATCCGGACAGTCGGGTGGACATCATTGCCACCGCAGTTGCCGACCTCAAAGGTGTGGTCCGCGTCGGGCGAGCACTGTCGACCGGTTCCCTTCCCTTGGCTGAGCTCAGGGCGAGTTTCGGACGTGAACCACTGGTTCCCGGAGTCCCTCGCGGAATGGTCGGGCAGCTCTCGCGCTTTGCCGTGGTGGGAGTCATTTCGACACTCGCGTACGCACTGCTCTACCTCGCACTGCACTCGGTGACGGGGGCGCAGTGGGCCAACGCCGTCGCATTGCTGGTGACGGCAGTGTTCAACACCGCCGCCAATCGAGCCTTCACCTTCGGGATCCGCGGGTCGGAAGGATCCGCCCGTCACCAGATGCAGGGCCTGCTCGTGTTCGGGTTCGGTCTACTGCTCACCAGCGGATCGTTGTTCGTTCTCGACGTCATGGCGCCCGACGCGTCCAAGCACGTGGAGCTTGCCGTGCTCGTCATTGCCAATCTTGTTGCCACAGTGAGCCGATTCGTCGCGCTGCGCTGGGTGTTTCGCACCGCACAATCCGTAGGAGCCAATCGATGACCGCCACTGCAGAGACACTCGCCGCGCCGCTGCCGGCGCCGGAACCGCAGCGTCAGGTGCGCTGGGAACCTTGGGGGCTCGGAGTGTTGTTGGTGGGCACCGGAGTCGCCTACATCTGGGGCCTGGGCGCGTCCGGATGGGCCAACTCGTTCTATGCTGCTGCAGTACAGGCAGGTTCGGTGTCGTGGAAGGCCTTCTTCTTCGGTTCCTCGGATGCTGCCAACTCGATCACCGTCGACAAGCCGCCGATGTCCCTATGGTTGATGTCGCTGTCGGTTCGTATCTTCGGACTCAATTCCTGGGCGATGTTGGTGCCGCAGGCACTCCTCGGGGTCGGATCGGTTGCGCTGTTGTGGGGAACGGTTCGACGGTATTTCGGTGCGGCCGCCGGCCTCCTCGCCGGCTTGGTACTTGCGCTCACACCCGTAGCGGCGCTGATGTTCCGGTTCAACAACCCAGATGCCCTGCTGGTGCTCCTGATGATCGCAGCAGTGTGGGCGATGATGCGCGCCGTGCAGGACGGTCGCACCCGCTGGCTGGTGTTGGTCGGTATCTTCTGCGGATTCGGTTTCCTGACAAAGCAATTGCAGGTCATGTTGGTAGTTCCACCGCTGGCGCTCACCTATCTGATCGCCGGACCGCCGAAACTGGGTAAGCGCGTACTCCAACTGTTCGCGGCACTGGGCGGACTGATCGTCTCCGCCGGATGGTGGTTGGCAATCGTCGAACTGTGGCCGGCCGACTCGCGTCCGTGGATCGGTGGTTCGCAGAACAATTCGATTCTCGAACTGACGCTCGGCTACAACGGGCTCGGACGCTTGAGCGGCAACGAGACCGGAAGCGTCGGCGGCGGCGGAATGCGCGGTGCTGGTGATGCTGCGGCCGGTGCTGCTGCGGGAGGCTTCCCCGGAATGGGCGAGGCCGCAGGCGGTATGGCAGCGGGAGGCATGGCACCAGGTGGTGGGGCCGGTGGCGGTATGTGGGGGAGTACCGGCATTGCCCGACTGTTCGAATCTGCCCAGGGCGGACAGATTGCCTGGTTGATTCCTGCCGCGCTGATACTTCTGGTGGCCGGAATCGTGCTGCGAGGCAGGGCTCCCCGCGCTGACACACAGCGCGCTTCATTCATCGTCTGGGGACTGTGGCTGTTGGTGACCGGACTGACCTTCAGTTTCATGGCGGGAATCTTCCACGCTTACTACACCGTTGCGCTGGCGCCGGCGATCGCCGCACTGATCGGTTCAGGATCCGTATTCGCTTGGCGTCATCGTGACGTCCTCTGGGTTCGCCTCGTTCTGGCAGTGTCGTTGGCGGCAACCGTCGCGATGGCGTGGGTACTGCTCGGACGCTCGCCTTCGTTCGTACCGTGGCTTCGCTGGGCGATTCTGGTCGTCGGCATCGTCACTGCCGTGGCAGTGCTGATGCCGGCAGCGACGCGAGGTCGATTGGCTGTGGCAGTGATCCTCGCGGCGATCTTCACCGGTCTGGCGGGTCCGACTGCGTACGCGATCGACACGATCAACACTCCGCATACCGGTTCCATAGTTTCGGCCGGACCGAGCGTCGAAGGTGGAATGGGCGGGCCGGGCGGTGGCCGCGGAGGATTCGGAGGATTCGGCGGCACGGCTGACGGCGGGAACCGTCGGACTGACGGGGCTGGCACCGGAACGCCGGGAACGCCCCCTGCAGGAATGGGTCAGATGCCCGGTGGTGCAACAGCTCCGGGTACCACCACATCGACCACCGACGGAATGCGGGGCGCAATGGGCGGCGGCGCAGCCGGTGGTTTGCTTCAGGGCAGCACACCGGGAGCCGCGGTCGTGTCCACACTCGAAGAGAACTCCGACCAGTTCACGTGGGTAGCCGCGGCAATCGGGTCCAACAGCGCATCGGGTTATCAGCTTGCGACGCAGTCACCGGTCATGGCTATCGGAGGGTTCAACGGGAGTGATCCGTCCCCGACGCTCGCGCAGTTCCAGCAGTACGTGTCAGAGGGCAAGATTCACTTCTTCATCGCCGGCGGCGGGATGGGTGGCGGTATGAACGCCGAAGGTACCGCTACCGCCATCTCGACGTGGGTGACCGAAAACTTCACCGCCACAACGGTGGACGGGGTGACTCTCTACGACTTGACGGTTGGGGGCTGACCAACATGAACGCACGCCAGGTCCGCATCGGAGGTGCTCCCCCCGATGCGGACCTGGCGTGAAGTTATGTGCCTGAGGTTCGTCCTCAGGTTTTGAAGGTGGTGTTCGCCGGCCGCGGATGCTGCCCGGGGTCGATCGAGGGCGGCGGGATGAACCACGGTTTGTTGTCGACGCCGATGCGGATTTCCCATTTCCCGACGAATCCGGATTTCCGGTGCATCAACCGATGATGCGAACGGCACAACAGGACAAGGTTGTTCATCACGGTCGGCCCGCCGTTGGCCCAGTGCCGGATGTGGTGTGCATCGGTCCACGCGGGCACACATGTGCAGCCCGGGAAGGCGCAGCCCTTGTCTCTCGCGATCAACGCCACTCGCTGCTCCGCGGTGACCAACCGTTTCCCGGGTTTCGCATCGAGCGGTGCGCCGTGATCATCGAGCAGTACGGTGGACAGGAAGCAGTCGCAGCCGAGAAGCCTGGTCTGGGATACCGACAGCGGCCCGAGCCAGGGCATGTGCCCGACATCGAGATCCGATACAGCCATTCCGTCATCAGTCTTGGAGGGTGTTGCGGCGCAGTCCCGATGCTCAGCGAGATCGCGGGCGTTGATGTGCACGTTCACGTGCGGACGCTGACCACCATCGACACCGGTTTTGGCGCAGTCCAGATACCGGCGGATCAGTTCGGTGAACCCATCCGCAGTCCGCTTCGCTGCCGACCGGGCATCGGGGGTTCCATCGGGTGCAGGGGTGGGCATCGTCAGATTCGACAACGCCGACAACAACATTTCACCGGTGAGGGCATCGAAATCACCGCGCACCACCACCCGACCATTCAACGTCGACGCGATCCGGAGCTCGTTCCGATCCACATCTTCGGCAGGCGGAATCTCATCGGACTCGAAAATGCGCTCCAAGGTCGCGATAACACTCCGCACCTTCGTGGTCGTCGCCTCCACCCCGGACGCGGCAGCCAACAACAAATCGATACAGCGAGGGAGCGCTTCCTCCGGCATGCCCTTTGGTGGTGATTCGCAGAACGCCACGATCAACACGGCATGATCGAACGAGCAGTCCCCGACATCGAATCGGGTCGCCACTGCCGGAAACGGGCGTAGCGCTGCACCGAGGGCGGCGATCTTCTTCCCGTCTCGGATTTGCAGCATCGTGTTTGCCGCCAACCAGCAACCCACTCCGCGGCTGGCGATCACCTGATCATCCGGGCGCATCGAGAGTTCGTCGACCACGGCCACCCGAACGGCTTCGAGGCGCAAAATCTCCGCACTCGCCTCGATAGCAGCGGTACGCAGCTCCGCAGCAGACAACTGCCACAGGCGTCCGCGCAACCCCACCGCAGAACCCGAAACCACGTCCGACAGATAGACACTCATTGAATCCCCCGATCCCCTACACACAAGAATACTCGAACACGTGTTCGAGTCAAGGGTCAATTTTGTTGGGCTGGGGTGTGTTGCCCGAGGTGGCAGATGAGACTGGTATGGCCGTGCGTTCTCGGGTCGATGAGAGAATGAAGCGTGCCTGATCGACCTGAGATTGTCTGTATTTGCGGCTCTGTGCGATTCGCTGAAGAGATGCGGGAGGCGAACCGCGACCTGACGTTCGCAGGCGTGATCGTCGTCGCGCCGGGTGAAGTAGACGAGGCGATCTCTGTCGAGCAGAAAACGCTGCTCGACGCGCTTCACCTGCGCAAGATCGACCTGGCTGATCGGGTGCTGGTCGTCAACCCACGCGGATACATTGGCGAGTCCACGCGCCGAGAGATCGCGTACGCGCGCGCCACCGGCAAACCGGTGTCGTTCACGGCGCCGTTTGATCAGTAAGCGCCTCGTTGGTGCAGGCGGCAAGGAAGATCCCAGGCAGAGTTGCGAGTGTTGCAGGAGAGTCGGTGGAGCGCGCTCCCGTCCGGAACCGCCACGCAGTCGGTTCGAACACCGTGCGCCGATCTGCGGGCGGTTGACCGGTCGCCTTCACCTTCGGGAGCAACGGACCGATCACCTCCCACGCCTCATCCGAAATCGCATCACGCAAAACGCATAAACACTCGCCGTGAACTACCGGATCAGGATTGGCAACACGCTCTAAGCGCGAATGCCGTCGAGGTCGTGGACCACGTCGCAGCAGGCGCCGAGCAATTCGCGATCATGGCTGATGAGTAATACGCCGACGCCGGTTTCGGTGGCGCGACTCTCGATCAACCGAATGAGCGCGGCCGTCGTGGCGGCGTCGAGCATCGCCGTCGCCTCGTCACAGATGAGGTATTTCGGTTGTTGCGCCAGCGATCTCGCTAGACAGGCGCGCTGCAGTTGGCCGTCGCTCACCTGGTGGGGTCTACGGGACAAGAGATCGGGAGTGAGGCCCACTTCTGCTGCCAGTGTGACCACATCGATTGTCCTACCGGCAATATCGCCGGGTTGACCGATGATCGAGGCGAGCGTCTGCCGAGGGTCGGTTGATGCGCGAGGTGACTGAAACAGCATGGACACCGTCCCGCGCAGTGCCGCGGGTACCGAGAATTTGGTACCCACGACGGGTGATCCGTCGATTCGCACCTCACCTGACCACGGTGCATCCAACGAGGCGAGAATCCTTGCAAGTGTTGATTTTCCGGTGCCAGAAGGCCCGGTCAGGCCGATCAGCCTTCCCGGCGGAATTTCGAGCGAGACGTTCTCGAGCACTGGCCGGTTGCGATGGTAACCGCTGGTGATTCCCAGAGCTTGCAGACTCATGTCAGCCCACCTTCCGAAGCGTTCGGTACGTGCGGTCACCCAGTGTGACCAGTTCGGTCGGGCCACCGGATTGTTTCGACTCCGGGCGTCGTAGGTGATAGACGCAGTCGTCGGGGAGATCGGTGAGTTGCGGTGGTGATCCGGGCATAGGAGTCAAGCCTCGGGATGGCAAGGCGCCGAGCAGGTCTCGGGTGTAGTCGTGAAGCGGATCGTGGAACACCAGAGCCGCCGGACCGGTTTCCATGATGCGTGATGCGTACATGACGGCAAGTCGATCCGCGACATCGCTGCGGGTGAGTGATGCAAGGTCATGGGTGATGAGCAGGACAGCCGCCCCGGAGTCAGCGCACTCTCGAAGTAATCCCATGACGTGGTCGGTGAGTTCGCGGTCGAGGTTGGCGGTGGGTTCGTCTGCGACGATCACCGATGGATTCCCGCACAGCGCACCGGCAATGGCAACGCGTTGCGCCATGCCGCCTGACAGTTCGTGCGGGTAACAGTCCAGGGCCGACGGTTCGAGTCCGACGCGAATTGCCAAGGCGTCGCAAGTGTGGTCGCTGCCGAGTGCGTCGATCGTCTCCTGTAGCTGCGATCGCGCAGTCCGGACGGGGGTGAGATGTGTTGCGGCGGATTGTGGAACGAGAGCCACGTGCCGCCCACGGAACGCGGTGCCGGAGAAGGCGTCGATCTCGAGGTCCGCTGTACCGACGGTGACCGTTCCGGTTCGAGAAGCATTCGGCGGCAACATGTTCATGACCGAGGTGGCGATGATCGACTTGCCGCACCCGGATTCCCCGACAAGTGCGGTCACCGTGCCGGCTGGAACGTCGAGGTCGATGTCGCTCGCAGCGTGGACTACGGATCCTCCGGGCAAAGGGATCCTGACGGTGAGGGATTTGATGCGTAGGCCGCGTTTCACAGTCGTAGCTCCGAAGGTCGAGGGGGCGTGAGCATCGACCGCAGGGCCGAACCGGCAACTGCAACAGCGACGGTGGCGATCACGAGGACTGCGGCGGGGAATGCAAGCGTCCACCAACCGCCGAGGAGTAGAGAACTGCGTGCCTCTTCAAGGAGCGTCCCGAGACTGGGTTTGTGCGGGGGAAGACCGAAACCCAGGAAGGACAATGTTGATTCGTGCCAGACGGCATGGGGCAGCAGGAGAACGACTGCGATCAAGGCCTGTGGCGCGGTCGCCGGCACGAGGTGGCGCATGATTACGTGACGTCGACTTGCTCCCGCGAGAATGGCGGCGTCGATGTAGGGACGCTCGCGCAGACTCAAGATCTCTGAGCGGATGATCCGGGCCACTTGGGTCCAGTGGGTCAGTGCGATCGAAAGCACGATGGCGGCAATGCTTCCACGGAACATCGCGACGATGACGATGCCGAGCAACAGGTGGGGGAGTGCGTTGACGGCATCGGTGCCGCGCATGACGAACCTGTCCACCCAGCCGCCGACCAGTCCGGCCGTAGTGCCGACGGCGACGCCGATCACCGTGGCGAGCAGCGCGCAGGCGAGTGCGATCAGAAGTGAGGTTCTGATGCCTGCAGCTATGCGCACGAATAGATCTCGGCCCGCCGAGTCGGTTCCGAACGGGTGATCGAACGACGGAGCCAGGCGAGCCGCCGAGAAGTCTGTGACTCGGTCGTCGACGTCGGCCAACCATGGGACCAACGCCGCGTACAGCGCAACGAGGATCAGCACGCCGAGGGCGATCTTGAAGCGTCGTTCAGCCATCGGTACCTACTCTCGGGTCGAGCACTGCAACGAGGACGTCGGCAAGCAGTGAGCCGAGCATGACCGTCAACGTCGTACCGACGGTGAGGAACGCGAGCAGTGCCATGTCTAGGTCTCGCGCAGACGACACGATGGCGCCGGCGATCCCCGGCCAACTGAACACCTCTTCCACCAGCACTGCCCCGACTATCAGCTCGGGCAACCGCACGCCGACGATGTTGACGAAAGGTGCCAGTGATGTGGGCAGTATGTGGCGCTTCGTGATGGTCGGCGTCGGGATACCGCGTGCTACCGCGCCGGCGACAAATCCCTCACTTTTCGAACCCACGACGGACTCTCGGACGGCAAGTAGGAGCCACGGCATTTGCGAAATGGCGAGCACCGTCACCGGTAGGACCAAGTGCCGGATCACCTGTCCCGGTGTGGGATCGGCGCCCCCGTCGGTCAGTCCGGCGACCGGGAGCCAGCCGAGAGTCAACGCGAAGAGCGCGATGGCACCCAGCGACAAGACAAACGGCGGAAGTCCTTGGACCACGACGCTCAGCCCGGACACGGTCTTGTCCAGGAATCCTCCACTGCGGATTCCGGCGAGAACACCGAGTGTCAGCGAGGCGAGAATCGCGATGAGGAGTGAGATCCCGACCAGCAGCAAGGTCCATGGCAGACGTTCGAAGATGACTTGGGAAACAGGCTGATTGAACGATCTGGAGATCCCGAGATCGCCGGTGAACACACCCTGGAGCCAATTCCAGTACGTGCTGTACCAGGGGTTGTCGAAACCCATCTGATCGGCGATCAACGCTTTGTCTGCGTCGCTTGTCGTCATGTATCGCGTGCCGAGGTAGCCGACCAGTGGATCGAACGGTGAGATCGCGGCGGCGGCAAAGAGTCCCGCGGACACCACGGCGATGACCGGCACGATGAACAACACCCGCCGACCGACCATCGTGAAGATGGCCTTTCGGCGGGAGTTGTCACGGTGACCCCGTGTCGGCCCCGCGTCTGGCCGAACGTCGACCGCTGTCATTGCCCTCGGGCCCACGTCTGCAGTGACCACCATGGACCCCAGGTCACACCGTGTGAGTGTGGTTCGAGTACCGGTCCGGACATCTGCCAGTCGGAATCCTTCGACACGTACGTATGGTCGAGGAACACGAGGATGACAAACCCGGGATCTTCGACGTACGCCTGCTGTACGTCGCGATACGCGGCATCACGCGTTGCCTGATCCAGGCTGCGGCGTCCTACTTCCAAGCCTGCGTCGACTGCTGGATTGGAGTAGTCACTGGCGTTGTCGTAGATGCTGCCGACCCCGGGCGCGATGTACTTCGAGTTCAGCGCGTCGTACGCCTGTGTGTCGGGGTCGAAAGGTTCGTCGCCGCCACCGAGAAGCGTCGAATCCTGGTTGATTCGAGGGTCTATGCGGTCCCAGGAGAGTGCTTCGAGGTCCACCTCGATGCCGACAGCGAGAGCGTCGGAGGCAAATGCCTGAGCGAGATCGCGTCGAACGGTGTCGACGGAGTTGTACATGATCGTGAACTGCGCCCGCTGACCGTCTTTCGAACGGATTCCGTCGGCACCTTCGATCCAGCCCGCTTCGGTGAGTATTCGCTCGGCCTGGGTCGGGTCGTAGGCGAAGGTTGCGTTCGGGTTGTACGAATCGCCGTAGACCTCGGGGATCGGAGTGGCGGCGACGCGGCCGTGTCCGCCCAGGACGTTGTCGATCATCGACTGGCGATTGGCGGCGAGGTTGAGCGCCATCCGCACGGCTTTGTCGCCTGCCACGGGATTGTTCGTCGGGAGTGAGAGCCCGCGCCAGTCTGCTGACTGATGAGCCGTCACGGACATGTTGTCCTTGCCTGAGAACGTATTGGCAAGCAGTGGAGGGAGATTGGTTCCGTCGATCTCGCCGGACACCATACGTTGGGCGCGGGTGTTGTCGTCAGGAACGTAGAGGAGAGTCAGCTTCTTGATCTCCGGCGCACCGTCCCAGTAGTTCTCGTTCGCCTCGAAGACGGCTCGATCCGGTGAGAGGTCGACGAGTGTGTACGGACCCGTACCAACCGGTGCGGTGTTCAACGGCGATTCGGCGGCAAGCCCGGGTGTCACGAGGGATTCCGATGGAACCATGCCGATCAGCATCTTCGTCAGCAGCGGGGCATACGAGTAGGCGAGGCGGAACTCGACTGTGCTGTCGTCGACGGCCACGACGTCGCTGATCATGTCGTACGACGACCGCGCTTCGGAGGCGGAAGCGGGATCGAGGATCGCCTTGTACGTGGCAACCACGTCGGCGGCGTCGAAGGTCGATCCGTCGGAGAAGGTGACCCCGTCGCGGAGTTTGACCGTCCAGACTGTCGCGTCGGTGTTGGCCGTGGGCATCTCCGCGGCCAGAGACGGCTCGAATCCCGGCATACCGGTGCCTCCGGTGAGCCGGACGAGACCGTCGTACATCTTGGCCTCACCGGCAGCTCCGAACCCTGCGACCGGGTTGTAGCCGCCCAGTTCGTAGCCGTCGGCCAAGACCAGGCCGTCGTTGTTGCCCGAGGAGTCGGTGCCAGTCGGGCTACTGCACGACGTGATCAGAAGTGCGCCGATTGCGGCGGTTGCGGTGAGCGTCAGAACGCCTGGTTTATGGAGTTTCACGGGTGTCCTTTCCTTGGTGGACAGGTGTCCGAAAACATCTGTTCACCTATTCAGGTATTCATATGATCGCATCTCGAAACGGATATTTCGCACAAAGGTCGAACGCTGGGACCTTGGCCCCGTCAGTGGCACTCCGAGAGCGCTGTTATCGCAGGCCGTAGTCTGTTCCCCGTGCGCGTACTAGTAATCGGCTCCGGAGCCCGTGAACATGCCCTCCTTCTCTCTCTTGCTCGCGATCCAGGTGTCACGGCCCTGATCTGCGCGCCTGGCAATGCCGGGATCGCAAAAATCGCCGAGCAGCACCCCGTCGACGTCGCTTCTGGTGACGCGGTTACCGCGCTGGCCCAGAAGGTCGAAGCCGACCTCGTCGTCATCGGACCCGAGGTTCCGCTGGTTCTCGGTGTTGCAGACGCGGTGCGCGCAGCAGGTATCGCCTGCTTCGGGCCTTCGGCCGACGCCGCCCGCATCGAGGGATCGAAGGCTTTCGCCAAGGACGTGATGGCTGTCGCCGGCGTCAAGACCGCTCACAGCGAGATCGTCGACAATCCGGCCAAGCTCGACGAAGCACTCGACCGCTTCGGTCCCAACTGGGTGGTCAAGGACGACGGACTGGCCGCGGGCAAGGGCGTAGTCGTCACGACGGATCGTCTCGCCGCGCGCGATCATGCCGCTGAACTGCTCGAGACCGGGCACCCGGTTCTCCTCGAATCCTTCCTCGACGGTCCGGAAGTTTCGCTCTTCTGCCTCGTCGACGGTGAAACCGTGATCCCGCTGCTCCCGGCTCAGGACCACAAGCGCGTCGGCGACGGAGACTCCGGACCCAACACCGGCGGCATGGGCGCGTACACACCCTTGCCGTGGCTGCCCGACGAGATGGTCACGCAGATCGTCGACGACGTCGTCAAGCCCGTCGCTGCCGAGTTGGTCGCACGCGGTAGCAGTTTCTCCGGCCTTCTCTATGCCGGTCTCGCGATCGGTGTCGACGGCCCGGCCGTCGTCGAATTCAACTGCCGATTCGGTGACCCCGAAACTCAGGCCGTGCTTGCTCTCCTCGAAACGCCGCTGGGCGGTCTACTCAATGCGGCATCGACCGGAACACTCGATTCGGTCGGTCCGTTGCAGTGGCGCGACGGTTCCGCTGTCACGGTCGTGATTGCTGCCGAGAACTACCCGGCGACCCCCCGCACCGGCGACGTGATCACCGGAGCCGACGCCGACGGAGTCCTGCATGCCGGTACCAAAAAGCGTGAAGACGGAGCCGTCGTCTCGGCCGGCGGGCGTGTGCTGAGTGTTGTCGGAGTGGGCAAGGATCTGACCGAAGCGCGTGACGACGCCTACGCAAAGATCGCCGACGTCAAGCTTCCCGGCGGTCATTTCCGCACGGACATCGGACTCGGCGCCGTCGAAGGGCGCATCTCTCTTCCCTGACTCGTTCTTTCGGAGGGCCGGTGAACTTTCTGTTCATCGGCCCTTTTCATGGAAAATCAACGGTTCCTCGAAGTTACCCACGAGTATGGACTTCTCGTTCGGTTTCTCCCGGTATATCTCAGCGCGGGGGTCACGGAAAGAGAAGGGCACACTTGAGCATTCGCGCTGGATTCAACGAACGGCACGCACGTACCAATTCCACGCTCTCGCGTAGAAACTTCTTGGCAGCAACAGGATTAGCTGTGGGCGCCGCTGCGCTCTCGTCCTCGTGGACTACGGCCGCCGCTGCGCCCAGGCGAGCATTGAGCGACGGAGACCGTGTCCCTGCGCTCGTGATCGGCAGCGGGTACGGCGGAGCCGTTGCGGCACTTCGGCTGACGCAGGCCGGCATCGACACACACATGGTCGAGATGGGGAAGTCGTGGACCACGCCGGGGTCCGACGGCAAGGTCTTCTGCCCGATGCTCTCACCGGACGGACGTTCCTTCTGGCTCAGAGACCGTACAGTTCAACCGGTTTCACACTTCTCCGGCGGCTCGGTGGACAAGAACATCAGCCGCTACGTCGGCGTTCTCGACGCCGAGGACTTCGGCGGGATCAAGGTCTACCAAGGCCGAGGGGTCGGCGGCGGGTCGCTGGTCAACGGCGGCATGGCCGTCACACCCAAGCGCAACTACTTCGAAGAGATCCTGCCCGGGGTCGATTCCAACGAGATGTACTCGACGTACTTCCCGCGGGCCAACGCTGCGCTCGGAGTCAACAACATCGACCCGGCCTGGTTCGAGTCGACCGAGTACTACAAGTTTGCACGAACCGGGCGAAAGACCGCTGAGAGATCCGGTTACACAACAACATTCGTGCCGAATGTTTACGACTTCAACTACATGAAGCAGGAAGCTGCTGGTCAGGTCACCAAGTCTGCCCTGGTGAGTGAGGTCATCTACGGCAACAACGCGGGAAAGAAGTCTCTGGACAAGACGTACCTCGCTGCGGCATCCGCCACCGGCAAGCTCACGATCTCGGCGCTGCACGTCGTGACCTCGGTTGCGCCGGCCGCGACCGGTGGTGGATATCAAGTGGTGATGAACCAGATCAACGAGCAGGGCAACACCGTCGGCACCAAGACGGTGACCGCGGACAAGGTCTTCTTCGCGGCCGGCAGTATCGGCACCAGTAAGCTCCTGGTCGCGATGAAAGCACAAGGGCAGCTGGCGAATTTGCCGGGTGCGGTTGGGCAGGAATGGGGGCACAACGGCAACGTGATGGTGGGTCGCGCCAATCACATGTGGGACGCCACCGGCGCGAAGCAGTCGGCGATCCCCGTGATGGGTATCGACAACTGGGCTGACACATCCGCTCCTGTGTTCGCGGAAATCGCGCCCTTTCCAGCCGGTACCGAACTGTGGGTCAGCCTGTACTTGGCGATTGCCAAGAATCCGCAACGTGCTCAGTTCCAATTCAACTCGGCAACAGGCAAAGTCGGTTTGAATTGGCAGCGCTCGCAGAACCAGCCGTCGATCGACATGGCGAAGAAACTCTTCGACAAGATCAACAAAAAGGAAGGCACGATCTACCGGACCGACCTCTTCGGTCCGGTGCAGACGTGGGGCGACCAGTTGACGTACCATCCCCTCGGCGGTTGTGTGCTTGGCAAGGCGACCGACGGCTACGGTCGTCTGCCGGAGTACCCGGGACTGTATGTCATGGACGGATCCCTCGTTCCGGGCAATGTCGGAGTCAATCCGTTTGTCACCATCACCGCTCTGGCCGAACGGAACATCGAGAACATCATTGCGAACGACATGAACTAGAGCGGCGACTCGGGGTCAGGTGCGGTGGGATCAACTTCCTGCCGCACCTGCTCTGCGTGGCAGCGGTTACAGTCACCTGGACAGACGACGGTCGATCCAGGGATGTAGACGTGAGGCGGACAAAATCCGAGGTCGACGGTGATTGGCTCCGGTGGGGCGTGCCGTCGAGCGACGAGCTGGTGGTATCCGAACACGAATTAGACGACGAGCCCGAAGATTTGGTTCTGTGGGGTGGTGCGTCGAGTGCTGATCAACCGGTGACATGGGAAACCCACGCGCACCGATCGAACGAGATTCTGTTCCCTCGTTCCGGCATTGTGGTTGTTCGCTCGGGCGCCCAGATGTGGACATTGTTGCCGGGACGAGGGCTGTGGATACCGGCACTGCATCGACACTCGGTGCGCGTTGCCGCGGGTGCGCAGTTCCTGACGGTGTATTGCGCTGTAGGGCAGGGGCCTTCGCTCGGTGATCACCCGGTTGCGGTACACGGCACGCCGCTACTCTACGAGTTGTTTCTGCATCTGAGTGCTCGCGAGATGTCGGACGACGCGAGGCGCCGCGCCGAGCGAGTGTTCCTCGACCTCGTCGTTCCCGGCGACGAGCGCGGAGCGATGAAGATCCCCGATTCGGGCCCGGTCGGGCGGATTGCACGCGACCTGTTGTCTCATCCGGAGGACCCACGCAGTTTCGGAGACTGGGCGAACGAGATCGGCGTCAGCACCAGCACTTTGGCTCGTCGGTTCAAGGTGGACACCGGCGTGAGTTTCGGCCAGTGGCGAGTGCTGCTTCGGATGAACGTGGCGATGTCCCTACTCGGCCAAGGTGTTGCGGTCGCCGACGTGGCCGAGCAGATCGGATACTCGACGCCCAGTAGTTTCGTCGCCGCTTTCAAACAGTCCACCGGTGTCACGCCGATGGCATTTCGAAAGAACGCGGATCGTTGATCCGATTTCGACATTCTTTGACAAAACTCCGCGATTGCGTCATCCCCTGATCCGCTCTACCGTTAGCCATGTAGGCGAGGCTTACTTTACTTTCCGGGTTCGGGGTTCGCCCGAAACCCGCTCGACAGCATGGGGCAGAAGTGATCGATTTTGTTGCGCCGCGTTCGAAACGCGGTAGCAGGGCCATCTTCATGGCTGTGGCAGTGGCACTTTCGACGGTGCTGGCAGCATGTGGCACCTCGACGACCGACGCGAAGTCCGACGGTGATGCGTGGACGTATGTCGATGCGCGTGGTCAGCAGATTTCACTCGACAAGATCCCTGAACGCATTGTGGCGACGGCGGACACCGCGCCGGTGCTACTCGAATACGGGGTCGTTCCAGTCGGTATCATCGGCTTTTCCAGGCTCGACGAATCCACGTTGAATGCATTCGACTTCAGTGGAATTGCCCATGTCAGCGAGACCGACACAGATATCAGTGCCGAGAAACTCCTGGCAGTGGACCCGGATCTGGTCATCGACATCTGGAGTTCGTACAACGGCGGAAACTTCGGCAGCATCTGGGGCGACGATATCGCTCGCGTCGAAGAGGTTGCTCCCATTGCAGGTGTCGAGATCACCGACGGGGCGCAAGCGGCGTTGGACAACTTCAGTTCGTTGGTCCAGGGTATCGGCGGCACCGACACCTCGCCGGTCTACGCGGCAAAACGGGAAGAGTTGAGTGCGCTCGGTGACCGGGTGCGTGAATTGGCCACATCGCGAACGAATATCTCTGTTGCATACGTGATTCCGTTGGAGTCGAGCCTTGACTACGCGGTGCCGGGATGGACTCCGCTCGGAAGTATTCTCGAGACGATGGGCGTCGAATTCGCGAAGCTGGACAGCGAGGACGGTTTCTGGGCATCAGCGAGTTGGGAAGAGCCGGGCGTCTTTCCGGCCGATCTCCTCCTGATTCCGCCGACGTGGTCTGACGCACCGGAGCTCAATTCGCCGACGTTCACCAGGCTTCCGGCTGTGGTTTCGGGCCAGGTTGCCTCGGTAGAACTGCGTACGGGGTACAGCCTGACGGGCATCACGGAGCAGATGAGGCGTTTTGCCGACGTCTACGAGAAGAGTGGGAAAGTCACCTGAGTGGCATCATCGCGGTGCGTGAACTCGCAGTGATCGATTGACTCGGTCGAGGATGCCGATGGCAGTGGTCAATGTGTCGAGGTCGCCTTCGTCGAGGGCTGTCAGTTCTTGGGCCAGGACGCCGATGCGTAGTTCGGACCGACGGTCCCGGCGCGCGCTTCGCTCGTCCTTCACGAAAAGCGTGCTCACCCGGCCGTCTGTGGGATCGGGTCGCCGCTCGATCAGGTCCTTGTCGGAGAGGATGCGCACCAGCGTGCTGACGGTGTTCGGGCGTCTGGAGAGGCGATCGGCCACGGCCCCGATGCGAGTGCCGGGATGGTGCGCGACATCGTGAAGTACCTCGGATTGTGCCTCTGGCAAAGTCGCGTCGGTACCCGACGTATCCATGTATTCACGCAGCGCTCGACGCAATTCGAACGCCGCAGCGATGAGTGATCTCGATGCTTCTTCCGCAGTGGGCACGCGATCAGAGTAGCGATCGACCTCGTGTGATCCACGCCCCAAAACTGTATCTGACACAGATATAGTTTACAGTTCCTAAAAGGGTAGGGTCACCTAACCATGACGGTAGATGAAGCTGTCGTGCTTCACGACGTACGGGACACGATCATGAATTTTGGACAGAAGTCACGCAGTGTAATGCTGATCGGCGCACTGACATTGGTGGCAGCTCTCAGTGCCTGCTCGAGCGACGCCTCGCCCACAGGCACTGACATCAGTGCGTCGACTCCGGCGGACTCTGCGTTTGTCGCTCCGCGAGAAGTCCCGGCTGGAATGGGGAGCGGAAAGTCGGACGGCGAATTCCCTCGTACCGTTTCACACTTCAAAGGGGACACCACGATCGAATCGCAGCCCGAAAAGGTTGTCGTCATTTCGACCGGGCAAGCAGATGCGCTTTTGTCGCTCGGCGTCGTTCCTGCGGCTTCGACTCGTGGTGACGGTGCGGACCTGGTGCCGCCGTACCTGTTGGCCGCATACCCCGAATTCCGCACCCAGTTAGGTGATGTCGTCGACGCAGGTGGGCGCTTCACACCGAACTTCGAAGCGATCGTCAAGCTCGATCCTGACCTGATTTTGATGAATGTTGCAGGGAAGGATGCTGATTCGCTGTACGACCAGCTTTCGGCAATTGCGCCCACCGTGGCAACGCAGGGGACCGGTGTCTACTGGAAACAGGACTTCCTGCTGGTTGCCGACGGGGTAGGTAAGACGCAGCAGGCGAAAGCACTACTGGATACCTTCAACGCGGATGCCGCAGCCCTCGGTGCTTCCCTTTCGTCGCCGCCGACAGTGTCGTTCACCCGCCAGAACGGAAATCGCTTGCGCATCTTCGGTATTCCTTCGTTCACCGGCAGTATCGCCCAGGATGCCGGCCTGACGCGTCCGGAGTCGCAGCAATTCGACGACACCTCCCGAGACATCAGTGAGGAAGAGTTGAACGTGGCGGACGCTGATTGGATCTTCTACGGAGTACAAGGCGGGGACCCGGCGACGTTGACCAACGCGCCGTTGTGGGCGCAGTTACGTGGGGTGATTGCCAACCATGCCGTTGCTGTCGACGACGACGTCTTCTACCTCAATACCGGGCCGACTGCGGCTCGTGAAGTGCTGAAGGTTCTGCAGAGCACACTGCAGCAGTAGTTGATTCGGACTGGTTGTGCGTGCTGACGAACTGGAAGACTGCTCCACCCGCAGTGACGGCAAGCGTCGCGAGGACAGCTCCGGCAACGACGTCGGTGAGCCAGTGAGCTCCCAAGTAGAGGCGAGTGAGCGCGACGACAACGGTGACCGTCACGGCGAGCAGCATCAGAAGACGTTTGACAGTCGGTGTTCGGTCGACGCTCACAACGAGAACTGCAATGCCGAACAGCGCTGCTGTGCCGGTGACGTGACCAGACGGGAACGAGTGGCCGGTCTCGAGAAGAACCTGGATGTTGGTCGGCGGACGTTCGCGACCGACGAGCGCTTTGATTACCGTGCTGGCGACTGCCGCACCGCCAACGGTTCCGATCACGATCAAACCCGGAACAACCGAACGCGCTCGCCACGAGATGAGCACTCCGCAAGTGATCCCGAGCAGCGCGGTGGCGACAGGACTACCGAGATCTGTGACGGCGACCGCGATCTGGTTGAGGGCGCCGCTCCGGTGATCGACCATCCAGTCGGTCACCGGCCCGTCGAAGCTCGTCAACCACCCGTTTCGATATACCTGGATCGAGAGCGTCACCAGGGCGAGGGCGAGCCCGGACGCGCGGAGCGCTGTTGACCGAACGCTGGAGGCCCGGTAGATCGAACCGAATGCGAACAGCGCGGCTGCCACCACGATTGCGGCAACCGCAATTTCTGCGGTGGTGCTCTCGGTCAAGACTTCGGTGACCACGTTTCGCACGGTCGACACAGTTGCTGGCATGAATGCAGTGTGACGATCAGAAGCTGAAGAAACGCTGAACGTAACTCGGTCATGGGCCCACCGTCTGCTCTACTGGGTGCATCCGAACAACTGCGTGTCGACGAAACGGGGCCGGTGGTGCGAGTACTGGTTGTCGAAGACGAAGTACGCCTGGCCGAGACGATCCGGCGGGGATTGGTAGCCGAGGGATTCGTGACCGCCGTGGAACTCAACGGGGACGACGGATTCGCGATTGCCTGCAGCGACGAATTCGACGTAATCGTTCTCGACATCATGTTGCCGGGCAAACACGGATACGACATCGTGCGGGACCTACGCGCCCGGGGGGTGTGGACGCCGATCCTCATGCTCTCGGCGAAGGACGGCGAATACGACCTCGCTGATGCTTTCGATCTCGGTGCAGACGACTACCTGGTCAAGCCCTTCTCGTTTGTAGTATTCCTCGCGCGGCTTCGCGCACTGGTGCGGCGCGGCGCTCCCCAGCGTCCATCGATACTTACCGTGGGAGACCTGTCCCTCGACCCCGCCAAACATCAGGTGATCAGAGCGGGAATCGAATTGACGCTGACGCCACGTGAGTACAGCGTTCTCGAGTTCCTGATGCGCAACAACGGAGTTGTGGTCACGAAGACCGAGATCGTTCGCTCGGTCTGGGACACCAACTACGAAGGTGACGAGAACATCGTCGAGGTCTACATCGGTTACCTACGTAAGAAGGTCGACCTCCCGTTCGGAACCCACAGCATCGAAACCATTCGAGGCATCGGGTACCGCTTTGTCGGCACTGCCTGATCTTCAGTCGGTCGGTAGCGGAATTGTCACCTCGAATCGACTTCCACCGCCTACCCTCTCGCTGACGGAAATGGTTCCGTGATGCGCCGCAACGATTTCCGACGCGATGGCGAGTCCGAGTCCGGAGCCACCTCCCTGCCTCGACCGCGGCTGGTCTAGGCGGACGAAGCGTCCGAAGATTCGTTCGCGTTCTGCTGCAGGGATTCCGGGCCCGTCGTCCTCGATCACGATATGGGCTTCGTGGCCGGCTTCGGAACACTCGAGATGCACGAGGGTCTCGGAGTGCCGCACTGCGTTGTCGACCAGGTTTCGCACCATGCGCGCCAACGCCCTCGGGTCTCCGGACACGCGAACCGGAGCAACGGTGGCGGTGACCGCGATCTCGGAGATACCGTCGATCCGCTTCTGCTCGGCGAACAGAATGTCGTCGAGGTCGACGTCGACGACGGTACCGATGGATTCGAGTTCGCTTTCATCCGAGCGCGCGAGAATCAACAGATCCTCGATCAACTGCCGCATCCGTCGCGCCTCGGGAAGTAGCGCGTCTTCGATCAGTGCGTCGTCGAGGAGATCCGGGCGTCGGTGTGCCAGTTCGAGAGCCGTCGTGATCGTGGACAGTGGACTACGTAACTCGTGGGAGGCATCGCTGACGAATCGTTGTTGAGCAAGTGCGCCTTCGTCGAGGCGCGCCAGCATGTCGTTCATTGTTGTTGCCAGTCGGGCTATCTCGTCGTTCCCGGACGGGACGGGGACTCGTTCACCTTGACGCCCACTCGATATCGAGGCAACCCGAGCGCGGATGCGTTCCACGGGAGCGAGAGCCGAACCCACCAGGCGGTAAGTGGCAAACGCGGCCAGTCCAAGAACCAGGGGCCCGGCGATGGCGAGCAGAACGGCAACGGTGGTCACCACGGTTTCAACCGGTTCACGGTCGGCGCCGACGAAAACGGTGACCGGTCCGGCCGGCGTCTGAGCGCCGTGTCCGATCAGCCAGTAGTCCTCGTCGTCGGACTTCTTGACCCTTCCATAGGTGTCCGATTCGTCAGGGCCGAGAATGCGTTCGGACAGTAGGTCGCTGTCAGTTCCAGGCGATTGGGCGACTATTCGGTGATCGGCGTCGACGATCTGCACGATTCCGATCTGGCTGTCGGTGGACAGAAGCGAAGGGTCGAGATCGGCTGGGCTCTTCCCGGTGAGTTGCTGGACCAATTGAGTGGCACGGGCCTCGGAGCTGTTCAGTGCGGACAGATGCAGGGAGTTCGCCAGTACGAAAACCAGGGCAAGCCCGGCGATCACCAGGCAGAAGGCGATGACGAGGGTCGATGCCACGGTCGTCCGGCCGCGCACGCTCCACCGGGACGGGTGCAGAATCGACTCGCCGATGACGTTCATGGCGTCCAGTCTGTACCTTCGCGGCTGTGCATATATACAAAGGCTGTGCATATACAAAGACGGGTGACGCGGCCTCGTAATCGGACCGCGTCACCCGTCTAGAGGATCAAGCCACTCGCTTGGCGGTTCGGCCGCCGAATTCGAGCATCACGGCGCGTCCGGTGTCGTCGGTGACGAAGCGCCCCAACGTGCGCGTGGTGTCGGCGCGAGCAGCGAAGTCGAGATCGTTGACGAAGGCGATCGGGATCGCCGGTGGCCAGACGATGTCCTCGTATTCGCCGAGGTCCTGCGCGCTGCCCATGCGGACGCCGATTCCCTCGTCACCGGGGGCGACGGTCATGGTCAGGTTGCCGGCCTGGTACTTGCCCAGGACGGCGTCGACGGCAGAGGGTTCGGGCTCGACCACGTCGAGAGATGCCGGCGCGGGCAACTCTGCGAGGTTGGCCATGCACCAGTCGACGATCTTCTTGCCGATTCCGCCGCCGAGTGCGTTGGTCAGCACGGTGACGGCGAAGTTCTTCTCAGGCACGGTCAAGAACTCGGAGACCTGGAGGTTGCTGACGTTTCCGCCGTGCCGCACTACCTGGGTGGTTCCGTATCGAGTCAGCAGCCAGCCGATGCCGACTTCCTCGAACATCATCGCGGCGGGACGCTGCGGCTTCTGCATCAGCAACCGGGTGGACTCGTCGAGCGGCTGTCCCTCGCCCGGGTGTTCGCCCGACAGTGCGTAGCGTGCCCAGACGAGCTGATCGCGCACCGAGGACCACATTCCACCGCAGGGCGTCATACCGCGGTCCAGTCCGGTCTCGTTGGACACGAACGGCTCACCCTCGCGGATGTAGTGGCCGAGTGCAAACCGGTGGGTCATCACGTCCCAGGGCAGGAACGCCGAGTTCTTCATCTCGAGTGGGTCCAGAACGCGCTGCTTGACCAGCTCTTCGAAGGTCAGTCCACTGATCTTGGCTACGACGTATCCGGCGAGGACGAATCCGGAGTTGCTGTAGGAGAAGACCTCTCCGACGGGAAATTCCTGTCGTAGTTCCTTCAGCCGTGAAATCGATCGACCCAGGGCGTCTTCACCCCAGCCTGCCGAGAGGCTGGCGTCGCCGGTGAACCCGCCGGTGTGCGTCAGAAGATGACGCATCGTGACTGTGCGGGTGGCTTCGTCGTCGGCGAGGATCAGTTCGGGGACGTACTCGACCAGTGGGGTGTCGAGATCGAGTAGGCCGTCCTCGACGAGTGCCATCGCGGCTGTTGCAGCAAAAACCTTTGTGGTGGAACCGATCATGAACATCGTCTTGTCGGTGACCGGGAGCTGGGTTTCGACGCTCTCGATGCCGCTGGTGACGACGATGTCCTTGTCGCCGTGCACGATACCGACCGAGACGCCGGGGATGTTTGCCTCGACCCTCCACTGGTCGACGAGTTCCTGAAGCTGTTCTTGCATCTTTGATTCCTCGAGTTCGCTGGCGTTCTGTGTTTCGGCGTTCGGTGTTTCCGTCATCGTATGTGTATCGGTCGTCGTCACGCGTTAACCCGTGGTAGGAAGCGGAATCCGACGTACACGCCGTCGCGGTGCGGCCGTACCGTCGTCCAACCGGCAGCCCCGGGTTGACGGGTGGTCCAGGTCCCCGGGATCTGCGACGGTACGAGAGTGGCTACCGCTGCAGGCTTCTTCGGAGCTGTTTCGTCTTCCTCGGGATTCGGGATGACGTCGCCGATGACGGTGATCACAGCCTCGTCAGCGGACTCTCCACGACGGAACTCGATTGCTATTCCGCCCGAGCTGTACTTACCCAGAACCGAATCCGGAATCGACTCCACACTCGCGGGGTTCGGGGCGAGGGCTTGCGGAGGTTCGAGTCCGACCAATGCGGCCGCGGCTTCGGTGAAGAGATCACGATAGAGGCCGTCTGCTTTGCCGCCGCTGGTCAGCAGCGCGATCGCGACATTGTGGCGGGGGAAGATGCGCAGATATGCGTGCTGCCCGATGGTGCTGCCGTCGTGGCCGAAAATTTCTTCGCCCGACCAGGTTTCGTGGAACCAACCCAGACCCCAGCCCGACTTGTCCGGGAACAGTTCGCTGATGTCGATTTCGGGTGTACGCATCGCGGCCGCTGATTTCTCCGACACGATCCGCACGCCGTCGACGCTCTGACCTTCGAGAAGGCCGAGTTCCGCGAACGTGAGCAGATCTCCGATGCTGGCAGTGATGCAGCCGGCCGGCCCCATCGAGCGCGTGATCGGCCAGACGGGCATCACGACGGAGTTCCCTGTATGACCCGCTGCCACAGAGTATCTCGGAGTATCTCCGGTCAACGTGAGTGTGTGCGCGAGGCCGAGCGGATCGATGATCCGCTCCTTGAGGATGTCGTCCCAGATGCCGCCGCGAAGAACCTCGACGATACGAGCTGCAAGGACGTACGCGGAGTTCGAGTACGCGAAGCCGTCCTCGAGTGGATGAACCTGACGGAAGTCACGCAGGCCCTCGACGTAGCGTTCGACGACGTCGTCTCCGCGACCCTTGTCGATGAAGAGGTCACCGTCGATTCCGTTGCGATGGTTCAGAAGTGCGCGAACCGTGATGCGGGCGGCTGTTTCCTCGTCCTGCAGTGCGAAGTCGGGCAGGATCGACCGGACGGTCGCGTCCAGGTCGAGCAAGCCTTCGTCGACCAGCTGCATGACCAGCATCGCGGTCCATACCTTGGTGATGGATCCGATCTGGAACAGGGAGTCGGTGGATACCTCGACCCCGGTGTCTGCATTGATCACGCCGGAAGCCACCGTCGTACGGGTGATTTCCTTGCCGCTGGAATCGAGTGTGAGAATACCGAATTGAGCACCGGTGACGCCGTAACGCTCACACAGTACGTCCAGTGAGCGCTTCCACGCGTCGGCGCCGGCAGATGCATTGGCCAGGCCGGTCTTGGGCAGCTTCGCGGAGGTGTATCGCTTCACCCACTCGATGAGCCGTGTGCTGTAGTCGATTCGGTGCGAGATCGAGCCGTTGACGAGGAACCCGTGGCTTGCACCGGGATACGCCACCAGTCGGGTGGGTACATGCTGCTGGCGCAGTGCGGCGAACCAGGCCTCGGCCTGACCCAGCGGGCACCGCTCGTCCGACTTTCCGTGCAGGGTCAGCGTCGGAGTCACCACGTTCTTCACGGCGGCGAGCGGTGAGGCTGCCAGCAGCCCCGCGGAGTTCTCGGGAACAGTGGTGCCGGTGGCGAGCGACGCGAGGTGCGGACCGAAATCGCAGACTCCGGCCATGGCGTTGAAATCGCAGATCAGCCCACCGGCCACCGCCGCGGCAAAGCGATCGGTCTGCGAGGTGAGGTGGCAGGTGCTGTATCCGCCGTAGCTGTACCCGGTGATCGCCAGTCGGTCCCCGTCGACAAGTCCCTCGGCGACAAGCGCGTCGATCGGCTCGAGGAAGTCGGCTTGGTCCGAGGTACCCCAGGCGCCGTTGACGGCGTACATGAAGTCTGCGCCGTACCCGTCCGATCCACGTGGATTGAGGGTCAGGATGCGCCAGCCCTGCGCTGCGAGAACCTGGTGGGCGGGGTGATAGGTATCGGCAACGCCGGTCCACGCGTTGTGCGGTCCACCGTGAATGTCGAGCAGAAGGGGTGCAGCGCCATCAGTTTCGGGAGCGGACAGCAACCAGCCATGCACGGTACGGCCGTCGGAGATGGTGAATTCGCGCTCCTCGGCGGCAAACAGGGTCACCTCGGGGAGTGCTTCTGCGGTGAATTTTGTCAGCGTGGTGACAGCGCCGCTGTCGAGATCGACGAGTGCGACCTCGCCGAAGGACTGCTGTGTGGTGACGATGACGGAGGCGACGCGGGCGTCACGGGCAACGGAGAGCGCCGAGACGACCTCGTTGGGATTGGCGACGAGGGAGCGAGAGGTTCCGGTTTCGATGTCGGCTGCATACAGATGCGTCCATCCGCGATCGCGGAGGCAGAACACGATTTCGTCGCGAGTATTCGACAGTGCCGGTGTGCCACCGGGGTAACCGGGCGCGCCGGGCATCACGTTGCGATCGAGATGAGCTGTGAGGGTGACGTCGACCGGTGTCTCAGTTGGGCCGGGGACGGACAGACGGATCAGGTCGGCAGTTCCGACACGGACCTCGGGGGTGCCGATGGCGACGACCGAATCTCCTTGCGGGTGCCACAGTGTGGAGCCCTGCACCCCGGTGGCGTGACCGAGTCGCTGCGGCGGAACTGACAGATCGTCGACGAGGATTCGGTAAGCGCTGAACGTGAGGTTCAGATCGCTGTCCGGTTCGAGATTCGCGGTGAAGGCAAGAGCCGTGCCGTCGGGCGACCAGGACGGTACGTCCGCATTCCAATCACCGTCGGTGAGGCGTCGTACTGCCTTCGTCTCCAGATCGACGGTGTGCAGGTGGCGACGGAAGGTGCCGAGCCAACCGGCGCCGTCCACCTTGTATCCGAGTCGGTCGGTGACGATGGGCGCATTCGGATCGGTGGAGTCCGAACGTGAGATCACAGCGGCGAACGCAATGGCATTTCCGTCCGGGCTCCAGACCGGTGCGCCGGCACCGAGGGGGAGTGATGCTGCTGTGGTGAGGGTTTCGGCCTCGCCGCCGGCGAGCGGGATCAGGTGCAGCTGCGCGGAGTCGCCGACCTTGCGGAGGAAGGCAATCGAGGTTCCGTCCGGAGAGAACCGAGGTGCCGAATCGGCGGGCCCCGCAGTGAGGCGGCGAGCCTGGGAATCGCGGGACACTGCCCAGAGCGATGTAGTTGCCTTTCCGGCAACAATTTCCGAGCGAACGAAGACGACCACGGTGCCGTCGGGCGAGATTGCGGTTTCAGTGGGTGTGACCACGCGGTGGAGGTCGTCGAGAACAAATGGACGGTCAGTCATGTAGATCCTTCGAATCGGAGAAATAGATGCAGACGTAAAGCTTTGTCTTCCGGCTTATTTCAGAACTCGGATGCCTGGGCCCGCCAGGGTTCCACCAATCGGCGCGTACAGGGACGTCGCACCGTTGAAGAACATGAAGTTCGGCGATGTGGATACCGGAACGACGTCAGAAGAGGTGAACAGCGCCTGTTCCGCTTCCTTCCACACCGAGCAGGATTCCTGCCCGGGCAGAACCGATGCCTTCGCAGCCAGTTCGGTGTACTCGGGATTGTCGATCGATGCGAAGTTGACGCCCGCCGGAGGGGTCGGGCCGGAGAAGTACGGAACGAAGATGCTGGGAGTGTCACTCTGGACGGTCAGACCGATCGAGATCGACCAGGATGTCAGGTCCTTTGCTGCGAACGTATTGGAGATGATGAAATTGTTGTCACCACCGCGAAGCTCTACCTTCGCGCCGAGTTCCTGCCACTGCTTCATCGCGTATTCTGCTGCTGCAGAAGTGGTATCGCGGTAGTTGGCAAAGATGACCGTCAATTGCAGCGATTGACCGTCCTTGGTCAGAACGCCGTCGGATCCGGGCTTCCAGCCGGCGTCGGAGAGGGTCTTCTTCGCCGCGGCAATGTCGAACTTCGGAACTACACCGGTGACACTGTCGTAGTCACATGCCCGCGGATCGACAACGGCCAATGCCGTAGCGCGCGAACCCTTGCCACCGGTGTTGATGTCCGTGTAGTCGTCGAGATCGATTGCCTGCACGAGCGCGCTGCGCACCGCTTCGTCCTTGGTGGGAAGAGCAGCATTGTGGTTGAAGATGAACTGCCCGCTCAAGGTGTTCGACGTCATCGATTCCAGGCCGGACGCTTCCACACGTTCGATATCCGCACCGGCCACCGGTGCTGCGTTCACCGTTCCGGTGAGGACCAGGTTCGCCGTCGTCGCCGCGTCGGTCACGATCTTGATCGTGACGGCCTTGGGTACTCCGAGGGTGTCCGATGTGGTTTCGCCGTTCGGTCCCCAGTTGTATCCGTCGCGGCGTTCGAGCGTCACGTGATCGTTTGCCACTACTTCGGTGATCTTGAACAGGCCGGTTCCGTTGCTGCTGCTGCGAACACTGGCGGGGTCGTCGAGTGCTGCCTGGCATGCCAGTTTGAGAGCACCGATGCGCTCGAGCAGGAAGGGCGCAGGTTCCGCCGTCTTGATCGTGAGCTCGTCGCCATCGGCGGTTGCTACCGCAGTTTCGGGTACCGACGCTCCCAGCCACGGCGAGCCGTTCGTCTTGTCGACGACCCAGTTGATGTTGTTCGCGGCTGTCTGGGCAGTGAACGTCGTGCCGTCTTCACACGTGATCCCTTTTTTGAGGGTGAAGTTCAGCGAAGTTCCGTTCTCGCTCCATTTTTCGGCCAGATACGAGCCCGCTGCACGGGTTTTGGGGTCGATGGCCAACAACGAGTCGTTGGTATAGCTGTTGATTGCCTGCGTGGCAGTCAGGTTGGTGATCAGGGGATGAAGGTTGCCGGGGTCGGTGTTCACGATCGTCGTGAAACTCCCGTCCTTGGCGTAGTCCCCGGAGGTACCGCCGCCAGGATCAGAGGTGCTTCCGCACGAGGCAACCGTGAGAACGCCGATCGTGACCAGAGCCGCGGTGGGCACTGAGCGAGCTTTCATCTGATGCACCTTTTGATCGAAGGATGTCGTTGATCAATGCTGCGCGAGGGACGTGGCCCAGGTCTCGTTGAATCGACTCATGCTGAGCACCTGAATCTGTCGGATCGTCACAAAGGATGGTCGTCGTTTCTCACGGAAGTGTGGTTCGGCTACCGTCGGGGTGTGCGCTCAGAATCTCGTCGATCAGATATCCAGACCTTCCATGTCATGGATGTATGGAAGGCCGCGACCGAACGTCAGCGGACGCACGGTGACGTTCTGACGTTGGCTGCCGGTCAACCGTCGACCCCCGCGCCGGCACCGGTGCTACGTGCGACGCGCGAGATCCTCGGCACCGAACTACTCGGGTATACCGAGACTTTCGGGATCCTGCCGCTACGCGAAGCTATTGCGCGCTACCACAGCGAGCGATCGGGAATAGCCGTCGACGCCGAAGACGTGGTGGTGACGACAGGTTCGTCCGGGGCGTTCACCTTGCTTTTCCTGGCCGCGTTCGACGAGGGCGACACCGTGGTGGTCGCTCGCCCCGGATATCCCGCCTACCGCAACACCCTTGCCGCTCTCGGCTGCAACGTCGTCGAACTCGACTGCGGGCCGGCAACCCGATACCAGCCGACGGTGGACATGCTCGAGGCCTTGCCGTCGCCGCCTGCCGGTCTGATCGTTGCCAGCCCGGCAAATCCGACGGGCACGGTGATCTCGCCCGAGGAGCTCGCTGCGTTGGCGACGTGGTGCGAGCAGCACGGCACCCTCCTGATCTCGGACGAGATCTACCACGGCATCGGATACGGCGATCAGCACACGTCGAGCGCCTGGGAGACCTCACGCGAATCCGTTGTGATCGGCTCGGTGTCCAAGTACTTCTCGATGACGGGTTGGCGGCTCGGGTGGATGTTGGTGCCGACGTACTTGCGGCGCCCGCTGCAGCGACTCGCGTCGAACATGACGGTGTGTCCGCCCGCGATCTCTCAGTACGCCGCCATCGAGGCGTTCTCGGACGAGGCGAAGGTCGAGTTGGACGGGCACGTTCAGCGGTACGCCGTCAATCGTGAACTGCTGTTGACCGGGTTGCCGAAACTGGGCATCACCGAGCTGGCTCCCGCCGACGGTGCGTTCTACGTCTACGCGGATATCGGCCATCTGTGTGGCGACGAGGGCGCCACCGCGTGGTGTGCCCGGTTGCTGACAGATACCGGGGTCGCGTTGGCACCCGGAATCGATTTCGACACCGTCCACGGAAACCGGATGGTCAGACTTTCGTTCGCGGGCGCGACAGCCGACATCCAGGAGGCGCTGACCCGCCTCGAGAAGTGGCTCGGGTAACAAACAGCAGGGTCTTCGAGCTGTTTCGCCATGCGGAGGTGCCCTCTGCTGGCACGATGTCGTGGTGTCTTCTGCAGCTACGCCCAAGGGTGAACGACGTCGCCAAGCTCTGGTGGCGTCCGCTGCTGAACTTTTGCTGGAGGGCGGGTTCGACGCCGTTCGTCACCGAGCGGTGGCAACCAGGGCCGACCTTCCTCTGGCTTCGACGACCTATTACTTCGACTCACTCGACGATCTGATCGCGTGTGCCGTCGAGCTCAACGGCAACGCCGACATGGAAGCGATGCGCGCCAGAGTGGCTGCGGTGACCCAACGTCGGCGGGGCGCGGAATCAACCGTCGAACTTTTGGTCGAGCTGCTGCTCGGAGACGAAGAGAAGCGGCCGGAGAGCCGCGAACGATTGATCTCGCGCTACGAACGATTTGTGGCGTGTGCCCGTCATCCCGCGCTTCGTGACGTGCAGTTGCGCCTACGCGCCCAGCTCGACGACCTGTTGACCGATGCGCTTCGACGCTCGGGCCGAACGGCTCCCGAGGGGCAATTGCGCCGTCTTGTCGCGATGGTCGACGGCGCGATGATCACGGCGCTCGGGGAGTACGACCCGGACCCACGCGGGTTGGCCAGAGGAATGCTCTTGGAATCGATCGACGTGATGGCGCCGCCGGTCGTCTAGCTCGGGGGTGACAGCTGCTCTAGCTCGGGGGTAACAGCACTGCTCGGCCACCGTTAGACTGAGGCCTCGTGAGCCGCATCCCGAATGTCCTTGCCAACCGATACGCCAGCCCGGAGCTTGTTGCTCTGTGGTCTCCCGAGTACAAGATCGTGCTCGAGCGCCAATTGTGGGTGGCGGTGTTGCGTGCGCAGGCAGAGCTGGGCATCGACATTCCGGCCGACGCCATCGACGACTACGAGCGCGTCATCGACAACGTCGACCTGGCGTCCATCGCGGACCGCGAGCGGGTCACCCGCCACGACGTGAAGGCACGCATCGAGGAATTCAATGCACTCGCCGGACACGAGCAGGTCCACAAGGGCATGACCAGCCGTGACCTCACCGAGAACGTCGAGCAGCTGCAGATCGTGCGTTCTCTCGAACACGTCTACAACCACGGCATCGCCGTCGCCGCCCGTCTGGGTGAGCGCGCTGCCGAGTACTCGTCCATCGTGATGGCCGGCCGCTCGCACAACGTCGCAGCTCAGGCCACCACCTTGGGCAAGCGTTTCGCTTCTGCGGCCGACGAGCTTCTCGTTGCACTGACACGTCTGCGTCAGCTGATCGACCGCTACCCGCTGCGTGGGATCAAGGGCCCGATGGGTACCGCTCAGGACATGCTCGACCTCCTCGACGGCGATGCGGCCAAGCTCGAGCAGCTCGAAGCGAAGGTCGCGGAGCACCTCGGATTCGCCCACGTATTGACCAGCGTCGGCCAGGTGTACCCGCGTTCCCTCGACCACGACGTCATCTCCGCGCTCGTCCAGGTCGGCGCGGGCCCGTCGTCGTTTGCACACACGATCCGCCTGATGGCCGGCCATGAGCTGGTCACCGAAGGCTTCCAGCCCGGCCAGGTCGGCAGCTCGGCGATGCCGCACAAGATGAACACCCGCTCGTGCGAGCGAGTCAACGGACTTCAGGTGATCCTGCGCGGCTACGGCTCCATGGCAGCCGAGCTTGCGGGTGCACAGTGGAACGAAGGCGACGTCTTCTGCTCCGTCGTGCGTCGCGTCGCTCTGCCGGACGCGTTCTTCGCGATCGACGGCATGTTCGAGACCTTCCTGACCGTGCTGATCGAGATGGGCGCGTACCCGGCCGTCATCGAGAAGGAACTGACGCGCTACCTGCCGTTCCTCGCCACGACCCGCGTTCTCATGGCAGCGGTGCGCGCGGGCGTCGGACGCGAGACCGCCCACGAGGCGATCAAGGAGAACGCCGTCGCAGTTGCGCTGGCGATGCGTGAGGAAGGCAAGGAGCCCGACCTGCTCGATCGCCTTGCCGCCGACGACCGTTTGCCGCTCGACCGCGCCGCCCTCGACGAGGCTCTGGCCGACAAGGCGGCCTTTGTCGGCGCCGCGTCTGCTCAGGTCGACGCCGTTGTCGCCGAGGTGCAGAAGCTTGTCGACGCCAACCCCGAAGCTGCGGCGTATGCGCCGTCGCCGATTCTGTAAGGGCTACGCCCCCGTGCGCCTTTTCGGTAGTCACCACTACCGAAAAGGCGCACAGGGTCGAAGAGCATGAACTGCATCTTCTGTTCCATCATCGCCGGTGAGGCCGAGGCCAGCGTCGTCTACGACGACGCGAATGTCCTTGCCTTCATGGATATTCGGCCGTTCACATCCGGCCATCTCCTGGTCGTGCCGAAGCGCCACGCCAGTGGATTGTCCACGCTCGATTCCGACGACGGTGCCAGGATCTTTTCCGTCGCACAGAAGATCGCCGCAGCGATGCGTACCGGACCTCTCCCCGTCGACGGAGTGAATCTGCATCTCTCTGACGGAGCTGTTGCGGGGCAGGAAGTCTTCCATGTTCATCTGCACGTCATTCCGCGAAATCGCGGCGACGGCTTCGGCCTGCGTGCGCTACCTCGCACGCCCAATCGGGCAATTCTCGACAGCACGGCTGCCGTCATTCGCGGTGCACTGAACTAGCGGCACCGGCCACTTTCAGGGACTGCCGATCAGTTCGACAACGGAGTCCAGAAGGACACTGCGCCAGCACAACCAGTCGTGGCCGCCGTCGAAGATCCGATACGACACTTGCGCTCCGGCAGCCTTCAACGCCTGTGCGACCGCTGCGCTGTGCCCGACCATGTCGGACTCGTGCCTACCTACTTCGAGGACAACGCGTAAACCGTCCGGCACGCCATCGCGCTCGATGCGTGCGGCGATGTCTCCACCCGGCGGACCGTCCTCGCCGCGCTTCAAGCCTGTCGGCCACCAGAATGAACCGGACCCGCTGGCGACCAGCGCGAAGTGTTCGGGGAATTCGAGTGCTGCGAACATCGAGGCCAGGCCGCCGAAGCTCTGCCCCGAGACCACCGTTCGCGTTCGATCAGACGAGAAGGGTGCGACGGCGCGCACCTGCGGAAGTAGTTCGTCGACGACTGCACTCCAGTAGTCGCGGTTGCACGGCAATTCCTTCGAACGACGTTGATTGTCAACGGAATCAATGGCCAGCAGAACGCAGGACTTCAGTTTGCCGGTCTGCACTGCACGATCGAAGGCGGCACCTGCTGGCATGACCTCGGCCCAGTGGCGCCCGTCGAGAAGTATCACGAGCGGCCGTTCTTCGAGCGGTGTCAATCCGTCGTCCACGGTCTCGTAGATCCACACCGGCCGCTCGACGTCCAACGTCGAACTGGCCCAGGTGAGCTGTATCGACTTCCTGAAAACTGGAGCATCCCAACCGAACTGGACCGGCGCCGAGGGCATCTCGGCGACGGAACGCCTTGTGTCCACGCCTGCGGAAAGCGGATTGAGTGGGTCGGCAATTCGGTGTTCGAGCAACCCCAACCAGCGGGTGCGGCGGGTCGTGTCTTCCTTGCCTGCTCCCGGATAGTCGAATTCGTCGACTACGGACTTCGGCGCCGGGATGATGCTGTAACTGCTGCGCCAGGTGTTCGAGACTTCGGCGGCGTAGAACCACACCGGACTCTCGCCGATCCGTTGCATCACGCTGAGTTGTTCCGCGTGATGGTCGGTCAACGAGTTTGCGTCGAGGTAGACGCGCTCGACTTCCGTCTCCTCGGGCTGTCGCCAGAGGAAAGTTACTCGAACTGTATGTGTGTCAACACTTTCGATGATCGGCGTGCCTTGTTGCACTATCCGGTTCCAGAAGGTGTCGATGTCGGGCGAGGCCGCGAGGGAAGCGGACAATTCTGTCACCGCCTGAGTTAGCATGAGCACAGCCTAACCTAATTTCATGGGCTTTTGAATTCGAGGAGTGGTCCGCCAGTGGGCGTCACAATGAAAAAATCGCGCGCCTTGAAGGTGCTCTCCGCAGTCTTGGTGGCAGGGTTCGCTCTCGCCGGATGTAGTTCTGCGGATGCCGATTCCGGTGCTGATTCGGCTGCATCGCAGGGTAATTGGCCCCGCACGGTGGAAACGCCGAAGGGGCCGGTGGAGATCACGTCGAAGCCGGAGAGGATCGTCTCGACCAGTGTGACGCTGACGGGCACGCTGTTGTCGATCGACGCTCCGGTGGTGGCTACCGCATCGACGGGACCGAACACCGACGTATCGGATGCGCAGGGGTTGTTCACACAGTGGGGCGACATAGCTCGAGAACGTGGACTCGCAGTGCTGCCGATGGGCGGCGCGAACGCAGAATCCGTTCTGGCCCAGAACCCGGACCTCATCGTCGTCTCGGCGACTGGAGGTGACTCCGTCGTCGATCTGTACGAACAGTTCACGGCCATCGCTCCGACAATAGTGGTGGACTACGGAGGAAGTAGTTGGCAGGAAGTGGCCGCCGTGATGGGTGAAGCGACAGGTCTCGAAGACAACGCAGCGGCCACGGTCGCGAAATTCGACAGCGCAGTAGAGGCAGCGAAGGCCAAGATCACACTTCCCCCGCAGCCGACCACCGCGCTCGTCTACTACGAGGACGGCAGCGGCGCCAATATCTGGACGCACGAGTCCGGGCAGGCGAAGTTGCTCACGGCGATGGGTTTCACGGTCGCCGACATTCCCGAGTCTGCGAAGAGCAGTGAATCCATGGGTAAGCGCAAGGACATCATTCAGGTCTCGGCCGAGAACCTCTACGACGGTATCGCGGGCAACACCCTGATCCTGGTCAGCGCCGACGACGGTGCGGTGAAAGCGGTCGAGGCACTTCCCCTGTTGGCGCAGCATCCGGCAATTCGTGATCACCATGTCTATGCCGTGGGGCTCGATACCTTCCGTCTCGACTACTACAGCGCAACCAACATGGTGAACCGGTTGGTCGAGCAGTTCAGCTGATCCATAAGTACTAGTGCTTTCACCCCGAACTAGTCCTTTGGTTGTAGCCGAGAATCGAACATTCCCTTCACGTTCGTCGAATGTGGGACCAAGTGGTGCGCGCATGCCACCATGAACGTCAATCATCGGATGCGGAATGGGGAGTGGATGTTCGACTCGGCTGGTCAGAATGTCTCGGGGCAAGCTCTGGCATCGCGAGGGTGGGGACGTTTCAACCTGAACAACCCGGCCACGGCGGCCGTGATCGTCGGCCTGCTGAGTGTGCCGTGGGTGTTCGGTCTCGCCAGTCTCAAGACTGAACCCGAGACGAGCAATCGAGTGCTGAGCGATCCGGGAACCGTCGTCGGCATCATGGGTTTCCTGACGGTGTTGACCGTGGTGGCGTGTGCGCGCCGGCGGTACCCGATCGCGTACTACCTCCTGACGTTGGCAGGATCCGGCGGATTGATGCTCTTCCTCGGCAGTCGATCGCTGGGGGCCACGCCGCTTTTCTGGTTCGCGATCATGGCAGTGTCCATCCGGGTGAGCGGCATGCGCCTGGTCGGACTGCTGGTCCTCGGAATGGCGATGGACGTGATCTTGGCGATGTATCTCACCGAGCGGGACGGGCTGACGGTCGCAGAGGTTCAGGTGGGGGAGTTGCCCCACCTGTTCCTCGAGCCGGCGGCAAACACCGTCACGAGTTTTCTGGTCGTCGCCGCCATGGGAAAGATCGTCGCGCGTCTGCGAAAGCAAGCAATGGAGAACAGTCAGGCGGTAGCGGATCTGCACCGGGACCGCGAACGCAAGATCGCGAATGCCGTTGTCGCCGAACGGCAGGACATGGCACGTGAGTTGCACGACGTCGCGGCTCACCACATGACCGGCATGATCATCCAGGCCCGTGCCGCCGACAAGTTCTTCTCGAGCAATCCCGAACAAGCGCAAGCCCTCCTGGGCGGCGTCATCGAGCAGGGGCAGCGGGCCCTCAACAGCTTGCGGCAGATCGTGGGGATCCTCCGTCTGGGTGAGGAAGACCCCGATTTCCCGACGCCCATGGTCTCCGACATCGACGAGTTGGTGGACGACTGCAGGCGCACCATCTCGTCGATCTCGCTCGAGAAGGTCGGCCGCTTCGACGACCTGGACAGCGGAGTCCAGTTGACGTGCTACCGCATCGTCCAGGAGGCGTTGTCGAACGTCCTTCGCCATGCGCCGGGTAGCGAGTCCAAGGTATGTCTGAGCCGAGAAGCCGGTGCGGTGAGAGTCCGGGTGATCAATACGCTCGGGAATGCTCGTCCGTCCTCCGACGGGCAAAACCTCGGAATTGTGGGAATGCGCGAACGCGCGACGCTCATGGGTGGTCAACTGGACGCCGGACCGAATTCGGAAGGTGAGTGGGCTGTGCAGGCACTGGTGCCGGTGAACGGGAGGATCAACGCATGATCGACGTCCTTATTGCAGACGACCAGCAGGTGGTACGGCAGGGGTTCGAACTGTTTCTCTCCGGTCACCCCGAGATTCGCGTCGTCGGGCATGCCAAGACGGGAGTCGAGGCGTACGAGCAGGTGCGTGCACTGCGTCCGGACGTCGTACTGATGGATATCCGAATGCCTCACGGTGACGGATTGACCGCGACCAGGGAGGTCCTTGCCGAGTTTCCGGCGACCCGCGTCGTCGTGATCACCACGTTCGATCTCGACGAGTACGTTTTCGAGGCGCTCGACAGTGGCGCCGCAGGGTTCCTGCTCAAAGACGCCGATCCCGAGGAGCTCTCGTCGGCAGTGCTGACCGTGGCCGAGGGTGGTTCGGTGCTCTCTCCGAGATTGACGTCGAGACTGATCGTGGAGTTCGCGAGGCGCAAACCGGCACCGATGTCCACGGCGCGCTCCGGATCGGATCACGGTCTCAGCGCGCGTGAAATGGATGTGGTGCAGTTGCTGTCACAAGGCTTGGGAAACAACGACATCGCAGATTCCCTCAGCCTCGAGCAGAGCACGGTGAAGTCGCACATCAGCAACATCTGCAAGAAGCTGCAGGTGCGCACCCGTGTGCAGATCGTCATCTGGGCGTACCGAAACAACGTGATCGCCGTATCGCGCTGACGCACGGGACGCTGCGGCGCATCCGGCACGGCGCGGGCAGAGAAAGTCCACGTGCCCGGGTTCGACCCCTCGTCGAACCCGGGGCAGCTGGATCGCTCAGCCCAGCAGTTTGGCTTTGAGCGTCATGACGGTCGCCGGACTCAGACCCAAGCCCTCGGTCAGGTAACGATCGACCGACCCGTAGGTCAGGTCCAACTGGGCGAGGCCGGCATCGAGATAGCTTGCCTCGACACCCAACAGGGGCTCCATGTTGACGGCCATCTGTTCGCCCAGGCTCGCCGCGATGCCCGCGCGCGTGGCCTTCATGCCTTCGGCTGTGTATTCGTTGGTCAGCAAGTAGTCATTCATGATCACCGAGCGGTCGATACCGGCGATGCTCAGCAGCAGAAACGACGTCCAGCCGGTGCGGTCTTTACCTGCAGTGCAATGGAAGACCTGTGCGCCTTCGGTTTCCGCGAGGCCCGTGAGCAACTGTGCGAACCCGGCTCGCTCCGTCGCTCCGGTGACGAAGGCGCGGTTCATGTCCTGCATCATCGATCGTGAGTCCTCGGGGGACTTGATCTTCGCGACCATCTCGGCGATGTTCCCGGACAGGATCGGAATGTTCTCGTACGCAACCCCGTCGGGCAGGACATCCGGCTTGCTGGCGATCTCGGGTTCCGTGCGCAGATCGTAAACCTTTGTCAGTCCCAGCTTTTCGAGAATGCTCATGTCATCGCCCTTGGGCGTGATCGCGTTCGCGCGGTAGAAGACTCCCTTGTTCACGGGCAGACCGAAAGTTCCCGAGTATCCGGCGCCGGTGCCTGCGACGTCGCGGAAATTGTCGATCCCGGTCAGCCGCGGAGCATCTGGGGTTTGCTCGGCACTGCCGAAGTTGCTGGATCCGAAATCCAGTGAGCCGAACTGTGGAGCCGAGGGGGCAGGTCCGGCGTGCGCGATCGAGGCGCCGAAACCGGTGATGAGAAAGCTGCTGGTCAACGCAATGGCCGCGGCAGACCGTAGCGAGCACGTGCGCGTGGATCGGGACATGTGTGAGCCCTTCGTCGAGCGGAGAGAGTGGCTGGTCGATGAGGTATCGCGAAGGCAAGGTAGCGAGTTCGCGTGTCCGATTCGAGAGGAATCTTGCTTTGCTCCCTCTCAGTGGGAGGCGTGCTGCTGTGAGCGTGAGTGACTCGGGAGGCGCAGTTCATTCCTCGAGACCTGTGTTTGTGTAAAGGTCCAGTGCCCTGATATTGGTTAGCCTCACCAAATCAATTCCGGAGCAGTCCGGTGCGTTCAGATGGAGTTCAACATGCGGGTTCAAGGTCTGTCGCGGTTTCGCCGCGCAGTGGTGATCGGCGCAGCAGCTGCGCTGGCGGTCGGCGTCGCCGGCTGCAGCAACTCCGAGGAGGCGTCGTCCGAATCGTCGACGACAGCCGCGAGCTCGCAGACCCGTGTCTTCGAGGCACAGAACGGATCCATCGAGATCCCGAGCGACCCGCAGCGGATCGTGGCCTGCGGATACGCAGTTCTGCCGCTTATTCAGGCGGGAGCGAACCTGGCAGCAGTATGTGAGTGGACCCGTGAACTCGGCAACATGGACGACAAGACCAAGGCCGCTTACGAAGCTCTGCCGAAGGTCGCGCCCGACGGCAACGTCTCCCAGCTCAACTACGAGGGAATCGTCGCTGCCGAGCCCGATCTGATCATCATGGGTGTTCCCGCTCGTGTCGAAAGCCAGCTGGACATGGCGCAGCTCAAGGCGGCCGCTCCCGTCGTCTTCCTGGGACCGACGGTTCCTGCTGATTGGCGAGTGCTGGGCGAGCAGTTCGCCGATGCCGCGAATGTCTCCGACACCTACGGCGAGTTCAAGGACGACTACGACGCCAAAACCGCCGAACTGGCCGCGAAGTACAAGGACAAGCTCGGCTCGTTGACCTTCGGCGGCGTGTGCAACGTCTGCAAGCCCGAGGCCGGCACCTTCTCACGCGAGTACGCGTCTTCGTACACGACCAATCTCTTCGACGGACTCGGACTGCAGTTCCCCGGCACCCCCGCAGACCCCGCCGACATCCACGTCGAACAGGTATCCATCGAGAAGATCGGCGAAAATCTCGGAAATGTCGACGTGATCGTCTACGGCCTCAACGCCGACGGCTCGATGTCTCCGCAGTTGCAGGAGCTGGTCAATTCCGAGCTGTGGAAGGAATTGCCCGCAGTGAAGGCCGGCAACGTCGTCCAGGTCCAGCATTCGTTGGCCGCGACCTATCAGACGGCTCTTCTGACGCTGGATTCGATCGACGAGGGCCTGTCGAAGCTGCCCGCAAACCAGTAGTTCATCGACTGTGACGGTGGCCTCTCGCCTGCTGGCGAGGGGCCACCTGCATATCCGGATGAGCAGGGCGGACAGCTCTCCGAACGGCGAGGACGCTTACCTGTCCCGGCTACCGGGGTTCTGTACGAACTGCGAACGCCCGATAGGGTGACCGGGTGCGTCCTACACTTGATTCCTACACTCATCTGGCCGGTGGCAAGGTCCGTGACCTTTACACGATCGACGACGAGCATCTGCTGCTTGTCGCGAGTGATCGGATCTCGGCCTACGACCACGTGCTCAGCACGCCGATCCCGGACAAGGGTCGCGTGCTCACCGCGATGAGCGTGTTCTTCTTCAACGTCCTCGGTGGCACCAACCACCTGGCCGGCGAGCCCGACGACGATCGCATCCCGGAAGAGGTTCTCGGCCGCGCTCTCGTGGTGCGCTCCCTCGACATGGTTCCCGTCGAATGCGTCGTTCGTGGCTTCCTCACCGGCTCCGGCCTGGTCGACTACAACAACACCGGCGCAGTGTGCGGCGTCGCGTTGCCCGAGGGCCTCGTCGAGGCGTCGCGGCTGCCCGACCCGATCTTCACCCCGGCGTCCAAGGCAGCTCTCGGGGATCACGACGAGAACATCAGCTTCGATCAGGTAGTGGAGAAGGTCGGCCAGAAGCTGGCAGTGCAGCTTCGCGAGGACACTCTCGACGTTTATGCCCGCGCCTCCAACTTCGCGGCCGATCGCGGAATCATCCTTGCGGACACCAAGCTCGAATTCGGTCTCGACTCCGGTGGAAACCTCGTGCTCGCCGACGAGGTGCTCACCCCCGACTCGTCGCGCTACTGGCCTCTCGAAGGCTACGAAGCGGGCAAGGTGCAGCCCAGTTTCGACAAGCAGTTCGTGCGCGACTGGCTCACGAGCCCCGAATCCGGCTGGGACCGTAGCTCGGACACGACACCGCCGCCGTTGCCGCAGGAGATCGTCGACGCGACTCGGGCACGCTACATCGAGGCGTACGAGCGCATTTCCGGTCTGTCCTTCGACGATTGGGTCGGTCCCAGCGCATGAGCCTGATCCCGCCGGTCGCAAAGAAGGTCCCCGCCGAACGTACCCATCACGGACACACGTTCGTCGATGACTACGAGTGGCTGCGGGACAAGGACAACGCCGAGGTCGTCGCATACCTCGAAGCCGAAAACGCGTACACCGACGAGCAGACGGCCGCGCTCGAGCCGTTGCGCGAGAAGATCTTCCAGGAGATCAAGTCGCGGACGCAGGAAACCGACATGTCGGTGCCCACTCGCATGGGTAAGTGGTGGTACTACTCGCGCAGCGTGGAAGGCAAGTCGTACACCGTCCAGTGCCGGTGCCCCATCGCCGGTGAAGACGACTGGACTCCGCCCAACCTGACGCCCGGCGTCGAGCTGGCGGGCGAGCAGATCCTCATGGACGGCAACGTCGAAGCCGAAGGGCACGAGTTCTTTTCGCTCGGCGCGTTCTCCATCAGCGAGGACGGCACGTTGCTTGCGTACTCGGTGGACATCGTCGGCGACGAGCGGTACACCTTGCGGTTCAAGAACCTCGAGACCGGTGAGATGCTCGCCGACGAGATTCCCGATACCGCGCCTGGCGCCACCTGGGCGATCGACCACAGTCACGTCTTCTACATGACGGTCGACGATTCCTGGCGTCCGGACACCGTGTGGCGTCACAAGCTGGGAACGCCGCAGAGTCAAGATGTTTCGGTGTTCCATGAGCCCGACGAACGGTACTGGGTTTCGGTGGGGTCTACCCGCAGTGAGAAGTACCTGATGATCTGGGTCGGTTCCAAGGTGACCAGCGAAGGCTGGATGCTGGAATCGGCGAACCCGGAAGGCGACTTCCGCGTCATCATCCCGCGTCGCGAGGGCGTCGAGTACGGCGCTGAACACGCGGTGATCGGGGGAGAGGACCGCTTCCTGATCCTCCACAACGACGTCGTGGACGGAGTCAAGGCAGAGAACTTCGTGTTGGTGGAAGCTCCCGTGTCGGATCCGACAAACATGACGACGCTGATCGAGCACAGCGCAGACGTTCGTCTGGAAGAAGCCGAAGCCTTTGCCGGACACCTCGTCCTGAGCTACCGCCGCGAGGCGCTCACTCGGGTTGCCGTGTGGCCGTTGACGGATGACGGCTACGGTGAGCGTCACGAAATCGACTTCGACGAAGAACTCTTCAGCATCGGTATGGGGTCCAATCCGGAATGGGCGCAGCCCACCATCCGACTCGGCTTCACGTCGTTCATCACTCCCGGGCAGGTGTACGACTACTACGTCGCCAGTGGTGAACTGGCACTGCGCAAGTCGCAGCCTGTTCTCGGTGACTTCGATGCGAGTAATTACGAGCAGCGTCGCGACTGGGCAGTGGCCGACGACGGAACCCGCATTCCGCTCTCGATCGTGAGGCGCGTAGGTGCGCCGGAAGGTCCCGCGCCGCTGCTGTTGTACGGCTACGGTTCCTACGAGGCGAGCATCGACCCGTCGTTCTCGGTTGCCCGCTTGTCGTTGCTCGATCGCGGCGTCGTCTTCGTGGTCGCACACGTGCGCGGCGGCGGCGAGATGGGTCGTCACTGGTACGAAAACGGCAAGACGCTCACGAAGAAGAACACCTTCACCGATTTTGTCTCATGCGCAAAGCATTTGATCGATACCGGTGTCACAGCCGCTGATCGCATGGTTGCCGACGGCGGTAGTGCGGGTGGATTGTTGATGGGGGCTGTCGCCAACCTCGCTCCGGAACTGTTTGCCGGCGTTCTCGCCAATGTTCCGTTTGTCGACCCGCTGACGTCGATTCTCGATCCGTCGCTGCCGTTGACGGTCATCGAGTGGGACGAATGGGGAGATCCGCTGCACAACAAGGACGTCTACGACTACATGCGCTCGTACAGCCCGTACGAGAACGTGGAAGCCAAGGACTATCCCGCCATTCTTGCGATCACGAGCATCAACGACACCCGTGTTCTGTACGTGGAGCCGGCCAAGTGGGTCGCGAAACTGCGCGCCACGAAGACCGGTGATGCTCCGCTACTTCTCAAGACCGAGATGAGCGCCGGACACGGCGGTGTCAGCGGTCGCTACGAGAAGTGGAAAGAGGTCGCATTCGAGTTCGCCTGGGTTCTCGACACGGTTGGCGCAAACTAGATTCTGTGTCAATCAGGTTCTGCGGTAACGAACCTGAGGGCGCCCAGCGCGCCCGTACTCGGTCTCCCGGGTGAGCATGCCGTCGTCTGCCAGCTTTTCCAGGTAGCGCCAGGCTGTCACCCGGGACACGCCGACCGATGCTGCCACCTCTGCAGCGGTCACGGGTCCCTCAGAATCCCGGACAGACGCTGCGACGAGCCCGAGTGTTTGAGACGCAAAGCCTTTCGGTGCCGCTGCTCGATCGTCGGACGTTCGTAGTGCGGACATCGCGCGGTCGATGTCGTGTTGACTGACCGCAGACTCTCCAGCGGGAAGTGCTGCACGATATTCGAGGTAGCGCTCGAGCTTGTCGCGGAATGCTGCGAAAGTGAACGGCTTGAGAAGATAGAGGACGATCCCGCGAGCCACGGCGCTTCGGACCACCTCCAGATCGCGCGCCGAGGTAACCGCGATGATGTCCGGACTGGGCCGCAACCCGCCGAGGGCGGAGGCCACGTCGAGACCGCTGGCGTCGGGCAACCCGATGTCGAGCAGGACCAGGTCGATGGGCTGGTCAGTGGCGTTGGCTGCCGTAACTGCACGCACGGCGGCGTTTCCGGAATGAACCACGCCGTGGACCACGAATTCCGGCACACGCTCGACGTACGAACGGTGCGCCTGGGCGATCAACGGTTCGTCGTCGACTATCAATACACGGATCATCGCGGTGCTTCCGCCTCGCGCAGCGGGATACGGACAACCAGCATGGAGCCCATCGCCGGCTCGCTGGTGAGCGTGCCGCCGTGCCGTTTCACGACTTGAGAGACCAGAGCGAGACCGAGTCCGCGAGAGCCGGATTTTGTGGAGTAGCCACGGCCCTTGGCCTTTTCGAGTGCTTCGGGTGTCATTCCCGGGCCGCTGTCGGCGACGGCAACAACCATCATCGAATCCTCTTCCATTACCGTCACTTCCACCCACGGAGACTCGCTCGCGCGCGATGCGTCAATAGCATTGTCCACGAGATTGCCGACCAGCGTGACCAACTCGCGTGCATTGAGCGAAGGAACCGGACCGAGCGCGGTGTCTTCCGTGATGGTCAGGTCGACCCCGCGTTCGGTCGCTTCGCTCATTTTCCCGAGCAGTAGTGCGGCCAGCGCCGGCTCGTGGACCGCATTCATCAGACGATCGATCAACTGTTGGGACACCCGCAATTCGTTGGTGGCGAAGGCCACTGCGTCCTCGTTTCGCCCCAACTCGACCATCGTGATGATCGTGTGCAGACGATTTGCACTTTCGTGGGCTTGCGATCGAAGCGACTCGGCAAAACTACGTACCGAATCCAATTCCCCGAGTACGTTCTGAAGTTCGGTGTGATCGCGAATTGTCAGCACGGTGCCAATTCTGTTGCCTTCCCACTCAACCGGGTGTTGGTTGACCACCAGCACACGCTTGTCGGTGAGGTGCACTTGATCCTTCGCGGGAGAGGCGTCGTCGACCCGCATGGTCTCGGGGATGGATGAAAGTGGCACGGGCCCGTCCGGTAGATCGAGGAGGCGACGTGCTTCGTCGTTGACGATGTCCACTCTCGCGTCTTTGCTTCGGCCTTGCCCGATCACCACCAAACCCTCACCGATGCTGTGCAGTACGGCGTCGTGGTGCTCGTACATGGTGCGCAGTTCGTCCGGAGCCATTCCCAGGGTCTGTCGCCTGATGCGTCGGCTCACCAGAAGTGAACTCAGGAGGGCGGCAAGAAGACCGCCGCCGGCAACGAACAGGATGACCGGAACGCTTTGGGCGAACTGCTTGCTGATCTGCTCGCGGGTGACACCGGCAGAAACCAGACCGACCAGGGTTCCGCCGGAATCGTAGACAGGAGTGACTGCGCGGATCGACGGCCCCAGCGACCCGGCGTACGTCTCCGTGAAGGTCACGCCGGCGAGTGCGCGGTCAATGTTTCCGTTGAACAGTTGACCGATCAGCTCCGGGCTCGTGTGGGTGAATCGAGTGCGATCCGGCGCCATCACCACGATGAAATCGACGCCGGTTGCCTGTCGTATTTTCTCGGTCTGTGGTTGCAGAATCGCGGTCGGGTCCGGGCTCGTCAGGGCGGCCACCGTCGAATCCGACAGGGCGAGAGTCTGCGCTATCGAGCTCACCTGCCTGCGGATCGCGTCGTCGCTGTCTCGGCGTTCGTCGACAACTGCGAGCGCGGCCCCCACGCCGATGACCAGCGCCAACAACGCCAACTGCAGGAGCAGGATCTGCCTGGCGACGCTCATACGTCGGCCGGTCTTTCGTTCGACCATCGAGCGCCTCCTGAACGTAATGAACACAAACTTCCGGGCCCACCTGTTTGCAACAAGAATTCTCCACGACTCGAAGTGATCCCGATCACTTCACAGATATCCGATCCAAAGGACACCCCATGAGCAGCACGGCAACAGGGACAGTAGACGGTTCCCCACAGCCCGAGGGCACCAAGGCAAAGCGCGACAAGACGCATTGGCTCTACATGAGCGTGATCGTCGCGGTTATCGGCGGCATCCTCGTCGGTTGGCTCGCACCCGAGTTCGGTAAGTCCGTCGGTGTACTCGGCACGTTGTTCGTCAGCCTGATCAAGATGATGATCAGCCCGGTCATCTTCTGCACCATCGTGCTCGGCATCGGCTCGGTTCGAGCTGCGGCCAAGGTCGGCAAGGTCGGCGGCCTCGCACTCGCCTACTTCATCGGGATGTCCACCATCGCACTCGCGATCGGCCTGGGAGTCGGCAACCTGCTCAACCCGGGCAGTGGCCTGAACATCACGCCCAACGCGGCCTCCGTGGCCAAGCTTGCAGATCAGGCCCACAGCGCGGGCGGTACCTGGGACTTCATCGCGTCCATCATTCCGACGTCGATGCTGTCCTCCCTCACCGCCGGCAGCGTGCTGCAGACTCTGTTCGTCGCCCTTCTGGTCGGCTTCGCGATCCAGTCGCTCGGCAAGTCGGGTGAGCCGATTCTCAAGGCCGTCGGATACATCCAGAAGCTCGTGTTCAAGATCCTGACGATGATTCTCTGGCTCGCCCCGATCGGTGCTTTCGGCGCCATCGCCAGCGTCGTCGGCCAGACCGGTTTGAACGCCGTCGTCCAGCTCGGAACCCTGATGATCGGCTTCTACCTGACCTGCCTGATCTTCGTCTTCGGTGTTCTCGGAACGCTGCTGCGCGCGGTCACCGGATTCAACATCTTCAAGCTGGTCAAGTACTTGGCCCGTGAGTACCTGCTCATCTTCGCCACGTCGTCCTCCGAATCGGCACTGCCGCGTCTGATCGCCAAGATGGAGCACGTAGGCGTCGAGCGCACCACGGTGGGCATCGTCGTTCCCACCGGCTACTCGTTCAACCTCGACGGCACCGCGATCTACCTGACGATGGCCTCGATCTTCATCGCCGACGCCATGGGACAGCCGCTCGCCTTCGGTGAACAGCTCTCGCTGCTGGTGTTCATGATCATCGCCTCCAAGGGCGCTGCGGGAGTCAGCGGCGCCGGTCTGGCCACGCTGGCCGGCGGACTGCAGAGCCATCGCCCCGAGCTTCTCGACGGCGTCGGACTCATCGTCGGAATCGACCGCTTCATGTCGGAAGCGCGAGCGATCACCAACTTCTCGGGCAATGCGGTCGCGACTCTCCTGGTCGGCGCGTGGACCAAGACGATCGACAAGGAACGCGTCATCGAGGTGCTCGACGGGAAGATTCCGTTCAACGAAGCCACGATGCTCGACGACGAGGACGAAGAAGAGCAGCACAAACTCGAAACGGCTCCGACCGGCACCAAGCAGTCATTTGTGAGCCATCACTAGATACTTCCGCTCTGCTGAACGTTTGACCGCACAGCAGGCGCGGAACCCGATCTACGATCAGTGATCCTGGTCGTAACGATGAAAGAGACCGCCGCACCAACCGTGCGACGGTCTCTTTCTGTTCGTGGGTGCTATGTGTACCAGGTGGGTTCGGGAATCTCGCCGGTCAGAAAACGACTACCGACTTCACGGCGCTTGTACGCGAGCGGATCGTGAAGGGTATGCGTCCGGATGTTGCGCCAGTAGATATCCAGGCCGACGTCGTTGGACGTGGCTCTGGCACCGGTCAGTTCGAAGATCTTGTTGCTGATCTCCAAGGAGACGTCGGCGGCGCGAAGTTTTGCGGCCGCGATGCGTACGGCGAGGTCGCCGCGAGCCTGCTCGGTGAGGTTTTCGCGAGCGTCGTGGAGCACGGCGTCGGCCTCACGGCTGACCTGATCCACGAAGGCCTCCGCCGCCCACAGCTTCGATTGCAAGTCGCCGTAGCCCTCACGGAGGTACCACTCGTCGGTTGCGATTTCGCGGTTGTCACCGCCGTACGGCCATGGACGCGTACGGGTTCGGGTGTACTCGGCCGCAGTGTCCAGTGCGCCACGCGCGATCCCGAGGTAGAAGTTCGCGAACACGATCTCGATCGCGGGGAAGTTCAGGGTGTTGTAGACCAGAGGTTGGAATTCCTTGTCGACAAAGCCTGCCGCACTTGCCCAGTCGACCTCGACGTCGTTGACCTCGACACTGCCCGAATCGGTGAGGCGCTGCCCGAGGTTGTCCCAATCGCCGCGGAAGACTATGCCGTCCTGAGCAGTCGGCACGATAGCGAACACATGCGTCGCAGTTCCGTCGATGATTCCTTCGAGCACCGTGAGGTCGGTGACTCGTCCGCCGGTGGAAAACGACTTCACACCGTTGAATACCAGGGTGTCTCCGCGATCCACGACGGTGAGGTCGGTGTCTCGAGGGTTCACCGCGCCGCCGAAGAAGAATCGGTTGCTCGTGTACAGCTCCTCGACAGCGGAGATCTGCGGATCGGTTCCGACCAATCTGGCTGCCCATGCCCACAGGTAGTGGTACCCGAGCAGTTGCCCGATCGAGCCGTCGGCGCGCGCGATCTCCCGAACCACCTTGTAGGCGGTCTCCCATCGCTGCCCACCGCCGCCGAACTCGATCGGACCCAGCAGTGTCACCAGACCACTGTCCTTGAGCAGCTGGACTTCTCGGAACGGTGGTTCGCCGGCTCGGTCGCGGGCGAGCGCGTCGACGGCAAGGACGTTGCTCACCTCGCGAGCGCGGTCGATCCAGCCTTCGGATGTGTCGGGAACGCCGACGAAGACTTCGGTTTCACTGGTCACGGTCATGCCTGTACATCCTTTTCGGTCGGTGCAGTCCCGATGGCCCACACGTAAATCGGTTCGGTTCCGTTGATTTCGTAGTCGCCGACAACTTTGGATTTGAAGACGACCGGATTATGACTGGCCACGGTGCGCGCGTTGCGCCAGAACCGATCGAGATCGAGGTCGCGGCTCACTCCGGAAGCACCGAGTGCGTCGAAGATCTTGGCCGTGGCCGGAACGACGAGTCCGATCGAGGCGACTTGCCCTCGCCCCGAATCGATTTCGGCTGCGATGTTGGCGGCTTTCTCTTCCTCCGGCGAGCCGGAGAATGCGGCTTCGTATGCCCATTGGGACGACTGTGCTGCGTGCAGCGCCACGGCCTCGGCTGCAAAGGCAGCCGAGGACACCTCGCCGACAACTTGCTGGATCTGCGAATCCTGCGCGTATCTCGGAGCGTTGCCGTGACTGAAGGTTCGAGTACGAGAGGCGACTCGACGAGAGATCTCGGTTGTCGCAGCCTTGGCGATGCCGGCGAGAGTGGCGAGATGGAACAGTTGGTAGAACGCGGTCTGGTATTTGAAGCGCGTCGAGAAGTCGAAGATGTTCTCCGGCTGGACTATTGCGTTCTCGTAGACGGACGAGCCGGAGCCAGTCGTCTGCTGGCCGAACCCGTTCCAGTCGTCACTGTGTGTGACACCGGGTTGTCTCGCTTCGACTGCGGCGATCACGAATGCGCCGGTGTCGGTGCGCTGCGAGTACAGGTCGATCCAGTCGGCGAAAATGGAACCCGTGCTGTAGAACTTTGCCCCGTTCGCCAGGAAGTGGTCGGCATCGGGTGCGGGAGAGACCTTGGTGTTGGCTTCGCCCAATGCAACGTCGCCGATTTCGGTCCACGCGTTGCCGACCAACTGTCCCTCCGCGAAGCGTCGGAGCCAGGTGTCACGCTCAGGCCCGGGGTCGGCGACCAGTCGGTCTTCGACAAACGCGAAATGACCGCGCAGTGCCTGGGTGATGTTGGAATCGGCGCTCGACAACTCGACTAGTAACCGGATCAATTGCGGGATGCTCGCGCCGGATCCACCGTGTGTTGTCGGCACCCGAACGGCGCCGAAGCCTGCTTTCTTGAGTGCGTCGATCTGTTGGAAGGGAAGCACGTGATCGCGTTCGCGTTCGACGACGGCTTGTGCGATGTCCGCGAAGATCGGACGGAATTTTGCTGCCAGTGTTTCGTAGTCGACCTCACTCTTGATCGGATCTGCAGACCGGGAAACGGCATTCGGCGTCAGTGCGGTGGTCATGGGAAGAATGCAAGCTGTAATCACCAGGGGCGTCGATCCTTCATCGCGACCTGATTCGAAGTGTTGTCAGGCCGCGCAAATCTCGGTTCGATGGCCTGCCGGGCAGTTCTACCGGAATCGAGTGGTCAGTGCGATTGCTCGTGAAGGTGTTCTACGATCCATCCGTTCCATTCGACAGTTCCTCCGGAACCGCAATCGTGTCGGAACGGCTGCCCTGGAGAGCCGGGTCGAACGACCACGCGAAAGTCTCTCGCCTCCAATCGAAGATCGACAGTCGTATGTTCTCCGTCGACGCTCTCGGCGACACTCTCGAGTGCGTCCGTCGCGACGATGCCGGTAACGCGTCGGACTGCGTGTTCGGCGGCCTGAGCGGCCTGTGACAGTGCCGCTCGGCCGCGCAGGTGCAGCAGCTCCAATTCTCCGGCTTGGTATTTTTCGGCTGCATCGATCGCGGAGTTGCCGTCCAGTCGGCTGAAATAGACTGCGGCGGGCCACGCAATCATGTTGGCCGCGAATCGATCTCCGCCGATGTGACTGCATTCCCACACATCTGCGATCTGTGCCGCGTTCAGCGCCGACACGACCGGGCGACCGAGTTCCGCGCAGCACGCATCCTTCTTTCCATGTGTGCAGACTGCGAAGAGCGGTTCCGTGCGGGAGCGGCCGAAGTCGGGTTCCACTCCGGTGGCCATCGATTCGAACGGCAGTACCGACAGGTCCTCGTATCGGTCGACCGACCCTTCCCGCATCCACTGACGTGTGCCGTCCGTCCAGGCGAGTACGCACATCGGGGTGAGGACTCGGCGGTTGCGGGGCCGCCGGATCACCACGAGGCGGATACGACCCTGCGCTGCGTAGATTTTTTCGGTGAGTGCGACTGGGAGAACGTCGTCAGGAGCGGACGCCGGCCAGGGGCCGGGGTGCTCGATCAACACCCACAGATGTGTCATTCCGGCGCGACCGACCATCGGTTCGCCGGCGGTCGACGACTGCCGTGTACAGGCGTGAGGGCGTCGACTGGTTTGCGGATTGGCGACAAATTCCGGAAAGCACTGCGTAGATGCCTTCCCCAGGACACCGTCGCTGCAGGTGTGGCAGGGAAGGGAAGACATGATGAGGCTCCAGTCTCGTAGGTTAGGCTCACCAGACTATTGGATGGTGAATCCTTTGCTCAGCCGTGGTGAATGCGCGTGGCTGTGACGGTCGAAAGCAGTCGGTAACAGGAGTGTTGGGAATGAAACGCAGTAACTCGCGGGCGAAGTACGTGCTGGGTGGTTTTGTCCTCGCCGCCATCGTGGCAACGACAACGGCGTGTGGCAGTGACGACAAGACGGATACCGACAGTCAGTCCGCCGACACCGTGCACGCGGTCACCCATGCCCGCGGAACCACGGACGTACCGATGGATCCGCAGAGAGTTGTCGTGCTCGAGCCGGTTCAGCTCGACACGTCGGTAGCGCTGGGCGTGATTCCCGTGGGCACCGCGGTCCTCAGCGAGACGACCGGTGTTCCGGCGTACCTCGGTGAGAAGGCCGCGGAGATCGAGATGGTCGGCACCGTCGCGGCGCCGAACCTCGAGAAGATCGTCGCACTGAGCCCGGACCTGATCATCGGAACGGAATCGCGGCACGGTGATCTGTACGAGCAACTCGCTGCCATCGCGCCGACCGTCTACATGGCGACCCAGACCGATCCGTGGCAGGACAACGTCCAGTTCGTCGCAGAGGCGTTGAACAAGACCGATCAGGCAGGCGAACTGCTCGGTGACTACACGGCACGCTGCGAGGAAGTGGCGAGCAAGCACAGCACCGAGGGCAAGACCGCTCAGCTCATCCGCCCACGCGACGACGTTCTGACGCTGTACGGACCCACGTCGTTTGCCGGAAGCACTCTCGAATGCGCGGGACTCACGATTCCCGCACGCGACTGGGAGAACTCGATCTCCGTCGACCTCTCCCCGGAATTCGTCTCCGGAGCCAACGCCGACCTCATCCTGGTCACCTCCGCGAGACCGGCCGATGCCAGCACGATGCCGAAGGCCGTGGCGGACAACGCCGGATTCTTCCCGAACCCACATCTGGTCGACATGTCCTACTGGATCACGGGCGTCGGACCGCTCGGCGGCCTCACCGTTCTGGACGACCTCGATCGCATTCTCGGAGCATCGAAGTAGCAGTAGGTGAGAACAAGCAGTAGGTGAGAACAAGCAGTAGGTGAGAACAAGCAGTGGGCGAGAACTGGCAGTCGGCCAGAGTCGCTAAGTTGGACCTATGACAACTCCAGTACAGAACATCGCGATCAACACCCTCGGTGGCGTGCCCACCTCGTTGGGTGAATACGACGGCCGTGCCGTGCTCGTGGTCAACGTGGCATCCAAGTGTGGACTGACCCCGCAGTACTCGGCGCTCGAGAAGCTGGCCAGCGAGTACGCCGATCGCGGTCTGACCGTGATCGGCATCCCGTGCAACCAGTTCATGGGGCAGGAACCGGGTACCGCCGAAGAGATCGAGACGTTCTGCTCCACTACCTACGGCGTCACGTTCCCGCTCCTCGAGAAGATCGAGGTGAACGGCGAGAACCAGCATCCGCTGTACGCCGAACTCACCAAGGCCGCCGACGCCGAAGGCGCTGCGGGCGACATCCAGTGGAACTTCGAGAAGTTCTTGATCGGACCGGACGGCACCGTCGTCAACCGCTTCCGTCCGCGGACCGAGCCTGACGCTCCCGAGGTTGTCGCCGCCATCGAAGCCGCGCTTCCCAAGAATTAGTAGCTGCGCTTCTCAAGAGCTAAACGCTCGTTGCTGAAAACTGCCGCCGGATGATCATCCGGCGGCAGTGTGCTGTTCACCCACAGCTGCCACTATCGGAGTATGTCCGCAGAACTGATCGTGTCGGTATCCGGAATCAGAGACGAGACATGTTATCTCGCTGCCGGATTCGCAGACGAGATGGACGCTCGAGGTGTCCGCCTGTCGCTCCTCGTGGCGCCGCGACTGAAGGACAAATACCGGCTGGCCGACGACGCGGTGACGACGGCCTGGCTGCGTGAGCGTCGTGAGCACGGCGACGCCATCGTTCTGCACGGCTACGACCAGGCCGCGACCAAGCGTCGTCGAGCCGAGTTCGCCACTCTGTCGAAGCACGAAGCAAAACTGCGACTACTCGCTGCGGATCGGGTTCTCGAGCATGCAGGTCTTAGGACCCGGGTGTTCGCACCGCCGCGCTGGGTGGCGTCGCCTGGTGCCATGTCGGTGTTGCCGGAGACCGGCTTTCGGACGATGGCAGGCCTCGGCGCAGTACACGATCTGACCCGTGGAACCTTGCAGCGGGGAAGGGTTTTCGGTATCGGCGAGGGCTTCAAGGCCGAGCCGTGGTGGTGTCGCGCATTGGTTCTCGGAGCTGGGCGCGCCGCCAAGCGTGGGGGACTGGTCAGATTGTCGATTACTGCCAAGCAGTTGGGAAACGAGGGCCCACGTCAGGCTGTTCTCGACGCTGTGGACCTCGCGCTTTTTCATGAGGCCACCTCGCAGGTATACCGATGGAACTCTCCGTCGCAGGAGCTCGGCGCTGCCTGAATTCGGCCATTGGCAACTATTCGATAGCTGCGAGACGGTGTCGTGTGTCCGGGTTGCCCGAGCAGGCAGACTCTTCGCATTTATCCCGTTCCTTGCAGGCAGTAGGGCCGATTTGGTCAAATTCGCATAAAGTGGACGTTGAATTCGAGTACGGCGTCGCCCAACCTTTTCGCTGCTACAGTGCGTGCAGTTAATCTGCCGCTAGTAGACGAAGTTGAGGTTCACCATGCGCGCACGAGGGTTCTCCAAGTCGGCCGAGGGTCTTGTCGCTCTGGCTGTGGGCGCAGTCGTCTGTGCTGCAATCGTCCCGGCAGTTGCGTCTGCCGCTCCGACCGGCGTGGTTCACACGCTGCCGACGGGCGGTGTCGACGGCGGTGCGAGCGAAGGCACCCGCACCGCAACTGTCGACGACGAAGGTGAGCAACTCACACTGCGGCTTCACAAGATGAATCTGCGGGGATCCGACTTCTCGATGGCCGTACAGGAAAGCGGCGGCGAGCTGACCGATGTGGTGATCCCGGCGCCCCGTTCGTACATCGGCAGTGTGGAAGGGCATCCGGACGCAATCGTCTCGGCCATCGTCGACTCCGCCGGAACACTGCGCGGGCAGGTGATTTTCGATCGTGGTGCTTCGATCGAGTTCGTGGGATCCGACGTGGTCGGTCGCAGCACGGCGCCGATCGACGCAAAACCCAAGTGGCCGAACGCCTCTATCGCGTCGGCCTCGGCCGCAAGCGTCGGCAAGACGGTGAAGCAGTTCGTGGTGGGATTGGATCTGAGTGGCGAGTGGTACTCCGCGCACGGCGCAGGCAGTCCCGCCGTCGCTCTGGATCGGGCCGAGGAATCGATGGCCCGAACCGCTGCCATCTGGATCAGAGACGTCGGAATTCGGCCGATCCTGGGTCGGGTTGTCCTTCGGGCCGATGCCGCGAGTGACCCGTATTCGAGCAGTTGTGAAGACCTCGACCAGTTGGAAGGTCTGTGGTCCGATCAGGTCGGGACGAGCGTCGACCAGGCGACTGTCGTCTGCGCTTCCGGTGGCGGCAATGCCTACTACTCGAGGTTCGAACTCGATCACAGCTACGCGCAGGTCGGTGCCGAGCCCGATGGCAACTTCAGCCGCGTCCTCCGCCACGAGTTGGGCCACAACTTCTACGCCGACGACTATCACGGCGGCGGCGCCGAGGGATCGACCATCATGAACGGCAACGACCTCTCGCGCTTCGACGGCACCGAATTTGCTGCCATCGTCGATGCCGCGGACGCGGCCTCGGCTCGACTCGACGACGTCGGTCGGTACACCGCAAGCCCGATTCCGCCGTACGCCGCACTCGACACCGCACAGGTCCGCTCAGGTGGCACAGTCACCGTCGACGCCGTCGCGAATGATCATGACAGCAACGGAGATTCGATCAAGGTAACCGGGGTCGAGGCGACGTCACTTCTCGGTGGCACCGTAAAGCTCGAAAACGGCGAAGTGGTGTTCGAGGCCGGAACGAAGACAGGCACCGACAGGATTCTCTACACACTCACCGACGCAGCCGGTGGGACGAGCACCGGCTGGATCATCGTCGATGTGAGTGCGTGAGGACTGAATCAGGCGACTTCGACGCTCGACTCCTCGCCGAGAACTCGGAACTCGGTACCGTCGGCAGCCATTTCCGAGTAGCGACCGTAGAAGATGCCTGTGGCTTCGTCGCGGATGATCGCTTGATGGATGGGAACCGCGACGCGCGGCGCTACCGCGCGAAGGTAGTCGATGGCCTCCGAGATCTTGAGCCACGGTGCGGCGGCGGGAAGGGCAAGAACGTCGACCTTCTGTTCGGGGACGTAGAGGGAATCGCCGGGATGCATGAACTGCGCCGGGTTGGTGGCGTCGCCGAGGAGGAACGCGGTGTTGTCGATCATCGGTAGGTCCGGATGGATGATCGCGTGCTCTCCGCCGGTTCCGGTCACCTCGACGTCGCCGATGCTGAACCGGTCGCCCGGCCGGACTCCCGTCCAGCGCCCACCGAGCTTCTCAGCCGTCTGCGGATCGCTGTACAGCACCGCGTCGGGGTTCGCTTCGGCCAGTTCGGGTAGCCGCGCCGGGTCGGCGTGATCGGGGTGTTGATGTGTCACGAGGATGGCGTCGAGGCCGGTGATGCCTTCGAATCCGTGCGAGAAGTTGCCGGGATCGAAGAGGATTTTCGATCCGTTCAACTCCACGAGCACACAGGAATGGCCAAAATGTGTCAGTCGCATGATTTCGAGTATGCGCCGCCCTGGAGTGACTCGCAGGCGGGTTTCGCGGGTGTTGGCCGTCACGCCCCGATCACTCGATGCGAACCATCTCGGGTGCGCCCGGTAAACTGGCCATCACCCGAGCGTTTCACTCCGGGTTCGCGCACTAGTACCGAGGAGCAGCACGTGGCCCGTGTCGTCGTCGAAGTCATGCCCAAGGCCGAGATTCTCGACCCCCAGGGACAGGCAATTGTCGGGGCACTGTCTCGCCTGGGCTTTGCAGGAGTATCCGATGTCCGTCAGGGCAAGCGGTTCGAGTTGGAGATCGACGGCAGTGTCGAAGACGCCGAACTCGAGAAGATCGCCGAAGGCCTGCTGGCCAACACGGTGATCGAGGATTGGACCGTCAGGCGAGTCGAGGCATGAGCGCACGTATCGGGGTTATCACGTTCCCGGGCACGCTCGACGATATCGATGCCGCTCGGGCCATCAACCTGGCCGGCGGTGAAGCTGTCGAACTCTGGCACGGCGACGCAGACCTCAAGGGTGTCGACGCGGTTGTCGTTCCCGGAGGATTCTCCTACGGCGACTACCTTCGTTGCGGCGCGATCGCACGTTTTGCTCCCGCGATGGGCAAGGTTGTCGAAGCAGCCAAGGGCGGCATGCCGGTCCTGGGCATCTGCAACGGTTTCCAGATCCTCTGCGAAGCAGGTTTGCTCCCCGGTGCCCTGACCCGTAACCAGGGTCTGCACTTCATCTGCCGCGACGAGTGGTTGACGGTCGAAGCCAACAACACGGCTTGGTCCTCGCGTTACGAGGCCGGCGCCCAGATCCTCATCCCGCTCAAGTCGGGTGAAGGTCGCTTCCAGGCTTCCGAGAATGTTCTCGACGAACTCGAGGGCGAAGGCCGCGTCGTCTTTCGCTACTCGGAGGAGAACCCCAACGGTTCGCAGCGTCGTATCGCCGGTATCTCTTCGGCCAACGGCCGCGTCGTCGGTTTGATGCCGCACCCCGAGCACGCCACCGAGGCTCTCACCGGACCGAGCGACGACGGACTCGGCTTGTTCTACTCGGCACTCGACGCGATCGTCACTGCCTGATCGCCTGCTGATTTTCACCACTGAACGCCGACCGGAAATCCGGTCGGCGTTCAGTCGTTTGTGGGGGCGTCCCGGTTCTCGGGTTACTGGCTGTAGGAACTGAGGAAGTTGCCGAGACGCTCGAGGGCGGTCGCGAGGTCGTCGGTGTTCGGCAGGGTCACCAACCGAAAGTGGTCGGGTTCGATCCAGTTGAACGCGCGGCCGTGACTGACCAGAATCTTCTCCGATTCCAGTAGATCGAGAACGAACCTCTCGTCGTCGACGATGCCGAACTTGTCGACGTCGAGCTTCGGGAACAGATACAGCGCGCCGTCGGCCTGCTGACAGCTGATCCCGTCGATGCTGTTGAGCGTGCTGAGCGCGAGATCGCGCTGTGCTGTCAGTCGGCCCTGCGGGAGCAGGAGGTCCTCGATGGACTGGCGTCCGCCGAGTGCGGTCTGGATCGCGTGCTGCGCCGGCACATTGGCACACATTCGCATGTTGGCCAGCAGTTTGATGCCTTCGATGAAACTCGACGCCCGCTCGAGTGGTCCGGTGATGGCCAGCCATCCGGCTCGGAACCCGCAGACGCGGTAGGCCTTGGACAGCCCCGAGTACGTCAGACACAAAACGTCTCGCCCGGTCATCGACGCAAGGTTTGTCATGGATCGGCCGTCGTAGACGATCTTCTCGTAAATTTCGTCGGCGAAGAGCATCAGGTCATGCTTGCGGGCAATGTCGACGAAGCGTTGCAGCACCTCCGTCGAGTAGACGGCGCCCGTCGGATTGTTGGGATTGATGACGACAATCCCTCGGGTGCGCGGAGAGATCCGGGCTTCCAGATCGTCGAAGTCCGGTGCCCAGCCCTGGCTTTCATCGGTGAGGTAGTGAACCGGCGTGCCGCCGGCAAGTGAAACCGAAGCCGTCCACAAGGGGTAGTCGGGAGCGGGAATCAGGATCTCGTCCTCGGGATTGCAGAGCGCCTGCATCGTCAGCGTGATCAGTTCGGAGACGCCGTTTCCGAGATAGATCTCGTCGACGGTGACGTCGGTGATACCCCGCGTCTGGTAGTACTGGACCACCGCGGTGCGCGCCGAATACAGTCCGCGAGAATCGCAATATCCCTGGGCAGTGGGGAGATTGCGGATCATGGCCATCATGATTTCGTCCGGTGCTTCGAATCCGAAGGGGGCCGGATTACCGACGTTGAGTCGCAGGATCGTGTGTCCCTGATCCTCGAGTTCTTCGGTCTTGTCGAGAATTCGCCCTCTGATGTCGTACCTGACATTCTCGAGCTTGCGGGCCTGATCGATGGGTGTGTTCACGCGGTTACGTACCTCTCCGGTTCGGGTGGGCGAGTTGTGTTTCAGATGAGAAGGGCGCCTCAGGGTTCGGTCTGGAAACGGACATTGATTCGCGATAGCGCTAGCGGCGAGAGGAGAGTAGCGCTACTATGATTCGACATGTCCAATGATAGCAGTTCGAGGATTGTCGCAGCCTTGCGCGAATGGATCGCGACGGCACCTCCAGGCGCGAAGCTTCCGTCCACTCGGTCGCTCGTGAGCCTGCACGGGGCGAGCCCGGTCACCGTGCAGAAGGCGCTGCGAACGCTGGTATCTCAGGGGGTGGTGGAGGCTCGTCCCGGTGTGGGGACCTTCGTACGCGCCGCACGCGTCGTGCGACCCAACGATTACGGGTGGCAGACAGCGGCGCTCGGATCGCCGAACTATCGTCTGCAGCTGCCTATTGCGCTGCAGTCCACCTCCAACGACGTGATCGCGCTGCATTCCGGCTATCCGGCCCGAGAGCTGTTGCCCGAAGGTCTGGTTCGTGCAGCCTTCACCAGGGCGACGCGAACCGACGCCGTGTTCAATCGGCCCCTCGCCGCCGGGCTTCCGGAACTGCAGTCCTGGTTTGCCTCCGAATTGGGTTCCGCAACTCCCGCCGGGATCACTCCGCCCGGGCCGAACGACGTGGTTGTACTTCCCGGCAGTCAGGGTGGGCTTGCGACGTCCTTCCGTGCGCTGGTGGGGGAGGGGCGTCCGTTGCTCATGGAATCGCCGACCTACTGGGGTGCGATCCTGGCTGCCGCGCAGGCCGGTGTGACGGTCATTCCGATCTCCAGCGGCGCCAACGGTCCTGATCCCGAAGAGCTTTCGCGTGCATTCGAACAGACCGGTGCCCGTGCGTTCTACGCGCAACCGAGCTTCGCGAGCCCGACGGGAGCGCTGTGGTCGCCGTCGTTGGCTGACAAGGTTCTCGACACCGTCCGTCGGCACGGCGCCTTCCTCATCGAGGACAGTTCGGCGCTCGACTTCGGAATCACCGCAGATCCCAGCCCCATCGCTGCACGCGACGACAGCGGACACGTCGTCTACCTTCGTGCACTGACCAAGAGCGTGTCGCCATCGGTGCGAGTTGCCGGATTGATCGCCCGAGGCCCGGCCTACGAGCGGATTCTTGCTGATACACAGGCAGATTCGATGTATGTCAGTGGGATGCTGCAAGCGGTAGCGCTCGACGTCGTGACTCAGCCGGCCTGGCGCACGCACTTGCGCCGGCTTCGTCACCAACTCGAGGCCAGACGCGACCTCCTCGTGTCGAGTCTGCGCGAGCATGCGCCGGACGCTCACCTCGACGCTGTACCGCAAGGCGGACTCAACCTCTGGCTTCGGCTCCCGGACACCACGAATCTCGAACGTGTCGTGCAGGACTGCCGGTCGGCCGGCGTCATCGTCGGGGCCGGTGACGATTGGTTCCCGGCAGAACCGACCGGAAAGTTCTTGCGGCTCAACTACGCCGGACCGAACCCGGGTGAGTTCCCCGACGCCGCCCGCATCATCGGCCGAGCAATCACACAACATATCTAGAACTTCACCTCGCTGGTGGTTGACCTGAACTTCCGTTGAGGTTTTATCGTCGTGTCCATGAACAAACAAGCGATGCAGCCACCGGCCAATCAGCCGATCGGATTCTGGACAGCGCGCGCCGGTGAAGCGATTCGCGCGCGCACGCGCGGAGCGCTCGAAGCAATCGGCGTGACCCAGCCGGGGTGGTGGGTCCTGCACCAACTTTCGCTGCACCCTGAAGGGGTGGAGCGAGCTGTCCTCCTGCGAACGATCGGTCCGAACGAATCAACCGACGTGATCGACGCGGCCGTCGACTCTGCTCTCGACCTGGGCTGGGCGCGTGAAGACGAGTCTGTCCTTCTCCCTACTGATGCGGGCACCCAGCAGTTCGATCGCGCCGCGCGGGTACAGCAGATGCTGCAGGAAGAGCGGATGCAGGGAATCAGCGAAGAAGAATTCGTCACCACCATCACGGTTCTGCAGCGAACCATCAAGAACGTGGGCGGCGACGCCTGGCACTGGTAGCCACCACTACCGCCGCCCGCTGTCTGGCAGGGCGGCCTCGATCAACTCGACGGCACGAGATACACCGCCCGCCGCTGCGAGTTCTTTTGCCAACTCTGCACTGCGTCGGCGGAACTCGTCCGAGCTCACCCGAGTCAGCGCCTCTCGAAGCTCTACTGGCGTGACGGTAGCGCCGTCGACGCGTACTGCGACACCGGCGTCGACGAGCGAGTCGGCGTTGCCGAACTGATCGACGGCTTGCGGCACCGCGATCATGGGCGTGCCGGTCACGAGTCCCTCGCTGGATCCGCCCATACCCGCGTGGGTCACGAACGCGTCGGCCTGCTGCAGAATCGCGAACTGCGGTACCCAGCGGTGTATTTCGACGTTGTCGGGTAGTGGTCCGAGATCCGAGATCTGCACCTGCTTTCCGATCTGGAGGACGACGTGCCAGCCGTCCATCGGGGCGAAAGCCTCGACGCAGGTGCGATAGAAATCCGGATGATCGGTGAAGGCTGAACCCAGCGAAATCAACACAAGCTTGCGTTCGGGATCCGGGTTCACCCAGGGTTGATTGCTCGGTTCGAGTGCGGGGCCGACAAACGTGTAGACGTCGCGGTTCACGCGATCGGCGTTGGGCTGCATCGATTCTGCGATCAGCACGATTGCACGGGGTGGGCGTCCGGTGAACTCACGCGGATCGACCTCGACGCCTTCGGCGCGGAAGAACCGGGCCTCGCGATCGAGTAGGTCGACGCCTCTCGGATCGGAACGAATCTCGTCGTACATCGGTGCGGCGTCGTCTTCGTAGCCGTCCCAGGCAACATACGTCGGCGACAACTGGATGATGGGAATGTTCCACTGCTGAGCCAGTATTCGCGCGGGGATCCCGGCGATGTCGTAGAGAAAGAGGTCGGGACGGTCGTCGTCGTAGATTTGGCGCAGCTGCGGCAGCATCGCCTCGTAGTCGTCCTGGAAAATCGTCAACTGATCGATCAGATCCCCATCCCAACTCTTCTCCGGTTCGGCGCCGTCAGGGGAAGGAACGAGGCTGGGCAGCGTGGAGACGTACGGTGCGAATTCGGCCCCGGTCGCCTCGATGACCTCGCGCATCGACTCGTCGTTGGCGTAGGTGACGCGGTGACCGGCGGCGACGAGACGCGCGATGATCGCCAGGCTCGGATTGACGTGGCCAGGTGCCGGAATGCTCACCATGGCGATATGTCTGCGGGTCATCGATCACTCCTGCCGTCTGACTGTTGTCGAACAACAACTGTTCTGGAACAACTCCGGATACCGGACCGAGACTATCCACCAGGATGGGTAACGGCATCTGATTTTTGCCGGGGAAGTACCGTGCGCACTCGAGTAGGACTACGCATCCGAGTGCCGGGATGGGCGAGCAGACTTCGAAGCATGAGCACACCGACAACACCTTCGAAGACCACTGCAGCCTTCTATCTGCAGGCCGGAATAGCCTTTGCCGTCAGTTTTGTCGGCACCCTCCTCGGAATTGCGTATCTTCCGATCGATGCGTGGCAACGCGGATTTCTCGGAATGTCCTTGCTGTTCTTGGTCACCAGTACGTTCACGTTGGCCAAGGTGATTCGTGATCAGCAGGAGGCGTCTACCGTCAGGGTTCGAGTGGACGAGGCTCGACTCGAGAAGTTGATCGCCGAGCACGATCCGTTCAAGGCAGCTGCCTGAGTCCCATCGGCACAGTGAGGACGAGCGTGCTGCCGAGCGGCTGCTCGTTGCGGCGGGCCGTCAGGTTGCCGCCATGCGCCAGCGCGAGGCTCCTCGCAATGGTGAGTCCCAAACCAGAGCCGTCGGATCGATCACCGCGATGGAAACGGTCGAAGACGGATTCGAGTTGGTCTGCGGGAATTCCGTCACCGGTATCGGTGACGGACACCGTGAGGTGATCACCTTCCCGTGCGAGTGTCACCTTCACCGAACCTCCGGTTGGAGTGTGCCGCAACGCGTTTTCGAGCAGGTTGGCGAGGATCTGTTCGATTCGTTGGCGATCGACCTCGGCCGTGACCGGTTGCGGAGGCAGGGCGGTTGTCAATTCGACTCCACGATCGTCAAAACGTGGCCCCGCTGCTGCCGTTGCGCTGCAGACGACGTCGTCGAGATTCTCGGTCCGGCGATCGAGTTCGAGAGCGTGTTCGTCGGCAGCGGAGACGTCCGCCAGATCGCACGACAGCCGACGCAGACGTTCGAGTTGATCGCGCATCACCGACCATGACGAAGGATCTGTCGGCACAACTCCGTCCTCGATGCCGTCCACGTACGCAGCCAAAGTCGATACCGGAGTGCGCAATTCGTGGGCAAGGTCGGCAAGCAGTCGTTTGCGGACCCGATCCGAATGATCAAGGCGTGCAGCCATGTCGGCGAATGCCGTTTCGAGACGCGTGAAATCGGCATCTACGTCGGACCTGCCGATAGTCACGTCGAAGTTCCCGTCGGCGACGCTTTGCGCCGCCTCTGCCAGCATGGTGATCGGTGCCGTGACGCGTCGGACGATGTAGACCGCGGCGATGCCTGCGCCCACCAGCGCGACCGCGATCCCGCACAACAGTGCAATGGTCATGGTCTGAGCGAATGCTTCTTCGGTGTGGGTACGGACATTCGAGTCTTCGATGCCGGCCATCATGAGGTGGTTGTGAAAGAGCGGGGCAGCGACGGCGATGGCAACGGCGGCGATGACGAGGCAGGCGACGAACAGGACGGCGAGCTGCGCGAGCAGTAGTTTTCCGCGTAGCCCGAGTCTTTTCATGACGACCGCGTTCATGACGACCGTGTTCATGACGACCTCAGGGAGTATCCGACGCCCCTGACGGTTCTGATGAACCGCGGATCGGTCGCGTCGTCGCCGAGTTTGCGGCGTAATGCACGGACATGGACGTCGACGATGTGCTGGTCCCCGAACCAGGACGACCCCCACACCGAGGCGATGATATCGGCCCGACTCCAGGCCGCGTCGGGTCGGGATGCGAGCGCGGACAACAGGGTGAACTCGGTGGGGGTCAGATCGACCAGGTTGTCGTCGACACGGACCGTGCGCGCCAGGACGTCGATGTCGAGTCCGGGAGGCGTTGGCAGCACTTTCGGCAGCAAACTCGACGCGCGTGGCCGTCTGAGCAGAGCTTTCACTCGCGCAACCAACTCGCGGGGGCCGAAGGGTTTGACCACGTAGTCATCCGCGCCGGCCGCCAGACCCGTCACTTTGTCCGACTCTTCACCGCGGGCGGAGAGCATCAGGATGTACGCGTCCGAGAAGGTGCGGATTCGTCGGCAGACTTCCATGCCGTCGAAGCCCGGGAGCATCAGATCGAGCACGATCAGCGCGGGCTCGAATTCGCGCACCGAACGTACTGCGCTCGGCCCGTCGTGGGCGAGGCGCACGGTGAATCCTTCGCGTGTCAGATAGTTGGCGACAACCTTCGCGAGGGCAGTCTCGTCGTCGACGACGAGTACACGCCCCGGTTCCTCACCAGGTCGTAGTTCGGCGCTCATCAAACCGAGGTTAGTCGACTGTGTGTCTGCATTGCTGTCGTGTGGTGGTTTCCGCTCGACTGTGAAGATTCGATGAAGGAAGCCTGTTTGGGCCGGTTATCGGGCTTCGAGGCGGATTTTCGCCGGTAACGTGGCAACTGTGCATGTGCAGCATTGTTGTCAAATCAATTGTGGTGCAGTGCATATCGAACAGAATCAATTTTCGGGAGTGAAACATGTCTTTGACGGTCAGGAAGAGCGCCGCACGGTTCGTACCGGTTGTGGCAGCGGCAGCACTGTTGATTGCCGGATGCTCGGACAACTCCGGGGAGAGCGTCAACCATTCTTCCGAAACAACCAGCGTCGCAGCACAGTCGGAGATTCCTGCGGGTGTCAATGCTGCCGACATCGAGTTTCTCGAAGGGATGTACCCGCATCACGCGCAGGCATTGGACATGGCCAGAATGGTCGACGGTCGAACCGACAATGCCGAACTTCTCTCTCTTGCAGCGCAGATAGAGGCAGCGCAAGGCCCGGAAATGGCTCAGATGACGGAATTGCTGACGAAGTGGGGACGCCCCGATCCTTCGTCGAGTTCGATGGAGGGCATGGATGATTCGGCGCATGCGGGACACGGCGTCGGGATGGCCGAGATGCCGGGCATGATGTCGGCCGACGACATGACCGCCCTCACCGACGCCAGTGGCGCGGAGTTCGACAAGTTGTGGCTGACGATGATGATCGAGCACCACAAGGGTGCCATCACCATGTCCCAGACCGAACTCGACAACGGGCTCGATCCATCGGCGGAGAAGATGGCAGAAGCGATCACTGCCGGTCAGCAGGCGGAAATCACTCAGATGCAAGCGATGTTGAAGGAGAAATGAACGGTTGACCTCGGCCGCGTGACCTTGCTCGGTGGCCGAGTCGGGCATACGTTCGAGGCTGATGGTTTGACCGCTGCAGTGCCGGAATCACACGCGAGGGGATGACCGCCACATGGATCACAGTCAGATGGACCAGAGCGAGACGGACCATAGCGCGATGGACCACAGCCAGATGGAGCACGGTGCGCACGGTGGTCACGCGGATCATGTCGCACAGTTCCGGACGTTGTTCGCAGTCATGCTGGTAATCGCAGTTCCGGTTGTTGCGGCAGATGCGATGTTCGCTGATCTGGTCGGGTACACATTGCCGGAAAACTCTCTGGTGGAATGGATCTCACCGGTACTCGGCACCGTGATGTACTTCTGGGGAGGCAAGCCGTTCCTCACCGGCGCTGTCGCCGAAATACGTTCTCGGCAACCCGGAATGATGCTTCTGATTGCACTTGCCATCACCGTTGCCTTCTTCGCTTCTTGGGCTGCAAGTCTGCACTGGGTGGATCACACTCTTGATTTCTGGTGGGAGCTCGCGCTTCTGATCGTGATCATGTTGTTGGGTCACTGGATCGAGATGCGTTCGCTCAGTCAGACATCGAGCGCCTTGGATTCGCTTGCCGCTTTGCTGCCCGACGAGGCCGAACGGGTGGTGGGGGAGTCGGTGGAAACCGTGCCCACCGCAGCTCTGGCCACCGGCGACCTGGTGATAGTTCGTCCCGGCGCCCGCGTTCCCTCGGACGGAGCGGTCGTCGAGGGCAGTGCCGACATGGACGAATCCATGATCACGGGCGAGTCGAAGACCGTCCGCCGGACTGTCGGAGATCAGGTGGTGGCCGGCACCGTAGCCACCGACTCGGCACTTCGGCTTCGAGTCACCGCTGTGGGAGAAGACACCGCGCTCGCCGGTATTCGGCGCCTGGTCGAACAGGCGCAGAACTCGTCGAGTCGTGCTCAGGTGTTGGCGGACAAGGCCGCTGCTCTGCTGTTCTGGTACGCACTGGGCGCGGCAGTGCTGACCGCGATCGCCTGGAGTATCTGGGGCACACCGGAGAGCGCAGTCACCCGGACGATCACCGTTCTGGTGATCGCCTGCCCGCACGCGCTCGGGTTGGCGATTCCGCTGGTCGTCTCCATCGCGACGGAACGAGCAGCTCGGGCTGGGATTCTGATCACCGACCGCATGGCCCTCGAGGCGATGCGCAACGTAGACACCGTTCTCTTCGACAAGACCGGCACTCTCACCAAGGGGGAGCCCGCAGTGGTCGGTGTGCGCGGCGTCGACGGGTACTCCGACGACGAAGTTCTCAGCGCAGCAGCTGCCGTCGAATTCGACAGCGAACATCCACTCGGGCGGGCCGTCGTCGCAGCAGCGCGGGAGTTGTCGCTCGAATTCACTTCGGGTTCCGACTTTCAGGCGCACAACGGAATCGGGGTTGCTGCGGACGTCGGCGGCGCACGCGTCGGTGTCGGCGGACCGGGGATGTTGAGATCGGTCGGGGCCACAGCGATCCCGGGGACCGAAGAGTGGCTCAGTGACGGGTCGACGGTCCTGCATGTAGTGCGTGACGAGAAGGTAATCGGCGCATTGGCATTGGCCGACGAGATTCGCCCGGAATCAGCATTGGCCGTCGACGCCCTCCATGCTCGCGGTGTTCGAGTGGCCATGGTCACCGGAGACGCGGAGGCCGTGGCCGATTCGGTGGCTCGCAGGCTCGGGATCGACGAAGTCTTCGCCGAAGTGCTTCCTCAGGACAAGGGCGCGCAGGTATCTCGGCTTCAGGCTGCGGGCCACCGCGTGGCGATGGTCGGTGACGGGGTCAACGATGCGCCGGCACTCGCCCAGGCGGATGTGGGTATCGCGATCGGTGCCGGAACCGACGTGGCGATCGCATCGGCGGGAGTTGTTCTGGCCAGCGATGATCCGCGTTCGGTGAGCTCGGTCATCGAGCTGTCCCGCGCCACCTACCGCAAGATGGTTCAGAACCTCTGGTGGGCAGCGGGATACAACGCGATCTCGGTTCCCCTCGCTGCGGGAGTACTGGCGCCCGTCGGGTTTGTGCTGCCGATGGAGGTCGGAGCAATCCTGATGTCGGTATCCACTGTGGTCGTTGCCGCGAATGCCCAGTTGCTGCGACGCTTGGACTTGCGGCAACCACCGGTGACCGCGTTCGAGTCGAGAGTGCTCACACCGCAGTAGTGAGCGGATGAAGCTGGACTACTGTCGGCTCAGGAACGGAACGAGCGCACGCAGCACAGCTTCGGAGTCCGCGACTGCGCTCGCGTGATCAGCCCCCTCGATCACAGTCAAGGCACTGTCCGGGATCAGCGACGCGAGATGCTCGGTATCCGGCAGGCGCTCGCGATCTCTCGATCCGACGAACAACAACGCCGGTGTGGTGATCCGTTGAAGCACGGCGTCGTCGATGCCCTGCTCCTTCTCGGCCCGGCGCATGTAGGCCGCGAGTGCGAGGGCATCGTTGATTCGAAAGGCAGTCGCAGTCTGTGGATCCACCGGTTTGCCGCGCCTCGCGCCCCAACCGCTCAGAAACCCCTCGATACCGCCGCTTTCGAGTGCGTCGATGCAGCCTGGGAAGAACAATGCGTCGAACGCCCCCGTCATCGGCCGGCTACTACCGCCCCCGACGGTCAGCGATCGCACCCGTTCGGAGTGCTCGACAGTCAGCGACATCACCGAGCGCCCGCCGAACGAGTATCCGAGGACGTGAGCCGGTTCGAACGGAGACTCCGTGTCGAGGATCTCCAGGAGGTCGCCGACCACCAGATCCATTGCATACGAATCGGAGTCGTGTGGTTTGTCACTGCGTCCGTGACCCCGCATGTCGACGAGGATCAGACGATACTGTTCCTGGAGCGCCTTGACGTACCCGAAGCCACGCCAGATGGAGCGCGACAACGCTGTGCCGTGCACCATCAACAGGGGTGGGCCATCGCCCACGATCTGATAGGCGATCCGCGCACCGTCCACCGGATTTCTCACGTCGTGCAACACCCGTCCAGTATGGGTGCCAGCTACTGCGCACACGAACTCGAGTAGTCGTCCGGAGCCATTCCGACGGATGCCGTGAACTTTCACGACCAGTCGAGCAATCAACTCGGCCTCCCTCAGAGCTACCGGTCACTGCCCGGCCGGATAGTACCCACCGTTCCAAGCAGTGCATCGGTGAAGGGGTCTGCCGTGCTGACGCCTGCGGCTATGCCCCGAAGCAGAGCCTCGAAATCAGTGGCAACTACGGTGACCTCCTCGAACTCAGGCTCTCCCCCACGGACAACCTGACCGTCCGGTGCGAGCGCCAGGTACTCGTACCCATTGCGTACCGACAGCAGAACCGGGAGGTGAGTGGACCAGAAGGCGTTGATCGCCGCGCGCTCAGCCGGCCCGGAAGCGACCGCCAGGCTCTCGTGCCGGAACGCATTCCAAGGAAACGCCTCATCACTGACGCCAACTCCACCGGCATAGTTCTCCGCCGAGAGAAACCACACCTGGTCGTCGGAACTGGCAAGTACGGAGAACGAACTCGCCCACACGATGAGTTGATCACAAACGCCGACCAGCGGTTGCGGAACTGGGGCAGAGGCCGATCGAGTAGGTTCTCCGCGAACCCAACCTGCGATCGACAGCGCGGCGGTTGCGTCGAGGTGAAGGCACATCGCCCCACAGTAAGGCCAGACCGTCTCGCACCGATAGCGTCAACCGTCGGCCTACTCGGGATCGATGTCCTGAATACCATTCTCGTCCATGCTGATCCACCGCGTTATGCCGATGTCGCGCAGGAACGGCAGATCGTGACTCACCACCACCATGGCACCGCGGAAATCGGAAAGTGCCTGCGTGAGGTGAGCGAGACTCGGTAGGTCCAGGTTGTTTGTCGGCTCGTCGAGAAGAAGCAGCTGGGGCGCGGGTTCGGCCAGAAGGATCGTCGCTAACGCCGCGCGCAATCGTTCACCGCCGGAGAGCGCAGAAGCCAACACATCGGAATCCGTTCCCCGGAAAAGGAACCGTGCCAACTGCCCACGAATTTCCTCGGCTGTCGCGTGTGGCGCGGCCAAAGCGACGTTGTCCGCCACCGAGAGATTCTCGTCGAACACGTCGAGACGTTGGGGGAGCGCACGAGAGGCTACGAACGGAGTCGACGCAGCGAGTGCATCGAGCAATGTTGTCTTGCCGATTCCGTTGCGTCCCAGTAGCGCAATCCGCTCCGGCCCGGTGATCTGGAGCGATACCCCTTGGCCGCTCCGCAACGTAACCTCGGCGAGCCGCGCAACCTGCTGCCCCGGATGAACCTCTGTAGCAGGAAGGTCCAGGCGAATCTCGCGATCGTCTCGAAGGAGTTCCTCTGCCTCCGACAGGGCGGACTTGGCCTCGTCCACCTTCCCGATATGGTTGAGGGCCAGCTTTCCGGCCGAAACTTGGGCTTGGCGTTTTCGTTCCTGCGCGATAATCAGTGGCACCCGCTTGTTCTCGAACATCTTCTGCCCATAGCGCTTACGTCGGTCCAGTTTTGTTCGAGCGTCGATCAGCTCGCGGCTCTGCTTCGCCAGATCGGCCTTGGCGTCGCGAACAGTGGCGAGTGCGTTTTCCTGCTCAGCGGTCACGACCTCCTGGTAGTGCGAGTAGTTGCCGCCGAACACGCGTAGATCGCCCCGACGTAGTTCGACCGTGTACTCCGCGGTGTCGAGCAGTTCCCGGTCGTGGCTGACGATCAGTACGGTTCCCGGAAACTGTTGGACTGCAGCATGAACTCGTGATCGAGCGTCGCGGTCCAGGTTGTTGGTCGGTTCGTCGAGGAGTAGCACCTGCGGATTCTTCAGCAGTGTTGCGGTCAGGCCGAGTAGGACGGTCTCCCCGCCGGAGAGGGTGCCGACGGTTCGGCTCAATGCTGCGGTATCCGGAACTACCTTCTCGAGGCCGAGTCGATGCAAGGTGGAGAGAGCGCTCTCCTCGATATCCCAGTTGTTGTCGACGAGTGCAAAATCGGACTCGGATCCGTCGCCGGTTTCGATGCGGTGCAATGCGTTTCGTAGTTCGTGGATACCGAGGATGCCGTCCACCCGAACGCTCGGATCGAGTGTGATGTCTTGGCGGAGGTAGCCGACCTCGCCGGAAGCGGTCACGGATCCGGATTCCGGTGAGAGCTCTCCCGCGATCAATCGCAGCAGAGTCGACTTTCCCGATCCGTTAAGTCCCACGAGACCGACACGGCCACTGGGGAATACAAATTTGGTGCGGGAAAAGACTGATTCGCCGTCCGGCCAGATGAAGGTGAGATCCGAGAGCGACAGAGATGGATGGGATTGGGTCATGAGTACTCCAGAGGGTGCTTGGACTGTGCGCCCGGCTCAGCAATTGCTGATGGGTGCGAGTGCCTTCGCGTGATGAACCTCTAGAGGAGCAACGGCCCGTTTCCTGTTCTGTCGGGAATGATTCGTGTTCCAGGTTAGAACACTCGAGTGGTCCCCTGCAATCGAATTATTTTGTGCTGTCGGTCTCGTCAGTGTTCGGTGCTGAGATTTTCTGGTCCTCAGATTTTCGGGCCTTCGGACCGAAGATCGTCGACCTTCGACATTGCTTCTCGGAGTTCCGTGAGCCATTGTTCGCTGTGCTTGCCCGCCAACCGGACTGTCCACATGAGAGCGTCCGCTCGCGAGCGAGCAACTCCCGCGTCTACCAAGGTGTCGAGAACCTTGCGTTCGGGCTGACGTAGTCGTGTCATCACCGGAACTGCGAGATGTGTGAACAGGACGGTCTTTTCGTCCAGGCGTACACCCCAGGCGACCTTGCGTCCGTAGCGAGCCTCGGCCTCGTCGGCGATTCGCATCCGGTCGGCGCGCGTGGTTTCACGAAAGCGCGAGATCCTTCCGTCCGCGGCGGCCTCGCCACCGTCGACTGCCGGAAGTTCACCGATCACGACGATTTCTTCGCGGTCGACCTGGACGTCGGCGGTCCCGGTGAACCAGTCATCTGGAAGTCGACCGGCAAACCAGTCGGACGCATCACTCGCGTCGGGAACCGATGCCTGTTGCCAACCTCCGGGACGGCCGAACCTGCGGTCGCCGGAGCTTTGTGAGTTCTTCATGGCGTTCTCCTCGGAAAGCTGGTGGAGCATGACGTGCGTTTATTGCACTGATTACATGATTACACTGATAGTCAAACCGGCGCCACAAATTCGGGCATGATCGGAGTCGTGCGCCTTTCACACGCTCGTCAGAGCTTCCGAACTTTCCGTCGTCCCGTGGCTGCCGTGGCTCTGGGGGTATTGGCCGCAGGATCGGTAGTTGCCTGCAGTTCTGGCCCTGACCAGCCGAAATCAGTGGCAGAGGAGTTCGCCTCCGCGCTCACGTCGGATGACGTGCAAGCGGCGGCAGCCCTGACCACCGATCCGGCGGCGGCCTCGACTGCGATTTCGGCTCTGATCGACGGGCTGGGCAAGGACGAGGGAACATTCACCGTCTCCGACGCCACCGAGTCCGGTGATTCTGCGGGGACGTTCACACTCGATGCGGCGTGGAAGTTCGGTGAAGGTCAGGACTGGAACTACTCGACGCAGGGAAACGCGTCGAAAAGCGGAGACAACTGGCTGATCCAGTGGGACCCGGCGCTGCTGGCCCCGGACCTGACCTCCTCTACCACTCTGCGCTACACGCCCACGACCGGTGCGCCGCCGTCCGTGCTGGACGCGGCGGGTCAGCCGATCATGGAGCAGCAGGTGGTGACGCTGGTCAATCTGGATTCCGCTGCGGTTCCTCCGGTGGACACCGCAGCTGTGGCCGCCCTGCTCTCGCCCGTCGCGCCGACGATCACGGCGACATCGCTCAGCGGCGACCTTGCGTCGGCGAACGGGAAGCCGGTCACCGCAATCACTTTGCGTGCCGAGGATCTTGCACCGATCGAGGAGCGGTTGGCGGCGATTCCCGGAGTGAGCTTGGCGCCGCAAGCGCGGTTGCTCTCGGTAAACAAAACTTTGGCGTCGCCGACGTTCAGTGGGCTGTCCGATCTGTGGCAGGAGGGGCAGGACAAATCCGCAGGCTGGGCGGTGCAGCAGGTGAAGCAGAACGGAACCGTCACCACCGTCGCCGGCCAAGACGGGCCGGTTGCTCCGAACATCGCGACCACCATTGACCGACCACTGCAACTCGCGGCCGAGAACGCGCTCGCCGGGGTGACGCAACAGGCGGCGATCGTAGCGCTACAGCCGTCGACCGGAGCGGTGTTGGCGGTGGCCCAGAATGCCCCCGCCGACGCACAGGGCCCCATTGCGTTGACCGGCCTGTACCCGCCGGGGTCCACGTTCAAGACCGTGACGACCTCCGCGGCGCTGCAAGCCGACGTCGCTACACCGGACACCGTTCTGGCGTGCCCGGGTACCGAGAACATCGAGGGCCGTCAGATCCCCAACGACGACGAGTTCGACCTCGGATCGGTTCCGCTGCACACCGCGTTCGCGAAGTCGTGCAACACCACCATGGCCAGGATGGCCGTCGGTCTGCCTGCCGATGCTCTACACAACGCGGCTCTGCAGTTCGGGCTTGGCGTCGACTACGTCACTCCGGGCCTCACGACGGTGACGGGCAACGTCCCCGATGCGAACACACCCGCCGAACGCGTCGAGTCCGCGATCGGACAGGGCACGGTGACCGCCACGCCTTTCGGGATGGCTCTCGTGGCGGCCTCGATCGCCAACGGGACGACACCCGCGCCGATGTTGGTCAAGGGACGGCCCGGCGTGGCAGATCAGACCGTGGCACCGGCTCCCACCGAGGTGACCGAACAGTTGCGGGTGATGATGCGCGAGACCGTCACAGGCGGTACGGCAACGTCGTTGCAGGACATTCCGGGGCTTCTGGGCAAGACCGGTACGGCCGAAACCGAAGGTGGTCCAGCACACGGGTGGTTTGTCGGAATCAAGGGAGATCTCGCATTTGCGGTGTTCATTGCCGGCGCGGACAGCTCTTCGCCTGCGGTGCAGGTAGCGGGCACTTTTCTGCGCTGAAACCTGTTTTCCGTTGCAGTTGGATCACGCCGTCGTAGCTCAACCGTGACACGTTCGTAGGCATCCCGTGCTTGTTACTCGTGTGACAGAAGTAAAGAGTTACATGCATGGGGCCCGGAGGACAGCACAACCGTCGTGGAAAATATGTCGTTGCTTCGATAACTGCTGTCGTTCTGACAGTGGCGCTCGCGTCATGTGTCATCGGTGGGGAGAAGAAAACCGACGCCGCTTCGGTGGTGGAAGACTTCGTCACCGCCCTCAACAACCACGACGCCGAAGCTGCTGCGGCGCTCACGTCGTACCCCAACGCAGCCCGGCCCTCGATCCAGCAGATGTTCGACGGACTGGCCGCCATGTCCACCGACTTCGACGTCGCTCAGGTCATGGATCTGGGTAGCGACTCCGGACTCTTCACACTCGACGCGTCCTGGAACTTCGGCGAAGGCAAGGACTGGAGCTACCAGTCGCAGGGCGAGGTTCGCGATCTTTCCGTCGGCTGGCGGGTGTCCTGGGACCCGTCAGTCCTGGTTCCCGACCTCGGAAACGGGCGCACCGTCTCGTACACCCGCACCGACGCAGCGCCCCCGAAGGTGGTCGACAGCACGGGCACCCTGCTCATGAACGAGCAGACCATCAACGCGATCACTCTCGACCCGACGACCATGCCGGACCCCGTCGACACCACTCGTCGCCTCGCCGCAGTTCTCGAGCCCGTCGCACCGTTGGTGACCTCGGAGTCGATGCTGGCCGACCTCGCGGCCAACCCGGGCAAGCCCGTCACCGCCGTACTGCTCCGCGATCCCGACTACGCGTACCTGGAAAGCGATTTTGCGATCCCCGGCGTCGTCGTGGTCAAGACACCCAAGCTGATCGCCTCCGATCGTCGTATCACCTCGCCGCTCCTGGACCCGCTTCGGACCGTGTGGCAGGCCAATCGCGACGCCACCGCCGGTTGGGCGGTCAACCTGGTGGAGTCCAACGGATTCCCGATCAAACAAGCCGGCTTCCAAGGACCTCCCGGCCCCGACGTCGCCGCAACCCTCGACTCGCACGCTCAACTCGCTGCGATCGAAGCCGTCGTCAGTGCAGGTACTCCCGCCGCCATCGTCGCGATCCGCCCGTCGGACGGCGCCATTCTGGCTGCAGCACAGAACAATCAGGCCATCGAACAGGGCCCGATCGCATTCACCGGGTTGCGCCCGGCCGGCGGCGCCCTCGATCTGGTCCGCCTCGCATCGTCGATGCAGAACGGCGTCGACCCCGGATCTGTGTCACCCGAACAGTTGGCCGACACCGGGCAGCAACTCGGACTCGGCAACGGCTTCCACATTCAGGGACTCGATCAGCAGACGGCAGTACTTGCCGCGAACCGCCCCGGCGTGGACCAGGCGATGAACAACGTCATGGCCAACAAGACGTCCAACGACGCGGACGCGCCGACAGTGACTCCGTTCGGAATGGCGATGCTCGCGGCATCGATCGCCCGCGGCAGTGCCCCGCTGCCGATGATGGTATTCGGACAACCGGCTACCGCCGACGTCACGCCGACGGCATTGCCCGGCGACGTCAACAATCGTCTGCGCGACGCCATGCGAGGGGCCGGCGGACTGGCCGGGTACCCGGACATGATGGCGGCCGGTGCAGCGAGCGGTGACGATCGTTGGTTCTATGGATCACGTGGTGACTTCGCGTTTGCAGTGTTCGTCGCAGACGCCGACGGCGGCGATCGAGCAATGCAGATGACGGACAAGCTCTTCCAGGAACTCGGCAAGCCTGCCGACAAGTAGTACCAGGCACCGCGGGTAGATTCCTGGTTCGTGAACCTGCTCGATTTCCTTTTCCTCGTCGTAGCGGGATTCTTCAGCGGTCTAGTCGGTTTTGTCACCGGTCTCGCATCGATTGTTTCGTATCCGGCGCTGCTGAGCGTCGGGCTCTCGCCGGTCAGCGCGAACATGACCAATACCGTCGCGTTGGTGGCCGTGGGCGTCGGCGCATTGGCGAACTCGTCCCGTGAAGTTGCCGACACGGGTCCGAAACTTGTTCGCTGGTCTCTCTATTCGGCTGCCGGTGGCATCATCGGTGCCCTGATTCTGTGGCTGGCACCGGAAGGTTCGTTCGAATCCGTTGTGCCGGCGATGGTTGTGTTCGCCTCGCTCGCGTTGCTACTGCAACCGAAGATTCGTGAGTTGTCCGGCGGCGGTGACCGTCCCGGAATCTACTCGGCCGCACTGTTTGCCGTCGCGGTCTACGGCGGCTATTTCGGTGCTGGTGCCGGCGTCATCTTCCTGGCCGCGACGCTCATCCTCACTTCCGAAACGGTGTGGCGTGCAACGATCCTGAAGAGCTTCTTTCTCGGCATTGCCAATCTTGTGGCTGCACTCATCTTCGCCTTCTCCGGACAGGTGCATTGGGTGGCCGCGTTGGCGATGGCGCTCGGAGCGTTGGCTGGAGGTTGGTGTGGCCCGCCCGTAGTCAAGAAAATCCCGCCATCGGTACTGCGTGTGGCAGTAGCGATAGCGGGATTCGTGTTGGCTCTGTGGTTGTGGGTGAAGTGAGACCGTCTACTTAACGCCCTGCATCAGCTTCTTGATCCAGGGCGAGGCAAGAGCAAGAAGTACTCCGATTCCGATTGACGAGAAACCGATGATCAGGAAGAACGGGCGACTGTCGTCGATGTCGAAGTAACCGGCCAAGGTTCCCGCCATCGAAGAACCCAACGCAACGGACAAGAAGAACAACGCCACCATCTGGGTGTGGAAATGCTCGGGCGCGAGTTTGGTTGCAAGGGAAAGGCCGACGGGGGACAGGAAGAGTTCCGCGAAGGTGAAGAGCAGAAGCACTCCGGCAAGGCCGAGGAGCGGTGCACTGTTCGGTCCGCCACCGGTGATCGGGATGAATGCCAGGAACGCCAGACCCATCGTGCCGGTACCGAGCGCGAACTTGATCGGCGACGACGGCTGACGGTCACCGAGTTTTGTCCACATCGCTGCAAACACACCGGCAAAGATGATGATGAACACCGGATTGATCGACTGTACCCACGTCGGCGGGAAGTCCCAACCGAAGAGATTGCGGTCCAGGAGTTTGTCGGAGATCACCGGCACGGTGGTGAACTGCTGCTGAAACAGCGACCAGAAGGCTGCGCTCGCAATGAACATCGGGATGAATGCAAAGACTCGACTGCGTTCGACCTTGGTCACCTTCTTGCTGGTGAGCATGAGGAGGAAGTAACCGACCGACGCGACGATCGTGAGTCCGACAACGACATCGGACATGTTGTCCGCGGTGATCAAACCGGTGATCGAGGCGACCGCGACGACGACGATCGCGGCAATGCCGATCCCGATGTAGAGCGCGCGCTTGTCTGCAGGCAACGGGTTGCCGGGCTCGGCTCCGATTCCGTGAAGATGCTTCCGACCCAGCGTGTACTGGATCAGGCCGAGAGCCATGCCGACGGCGGCGAGAGCAAAACCGGCGTGGAATCCCCAGGCGTCCTGGACGGCTCCGGTGAGCAGTGGACCGACAAGACCGCCGATGTTGATGCCCATGTAGAAGATGGAGAATCCGGCGTCGCGGCGATTGTCCTGTTCGGAATATAGGTCTCCGACCAGAGAGGTCGCATTGGCCTTCAAGCCGCCGCTGCCGAAGGCGACCATGACCAGGCCGACACCCACACCCCACATGCCAGGAAGAACCGACAAGGCGATGTGGCCGGCCATCACCAGCGAAGCGCTGTAGAAGAGTGTGCGCTCGGAGCCGAGAAGTCGGTCGGCCACCCACGCGCCGAGAATCGTCGACAGATAGACGGTGCCGCCGTATGCGCCGACGATGCTGGTCGCTGCCGCCTGACTGATGCCGAGGCCGCCGTCGCTGACGCTGTAGTACAGGTAGTAGATGAGGATGCCTTGCATCCCGTAGAAGGAGAATCTCTCCCACATCTCGACGCCGAACAGGTTCGCCAGCGCAAAGGGTTGGCCGAAGAACCCCCGGTCTTCTTTCTCGCTACGTTCGACGGGCTCCGTAGTGTTGCTCATTCGAAAAGTGTCCTACGTGCTCGGGCATTTCGGGTGGTTCCGAGCCGTGGAGTTTGGTTACGACTTGGTGCGGATCCTCGCTACCAGCGGAGCGAGTGCGCGCCAACCGAGAAGGAACGCGCCGAGGACCAGCGTCGCGACGACGATGAAGCTGAACTGGGTGCCCTGGCCACTCAACACTCGCAGGATCATGCCGACGACGACGGTGGAGAGCCAAACGACAATGCCGGTGGGAAGAAGGAGAACGGCGTTGAACTTGTCGCGGTACAGCGCGAACGTGGCAGCCCATCCGATCACCAGGCCGGTCAGGAAGGGCCACGATGTCTTCGCCAGACCGGCGAGCGCATTGGCTTCTTCGTGGGTACGGCGCCCTATCGCGCAGAAGACTATGACAAGAATGGCGTCGATCAGCAGGAATGGTGCGTACTTCTTCACGCTCACACCATACGACTGTGCGCCTTTATTAACCGCGGGCGGTTAATAAAGGCGCACAGTGCTGTTAGGCCTGGAGGCCGGCTTCGATCTCGAGGGTGATCGTGATCTTGTCGCCGACAACTGCTCCGCCGCCTTCGAGGGGCATCTCGATGGAGATGTCGAAGTCCTTGCGGTTGATGACGGTGGTGGCTTCGAATCCGGCGACGGGGCCCTGGCCCATGCCCGGGTTGACGCCGTTGAACTCGAGGTTCAGCTCGACCTCGCGGGTGACGCCGTGGAGCGTGAAGTCGCCGGCGAGGACGAAGTCGCTGCCCTTGGAGCGCACTGCGGTGGACTTGAAGGTGGCCTTCGGGAACTTCTCGACGTCGAAGAAGTCAGCGGACTTGATGTGGCCGTCGCGCTGCTCGTTCTTGGTGTTGATGGAGTCCACGGAGATCTCGGCCTCGACGGCGGGGGTTCCGTCTTCGGCAACGGTGATCGTTCCCGAGAACTCGTCGAACGTTCCACGAACCTTGGAAACCATGAGGTGGCGAACCGAGAATCCGACAGTGGAGTGGACGGTGTCGATGACCCAGGTTCCGGCGGTCAATGTGGGCAAGGTTGCGGTGGTCATGGAAGCTCCTGAATAAGTAGTTGAATGTTCAAGTTCTTGTAGCTTCAACTATGGACCCCTGGAAATCCTTCCGCAAGATCATGTGAGCTGCATCACAGTTTGTGTACTGGCGGCATAGACCGCGTGAAGCGCCGACGCTGTCACTGACTGATGCACCGCAATGCCCCAGCGCCCTTCGCCGTTCACCACGCATTCTGCGATGGTGACTGCCGAATTCGCACTACCGGAAGACTCCGGGTTGCGGGGCAGTGAATGCTGGGTGAGCGAGACGACCTCGACGTCCGAGCCCTGTTCCGTCAGGATCTTGCTCAATGCCTCGACCGGCCCGGACGCACTCGCGGCGGCGGTGACCTCGCGTCCGTCGCGATCAATGGCGATGAACAACTGATCACCGTCGGCGGTGTGTTCCAGTGAGTACCGACGCACTCCTCCGTTGTACCCGTACTCGCGCAGCAGCAGTTTCCACAGCTGGTCGGCGGTCATTTCGGTGCCCGAGTCGTCGGTCTCGAGCTGCACCCGCGAGGCGAAGTCGATTTGCAGGCGCCGCGGGAGTTCGACCCCGTACTCGGTCTGCAACAGATAAGCGATTCCGCCTTTGCCCGACTGGCTGTTCACACGAATCACCGCCTGGTAATCGCGGCCGACGTCGGCGGGGTCGATCGGCAGATAGGGGACTGCCCACGGCGCCGATCCCGGATCGACGCCGGCAGCCTCCGCACTCTCGTAGTGATGGGCGAAGCCCTTCTTGATCGCATCCTGGTGGGTTCCGGAAAATGCCGTGTACACGAGATCGCCGCCGTACGGGTGGCGCTCGTGGACGGGAATTCTGTTGCAGTACTCCACCGTTCGACGGATCTTGTCGATGTCGGAGAAGTCGATTTCCGGATCGACGCCCTGTGCATGCAGATTCAGCCCCAGCGTGACCAGGTCGACGTTGCCCGTGCGCTCGCCGTTGCCGAACAGGCATCCCTCGACGCGCTGCGCGCCGGCCAGTACTGCCAGTTCGGCACATGCAACCCCGGTGCCGCGGTCGTTGTGCGGGTGGACCGAGAGAATCACCGAATCGCGTCGGGCCAGGTTCTGGTGCATGTATTCGATCTGGTCGGCATAGATGTTGGGGGTGGCGATTTCGACTGTGGCAGGCAGGTTGTGGATGACCGGGCGGTCGGGACTGGCGTCCCAGAGTTCGGTGAGGCTGTTGCAGACCTGCAGGATGTAATCGGGTTCGGTGAGGTTGAAGACCTCGGGGGAGAACTCGAATCGCCACCCGTCGTGGCCTTCGCCGCCACGGGCCACGTCCTGCGCCGCGCGGAAAATCATGTCGTGCAACTCTTCTCGCTCTTTGCCGAGAACCACGTTTCGCCACGTCGGCGCAGTCGCGGTGTACATGTGGACGACCGCGTTTGGCAGTCCCTCGATCGACTGGTACGTCCGATCGATCAAATCCGTACGCGCGGCGGTGAATACGACGATGGTGACGTCGTCGGGAACGAGATCGAACCGCACCAGGTCGCGAACGAAATCGAAATCGGTCTGGCTCGCAGAGGGATAGCCGACCTCGATTTCCTTGTAGCCGATCGCCACCATCAGTTCGAACATTCGGCGCTTGCGTTCGGGGTCCATCGGTTCTGCGAGGGCTTGATTACCGTCACGCAGATCGACGGGCACCCACAGGGGCGCCGCGGTGGTGCGATTGGACGGCCACGTTCGGTCGAAGGTCGGAATGTCGACGCGATCCCACGCGGCGCGATAGCGCTCGGACGGCATGGGTGACGGCTTCTGGTTGTTCCAGCGGTTGGCGCGGGTAGTACTCATCTTCGGTTTCTCCTGCGGTCGAGTCGAGAGAGCAGCATGGCGAAACCCCGCGGAGGGGTGCCGGTCTGTCAGGCCCCGCCGCGGCAGTCGAGAAGGAGTGCTCCTGTAGCCATGCGGGCTACACTAGAACGAAATCACTTATCAGACAACCTGAGGAGTTAACGTGTCACCGATCGTCGAGCGTCGGCTGCTCACCGACCAGGCTGCGGAGTTGCTGCGAGCGCGGATCGTGAGCGGTGAATGGGAAGTCGGCGCCAAACTTCCAGGTGAAACCACTTTGGCTGCGCAGTTGGGTATCGGTCGGTCCACCATCAGGGAAGCGGTGCGGACCCTCGCGGGCCTCGGCATGCTCGAATCGAGACAGGGTGCCGGCGTCTTCCTACGGAGTACGACGCCTCCGGATCAGTGGCCGCGCGTGCTCGAAGCCGAGGCGATTCTTCATGTCGTCGAGGTGCGAAATGCGGTCGAGATCGAAGCGGCTCGGCTGGCGGCACAGCGCCGCGATGCCGTTGACGTCGCGGCTCTGCGGCAGGCGTTGGACGGTAGAACTGCCGCCGCGCACTCTGGGGACGCAGCGTTTGTCGACGCCGACATTGCGGTCCACCGGGCAGTGGTGGATGCGGCACACAATCCCGTGCTGTCGGAACTCTTCGAGACTTTTGTGCCGCGTCTGCGGGCCGCGTTGATCGAGTTGATCGCGGTTCTGGACCTGCATCCACACAGTCAGCCGGATGCGGACGAGCATCGAATGTTGGTGGACGCCATCGAAGCCGGCGACGCGGAGGCAGCGGTACGGATCAGCCGGGCACACCTCGACGACATGGCGGCAGCGTTGCGACGTTAAACGCCCGGCTGTTCGCGGCGTTCGAACTCGAGATCCATCTCGAGGTCTTCGTGGTGGGTTGCACGGAATGACACGAGGAAGATGAGCCATCCCACCAGAGCGACAAGTACGAAACTGATTATCCGATAAACGAATACCGCTGCTGCGGCTTGCGCCCAGGTAGAGCCCGCCATGGTCAGTGCTGTGATGAGCACGGGCTCGACATAGCCGAGACCGCCCGGCATGAGGGGAATACTGCCCACCGCTTTCGCCGCTGTGAACGCGATCAGCAGGCCGGCGAAGGACGGATCGGCTCCTACTGCCCAACAAGCGAAACCGAGACAGAGGACGTCGGCAACTCGGTGAACTGCCGACCATCCGAAGGCAACCGCAGTGTCGGTCCGACTGAGTTCAACCGAGTCCAGTTGCTTGAGGATTTCGGACCAACGGTGCATACCGCGCCCGGTCGGGTTATTGCGGGAACGGTTGTACAGCGCCAGAACTCGGTGCCCGATGCGTTCGATGCTGCCGGGATTCTGGGCTACGTATCGCAACGCCAGAAACAGTGCTGCCATGCCGACGAGCGAAATCGTCAGCGTCACCGGGCTGACCTTGGTGCCGAACGCCACTGCGCCAGTGGCACCGAGTAGTGCCAGAGTCGCGGCGGCGATGACACCGCACATTGCCAACTGCCAGGACGCGACAACCGGCGTCGCCCCCCACTTTCGAGTCTGCTTGTACGTGAACGCTGTCGAGAAGACCTGGCCGGCAGGCAACGTCAACGCCATCGCCGTGCTGGCGTAGATGACCGAGAGGTTCTTGAGGTGACCGGCGACAACACCTGCCGCGTTGAGAAGGCGCTGCTGAACGGACGCGTAACCACTGAGGGACACCGCCTGGGCGGCTACACAGGCAGCCACCCAACCCCAATGGATTTCGGTGAGAGCTTGCCAGTACTCGTTGAGACGAGGCCACAGGATGATTCCCTCGACGATCAGAAGGGCGATCAGAGCCACCCCGAGCAGCCACTTCAACCACCAGAAGCGCCCTCTGGCCCGACTGGTCTCGGCCACGGGCGAGCGTGGTCGTCTCAGTCGCCGTGGGGTATTTCCAGGCTGAGCCATCGACTCACCCTAACCAATTTGATCCGGATCGACCTCTGGATACTTTTCGGGCCACGCCAGATGCGTCAGTCGTCGGCGCCCACGCAGTTGGACTTGCTCGCCGAGTTCCCACTCGGCCTGTTCCTCTTCGTCGGCGAAATACAGCGCGCTCGTCGACGCCAGCACTCGGCTGGGCCGAAGTTTCGCGAGCTCGGTGAGCCGTGATGCTTCGTTGACCGGATCGCCGATCACGGTGTACTCGAAACGTTCGGCAGCACCGATGTTGCCGGCGACCGCGAGTCCCGCGCTCACGCCGATACCGACGTCCAAGCCGGTGATGTCGTTGAGCTTGAACCGCAGCTCGCGAGCCGCCGCGAGGGCTGCCGTCGGAGCGTCGGGTCGATCGAGTGGTGCACCGAAGATGGCGAGCGCCGCATCACCCATGAACTTGTTGACAAAACCGTGGTGGCGATCGATGACGTCGACGACCACACGGAAGAACTCGTTGAGCAGTTCGACCACTTCGCCCGGCGGGCGCTCGGCCGCGGCACCGGTTGATCCGACCATGTCGACGAACAGAACTGCCACGAATCGAGTTTCGCCGCCCAGTTCGGTACCGAACTTCAGCGCGCGCCGGGCCACGTCCTCGCCGACGTGCTGGCCGAACAGCTCACGCAGCAGGCGACGCTCGTCGGACTCTTTCATCATGCGGTTGAATCCGACCTGTAGCCGGCCGATCTCACTGCCGTCGAACACCTCGACGCGTACGTCCGTGGCGCCGCGCTGCACTCGCTCGATGGCGCGTCGCAGTTGTCGGATCGGATCGGAGATCTGAGTAGCCGTCAGCATCGACAGTGCAAAGGCCTGCACGATCGCCATGATCGAGATGAGCAGGATCGCCCACGCGAGCGAGTCGGGGGAGAACTCGAGATCGGTCGTGAGCTGCGTCGAGCACAGCAAGATGATGCCTGCGACGGGCATCAGCGTGCCGAGTCCCCAGGTCATCGCCAGCCGGGTTCCGACGCCCGGCGCCATGGTCCGATCGAATTCGCCCTCGCTCAACGCCTGGGCGGCGACCGGACGCAAGATGCGCTCGCCGAGCATGTAGGTGAACCCGAAGGTCGTGGTCGCGGCCATGCAGACCGTCACGATCACGGCGATCGCGAGTCCGGGCATCTCGGTGATGGTCAGGAACACGAAGATGATGCCGCCCAGAATCCACAGCACCAGGTGGACGATGGCCTGGCGAAGCGGCGCGTGCAGTGCCGCCATCTGCTCGGACCTCGTCGGCGGACCCCCGCGCAGCCGCCAACGGATGACCGACTTCAACATCATTGCCGCCGCGGTGAGGCTGACGGCACCGGCGAATGCCAGGTAAACGCCGAAGATCGCGAAGTTGCGGACCCGGTCGGCAACTATCGCGTCGGACTCTTGGATCGGAACGCCGTACCGCACGAAAGCGAAGACCAGCACCGCGCCGATCAGATTGGCCGCGAGCATGGAGAGCATATAGAGGGGCCACCGGCTGCGGATGGTCACCGCTATTGCTCTGTATGAGGCCCGCACAGGGTTCAATTTAGCTGGCAGAGCTCGAAGTGTTGGTACGCGCGTCCGATTATTGGTCCGCTCACCTGTGTCGGCCGGTCCGGTTAGGCTCGCGAGGTGAACGCAAACAGGGGGCGTGCGGAGCGAGCTTCGAGGATGAACAAACCCATCTCCGCCGACGCTCGGGCGGTGCACCCGGGCGTGCGCATCGCGGCGGAATGGTCGTGGCGCCTCATCGTGATCTTTGCCGGGCTACTGGTCCTCGGATACGTGGTTCTGCGCCTCGAGACCGTGCTCATCCCGGTGGGGCTGGCTCTACTGGCATCGGCTCTGCTGATTCCGGTTGTCGATCGGCTACAGGTATGGGGAGTTCCTCGCTCGGCAGCCGTCATCGTCGTTCTGCTTGCCTCGATCGGACTGGTCGCGGGAATCATGACGTTTGTCGTCGAGCAGTTCATCGACGGGTTGCCCCAGCTCACCGACCAGTTCACGGCCAGCGTCACGCAGATTCAGAACTGGCTCACCAGCGGACCGCTGCACTTCAGCGAGGATCAGATCCGCCAGGCTGGTGATTCGGTCGTCAAGTCGGTGCAATCCAATCGTGAGTCCCTGACCAGCGGCGCCTTGACCACGGCGACGGTCATCGGCGAGATCTTCACCGGGGCATTGCTGACGCTGTTCACTCTCATCTTCTTCCTCTACGGCGGCGACCAGATCTGGCAGTTCGTCACCCGGATCGTTCCCACCGACGCGCGTCGTCGGGTGCGGATCGCCGGTTCTGCAGGTTTTGGGTCGCTGATCGGTTACGTGCGCGCCACGGTCGCGGTTGCCGCCGCCGACGCGATCGGTATCGGTGCCGGCCTGGCGATCCTCGGGGTGCCGCTCGCCCTGCCACTGGCGTCGTTGGTGTTCATCGGCGCGTTCATCCCGATCGTCGGCGCATTTCTGACCGGTTTTCTCGCGGTGCTTGTCGCTCTGGTCACGAAGGGTTTCCTGACGGCACTGATCGTCCTCGGCATCATCATCGGCGTCATGCAGCTCGAAGCGCACGTGATGCAACCGCTGTTGTTGGGTCGCGCTGTTCGCCTGCATCCGCTGGCAGTCGTTCTCGCCATTACAACGGGCATCGTCCTCGCCGGAATCGTCGGCGGGCTCTTGGCTGTTCCGATCGTCGCGGTCCTGAATACCGCCATTCGTTCCCTCCTCGCCGACGACCCGGACATCGCGTACGCCGAACTGCACGTCGAAGATCCGGAGACCCCACTGTTCCCCGCCGAACCCGACGAGCCGCGCGCCGAGCCTCGCATCGTGAACCCCACTCCTCCCGATGACTGAGCCCACCCGCCGTCGTCGGCTGCACTATCAGCCGACCGTTCGCGAGGCGTCGGGCGTCGACACCGACCCTGATGCCCCGCTGTGGCGGGCGGCGCAGGCATTTCGCCTCGTCACGCTGGTGTACGCGATCAGCTACCAGTTCGCTTCGGCCTCCGACTACACCAACTCCCGGCTCAGCTGGTTCTTCGTCGCTCTGATGGCCGTGTGGACCGGGGTGTCGGCGCTGTTGCTCGGAACTTCCGGTGCTCTGTTCGGTAAGAAGCTGCCGAGGTACCAGGTGGTGATCGCCGATCAGGTGGTCGTCATCTTGCTGATGGCGTCGACGAGGCTGGTCTCCGACCACGAGTGGTATCAGAATCACCAGACGCTCCCCACCACGCTGTGGGCCACCAACGCGGTCATCTCCGCGGCAATTCTCGGCGGGCCGTGGCTCGGTATGGCGTCCGGAGTTGTCATTTCGGCGGCCAGCGCGATCATCCGCGATCAGGTCAACCTGGATCTCTGGCGCGATGCGACGGCTCCCGTTCTCGTATCGGTCGGTCTGGCGTTGGGCTTGGCCACCACCACCGCTCGGCGCTCGCATCGGCAACTCGAACAAGCCGTACGTCTGGCCGCGGCAACGGAAGAGCGCGAACGCTTGGCACGCGAAGTACACGACGGCGTTCTGCAGGTGCTGGCGATGGTGCGCCGGCGAGGAGCCGCACTCGGCGGCGAGGCAGCTGAGCTGGCCGCTCTGGCCGGCGAGCAGGAGGTCGCGTTGAGAATGCTGATTTCCGAGCAGGTTTCGGGTGCCGCGGCAGATGTCGGCGGACAGACAGTGGATCTGTGTCCGCTGCTGACCACGCAGGCCAGCACGTCGGTGTCGGTGTCGACGCCCGCGCATCCGGTCGTGATCGAGCGCGATCGAGCAATCGAACTGGCAGCCATCGTCGACAATGCCCTGTCCAATGTCGGGCTGCACGCCGGTCCTGCGGCGAAGGCGTACGTATTGCTCGAAGATCTGCCGGACGAGGTGATCGTCAGTGTCCGCGACGACGGCGTCGGAATCCCCGAAGGTCGCTTGGCGCAGGCCGAGGCCGAAGGCCGCATGGGAGTATCGAAGTCCATTCTCGGTCGAGTACAGGTGCTCGGCGGAACTGCAGTCCTGCAAACCGGGCCGGGGGAGGGCACCGAATGGGAGATCAACGTTCCGAAGGGGAAGAGTGAGCGTGGCTGACGAAAAGGGCGAGAATCCGGTGACGGTGATGGTCGTCGACGATCACCCGATGTGGCGCGACGGTGTCTCCCGGGACCTCGAAGCCGCCGGCTTCACCGTGAGCGCCACGGCGGAGGGCGTCGAGAGTGCGCGCCGCCGAGCCGCCGCCGTGCAACCGGCCGTGGTTCTGATGGACATGAACCTGCCGGACGGAAACGGTGCCGACGCCACCACCGCAGTGCTCGAGGTTTCGCCGAAGAGCAAGGTACTGGTGCTTTCGGCCTCCGCCGAGCGTGACGACGTCCTCGACGCGGTCAAAGCCGGAGCGTCGGGTTACCTGGTCAAGAGTGCTTCGGTGGCGGAACTACTCGAGGCCGTGCGAGCGACTTTCGACGGACAAGCTGTCTTCACACCCGGCCTCGCCGGATTGGTGCTCGGCGAGTACCGCCGGATGTCGACGGCACCGGCCGACGATCGCGCACCCGAGCTGCCTCGGCTCACCGACCGTGAGACCGAAGTGCTCCGTCTTGTCGCCAAGGGGCTGAGCGCAAAACAGATCGCCACGAGGCTCTCGCTCAGCCACCGGACCGTCGAAAACCATGTGCAGGCAACGCTTCGGAAGCTTCAGTTGGCCAATCGCGTCGAGCTCACGCGATACGCGATAGAACAAGGTCTCGAATAACGTTTATCCTGGAAATCATGGAGGCCAGGAATTTACGCGTATCCGATGCCGAACGAGAGCACGTCGGCGAGCTGCTGCAGAAAGCTGTCGGTCAAGGGATGCTCTCGCTCGGTGAGTTCACCGAGCGCATGGACACTGCCTTGGCTGCAAAGACGCGAGGTGAGCTCAACTCGGTTCTCGCCGATCTTCCGGGCATCACGCTGATCTCCGACTACGACCCACCCGCGTATCCCAATGCAGGTCAGCCGATGTACCAAGGCCAGCCGTATCCTGCGCCGACGTACCAACCCCAACCGCCGCCGGTTCACCCGAGCCTGCCTTACCGCGCACCCGTCGGGGCTCCGGTAGTCGGTAACTACGGAACGGCAAATGCTGCCGTAATCCGTGGACGAATGGCGACGGTGACGCGAAACGGCGCATGGATCGTTCCTCCCTCTGTCGTGGTCGATACCAGAATGTCCAGTGTGACTATCGATTTCACGCGCGCTGTGATGCAGACGCAGGTCGTGAACATCTCGATCGACGACTACGCCAGTTCGATTTCACTGATCGTTCCCGAAGAGGCGACGGTGGACATGAACGGTGTCGAAGCAGTCGGAGGAAGCGCGTCGAACAAGGTTCGTTCCGGCCCGCAGATGGGCCCGCTGCATCTGGTGGTGCACGGCAAGGTGCGATTCGGCAGTGTCACCGCGAAGCATCCCTTCGGTACCACGATCCGAAAGATGTTCGGCTCCTGACCTTTCAGTGATACGCGCGGGTCAACATCTCGGCGACGCACACGGGTTTGTCACCGTGTTCTCGTTCGAATGTCTGCGTCACCGTGATCTGGACGCCGCCATTGATCGGTTCGACTTTGCTCAACGTTGCACGCATGCGGACGCGAGAGCCAACCGGAAGCGGAGCAGGCAACCTGACCTTGTCGAATCCGCAGTTGAGAGCAAACGCAAAACCCTCGAGCGAGAACATCGCATACGAGAACATGGGTCCGAGTGAGAGCGTGTAGTTGCCGTGCGCGATCGTTCCACCGAACGGTGACTCCTTCGCGCGATCCACATCGACGTGAATCCACTGATCGTCGCCGGTGACCCGGGCGAACTCGTCGATGGACTCCTGCGTGACATCGTGCCAGTCGCTGACGCCCAACTCTTGGTTCAGGTTGGCGCTGAGGTCTTCTGCTCCGGTGAGTACAAGCATGAATCTTCCTTTGATCGGTAGGTGCTGGCAGTCGGTCAGTGACTTTCGATGCCGAATCCCACACCGTGCGTCTGTGCGATCTCGGCGGTGGCAACGAGATCGAATTCGATCCCGAAATCTGCTTCTACCCGCGCTGCAACCGATTCCGCGGCGGAACCTGCTTCGGCCAGAAGTTTCGGCATCAGTTCGAACAGGTCTTCCATCCCTCCGGGCGTGATGATTTCGAGAATCCGTGCTGGAGCGTCGTCGGGATTCCACACGGCGTGCCACTGGCCACGCGGTTTGAAGATCATGGCGCCAGTCTCCGCGTAGACGACCTCGTCTCCGACCATCGCTGCGACGCGGCCACTTTGAACCACCGTGTACTCGTCTTCGCGGCTGTGGCGATGGACCGGTGAGGTCATCGAATGCGGAGCGATGCGGTGTTGTACAAGAGAGAATCCTCCCTCGGTTTGTTTGCTTCGAACCATCATCCGGACGCCGGTGGCCGCGAGAGTCCCGGCAAGATCTACGTCCGGTCCGAGGACGGTCGTCGTGGTGTGGTTTGCGGAATTCGGTGACATCGATTTGGTCCTTTGCCGTCGTGAGCGTCGTTGGCTGCGCTCCGGTTTCAATTCTCGAATCATGTACCAATCGGTCTAGTGATGCAAGGTTTTGGCGATTTATGCACTTCAAGTGTTGTTGATATGTGTACTGATCGGTATGTTGAACTTATGTCTACGAGGGATTTGTTGGTCGATGCCGCTGCCGACTTGTTGCAGCGGAAGGGGTACGCGGGAACGGGTGTGTCGGAAGTGCTCTCGGCGAGCGCGACCACCAAGGGGTCCTTGTACTTTCACTTTCCCGGTGGCAAGGAAGAACTCGCAGGCGAGGCTCTGAGGCGACGCGGTGAGGCAATGGCCGATTTCATCCGGCATCTCCTGGAGAGCTCACCCGATGCCGCCACCGCGATCTCGGCATTTGCTGCCGCACTGGCTGCGCGTTTGTCGGATTCGGACTACGAACGTGGATGCGCCCTGGCCACGGCAACACTGGATGCCGCAACCGAATCCGAGGTCATCCGTGGTGCTTGTGCGGACGGGTACAACTCGTGGCTGGGGCTGCTGGCTCAGCGCCTCGAAGCCGACGGTTGGTCCCGCGAAGACGCAGAGTCCGAGGCAATTCTCGCTCTGTCCGCACTCGAGGGCGCGCTTGTCCTCGCTCGGGCGCGTCAGGATCCCGCTCCGCTTCACACTTCGGGTCGGTTGCTCTCCGAACGATTGCGGAATGCAGCGCCTCGGCGATAGTTCCCTGTCGGTCGATGATGCAGTCGGTCGATGGTGCCGTCAGTCGAAGGTGTCCTCAGTTGAATACGAGAACTCCCCAGGCTGATCGAGTAGTACTACTCATCTGATCGGTTCGGCCACGCAGCAAGCTCGTAGCCATGACCACACCGAGCTCTTCCGCCGTCGATCCGCGACTGGTGACCGCCCTGTCAGCCGAGTGCGACAGCATCGGCCGGCAGTTGCGCCACATGGGCCAGAACCTGTCGATCCTGCAGACTCAGCTGGCCTCGGCTACTGTGCCCCCGCCCATGCCGGTAGTTCCGGCACCCGCAGCTCCGGCGCCACAGATGCCGCCAATGCGTCCTCAGCAGAACGTGCCCACCTGGCAGCCGCCGACGTATCCGGTTGCCGCACCTCGCCAGCCCTGGTGGCAACGCGACGGTGTCATCAGTCGACTCCTGGCCGCCGCCGGTGTAGCCGTCACACTGATCGGCGTCGTGATGCTGCTGGTACTTGCAGCGCAGGCCGGATTCTTCGGACCGCCGCTGCGGGTGCTCGGTGGCGCACTCCTTTCCGGCGCCTTGGTGTTTGCCGGAGTACGGGTCCACGGACGACCAGGTGGCAAAGTGGGAGCGATTGCTCTGGCTGCCACCGGTTTTGCGGGAATGTACCTCGACGTCGTCGCTGCCTCTGTTCTCTACGGTTGGGTGACGACGCCGCTCGCGGTGGTGATTGCCTTCGGGATTGCCGCGGCCGGCGTTGCTTTGGGGGTGAAATGGGATTCCGAATCACTGGCGCTCATGATCGTTCTGGGCGCAGCGGTGCTGGCTCCCGTGTTGACGTCGGGAATATCGTTGACTCTCATCGGTTTCCTCTTCGCGATCCAGTCGGCGACGTTCTCCGCCCAACTCGGTCGTGACTGGAAGTACCTGGGCATGGCGCGCACAGTACCGGTGGTTCTCGCGCTGCTCGTAGCGATAGCGTCGGAGTCCATCTTCAGCGAATCCGGTAACAGTGCAGTGCAATTGGTGATCAGTGCCGGCGTGGTTGCAATAGTGGGCGCGGGCTGCGCGATGGCTATGCAGTGGACGGGTTCGCCCTCGCGCGGCGGAGTTGCAGGGGCGTGGTCCACCGCTACCTTTGTTGTCTCGTCCCTTCCGCTGATGAGCGTCGGGACCGTGCTCGGGCGCACCGAATCCGCAGTGCTGTACGGAATTGCAGCGCTACTACTACTTTCCGCTGCAGCGGCAGCCAAGCCTTTGCCGACGCAACTGCGATTCGGACTGGGCGCAACCGGCGCTCTTGCATTGTTGCTGTGCTGCTTGTCCGGGGCGACGGAATCTCTGGTCGTACCGCTGGTCCTCACCGTCGGCATGATCTTCCTCGGAGTCTCGCTGTATGCGGGTTCGCGCTTCGTCTTCGCCCTCGGAACCGCCTTTGCGGCAATCGGATCGATCGGATACCTCACGACGGTTCCGCCGGAAGCGTTGACGACTGCCCGTGCCGCATCCATGCAACTCGGTGCGATCACGGCACTCTCGAGCCTGACGGCGATAGGTGCACTGGTGATGCTGGTGTGGGCGATTCACCGACTGAAGTTGATCGCCGATTCGAATGCAGCGGTTCTATGGGCGGCCGCAGGGTTCGGTGTCCTCTACGCGGTGACGTGTGCGCTCGTCTCGTCCGGCGTCGAAATCTTCGACAGTGCAACCGGATTTGTTGCCGGGCACAGCGTTGCAACCATCGTCTGGATGCTTGCCGCCACGTCAGCGCTGGTGCTCGGATTGAACAACCGTCAGCATGCTCGCGTTTTGCTCGGAGCTGGTCTTGCTCTCACCAGCGCGGCAGTGGCCAAGCTGTTCCTCTTCGACCTGGCCACGCTCAGTGGGCTGGTGCGCAGCGCTGCCTTCCTGGTGGTCGGCTTGCTGCTCCTGCTGGTCGGGACTCGTTATGCACGAGCCTTCGCCAAGCAGGAGCAGGTCAGCTCCGCTTCTGGCGAGCGATGAGCTCGCTGACACTGATGGCGCCTGCGTCGTCAGGTCGGTGCCTGCCGGTGGCGTTGTCGTCGCCGTCAGAGGCATCCGAGACTCGGGGCTCGGTGGGACGACGCTCCGGAGCGATCGGTGGAGGCGGCGACTGGGGGGTCGCCTCCACCGAGGTCGGGGCCGAGCCGTTTGTTGCAGCGCCGTTTGTTGCAGCGCCATTTGTTGCAGAACCGTTGGTAGCACCGTTTGCAGAGCCATTCCGGCTCGAGCCGTTGGTACCTGAACCGCTGCTTGCCGAACCGTTAGTACGCGAAGGCGTCCGCACCACCGGCAGCGGCCGTGAGGCCGGGGGAGTCTGTTCCCGAGCCCGCAGGTCCGACAACCAACTCTCGATGGGACGCTCGGCCGGCGCAGCGGGCGTCGGGTTTCTCCGCTTGTCGGTGGTGTTCGGTTGCGGTCGGTACGAAGGATTGGGGACCGGTGCCTCGATCAAGTTCTGGGGCGCGCTGGCTGCACTCCCGATATCGAGACGACGTCGCGGTGCCGGCTTCTCCGCGGCAGGTGTATCCGTGTTCGGTGCCTTGATCGTCATTTCGCTGAGCGGAATGGGCTCGGTGAGAGGATCGGGAACACGAGGTCCGCTTTCCGGCTGTGCAGCCGGGGCAGGCGGCGGCATGACCCGCGAGGCCGCTTCGATCTTGCGCGGCTGACCCGGTCCGGCGATCGCACCGACAGGCGCGATCTGCGGGACGTTTGCGAGCACAAGTTCGTTGTCGAGGATCGGCTCACCCAGCCCGATCTTCTGCTGGATCCGCTTCATCCAGGCCGGGGCCCACCAGCAGTCGTCGCCGAGCAGTTTCATGGTCGCGGGGACCAGGAACATTCGGATCAGTGTGGCGTCGATGATCAGCGCGGAGATCATGCCGTACGAGATGTACTTCATCATCACCAGATCGGACAGGCCGAATGCACCGGTGACCACGATCAGAATCAGTGCGGCAGCGGTGATGATCCGGCCGGTATGTGCCGTGCCGATTCGGATGGATTCGGTAGTACTTGCGCCCTGCGCTCGCGCTTCGACCATGCGGGAGAGCAGGAACACTTCGTAGTCGGTCGACAGGCCGTAGACGATCGCGATGATCAACACCAGGACGGGAGACATGATCGGTCCCGGCGTGAAGTTCAACAGACCGGAACCGTGCCCGTCGATGAAGATCCAGGTCAAGATTCCGAGCGTCGAACCCAGGCCGAGCGCGCTCATCAACGCAGCCTTGATGGGCAGGACGAGCGAACCGAACGTCAAGAACATCAGCAGCGTCGTCAGCAGGATGACCGATACGACCATCAGCGGCAGACGGTCGAGCAACGCATCGACGCTGTCCTGCTCGATGGCCGGAGTGCCGCCGACGAGCACAGTTGTGCCCTCGGGCCAATCCGCGGATCGCAGATAGTCGATGGTGGGACGTGCCTCGTTGCGCTCGGTCAGACCGGCTTTGAGGACGTTGACCCCGTCCTTGGTCGCAACCTCCGGGGTGAACTTCTCGACCAGACCCGGCGCAGCGTTTGCGGTCTTGGAAATCTGACCGAGAGTGGTGTTGTCCGCTCCCTCGATGACGAGTCGAACGGGCTCGGTGCGATTGCCGGGGAAGAGCTCGTCGAACTGCGCCTGCGCGACACGCGTGGGGCTGTCCGGGGGCAGGTACGTCTCGTTGATACCGCCGAACTTGATGCCCGTCAGCGGAATGATCATCAGCAGTAGAGCCGCGACGATCGGGACCGCGACCTTGAGCGGATGCTGCATGACCCAGCGGGTGAGCTTGCCCCAGAAACCGTTCTCGATTTCCTCGTTGGTCTTGGTCTGGCGCAGCTTCTTGAAGGTCAGCGCGTCGATCCGTTTGCCGAGAATGCCGAGAATAGCGGGAAGAATCGTGATGGACGAGATCGCGGCAAGCATGACGGCAGCAATGGCGCCGTAGGCCACCGATTTGAGGAAGCCCTGCGGGAACAACAGCAGACCGCCGAGGCTGACGGCAACCATGGTCGCCGAGAACATGACCGTTCTACCCGCCGTCATGACCGTTCGGCGTACTGCGGTCGGGGTGTCGTACCCCTCGGCTATCTCTTCTCGGAAACGGCTGACGATGAACAGTCCGTAGTCGATCGCGAGACCCAGGCCGACCAGAGAGACCACGGGCGCAACAAACGCGTTGACCTCGGTGAAGTTGGTGATCAGTCGAATGATGCCGTTGGCGCCGATGACGGTCAGACCGCCGACGATCAACGGGAGGGCTGCAGCGACGACGCCACCGAAGACGAAGAACAGCAGGACACCGACGGCGGGAATCGCGAGCATTTCCATGCGCTTGATGTCGTTGGCCATCGTGTCGTTGAGCGAATTCGCGACAGGTTGCAGGCCGGCGAGTTGCACGTCGACGCCGTCGATGTAGAACTGCGACTCGACGTCGCGGAAGTTGTTGGACACCGCGGTGTCGTTGTCGCCGGCGATCGCGATGCTGGTGACCGCGTGTTGCTTGGTCTTGTCCGCCAGGGCCGCCACCGAGAGACCGTTGTCGACCTTGAAGTACGAGCCGTTGATCTTCATGATCTGGTCGGGGTTGTCGGCGACGAGCCGCTGCAGATTGTCGATGACCTTCGCTTGGAACTCGGGGTCGTCGACGGTCTTGCCCTCCGGCGCCGTGTACAGCGCCAGAACGTCACCCGTCGTGCTGCGTCCGAACGTGCCGTCAGCGAGTTTTGCAGCCTCTACCGATTCCGACCCCGGATCGTCCCAGCCGCTCTGGCTGAGATGATCCTGCAGGCTCAGGCCGTACGCAGCGAGCCCGAGGAGCCCCGCCACCATGACAGCGATGACGGTGAAGCGGGCTCGATAGACGATGCTTCCCCAGCTGGCGAACACTGATCAACTCCTACTCGGCAACACTTTTTCGCCCGATGAGCAGGGCAGAAAGCGGTCGGAACGGCTGCAACCAGGCGCCCTCGTCGGGCAGGGTGTCCAGGCTTACCCGTGGTAGAGGCTCACGGAAGACACCTGGGATGTCCTCGAGATCGACGAAGTCCAAGATATCGGACGACACAGCCCAGCTGGCGTGTTCACGGAACCCGAGAACCTGGACCGGGATACCGGTTGCTGCGATGTCCTCGAGAGGTTCGCGGAACGCTTGGCCGTCGGCTGACGCGACCATGATTCCGGCGAGGCCCTCGCCGTACCGGAGCGCGATGTGCTCGAGCATGTCCGAATCGACATCGCTGTCTTCATCGACCTTCGGCTTGGCGAACACCGCGAAACCCACGTTACGCAAGGCTTCGACCCAAGGACGAACGACGTCGGCGCTGCCGGACGCGATGTTGGTGAAGACGGTCGCTTCAGGCTCGAGCGTGCCGCTGTTCTGTGCGGACAGTTCGGCGGTGCGAGAGAGCAGCCAACGACCCAAAGCGTCGAATCGTGGCCGGTAGGCGGCGGTAGGCCGGCCACCGAGGATGGCGCCGAGGCCCATGTCGAGGTTGGGGGCGTCCCAGACCAGAAGCACCCGCTTGGGGTGGCGGGAGTCACGACCGAAGTCGAGAGGAGATTCCGACGACGTCACGTCGTCGGATAGCTGTTCGCTGACGCTCATGCTCTGATCTTCCCCCATATAAGCTCGGTGATTGCACTACCGACCTTATGGGCTTTGTCCTCGAACTTGGTGACCGGACGCTCGTGGGTCATCGGAGACTCCCAGTCGAGTGCGGTCAGCAGTGGCTCGGCATTGCCGGCTTCTTCGATCCATTCGGCGTACTCGGCGTGATCGGTTGCCACGTGCAGGACTCCGCCGGGCTTGAGGCGGTTGGCGATCAGCGCGAACGTCGGCCCCTGCAGGAGGCGACGCTTGTGATGGCGGGCCTTGGGCCACGGGTCCGGGAAGAACACCCGGACGCCCGTCAGGGACTCGGGGGCGACCATGTTCTCGAGTACGTCCATCGCGTCACCGCGTAGTACGCGGACGTTGGGAATCTCTTCACGCTCGACCTGCTGGAGAAGTTGCGCGAGCCCCGGGCGGTACACCTCGATCGCGATCAGGTTCACGTGCGGTTCCGCCTTGGCCATAGCGGCCGTCGCGGTGCCGGTACCCGAACCGATCTCGATGATCAGGGGTGCCTCGCGTCCGAACCAGGCGTTCGCGTCGAGCGGTGTGTCCGAGACGTCGGCGCCGATGAGCGGCCACTGACGGTCCCATGCCTGCTGCTGCGCGTCGGTCAGCGCACCCCGGCGAGAGCGAAAGCTGGTCACTCTCGGATGGAGACGGGACCCCTTGGCGTGGTCCGTCTGCCCCGTGTCAGGGGTCTGCGGTGCATGCTGATCGGCTTCGTTCACGAACCCATTGTCACGCATGACCCCCGTTTAGCGCAGACGGGTCTGAAGTTTGAGTTGAGACTTTCTGCGGAAAGTCCTGAAACAGCCGACTTCGGACAGCCAGCGAAAGAGTGGTGTCACCTGCCGTCCTTGCCGAGAACCTGACAGAATCTCACCGACACGATGGGGACGTGGGGTGGGGATGAACACAGGATTTGCATGCAGTAATTGGTCACGAATGTTGCCCGCAGAATCGATCGACGACGCCTGCGCGGAGCCGATCGACCACTTGCGCGCTCTGGCATATCGGCTGACGTCGATCGATTCGGGAGCCGCAGAGGCGGTTCACTCGGTGCTCGGATCGCTGAGCGCGCCGCTCGAATTGGTGGTCGCCGGGCGAGCCGGGGTGGGGCGGTCGTCGTTGGCGCGGATCCTGGGGCGCGACGACAGGTTCTCGCACAGAGTCGTCGGCGCACCGGTTGTGGTGACCGAGTCACGCGCGTTCGACGTCCCTGGAACGTCGAACCCCGATCTGGGTCGTCGTTGCGTTGTCTACGTGGTGGTCGACGCGGTCCGCGACGTCGACGGCCGAGCCATTGCCCGAGTTTCCGATCGTGTGGTCGTCGCTGCGAACAAGGCTGACTTGTTCGGTCCGCGCTGGGACGAGGCGCTGGGACGGGCCGCGGAGATCTCGGAGACCGTCGGCGCGCCCACGGTTCCGGTGGAGACACTGACCGGGCGCGGCGTCGAAGAATTGTTCGCGGCTCTCGGACCTGTTCTGGAGGCGCAGTGGTGGAGCCGGGTCGAGCAGATCGGCCCGGCGCTGAGGCGGTCTGCCTCGCGCAGCGCTGCGGGCAGGGACGAGATCGAGTTGTATCTGAGTTCGGACTCCGCGGTGTTGTTCGGCGCCGCGGCGGCGATGATGAGCCCCGAAATTCGAGCCCTGCGTCAAGGCGAGCCTCCCGATCCTCGTACCGCCGACGACGCGGGCACATGCAGCCGGTGGTGGGGCGAGCTCGTGGACGAGTCGGAACAGGCTCCGCAACAAAGGGTCTCACTGATTCGCCGCGGGTATGTGCGTCGGTGGGCGCAGCTCGGGGGCGATCGCTCCGCTCCGGCGGTGACCGATGGATAGCGTTTCGGTACTTCCGGATTCGGTGCTGCGCGTGGTGCAGCGATGGAATCCGGCATCCGATCCGGGTCGCCAGGTCGTCGCCGAAACATCCAGTGGCACTAGAATTTACGTTGTCGGCCCACCGAGGTGTGGACGGGAAGACGTCGCCCGGATGTTCAATGCTTCGGATGACTGTTCGACAGTGACACGCGAGGTGGACGCCGACGTCGTACTTCTGGTCGTCGACGCCGCCAGTGTGATCGGACGCGAGGATCTTCTTCTTCTCGACGACGCTGCAGAGAGCGGAATCCCGGTGGTGGTCGCGCTGACCCGCATCGACGTCTACCGAGACTGGCAGGCGGTGCGCCGGCGTGATGCCGAGATTCTCGCGTCGCACTGCACCGCTTTTGCTCAGGCCCCGGTGGTCCCGATTGCGCCCGGTCAAGAGCAGTCGCTCGTTGCGGTCGTGAGCCGGGCGGCACGGGAGAGGGAAGCAGGCGGTTCGGATTCCGGTGTCATCGCGCAGACGCGCCGGATGATCGAGATAGAGATCCGGAATCTGCGTGACAGCGTTCCTGGTGCCGAACTGCGGGCCGAGCGATCACAGCTGCTCGCAGACCGCGACGGCCGGCGAGGCGAACGCCTGGTGCAGGTGCGAAGCCGACTGCAACGAGCGCGCGGGGATCTGTCACAACAAATCGCCGAGGCAACCCGGGCGACGGTCGCCGGGGCACGTGCCTGGGTCGACGCGGCCTCGCGAGCCGAATTGGGCAGCGTGCCGACGCGACTGCAGCACGAGGTCGACCACCACACCCGGGTGTTCGATGCCGCGATGGCGGCAGCGGTGGAAGTGGCGGGCACGACCGGATACATGCCTTCCCCACGGATTCCGGAGGGCCCGCCGCGCCGTCAGCGCGGAAACGAGGACCGGGTGACAATTCTTGTCGGCGCGTCCGCGGGTCTCGGCCTCGGCCGTATCGCGGTGACTCCGCTGGAGATGATTCCGGCCCTGGAGTTCGCGAGTATCCCCGTGACGTTGGTTCTGGGTGGCGCCGCGGCGTGGTGGTTGGCGCGAACTCGCGGGCTGACGGCGGATCGTGCCTACTCGAGGTCGTGGATCGTCGAATCGATGTCGACGGTTCGCGCACAGTGGGAGCAGCGAGTCCAGAGTGTTCTGCTCGAGGCCGAGGCGGATCTGGGAGCGGCGATCATGGCGGAGAGCCGCGAGCAGGTGGCGTCGGCGCAGGCCCGAATCGTGGAGATCGACGGTGAACTTCGTGAGCTTGCCGCGGCCAGATCAGGGCAACTGGCGTCGTGCGAGCGCGACCTCGCCGTTTTGAACGCCGCCTACTGACATTCCGCGAGTGCAGAGTTCTCCACAGCGCCGCAATTTCGGCCTCGACTGATCGTCGGGGTCTGGTAATACTGAGCGGACGGTTTCGGTAGGGGTTGCCGAAGCGGTAGGTCACCATCCAGTAGGGGGAGTAATGGACGCATTTCTGATCACGGCCGGACACATCGACGGGCACGAAGCCGAAGCGCTCGATCCTGGGCGTATCGACCCCGAGACCTTCGGGCCCTCGTCGGGACCGGTCGATGCCGGCGACCTGAACTTCGACGCCTTCGACTTGGACGGTGACGGAACGGTCGACAGCCGTGTCGTCCACTCCGACGACGACGTCGTGATCGTGTCCGATTTCGATCGCGACGGTAGCGCCGATCGCCTCACGATGATCGAGTCGGACGGCGACTACTCGGCCTGGGAATGCAGTCGAGACGACGAAGGCGCCCTCGTGTGGCAGAAAATCGATGCCGGAGCGCTCTGAAAAGGTTCCGTTTATGTGCTCTGAGCGCCGGGTAGGCACCTGAACACACCAACTGAATCGTTTCTGTGACATTTCTGACCGCACCCGATTACCTGCAGGTGAACAGCCAGCGTTAACCTCAATACATAGGACACCCGGCGTCCGTGAAATCCACGTGAGTGGATGACGCGGCTGGACCCCGTCGAGAGGGGGACACCGGGATCGACTGGTATCGGGGCGCTGCAGTTTGCATCCGGTGTCACGAGAACCCGGTTCCGGCTCACCCCAGGAGAGTTTGATGACCTCAGCGACCATTCCCGGTCTCAATGGAACTGACGGCACGCCCCCCACGCAGCACAAGGAACTGCTTGCATGGGTGCAAGAGGTTGCCGAACTCACCCAGCCTGATCGCGTCGTCTTCGCAGACGGCTCGGACGAAGAATGGGACCGACTGACAACGAAGTTGGTCGAGGCAGGAACCTTCACCCGCCTCAACGACGAGAAGAAGCCGAACTCTTTCCTCGGCAACTCCGATCCGTCCGATGTCGCGCGAGTCGAATCGCGTACGTACATCTGCTCGAAGGAAGAAATCGACGCAGGTCCCACCAACAACTGGATGGACCCGGCGGAGATGCGCACCCTCATGGGTGACCTGTACCGCGGTTGCATGCGTGGACGCACCATGTACGTCGTGCCGTTCTGCATGGGCCCCCTCGACGCCGAGGATCCGAAGCTGGGCGTCGAGCTCACCGATTCCGAGTACGTCGTCGTCTCCATGCGCGTCATGACCCGCATGGGCGGCAAGGTTCTCGACAAGCTCGGCACCGACGGATTCTTCGTCAAGGCGCTGCACTCGCTGGGCGCTCCGCTGGCCGATGGCCAGGAAGATGTCGCGTGGCCGTGCAACGACACCAAGTACATCACCCACTTCCCCGAGGATCGTGAGATCTGGAGCTTCGGTTCCGGCTACGGCGGAAACGCTCTCCTGGGCAAGAAGTGCTACTCGCTGCGTATCGCTTCGGCAATGGCACACGACGAGGGCTGGCTGGCCGAGCACATGCTCATCCTCAAGCTCATCTCGCCCGAGGACAAGGCCTACTACATCGCGGCGGCATTCCCCTCCGCTTGTGGCAAGACCAACCTCGCGATGATCCAGCCGACCATCCCCGGATGGCGCGCCGAGACCCTCGGCGACGACATTGCCTGGATGCGTTTCGGTGAGGACGGACAGCTCTACGCCGTCAACCCGGAATTCGGTTTCTTCGGCGTGGCTCCCGGCACCAACTGGTCGTCGAACCCCAACGCCATGCGCACCATCGACCAGGGCAACACGGTCTTCACCAACGTCGCTCTGACCGACGACGGTGACGTCTGGTGGGAAGGCCTCGAAGGCGACCCGCAGCACCTGATCGACTGGAAGGGCAACGAGTGGACGCCCGAGTCGGGCACCCATGCGGCTCATCCCAACTCGCGTTACTGCACCCCGATGTCGCAGTGCCCGATCATGGCTCCCGAGTGGGACGACCCGAAGGGCGTGCCGATCTCGGCAATCCTGTTCGGTGGACGCCGCAAGACGACGGTTCCGCTGGTCACCGAGGCTCGCGACTGGCAGCACGGCGTCTTCATGGGTGCAACGGTCGGCTCCGAGCAGACCGCAGCAGCCGAAGGCCAGGTCGGTACGGTTCGCCGCGATCCGATGGCAATGCTGCCGTTCCTCGGCTACAACGTCGGTGACTACTTCCAGCACTGGATCGACCTCGGCAAGTCCGCGGACGCGTCCAAGCTCCCCAAGGTCTTCTACGTCAACTGGTTCCGCCGTGGCGATGACGGACGCTTCCTGTGGCCAGGCTTCGGCGAGAACTCTCGCGTCCTGAAGTGGATCGTCGAGCGCATCGAGCACAAGGCTGCCGGCATCGACACCCCGATCGGCGTCGTTCCCACCGGATCGGCACTCGACATCGAAGGCCTGGACGTGTCGGACGCCGACATCACCGAGGCCCTCGCGGTCAACATCGACGAGTGGAAGGCCGAGATCCCGCTCATCGAAGAGTGGTTCGACTTCGTCGGCGAGAAGCTGCCGACCGGCATTCGTGACGAGTTCGAAGCTCTGAAGCAGCGGTTGGCCTGATAAACCGCCCCCGTATGTAGTGGCCTGATGCCGCATTGGTTCAATTTGATGAACCGATGCGGCATCGGTCGTCTGTATGCCCTTGCCTGTAGCCGTTAAGCAGTTCAGCCGTTATGCAGTTCAGCCGTAAAGCAGTGATCAGCGAGCGGGTCGACACACTCGATCCTCAGGAGGACCAGATATGAGCGGGATCTACAACAACGTGACCGAATTGGTCGGGCGCACCCCGATCGTGCGGCTCAACCGTCTGACCGAGGGCCTGGACGCACAGGTCGCCGTCAAGCTCGAGTTCTACAACCCGGCCAACAGCGTCAAGGACCGGATCGGCGTGGCAATCATCGACGCCGCCGAGAAGTCCGGTGCACTCAAGCCCGGCGGAACCATCGTCGAGGGCACCAGTGGTAACACCGGTATCGCACTCGCCATGGTCGGTGCTGCTCGCGGCTACAAGGTCATCCTGACCATGCCGGAGACCATGTCCACCGAGCGTCGCGTGATGCTGCGTGCTTACGGCGCCGAGATCGTGCTGACCCCGGGCTCCGAGGGCATGGCCGGTGCAGTCGCCAAGGCCAAGGAAATCGTCGAGCAGACCGAGAACGCTGTCTCGGCCAGCCAGTTCGCGAACCCGGCCAACCCGGCCATCCACGAGGCAACGACGGGCGAAGAGGTCTGGGCCGACACCGACGGCGCCGTCGACATCTTCGTGTCCGGCATCGGCACCGGCGGCACCATCACCGGCGTCGGACGCACCCTTCGCAAGTACAAGCCCGAGGTCAAGATCGTGGGCGTCGAGCCCATCGACTCGCCGATCCTCAACGGTGGCCAGCCCGGTCCCCACAAGATCCAGGGAATCGGCGCGAACTTCGTGCCCGACGTCCTCGATCGCGAGATCTACGACGAGATCATCGACGTCTCGTTCCCCGATTCCATCGAGGTCGCTCGCGCACTCGGAACCCAGGAAGGCATCCTGGGCGGCATCTCGTCCGGTGCCATCGTCTGGGCCGCACTCGAGTTGGCGAAGCGTCCGGAAAACGCCGGCAAGCTGATCGTGGCTGTCGTGTGTGACTTCGGCGAGCGTTACATCTCCACCCCGCTGTTCGAACACATCCGGGACTGAGACTTGTGAGTATCCTCGGGACAATTCGCGAGGACCTGCAGGCTGCGCGCGGTCAGGATCCTGCCGCGCGCAGCAATGTGGAGAACGCGCTCGTTTATTCAGGGCTGCATGCCATTTGGGCGCATCGGGTTGCGCATCGCATGTGGGTCGTCCCTGCGCTACGCGGCCCGGCGCGAGTGCTCTCGCAGCTGACACGCTTCGTTACCGGCATCGAGATTCACCCCGGTGCCACCATCGGTCGACGGTTCTTCATCGACCACGGCATGGGCGTCGTGATCGGGGAGACGGCCGAGGTCGGTAACGACGTGATGCTCTATCACGGCGTCACCCTGGGTGGTCGCTCGCTCGAGCAGGTCAAGCGTCACCCGACGCTCGGAGACCGGGTCACCGTCGGCGCTGGTGCCAAGATCCTCGGACCTGTCGTCATCGGTGAAGGTAGCGCTATCGGCGCCAATGCCGTTGTCACCAGAGATGTTCCGGCCGAATCCATCGCGACGGGTATCCCGGCGGTGGCGCGGCCACGGACCACCAAGGAAAAGCTGGTGGACCCGAACAGTTACATCGATCCTGCGATGTACATCTGAAGCATTCCTTCTTCGATGGCCACCCTCGTGTAGACGGCGGGTGGCCATCGGCGTCTGTTCAGGCTCGCGTCAGGTGCCACCCGCGACGTCCCAGTACGACGGCCGTCGCTGCGCCCAGTGCCGCCCCGATCAGGGGATAGCAGGCCAGGACGAGCCAGCGCGGTCCGTCTAAGGGTTCGTAGGCGGTGGCTATCGTCGATTCGGTGTCCCGAGCCATCTGCATGTCCCGAAATGGTACGTAGGAACCCTGATAGACGATGGTCTTGTCTTGACTGGTCATCACGTCGATCAGACTGCCCACCAGGGGAATTCCCCCGACGACAAATCCCAGAACCGCCAGAATCACGATCAGTGCGCGCATCGAACGAGCCTATCGCCCGGCCGGAAGTTCAGACTGCGATCGACGGTTCTTCGGGCGTCGAGAGGGTCAGGATCGCCCGCACGACGCGTGGACTCTGCTCGAGTGAGCGTTCGAGTTCGCGCAACGTGTGGGCCACTCGGGATTCCGCGTAGTCACCGACCAGATCGACGCTAGCCACCAGGTAGACCTGCCGCGGCCCGAGGTATTCCATGCGTAGGAACGTGATTCGGTTGATCTCGGGTAGTTGGGTGAGAGCTTCGACGGCTGCTGCCCGCAGCGTCGGTGAGGCCTCTTCGCCGACCAGGAATCGGCGGTTGCGGTCGATCAGGATGATCGCGATGACTCCGAGAAGTATGCCGACGAAGATGGAGCCGAGGGCGTCGGGGATCGGTGAACCGGTGATCTGGTGCAGTAGGACGCCGACGAATGCGATGACCAAACCGATCAGTGCTGCAGCATCTTCGGCGAACACGGCCCGGGTCGTCGGGTCGGATGTGTTGAGCGCCTGGGCCATGACGTCGCGGTTCACGGCGGACGCTTCGGTTCGGAGTTGCTTGTACGCCTGCCGGAACGAGATGCCTTCGAGGATGAACGAGACGCCGAGGACTGCGTAGGCGACACCGAAGTCGGTGGCCGGTTCGGAATGGAACAGTTCCTGGATGCCGTGGGTGATCGACACACCTGCGCCGAGCGCGAAGAGTCCGAGGGCGGCGAACATCGACCAGATGTAGGCCTCCCGGCCGTACCCGAGTGGCTGGTCTCGGTCGGGAACCCTTTTCGAGCGGCGGTTCGCGATCAGCAACAGCACTTCGTTGCCGGTATCGGCCCAGGAGTGGGTGGCCTCGGCGACCATCGATGCAGATCCGGTGACGATGGCGGCCGCCGTCTTGGCCCCGGCGATCAGCGCGTTAGCCGCAAACGCCAGTACGACTGTCGTGGTGCTCTCGTCGCCGTTTCCCGTCGGCTCGGCCTTGGGTTCGATGCTCACGAACTTCAGGCTAGGCGGGTGGCGACGGTTTCGTGCGGTGACGCTCGGCGACGGAGCGCAGCAGTGTGTCGACGGCGTCGTGGAACTGCGTCAGGCCCGGCTCTTCGACGGGAAAGTGCCCGCACCCGTCCAGCATCACGAATTCGGTGGGTGCGTTGATGCGGCGGAGGAACTGCAGGCTCAGTTCGGGTGGCGTCCATCGGTCGTCGGCCGGGTGGGTGAGCAGAACGGGCGTCGTCCGAAATGCTTCGGGTGCGGTGTGCTCGAACGAGAAGTAGCTGCTGAGGAATCCGAGTGGCACCCGAACACCGCCACCGCGCGGATCGGTTGCGCACAGCGTCGCGAGTTCACGGTTGCTGCTCATGTTCGCGACGTCGGCGACCCAACGGATGGGCACGCGGATACGGCCCACCAGTCGTTCGGTGCGGCGCATCAGGGGAGCGCCGTAGACACCCATCGGGCCGAACCGCGCCGCGGCAGCTCTGGCCGACGGATTCGAGGGATCGAGCAGACAGGTAGCGACGACGGCGTCGGCCAGACCGGTCCGCGCGGCTACTTCGTAGGCCAGCAGACCGCCGATGCTGGCGCCCAACAACACCAGCGGCCGATCGTCGGCTGCCTTCTCGGCCCGGACGAGATCGCAGAGGAGATCGACCCACTGCTCGTACCGGACGCCGGCGGGATCGGCTACGACGGTGTCGCCGTACAGCGGAAGATCGGGGAAGAGGACTTCGGCTCCGAGTTTCACGCCGATCCCGGCGAACGGCCACAACGCGCCCGAGTAGCCGCCGGCGCCGTGGATGCCGAGAACACGAACCGGCGCGTCTGGAGCCACTGCCCGTGCGACGTGGACGGTGTTGCCGTTCCGCTCCCACCACGTCGGGGTCGGCGCCGGCATGTGGTCGGTGTACCGGTCGGGCATAAACTTCGAGTAATCGGCGCTGGTCACCTACACAATTCTCGGTACCGGCGTCGCGGCTGACAACTCGCATCGGAGGACCGTGTCGACTCGGCGGAAAAGGCCCTCCCAGCAGCGCTCGAGGGCTACCTACGACGCGATCCTGGAGGCAGCTACTCGCGTTTTCGCGTCGGAGGGCATGGCAGCGACCACCAACCGGATCGCTGACGAGGCAGGGGTGTCGGTGGGCTCGCTCTACCAGTATTTCGGCGACAAGTACGAGATCCTCGCGGAGTTGGCGAACCGTCACGTGAGTGCTGCGCGGGAGAGTTTTGCGCTCTGCCTTGCCGACATCGTCGAGCGTGAGCTCACCCCGGACGAGGCCGTCCGGATGTTGGTGGAGTGCGCGGTCGAAGTGAACAGTAAGCCGCGAGAGTTCTTTCACCTGCTCTACGATCAGGTTCCGCGTACGCGTGAGCTCATCGCGCAGGTCGAAGGAATGAATCGGCAACTGGTACTGGGTTTTTCGGAGTACTTGCAGAGCCGCGGTTTCAGTGCGGACGATGCGTTGTTGACGTCGCGGCTGACTGTGACTGCCGTGGACAGCCAGGTGCATCGGGTTGTGCTGGAATCGGATTCACCCGAAGACCTTCGAGTGCGAACGGAAGCCGTCGTGCGGCAGGCGAGATCGATGATCGCGTCGGAATCCTGATCCGGTGTGCGGAATGGTGACCACAGTCCGTTATGGTTCTGACGTCATCATCGAGGTAATGGGAAGTCGGTGCAATTCCGGCGCGGTCCCGCCACTGTGAGGTCGTCCATGCGTCGACCGTAGCCAGATACCACCCTCGTTGACGTTGTGTCATGCCACGAGGATGGATCGGTCACACCATGAATGCTGTTGGCGGAGCTCTGTCTCCACCTACCCACCTGCCTTCGCCGAAGGCTGGTGCGCCTCGCGGACGGCTCAGTCCGGGTATCGTGCTGCCCGCTCTGCTGGTCGTCACCGTGCTCTCTGCTGTGTGCGCGTTGGCATTCGGATCCGAGATGCTCCCCGTGTCCACTGTGGTGGACGTGGTGCACTCGCGCTTCGGAGGCCCACCCGTCACGCGTTCCGAACTTGCGATCGTGTGGGGGATCAGAGCACCTCGGGTACTGCTCGGTCTGGCCGTCGGCGCTGGTCTTGCCGTCGCCGGCGCGGTGGTGCAAACCCTCGTCCGCAACGCTCTCGCCGATCCCCACTTGCTGGGAGTGTCGTCCGGCGCGAGTGTAGGTGCCACCGCCGTCATCACCACCGGACTGTTCGCCGGCGCGGGAGTGTGGGCGCTCAGTTTCGGCGCGATGATCGGGGCGTTGGGAGCTGCGATTCTCGTCTTCACCATCGCGACGCTGCAAGGCGGTATCACTCCACTGCGATTGGTTCTGACCGGCACCGTTACCGCATCCGCCCTGTCGGCGATCGCGAGTTTTCTGGTGCTGCGTACCAATGATTCCCAGGCCGCGCAGTCCGTATTGTTCTGGCTCCTGGGAAGTTTGGCCGGGGCATCTTGGGACAAGTTGTGGGCGCCGGTCATCGTAGTGTTCCTGCTGACGGCAGCGGTGTTCGCCCTGCACGGTTGGCTGGATGCGCTGGCGGCCGGACCGGACGTCGCGGCTTCGCTCGGTATTCCCATCCGAACCCTGCGAAACGTGCTGTTCGGCGTGCTGGCAGCGTTGGTCGGCACGATGGTTGCAGTGTCCGGCGCGATTGCCTTCGTAGGCTTGGTCATACCGCACGTCACACGCATGCTTGTCGGAGCCAGACATCGAGTGGTGTTGCCGGCGGCAGCGCTGATCGGCGCGTCGTTCCTGGTGTGGGTCGACGTCGTGGCGCGGACCTCGTTGCGGCCGACCGAGATCCCGCTGAGCGTGGTGACCGGGGTGATCGGTGCCCCGCTGTTTCTCCTGCTTCTCGGCCGTCGGCGCTACCGATTCGGTGGCAGTTCGTGAGCGCCCGCGCCCTGGCGGTGACCGCGTCCGGAGTCGTTGTCCGCATCGACCGCCGAACCGTCGTCAAGGGCGTCGACATCGCGGCGGACGCCGGTGCAGTAGTAGGCGTCGTCGGTCCGAACGGATCGGGCAAGTCGACTTTGTTGCGTGCGCTTGCCGGTCTCGGACCGATCGCTGACGGTGACGTCCGCGTCGGCGGCGAGTCCGTGCACGCGATGTCCGCGCGTTCGCGGGCCAAAGCCATTTCTTTTGTGGCGCAGGAAGAGCAGAGTCCCGCCGATTTGTTGGTTCACGAGTACGTGACTCTGGGGCGCACGCCACATACAAAGCCCTGGAGTGTCGGCGGAAAGCACGAGAATGCCGTCGTTGATCGTGCTCTGGGCGAGGTCGGAATGATCGAGCACAGGCTCTCTTCGATGGACACGCTTTCCGGCGGCGAGCGTCGGCGGGTATTTCTCGCCCGAGGTCTCGCGCAGGACGCCGGCGTGCTCATCCTCGACGAGCCGACCAATCATCTCGACATCCGGCATCAACTCGAACTGCTCGATCTGGTCCGGTCGTTGGACCGGACGGTGATCATGGCACTGCACGACCTCGATTTGGCTGCGGCAGTGTGCGATCGGGTGCTCGTGCTCGCGGATGGAGTGGCCAGGGCGTTCGGACATCCATCCGACGTACTCACCACCTCGGTGGTGGCAACTGTCTTCGGCGTCGAGACTTTCGAGCTCGTGAACCCCGCGACAGGCCGTTCACACCTCGTATTCGAATCACGAAATTCTCAACTACAACAATCATTTTCGGAGAGTGCACTTTGATACATGTCAAGACTCGAGCGTCGTTCGGTGCGGTTGTAGCCGCGACAGCGTTGTTGACAGTTGCCGGCTGCTCGGCAACCGCGCCCGTCGACGAAGCTGCAGACAAGACTTCGGTGACATTCGAGAACTGCGGGACCGAAAGCACTTTCCAGCTTCCGATCGAGAACGTCGTTGCGACAAGCAATGCGGCCAATATCGGCACCATTCTCCGAGTCGGCGGTTTGGATCGTCTCGCGGCCGTCGTGTTGAACACGAACAACGACGCGGTCATGGAGTCGATGTTCGGCCCTGGAATTGCGGACGTCCCACACCTGGACGGAACGATCACGATGGAGACGATTCTGGGTAAGCAGGCGGACCTGGTGGTCGGCTCCTACAGTGGCTTGTTCAAGGGAGCCTCCGGTGTGACGCCGGAATCGCTGCAGAGCAACAACATCGATGCATATGTGATCTCCGATAGTTGTAGGCAGAGCGCCGCAGCGGATTCCGCGCTCGGCACGATGGGTCCGTGGGATGCCCTTCGTGCGGACGTGACCAATTACGGAAAGCTGTTCGGAACCGAGGACACTGCCGCCGAGGCATTGACCGAATTGGATTCACGTTTGGCACGTCTGGAGTCCGCGCCAGATGCCGCCGACAAGCCGAAGGTTTTGATCTACGACAGCGGTGAAGAAGATCTGTACACCAGCGGAGGCAACGGAGCCCCCAACGGAATCATCGACGTCGCCGGGGGAACCAACGTGTTCGCCGACGTCGACAACACCTGGTTCAAAGCGAGCTGGGAGACCGTCGCGAAGTCAGAACCCGACGTCATCGTGATCATGGACTACAAGAAGAGCGCTGACGAAGTACAGGGCAAGATCGACGCGATCAAGAGCCGAGAAGGCCTACGCGATCTCGACGCCGTCAAGCAGAACCGCTTCGTCGTACTCCCGCTCGCGATGTTCACCAGCGGATTCCCCAACGTCTACGGCGCGGAAGAGCTGCGCGCGAAGATCGAAGAGTTCGGACTTGCTCCGTCGAGCGGGATCGACTGGACAACCGCGCCGTCGGCATGAGTGTCGACAGTGGTTCGCATCGGGTGATCGTCGTACTACGGCCGACCGTCAGCGGCCTCGACGAGTCGGCCGCGCGACGGATGTTCGACGCTGTTCGGGCCGGCACCGACGCCGACGTTCGTATTGCGTACCTCGATGTCGCGTCGCCGAGCCTTCACGAGGAACTCGATCGAGCGCATACCGATGACGTGGGCAAGGTCGTGTTGATTCCAGTTGCGGTGCCAAGGGATCGGTACCTGCTCACGTGGACCAGCAAGGCGGTTGCGAACTGGCGCGAAACCCGGATCGGTGCCGAACTGGAAGTCTCGCTCCACGAATCGGAAACGCTCGAAGGTGCTGTGGCCGCGCAGGTGATCGATGAACTCGGCGCGGCCGGAAAGCCGATCACTGCCAGTCCGGCGTCGTATCGCAGTCCGGCTTGGTCGGTGATCGAGCAGCACGATACACATCTGTTGGTGTGCAAGGGGCCCCGCTGCATGGCGTACGGAGCAGGGCCTCTCCACCGGGCCATGAGTGCGGCGGCCAAAGGCACTTCGGCAAAGGTGACGGGAACCGGTTGTCTGAGCCCGTGCAACCTGGGCCCGTTGGTGATCGCGAACCCCGGTGGCACCTGGTTCGGTCATGTGGACGCCGGTGACGCTGAAGCATTGGTCGCAGGTCAGGAGAATCAATTGGTGGATCACGTCCTGGACCGGTAGATACAGGTCGGCGAAACAGAGAACCCGCTGAGCGCGAAGTGCGCTCAGCGGGTTCTGTGGTCCTGTCTCAGGAGCCGAAGGGAAGGGTTCCCGGCGGGATCTGGTATCCACTGCTGCCGACGGAGGCGCTGCCCCAGAGTGCGAGGAAAGCGTTGATGGCGTTGGTGAGCATATGAATGTCCTTTGTGAGATGACTGATTCGTTTTCGACGGTACCGGGTGGATCTGTGGATTCGCTGGGAGTTGGCACCCATTTCATGGGGCTGGCACCCGTTCCGGCAGGTCGGAACGGGTGCCAACTGTCAGCAAAGGGTGCCAACTCCCGGGTGGGTCAGCCCACGTAGCCGGGCGGCATGAGTACGGACTTGGTCTCGCAGAAGGCTTCGAGGCCCTCAGGTCCGTTCTCGCGTCCGATACCGGAGTTCTTGTAACCACCGAACGGTGATCCGGGATCGAAGGCGTACCAGTTGATCGCGTAGGTACCAGTGCGGATCTGCGCGGCAACTTCGAGTCCGTGATCGATGTCGGTGGTCCACACCGATCCGGCGAGGCCGTAATCCGAATCGTTGGCGATCTTGATGGCCTCGTCCTCGGAGTCGTACGGGATCACCGAGAGGACGGGTCCGAAGATCTCCTCGCGTGCGATGGTCATCGAGTTGTCCACGTCGGCGAAGATCGTCGGCTCGACGTACCAGCCCTTGTCCAGGCCGGCGGGACGTCCACCACCGAGTACGACGCGCGCGCCTTCTTCCTTGCCCTTGGCGATATAGCCCTCGACGCGCTCGCGCTGCTTCTCGGAGATCAGCGGGCCGAGTTGTGCTGCGGGATCGGACGGATCGCCGACGGTCATGAAGCCTGCCGCGGTCTTCATTCCCTCGATGACCTCGTCGTAACGCGAACGGGGAGCGAGGATTCGGGTCTGAGCGACACAGGCCTGGCCGGTGTTCATCAGGCCGGACATGACGAGCATCGGCATTCCGGCGGCGATGTCGGCGTCCTCGAGGATGATCGCGGCGGACTTGCCACCCAGTTCGAGGGAGCAGCGCTTGAGGTTCTGCGCGGCGATGGCACCGATCTTGCGGCCGACGGCACTGGATCCGGTGAACGTGATCTTGTCGATGCCCGCATGAGAGACCAGGTATTCGCCGGTCTCGGCTCCGCCGGGGAGCACGGAGATGACGCCTTCGGGAACGCCTGCCTCGGTGAAGATCTCGGCGATCACGTGGACGGAGAGAGGGGATTCGGGTGCGGGCTTGAGCAGTACGGTGCAGCCGGCGAGCAGCGCGGGGGCCAGCTTGTTGATCGCCAGGAACAGCGGGACGTTCCAGGCCAGCACGGCGGCGACGACGCCGACGGGCTCACGGGTCACCTTGGTCTGCCCGAACGCACCGGAGCGCTTCTCTTCCCACGCGAACTTGTCGGCCAGCTCGGCGTAGTAGCCCAGCGTCGCCATCGATGGGGTCTGCTGCATCATGCCGACCATGGCGGGCGGCTGGCCCATCTCGTTGGAGATGAGCTGGTTGATTTCCGCGCTGCGCTCTTCGATCAGCTTGGCGGCCTTGGCGAGGATCGCGCCGCGCTCGGCGGGGGTGGTGCGTGACCACGGTCCCTCGAACGCCGCGCGGGCTGCGGACACGGCCGCGTCGATGTCTGCCGGTGCTGCGATGGGACAGCTGCCGACGCGCTCCTCCGTTGCGGGAGAGAACACTTCGAGTACCTGGTCGGTGGCCGGGGCCACCCATGCTCCACCGATGTAGAGCTTGTCGTAGTCAGTCATCAATTCATTCCTCGGTGTTGTCGGTCGCCGCGAGGGCATACGCGTCGTCTGCCTGTGCGGTGTCGGTGAAACTGGTGAATCCGTATTTCTCGTGCGGTCCGATGGCGGCTACCTCGAAAAGACCGGTGCCGGTGTTGGTGTTCGTGCCTTCGGTGAGCGTGAAGGACGCGAGGTTGTCGACGGGGGAGAACATGCGTTGGAACGGTTCGATCTCGTGGACCTTGTGGCGGAGCCCTTGTACGACGAGTTCGCCCTGCCACATTCCGTGACGCCAGTCCTGTTCGAGCCCGTAGCCGGTGCCGATTCCGATGTAGTTGGCCAGCAGCAGTTCGCAGGCGACGGTGAGGACTTCACCGCCTGGCCGGTGGAAGGTGATGGTCGCTCCGGTGACGTCGCGGGTGTCGGGGCAGAACGTCAGTTCGTGTTCGGGTCGGCCGAGCCATTCGTTGTCCCTGGCTTCGTCCGGCCACACTCGCATGGCTTCTTCGACGATGCGCCTGCCCTGCTCGTCTTCCTGCATGATCACCGAGATCGTGAACTCGTCGAACTGCATGACCGCGTAGATCCAGAAGAAGTTCTGGATTCCGTCGACGGCGCGTCTGCCTTGCGGTTCGGCTTCACCGACCGGACGCACACCCCACGAGCGGTCGCGGTTACCTCGCCACGTCTTCGGGTCGATCGCGAAGTCCCCCCCCGTCGACGGTGAGCGATCCGGTCCACGTGCCGGTCTGCAGGAAGCGTGAGGTGTCGAACGTGACTCGTTCGAGTTGACGGCGAAAGTGCTTGGGCTCGAGCGCCGCGGGGATGGTGGCATCGAAGGTGATGTCGAAGGAGAGATCGTATTCGCTGCCCGGTTCGAGTACGACGCGGAGCTTCTGCAGCCCTTCGAGCACTTCGACGCGCAGAGGTCCGACGGTGGTGTCGGTACGGTCGGCACCCAGCGCCTTCGACATGCGAGCAACGATGTGGTCGTCACCGCGGCGAAGGACAGCGAATGCGTCCATGACGCCGAGGTTGGGGTACTGGCCGAGTCCGACGATGAGGAACACGTCGGGGGATTCGGTGGGGTAGCAATTGAAGTAGTAGCGGTCGTAGAAGTTTCGATCCGAGGTGGCTACGTGACGGATCGGTTCGGCGATCTGGTGAACGGGATAGTCGTCCATCGGTGAGAGCATGTCAGGCCAACCTCTCCCAGTAGGTACCGTCGAGCATCGCGGCGAGCGAAGCGCGGTGCATGATCATGTCGTCGGGGTCTTCGGGTCGCTGCGACTGGCCGAAAGCTATGGCGCGGGCCTGGATTCGCCACATGATGACCGCCTGACGCAGTGCGGCATAGGTAACGTAGAACTCCAGATCGTGTGGGGTGTGGCCGGTGATCTCGGCGTAGGTCTGCGCGAGATCCGGCAGTCGAAGGAAGTCGGGAAGACCGGGTAGGTTCGCCAGTCCGGCGATGTCCTCGAAGAACCTGTGCAGGAATGCCATCCAGCCCAGATCCATCTCTCGCGGGCCGAGAGTTGCCATTTCCCAGTCGAGTACGGCTACCGGCGCGAAGTCCTGGTACATGACGTTGCCGATGCGCGAGTCGCCCCAACAGAGCACCGCCGGAGAATCGTCCGCGGGATTGTTCTCCTCGATCCAGTCGAGGGCACGTTCGATGAGCGGTGATCTGATGCCGTCGGAGACCACCCACTCGTAGTACGCGCGCTGCTCGGCGATGTGCGCCGTGAATGCGTCTCGTGCAGTCGTTCCCGAATTCGGGAGTCGGAGGAAGTCGAAACGCTCGCACGGCTTGTCGATGGCGTGCAATTGAGCCAGGACGTCGACCGAGTTCTGTTGGAGGGTTTTTCGCTGCTCGGGGGACGCTTCGGTGACCCACGATCCGAAGTTGTACGGCATGACGTCTGGCGGCACGTCGCCGGAGATTCGTTCCATCACGAAGAACGGCGCACCCAACGCGTCCGGGTCGGATTCTGACCAGTACACCGCGGGTACGGGCACCGCCGAGTGCTCGCGCACCTGAGCCATGGTGCGGAACTGGGATTCGAGGTCGTAGGTCGGAAACACCGGCATGGTCGATTCCGTCGGTGCCACCCGAGCGACCAAGGGATGATGATCGCCGTCCCAGGTGGCGTCGAAGAGGATGGTTTCGCTGGACATGCCGTTGGCTGCTGGCAAGGTGACGTCGGCGACGGTCACAGTGGATCCGCTCGGCACCTTGCCGGCCATCCACCGTTCCAGGCGCTCACGGAGGTCTTCGGTGTCGCGGAGGGAATCGCTCGGTCGGGCGACCTGGGCGTGATGCTCGGTTTCATCGGTCGAAGAAGCAGTCGAGGCAACGTCAGATGAGGAAGCGTCTGGGCTCACGGTCACCTCCTTCCCGTAGGCGTCACGTGCAATGCCCGTAACGGTGTGAGTCAGAACACTAAAACACGTTACAGAAATTGGGAACAGGTGGCACCCGTTTAGTGGGACTCCCTGCGGATTTATCGGGGAAGAACGCGTGTCAGATAACGGCGGTGAGCGCGAGCAAGCCCGCACCGGTCAGAGTTCCGGCGCCACCCAGCTCGGCGGGAACGATCCGGAGCCCGGCGATGAACGACAAACGGGCATGTCGGGCAGCCGCGTCGAGCATCGGTTCCCACAGCGGTGCACCCGACTGGGCGAAACCGCCGCCGATCACCGCGAGGTCCACGTCCAGGAGGGCAGCCGCCGAGGCGATGGCACCACCGAGCGCCGTGCCTGCGCGGTGGAGCGCGTCCACGGCGATCGCGTCGCCGCTGCGTGCACCCTCGGCTAGTTCACGGCCGGTGTTTCCCGACCAGCTCTGGCTACGAGCCCATCGCACCGCGGACGGTCCACTGGCCACCGTCTCGAGGCAGCCGACGCCCCCGCAGCTGCACGGTTCGGAAGATCCTGGAACGACGAGGTGGCCGATGTGACCGGCGTTCCCCGTGCGACCCCGAGCAATCTCACCGCCGAGGACGATTCCTCCGCCGATTCCCGTCGAGACGACCAGGCTCAGGAGGTTCGGGGTTCCGCGTCCGGCGCCGTGGTGGAACTCCGCCAATGCCGCTGCGGCTCCGTCCATGGCGAGGGCAGTTCCGGCATCGGGAAAGACGCTGCGGACGCCCGCTACGAGCTCGAATCCCTGTGCCCACTCGGTGATGTTGATGGGGGCCACGACGCCGGCGACGGTGTCCACCGGCCCGGCGCAAGCGATGCCCACACCGTCGACGTCGCGGCCGTCTGCGACTCGTTCGAGCAGCGCCGCACACGCTCCCCACGGGTCGGTCTGCGGCGTCGGCACACTGTCGAACACGGGAACGCGGCCGTCCTCGGACACGACGCCGGCCGCCACCTTGGTGCCACCGATATCGAGTGCGAGGCGCATGTCGCTATCGCTTTTCGAGAACCACGACGAGGTTGCTCACCAGGAACTCCCGAAGACCGGGGACTCGGACCATCCACCACGCCCACGACGGGTGGTAGCGCGGGATCGCGGCGAGCAACGTGCCCTGGCTGGTTCCACGGGCCCAGCGTAGGCCGTCGGTGGCGCCGACTTTGAACAACGACACCCCGAATCTGTTCTTCGGTTCGCGTCCGGTCTTGCGGAGGTACCGCTTGGCTGCGTACTCGCCCCCCAGCGCGTGCCACGGTCCGGTTTCGTGGCCGCCGAACGGACCCCACCACAGGGTGTACGAGAGAACCATCAAGCCGCCGGGCTTGGTCACGCGCAGCATTTCCTCGGCCATCAGCCACGGCTCGCTGACGTGTTCGGCCACGTTGGAGGAGAAGCAGATGTCCACGGACGAGTCCAGGAACGGCAGTGCCAAACCGGATCCACGCACCGCGCCGCCCACGGTCAGACCCGCGGCGTGCATCTCCGACGGATCGGGTTCGACGGGAATGTAGCGGGCACCTGCGGCCTGGAAGACCTCCGCGAAATAGCCCGGACCGCCGCCGACGTCGAGGACAGTGAGACCGTCGAGGGATCGTCCGGTGTGACCTTCGTGCAGGTCCGAGATCAATTCGACGGAGTCGCGCGCAAGCGCGCCGTAGAAGATGTCGGGCGCGGACTGCTCGTGGCGGAAGTCGCTGAGCAGGCCGAACGAGCGTTTCAGGGTTGCCCGTCGGCCGAAAATGCGGGTCACTGCGGGCTTGGTCACGGGTAGCAACTTTAGCCACTGGGTCGCCCGGTCCACGAACACCGTCAGGAGCGCGGCAATACGGACGCTCGAACAGTTAGGGTGTTCGGCAGGGTTACCGGCCGGTCAGGCGGGGCATCCCGCAGGATCGCCCGAACCGGGGTGGCCACCGACCGACTCAGGGAGTAACGCACGTGCGCGAGGTTCTGTTGCTCTGCTGGCGCGATACCGGGCATCCCCAGGGCGGTGGAAGCGAGCGTTACCTCGAGCAGGTCGGATCCCAGTTGGCCGAGCGCGGTATCAAGGTGACGCTGCGGACGGCGTCGTATCCCGGGGCGCCCGCGTCGGAGGTTCGAGACGGCATCACGATCAGCCGAGCCGGTGGACGTTTCAGCGTGTACCCCCGCGCTCTGGCTGCCATTGCCGCCGGACGTCTGGGTTTCGGATCGCTCAAGGGCATTCGCCCCGACGCGGTGATCGACACCCAGAACGGCATCCCCTTCTTCTCGAAGACCGTGGCGGGTGCGCCGGTCACGCTTCTGGTCCATCACTGCCATCGTGAACAATGGCCGGTGGCAGGCAAGCTCGTCGGCCGGATCGGCTGGTGGGTCGAATCGCGATTGTCACCGCGCACCCATCGACGTAGTCAGTATCTGACGGTTTCGCTTCCTTCGGCCGAAGAATTGGTGGACCTCGGTGTCGAGCGCGAACGAATTGCCGTGGTGCGCAACGGTGCCGATCGGCTCCCCGTCGGCGTCGACGCGGGTGGATCGATCACCAGGGCCGAGCGTCCCACCATCTCGGTTCTCTCACGACTGGTGCCGCACAAGCAGATCGAGGACGCACTCGAGGCCGTCGCAGCCCTGCGTCCGACGCTTCCGGACATCCATCTCGACGTCATCGGTGGTGGTTGGTGGGAGCAGAACCTGCGAGATCGCGCCGCCGAGTTGGGAATCGGTGACGCCGTCTCGTTCTACGGTCACGTCGACGAGGCTCGTAAACATGAACTCCTTGCGCAGTCGTGGATTCACCTCATGCCTTCGCGGAAGGAAGGGTGGGGCCTGGCGGTCATCGAGGCTGCGCAGCACGGTGTTCCGACGATCGGTTACCGCAGTTCCAAGGGCTTGACCGATTCGATCGTCGACGGAGTGACCGGGCTGTTGGTCGGCGGTGAGCACGCCGGCGACGGCGACATCGCTGATCTGACGCAGGCAGCAGGCACCCTGCTCCGCGACCACGAACTCCGCACGGTGCTCGGTGAGAAAGCTCGGGTGTGGTCGGGCGAGTTCTCCTGGGAGCAGACCGGCACCGGAGTGCTCGAGGTGCTGACCGCGCACAAGGACGGTCGGTGGGTCTCAGGACTGGCCGCGCCTCGCGAGTCGAATTCGGTTCTGGTTCAGTCCGACTGAGATCAGCGCGATCACGCCCATCAGTATCCAGGCGAGATGCGCAGCGATGACGGCAGTTCGGGCACCGGTCGACGCTTCCTGCGCGGCAACATCTCCGGGTACCCGGTAGAGCTCGAGATCGTTGTCGGCAAAGACCTGTTCCAACCCGTCGAGTGTCGCTGCCGCCTTGCCGAGCTGGCCTGGTGTCTCACGCTCGATCAGTACCCATCCGACTCCGAGATCGGCCAACTGCGTAGGACTCCCGCCGGCAAGCAGCAGATCCTCGACCTGGGTGGCCCGGGTTCCTTCACCGCCGACAGCACCACCGGCAACCACCAGTTGGCCGGTCTGCAGCACGTCGAGGGGTAGGAAGCGTGGTGCTGGATCGAGTACCGGCGCATCACCGCTGTAGGGGAAGGCGCGGAACATCCCAGCGGGAAGCACTGCAACGTCACCGGTTTCGTCTCGTAGTTGCTCGGCCACCACGGTCCAGGACCCGGGATAGTGCACGGGTTTCAACGCGCCGCCGACACCCCACACCAGATCCGGTAGCGCCACGATCGTCACCACGACGGCGGCGATCGAGAATGTCGGGTGGGGAAGGGAGAACCGATTGCCCGCCCACATCACCGCGGCGGCGGCAGCGAGTGCGTAGAACGGTACGGCCAGCGCGACCCACTTCTGCGCGTCACGCAGTAGACCGGCGCCGGTGAACACCTCGACCGACCATCGGCCGACGTCGAGCCCCCACGGAGTAGCGCCCAGGGTCAGAGCGAGCACCGCGAACAGGGCCAGCGCGCCGAGTCCACTGACAACGGGGTTCCGGCGTCGGCGCCATAGAGCGGGCACACCGGCAAACACCACGACAAGCAGAAGAACTGTTCCGGCCAACGCGAAGAGTGTTGTGCGCGTGGACGGTACCGCTGCCGAGTTCCAGATACCGCCGAGACCGGCGAGGCTGCCGAGCGTCGCGAGTCCCGGTTCTGCTCGGGCGGCAAAGGCGGCGACTCCCGCCGGATCGGAACCGTCGCCTGCTGCTCCGGATACGAAGGTGGCGACCAACCACGGCGAGGCGGCGACGAGGAAGAGCCCGATAGTGCCGCAGACACGCCGCATGGCCGAGGTTCGGCCCCCTGGGGTGGCAACCACCACCAGCGCGGCCGTCAGAGCGAGCAGAGCGCCGGTAGGTGTCAGGCCCGCGAATGCCAGTGACGCGGCCAACGCCCACCAGGACCCGGGCGTGGCTCGGCGAACTCCGATTCCGGCACACACGATCCACGGCAGTGCGGCATAACCGGTCAGCAGGCTCCAATGTCCTTGCAACAGGCGCTCGGCCACGTAGGGGTTCCAGAGCATCACCGTCGACGCGACCAGTTGTGGACCGAGACCGGCCGTCGGCAGCAGGACGGCGACCATGCGCGCCGCACCCCAACCGGCGAGCCAGAGCGCCACGAGCAGGATGAACTTGACCACCAGTCCGCCGTCGATCACGGTGCTCAACGCTGCGATCAGCGCGTCCTGGGGAACGGCGCGGGCTGCGGCGTCGGTGAGTCCGAGGGCGGAGTCGGTCAAGTACGAGCGCGGCGTGCTGACGGCGTCGCGCAGCAGGAGGTAGCCGGGGCCTAGCAGCGGTCCGAGGATCAACAGTGCCAGCGCCAGGCTGTACGCCGCAGGCAGGTAACGGCGGTATCCGGCTTGCACTGTCATGACGCGCACGATACGTGGTGCATCATTACTGCCATGCCTCGCCAACCACTCGATCGCGCCGCCGCGGCCGGGGTCGGCATGGTTTTGGTGGGATCGATGACGGCCAATGTCGCGTCGTACCTGTTGGCATGGTTGGCCAGCCGATGGTTGGGTCCGGTCGGCTACGGAGAGTTCGCGAGTCTGCTTGCCGCCCAGTTGGTACTTGCGGTTCCGGCTTTGGCGTTGCAGACGGTGGTCGCCCGCGAGGCGGTGCGTGGCAAGAGCACAGATGCGTTGCGGTCGTTGGGGTATCGATGCACCGCGATCGTCGCCGTCCTCGCGGTTGCGCTCGCTCCGGCGATGGCGTGGCTGCTCGACACCGGAATCGTGGCGTCGTTCTCGGCATTGGTGACCGCGCCCATGTTGGTTCTACTGGCAACGGAGCAGGGGTTGTTGCAGGGTCACGGTCGATTCGGCACTCTCAGCGCCGTGCTGGCCGGAGCCGGGGTGATGAAAGTCCTTCCGGCAGTGATCGTTCTGGCTTTCGGTGGCGGGGCAGGCGCGGCATTGGTCGCGGGCGCGGCCGGAACTGCGTTGCTGGTGGCGATAGTTCGAGTGGTCGACCGAACCGTCTCGGTGAGCGAGGACCGTGCGGTGCGTATCGGCGTCGTCTCCGTGCTCGCGGCGTCACAAGTCCAGCTTGCGTTGATCGCGTTGTCTTCGCTGGACCTGCTGATCGTCCGCGTCGTCCTCAGCGAGTACGACGCCGGTGTCTACGCACTCGGCGCCGTCGCGACGAAGGTGGCGTTCTGGCTGCCACAGGCAGTGGGCGTCGTGCTGTACCCGAAGATGGCGAATCCGGCGCACTCGGCGCAAGCGGTTCGCTCGGCGTTGGCGGTGCTCGTCGGTATCGGCGCCGTGTTGGTTCTGGGGGCGGCGGTTGCCGGCCCGCTGGTGCCGATGCTCGTGGGCGACGCGTACGCCGCCGTGGCTCCGATGCTGTGGGCCTTCGCCCTGCACGGTGCAGCGCTGGCGGTACTCCAGGGTGCTTTGCTGTCCGCAATCGCGTCAGAACGCACGCGAGTGGCCCTTCTTGCGTGGGCGGGACTGGTTGTGGAGGCGACGGTCATGCTGGTGTGGGCGAAGACGCCGGGAGAGCTGATCGGCGTCGCGGTGGTGGTTGCGTCGACGACGGCCTTGGCGGTGTCCGTCGCCGCAGTGCGAAGTGCCGACCGCGCCCGGCCGGCACCTCACAGCGACGTCAGTTCTCCAGACGCGTGAACAAATCGTCGAAGTAGTCGAGCGTACGCATCGCGGTGTAGACGGATCCGTAGTTGATGTTCCCACCCGTGTAGACGACGTTGTCGCCTTGTACTGCGCGGATACGGTTCCACATCGCGCGGTCGTCGGTGACGGGATCCACGCCGGGCGCGGTGGTGACGATCATTCCGTCGGCCGAGTCGAGGGAAGTCACCAGGTTTTCGGTAGAGATCTCCTTCTGTCCCTCGACGGGCCACTGGAGCTGGACGCCGAGGTCTTCGGCCACCTGCGTGGAGATGCCCTTTCGGTTGACGCCGTTGACCTTCTGATTCACGTAGTTCAGCAGCACGATCTGCTTGCTCGCCAAACTCCGGGCGTGGCGTTCCTTCAATCCGGCTGCCTTGTCCTCGTACGCTCCGATGACCTGACGGACTTCGGGGTTCTCGGTGCGATCCAGCCAACTTGCCAACTGGTCGATGTTCTCGCGCCACGGACGGGTGAAGTCCATCGGAAGCACAGGAGCCGTCTGGCTCAACTGCTGCAGCGGCCACATGTCGGAGGCCTCACCGATGTCGGTGCAGATGATCAGGTCCGGTTCCAGCGCGAGAATTGCCTCGACGTTGACCGGTGCCTCGAACACCTGCGCCGTGGGATCGGCTGGAACCCACGGCTCGGCGGCGTCGAAGCTGTACGCGATGACCGGCAGGCCCATCGCAACGGCTGGTTCGAGGTCGAGTCGGGAGTCGATGGCGACGACGCGCTTCGGTGTCACCGGAATGTCGTAGGTTCCGAGCGAGGTCGTGACCGTGCGCATCCCGGACGCATCGCCCTCGGTACCGGCGGACCTTGCGCAACCGGCGGCGAACAGCCCGGAGAATGCAGCACTGCCGACAACAAATCTCCGACGTGTCAGATCGCTGACACAGATGTGCGAACCCAGAACTGTTGATGCGGGCATGTGGCTCCTCGTGTTCGGGGTGGTCTGGACTTCCAGAAAACGCTAAGCCCGCGACCACGCGGAGGGAACGACCCGTTGCGCCAATCCGTACGCCGATCCGGCAACAAAGTCCCGAAATGCAGCAGAGCGCCCCTTCCGTGTGGAAGGGGCGCTCTGCTAACTGCCTGAATCAGTCCTTGCGCAGATCCGGACGCGGGATCACCTGAGTGTCGTCCGAGGTCCAGTCGTGCTCACCCGGAGCCGGCTCGGGCGAACCCTGGCCGCTGGGATTCTGGTTCGTTCCGCCGTGTGCAGCGCGGGCCGGAGTTCCGCCCTTGCCGCCGCGAAGGCCGAGGAAGATACCGGCGATCAGCGCGATGACTCCGAGGACACCTGCCACGATCGGGACGGTGCGGCCGAACAGCGAGAGCTTGTCCATGCCGTCACGCGCCTGCTGGACCTGGTACTCGATGGTCGCCTCGTCGAAGGGCAGCGTGACCTTGAGAACCTCGACGTCGACGGCATCCTTGTTGCGGCCGTAGTACTGGTGCAACTGCTCCTGGCCCTTGACGACGACACCGGTCTTGGGCTCGACCCACAGGTCACGGACGTTGGTGTACCAACGCGTCATCGTGATCGGGGTTGCGCCGCCGGGAACGCCCCAGGTGTCAGCGGGAAGGCTCAGCTTGTTGGTGGGGGAGTTGACGACCTTCGACAGGTCGACGGGATCGATCGTCTGCTGGAAGTGGTACACCTTCAGACCGTTGATCTCGGTCTCTTCGACGAAGTCGATGTCCTTCGTGGCGCGAGCGTTCAGGTCGAAGTAGGGGTAGCTCTTCTGTTCCGTGTTGAACGGGAACTTGTACTGCAGACCGTCGCGGGAAACTTCTTCGGCGGGCTGGTCGCTGGACGTCTGGACGGTTCCGACCGGATCGTTGGTCGGCATCGAGCTGACGCGATCGAGCGTGACGCGGTCCAGGGTTGCGGTCAGCAGTCCGGTATCGCCCTGCTTGTCGGTACGACGGACCGTCTGGCCGGCTTCGACGGTGATGATGTCGGCGTCGGACGGGTCCTGCGTGGTGACGTAGCGCTGAGCGACGATCGGCACGTTGGTGTCGACCTGTGCCTTTCCGCCGAGGAGGGCCGCCGAGTTGAGGACGCTACCGGTGCCTGTGGCGACGGTGGTCACCTCGAGGTCGAGTGGCGTCTTCTCCAGCTTGCCTACCGTGTAGGTAGGAATGAGGATGGCGATGGCCAAAAGGAAGGCACCGAGGCCCACCAGAATGCAAGGAAGTATCCGGCTCGGCCCTGAGCGTTCCGCCATGCTGTGACTCCTAACCCGTTAAGTCTTTCGAGGTTCCCCAACCGGCACAATATGAGCTGCGCAGATCGCATGGGGCCCCCGATGGACACCATGTGTGGCAGAACACTAACAGTCCACCGGCCCGGTTTGTCGCATGAGGGCATGAATTGGCCAGGCATTTTGTTGTGAGTCCCTGGTGGTTTCCCTCAATCGGCCTGGGGTGCACACTTATCCGTGATGATCAGTTCCACGAATTCCTCTCAGACGGTCCCGCCACAGGCTCGGGGCTTCGTTCCGGCTTTGGACGGTATGCGTGGATTGGCCGCGCTCGGCGTCCTCGTCACCCATGTCGCGTTCCAGACCGGTGAAGCGCAGTCCGGTGCGATCGGGCGCGCGTTCGGTCGACTCGATCTCGCCGTAGCGGTGTTCTTTGCCTTGTCCGGATTTCTCCTGTGGCGCCCCCACGCGGCAAAGGCTCGCGGAATCGGGCAGCCGCAGTCGACCGTCCGGTACTGGATCTCCCGCGCGACGCGCATTCTGCCGGCGTACTGGGTGGCAGTGGTCCTGATCCTGCTGTTCCTGCCCGGAGCCGGCGGGGGCTACCAAGTGTGGCTGGCGAATCTCGGGTTGGCGCAGGTCTTCGTGCCGTTGACACTCACCGAGGGCCTCACGCAGATGTGGAGCCTGTCGGTCGAGGTGGCGTTCTATGTTCTGCTGCCGCTTTTCGCGTATCTGATGGTCCGACTACGAGGAAACTCGGTCCGGTTCCGGCTGCCGCTTCTGCTCGGGGTGTCGGTCTTGGCCTTGACGTGGGCATTCATTCCGATTCCGACGCCGGACGCTATCCACCACGACAACTGGTTGCCGGGCTACCTGCCGTGGTTCGGCGCCGGCATGGTGCTGGCCGAGCTGGCAGTGGGCCCGTCGACATGGGTGCATCGCCTCGCGCACCGTCGGGTACTCCTGACCCTGATTGCCTTTATCGCCTTCGTTCTCTCGTGCACTGATCTGGCCGGGCCCGAAGGTCTGGTGCGGCCTGAGCCGTGGCAGTACGCGATCAAGATTGCACTCGGTGCGATCATCAGCTTCTCGTTGATCGCGCCACTGGTTCTGCGCGATCAATCGCAGCATCGGTTCCTGGCCAGTCCATTGGCGCTGGCAATCGGACGCTGGTCCTACGGCCTGTTCATCTGGCACCTGGCCGTACTGAACGCTGTGTTCCCCGTATTCGGCATAGTTCCGTTCTCGGGCAGCTTCTTCTACGTCCTGGCCCTCACGGTCGTCCTGAGCGTCGCTGTGGCCTCGGCCAGTTACGCCTTGGTGGAGGAACCGGCGCGCGTCGCGGTCACGCGGTGGGAGAAGCGCCGCCACATCGGTGAACCGGCAAAGGGCAACGCGGCCAACCCGGTCACGACCAAGGCCACCAACATCGAGAACTGAATCGCGAACGAATCGCCCACATAGCCGCCCGGTGCCCGCCACGGTCCGGTCGAGAGCAGCGTGATGCCGATCATCGCGGCCACGCCGGCGGTGCCGACGAGAATGCGTGCGGTCCGAGCCGGGCCGAAGATTCGCAGCGCGGCAAGTCCGAGGATCGAGCACACAACTGCGATCGCCGCTCCCACTCCGCCGCCGATGACGGTGGCCGCCGCGAGCACGCCCACCCATCCTGCCGCGACGCTGCGCCACGGTCGGGGTGGTGTGCGGGGCTTGGGCTCTCGGCGAGTGGGGACAAGAGCCGCGAACAGCAGCGGGATCAGCAACACGAGCCCGCCGAAGATGCCGAGGCGGTACCAACGGTCGCTGGGGAAGTCGATGGTGACGGTTCCCGCGGTGCCTGCCGGCACGATCCAGCCCTGCTGCCAACCGTTCACGACCACCGGCGTCAGCTCGGAACCGTCCGGCGCCGTGGCGATCCAACCGATGCTGGTGCTCTCGGGATTGACGATCAGCTGATCGGCGGACGAGCTCGTGACGGTGAGTTCGCGGTGATTCGCCGTCCACGCGGTCGATTCGAGCGGTGTATTCCGTTGCGCGGCTGAAGGACCGACCGCCGTCAGATCGAGATTGTCGACCGAGAATGCGGGGCCTGGTTCGACGACCACTTCAGGCTGTCCCGCCGGCAAAGTCGCCGAAGCGTCCAGACCGCACACACGTGCCTCGACGGGTGCGCCGGTCCGAAGTTGCGTCGCCGTCGCCGTGATCGAGGTGGGGAATTGCTGTCCGGCAACCGAAATGGTCGGGCCGTCGCCACAGGTGACGGTGACGGTGCGGTTGTCGAATGATTCTGCGCCCTGCGCTCCGGAACCGGCGATCGGGGTTCCGTCGGCACCGACGACGCCGACCTCGGCGAGGCCGGTGGGCTGCGCCTGGGCGAAGCCGAGCGCCGTCTGATCGAGGACCGGTTCCCAAGCGGTGATGCTCAGGACGATCTTGTCGGTGACGAAGGGGGCGAGGGTAACTCGACTGGTTCGAGGCGTGTCGTCCGAGGGTTCGGGCAGCTCTCGCACCTGCGGCCCGTTGCCGAGATTCACCGCGACACTGGTCGGCAGCGACGGCAGAGTGCCAAGTCCCCGGGTGATGTCCAGGCCGGTGACCAGGGTGGGCTCGGGAAGATTGAGAGTCAGCGTCGGTTTCGGGCCGCCCGGTTCTGTGGTGCTCTGCGGCGCCGACCACGTGGTGCGTGCGTCGCCGTCGGTGGCAGCGAAGGCAGACCCGCGTGTGTCGCCGATGTCGCTCGAACCCGAAGCCGTGATTCGGCCGGGGACGGAAAGCAGATCTTCGAGGGCGTTGCCCTGACGCGCTCGGACAGTCAGTGTCGGTGCAACGACTGTGTTTTCGGGCACCGTGAGCGTGCGCTGGAAGCGGCTCGGCTCTTCGGGTATCGCCATGAATGCATTGCTGCACCGCACGCGGTCCGTCGAGTCGGCGCAGGCGTTGCGGCCGGGGAACTCCTGGCTCAGGTTCCACGCGTTCACAGATGCGCCCGTCGGCGTGCTCGGCAGGACTGTGTCGAAACGGATCGGTACGGTCTTCGGCGCGCTGCGATCGGAGAAGTCTTCGACGGAGAGTTCGCTGATGCCGAACTGTGTTCCAGGCGATCCGTTTTCGGTGTGAGTCGCTGTGATGCGTACCCACGGAGTGTTGCCGCCCGGGATCGAGACGGTGATGGGCTCACCGGGACGCTCCACCTTCACCGCCGTGCTGCCGTTCGGTGTCGAGACCTCGAGCCATTTGACGGGAGCTCCGATTGCCGCGGCACTGGTGGTCAGATGAAGCAGCCCACTGGAAATCGGTGTGTCGAAGTCGATCTGCAACCACTGGCCCAGCGCGCGCTCGATGCCGTTGCTGAACCAGCCGGTGGCCGGATCGCCGTCGACCGTCGACGCGGGACTGCTCGACGGTGAAGTGCCGCCCAGCTGGGTGGCGTCGGAGGCGGCGCTGGAAACGGTGATCGAAGCGCCGCTCCAAAGGCCTTCCACGAGAGGCGTGTTCGCAACCGGGTAGTCGGGCACCAGATTGTAGGTACGACGAGCGTCGTCGGGGGTGCGCAGGGCGGAACTGTGGTTGTCGACCTGACCGAAATCGGTTTCCCGATCGCGCGGTGTGTCGGTGACGGTGACAGAATCGACGGGCAGTCCCGCAGCTTCGGCGTCGGCGGCAAGAATCATCGGCCCGGTCCCTGGAACCAGCCCGCTTTCGTGAAGTCGTACAGACGATTCCGGCCCACCTTGTACACGCGGAACCTGGTTCAGGTCGACGGAGTACGGGCCACTGACCGCCGGGGTGCCGTCGGGCGGGGTGACCTCGAAGATTTCGATGGCCGGGTAACCGGGACGCAGATCGCTGTCCGCGACCAGCCCTTCGATCTGCTCGGGGCTGTCGTCTTCACCGAAGTGGGCGACTCGCTCGATCCCCGGCGAGCCTTCGACCGCCTGGTGCACGAGTATCGGCCTTGCCGATCGCGACGTTTCGCCGTCGAGGTCGTTGCGCATCACCAGGTAGTGGATGCCCTGCCCAAGCAAGGTCTGCGCGAGGCCGTCCGACGGCCGTCCGTCGGCGATGAGACGTTGCACGGAATCGAGCGCTCGGATGGCGCCGGGAGGGGTCAGCGGGACCGAGTCACGCACCGCCCACGGCGTACTCGCCAAAGCCTGAAGCGGTTCGTCACGCGTCAGACCCCAGACCTGGCTGCCGAAGGGCGCTCCCGGGACGACCAGGGCACGTTCGGCTTCCGATCCGGGGGAGGTGTTGTCCTCGAGCCACTGCGCTGCTTCGTTCCAGTACGAGGGAACGTCCGGGTAAGCGCCGCGGGGAGCGAGCTTTCCCGTCCAGGCCAAGGCAGTCGAGAGGGTGAGGGCAACGAGGATCAGGCTGGTCAGTGCGACCATCGGTTCGCGCTCGGGATGGGCGAACGCGCGGCGCCATCGGGCGAGTGGAACCGATCCCGGTAGTGGCACTTTGGCCAGCAGGTGTGCGAGTCCGAGCACCAGCGGCAGACGGACCAACGGCTCGAGCTTGTGGACGTTGCGCAGCGGAGCACCCGCCGAGTCGAGGAACAGGCGTACCGACTCCGACACCGGCGAGCTGAGTTCACCAACGTATCCCGCGGCCAGGCCGGTGATACCGACGAACAGGACGAGTGTCAGCCGGCCGCGAGCAGGCATGGACCGCATGCAGAGCCCGGCGAGGCCGGCGGCGGCAACCAGACCTGTGGCGACAACTGCTGCGGGCTGGGTGACCAGGACGGCGCCGGCAATGCGTTCGGGGGAGACGAACGGGGTCCAACTGTCCGTGCCGCGAAGTATCTCGGCCAGCGACGCCCACTGCGTGGTGACACCGGCGGACTCGATGTAGTCGAGGAACGGTGGGCTGATCTTGCCGAGCAGAAGCAGCGGCACGATCCACCAGAGTGTGCCGAGAGCGACGAACAGCGCCCACCACGCGGTGAACGTCAGCCATGTTCGGTTGGGTTTGTGCGAGAGCCACCAGATGATCGCGACCAGGCAGGCCGCGGCAGTGGCGACGGCATTGATCGAACCCATGAGCGCGACGGCAAGCGCGGATTGTGCGGCCAACCGCCTCAACCCCCGTGAGCGGTTAGGGAGTCCAGGGACTCCTTTTCCACGCACAGGGCCGAAGGCCAAAATCACCGGCAACAACACCCACGGCGCCAGCATCATCGGCAGGGTTTCCGAGGAAATCGAACCGAGCGTGGTCAGCACGCGGGGAGAAAGAACAAAGGCAACCGCTGCGATGACGCGCGAACTACGGCTGCCGATACCGAGAGCCTCGGCAATTCGGATGATGCCCCAGAATCCTGCGATCAGAAGCAGCGCCCACCAGATGCGCTGGGTGATCCACGGCGGAACGTTCGCCAACTCGCCGAGCGCGAAGAACGGCCCGTGCGGAAAGAAATATCCGTAGGCCTGGTTCTGAACCTGGCCGAGCGGGGCCTGACTACTCCACTGATGCGACGCGCGTTCGAGAAAACCGAACGGATTCTGCGTCAGGTCGTACTTGGTGTCAGCGGTGATCAGACCCGGCGATTGCAGAAAAGTGAGAAGAAACGCTACAACGGAGGCGCCGAACAGCCACCGCTTCGACAGGGGCTCTGCCGACGGGGCGGTGTCTACCGAAGACACCGCTGCGTCGGCGGAAGAACGGGAACTCGCGAGGCCTGCGCTCTCAGCGGCTGCCGTACTCAACCTGGTTCAGCACGGAAGAATCTGCGTTTCCGCTGCGGTCGATCTCGGGACGAGTGTTGTCCGACGCGGCGGCCGTGACACCGAAGATGACGCCGGCACCCAGAACGGCACCGATGACAGCGCTGGCCACACCGGGGACAAGGAACTTCGTCATCGCGGATCTCCCAATTGGTCGTTAGTCGGTCGTTCGCGGTCGGACGGACTTACCGGCCCGTACGAACTGCTCGGGTCAAGGTATCACCCGCACTCGAGAATCCGGACGATTACCCTCGTGACGTGCTGGTCAGTCGAGGGCTTCGGCACCGAGCGCGGTCAACAGAGTGCGCAGTTTCGTGGACGTCTCGTCGAGTTCGTCCTGCGGATCCGATTCGGCGACAATTCCACCACCCGCGCTGGCCCAGGCGTTGCGGCCGTCTGCACTGATCTCGGCGCAGCGGATGGCAACCACCCAATCGCCGTCACCGGCCTCGTCGCACCATCCCACGGCGCCGCCGTAGAAACGGCGAGGCTCCTCGGTCTCGCGGATGACTTTCAGTGCCGCGTCGGTGGGTGTTCCGCACAGCGCGGGCGTCGGATGCAGCGCGATGGCGAGGTCGAGCGCAGTGGTGTCGTTTCGCAGCGTGCCGCGGATCGGGCTGGCCAAGTGCCAGACCTCGTGAGTATTGGTCAGTTCGGGAGTTGCCGGTACCGACAGATCACTGCACATCGGTTGCAGGACCTCGCGGATCCACGCCGTCACGAAGGCGTGCTCGGCCAGATTCTTCGTCGAATGCAGAAGGCTTTCGCCTGCCTCGCGGTCTTGATCGGCGTCGGCGGATCGCTTTGTGGTCCCGGCCAACGGGCGACACGTCACGACGCGCCCGCGTCGACTGACCAATACTTCGGGCGTCGCGCCGACCAGGCTGTGGCCCTCGAATTCGGCTCCCGCAGCAGAGAGGTCGACGGCAAAGGTGTTGGCGACGGGATTGAGCGCCGCCATGCGAGCGGCGAGCGCGGTCGGGGAGATCGGGGTCTGCGTGCGAAGTTCCACAGTGCGAGCCGCGACAACCTTGTCGATCTCTCCACTGCGGAGGCGTCCGATCAACTTTTCCACTCGACGAAGATGCTCCGACGACGACGGGATCTCCCGGTCAACCCGGGTCGTGGGCAGGGCCTGGGGATCGAGCGGTTGCCACGGCCGCGACGCGATCGTCGCCTCGGCAGGTTCGTACAACGCCGTTGCGGCAGCGGGGTCGAAGGGGAGCGCTCCGACGATCAGCTTTGTCGTACCTGCCGACAGAGCGTGGGTGGCCGCGTCGGAGCTGTCGAAGCTGCGTCGTACGCCGCGGGTGACCACGCTGTGATCGGGGCGCGAGAGAACAAAACCGTCCATGGTGGTTTCGACACTAGTCGGCCACGGATCAGGAATGCGCGAAGGTCACTTCCCCGGAGGGACGATCAACACCGGCCGATGACTGTGACGCAGAACATGATCCGCGACGCTGCTCTGCAGTAGCGACCGCAAACCCGTAGTGCCACGGGTGCCGGTCACGATGATGTCGACGTCCAATTCGTCTGCGGTTTCGCAGATTGCAGACCAGATCGCGGATCGGCACTCGGCGCTTCTGCCTTCGACGGTCAGGCCTGCGGCCTCGGCCAGTGCGACGCCCTCGGCGAGGGTGACTTTGGCGTCGGTGTACGCGATGTCCTCGACGTCGTCGTCGGGAACCCACTCCGGTTGCATCACCCCGGACAGGCCGGACATGCGAGCGGCCTGGCGAACCATCGGCTCCCAGGCAGTGACGAGAACAGCACGATTGGCGGAGAGGAAACGCCCCGCATAGTCGACTGCACGCTTGGCGTTGTCGGAACCGTCGTACGCGATGAGCATCAGACCTTGTGGCATCACGACCTCCTCGTCAGCGGGGGAATCGGTTCTCTTCCAGGCTACCGTCCCGATGTGCCCGTGAGGGAGTGTATGGGTACCGGGTCCGTTACGGTCGAGGTATGCGGATCAAGTTTCTGAAGGCTGCGACGACCATTGCTTTATGCGGAGGGTTGGTTGCGGGATGCTCGGGCGAAAACGGGACCGCCGATCCGGTTTCGAGCGCCCCGACCAGCACCACCTCCGAGATCACGTCGACGCCTGCGGCATCCAGCTCCGCGCCCGTCGCCGCGTCGTGCGGTAGTGACCTTCTGGCTTCACTGTCCCTGCGTCAGAAACTTGCCCAGCTGCTCAACGTCGGCGTCACCGGGACCGACGACGCGTTGTCGATAGTGCAGAACGAGGAGATCGGCGGCATCTTCGTCGGAAGTTGGACCGATCAGTCGATGCTCACCAATCGCGAAGTGCCGCAGGTTGCTTCGGCGTCGAAGTTGCCGTTGATGGTGACGATCGACGAAGAAGGTGGACGAGTTTCCCGCGTCGCGGACATCCTCGGGCCCGATCCGTCGGCCAGGGAAACAGCGCAGACCATGACAGTGGAACAGACGTACCAGATGGCGCTCGAGCGTGGACGTGGGTTGAAGGATCTCGGGATCACCGTCAACTACGCCCCCGACGTCGACGTCAGCAGCCAACCCGACGACTCCGTGATCGGGGACCGCTCGTACTCCGACGACCCCCAGACCGTGGTTGCCTACGCCGGTGCGTACGCGCAGGGTATGCGCGATGCCGGAATCTTCCCGGTGATCAAGCACTTTCCCGGACATGGCAGCGCGTCGGGTGACTCGCACCGGGGTGAGGTGACAACGCCGCCCTTGCAGGATCTGATCGCGTCGGACCTGATTCCCTTCCGGGAGCTGTCGGGAACCGGAGTCGGCGTCATGATGGGTCACCTCGAGGTTCCCGGTCTGACCGAGCCCGGTACCCCTGCCAGCATCAGCCCCGCCGCCGTCGCGTTGCTTCGCGACGGAGTGGGTTACGGCGCAGCGCCGTTCACCGGCCCGGTATTCACCGACGACCTCAGCGGAATGCAGGCGATCACCGACCGATACGATATTGCCGACGCGGTTCAGGCTGCGCTGGTGGCTGGAGTCGATCAGGCATTGTGGCTGACAACCGACGACGTTCCGCGGGTGCTCGACCATCTCGAGCAGGCCGTCGCGTCCGGTGAGCTTCCGCAGGCGCGGGTCGATCAGGCCGTGGTCACAGTTGCCACTGCCAAAGGTGCCGTGACCTGCTGAGTCGAAGTCGGGATTCGACGCACAATCTTACCGTAGAGTAAGATCGACATTTACCCTGTGGTTGGAGGAAGCATGGCCGGCGGTACCAAGCGACTGCCACGCGCAGTGCGTGAGCAGCAGATGCTCGACGCGGCTGTGGACGTGTTCTCCGACAGGGGGTTTCACGAAACTTCGATGGACACCATCGCAGCCAAAGCCGAGATCTCGAAGCCGATGCTGTACCTGTACTACGGCTCGAAGGAAGAGTTGTTCGCGGCGTGCATTCATCGTGAAGGGCTCCGCTTCCTCGAAGCGCTCGCCCCGGCCGGTGCGCCGAACCTGACTCCGCGTGAACAATTGCGCGCCGCTCTCGAGGGCTTCCTCGGGTTCGTGGGCGCAAACCGCAAGTCGTGGATGGTGCTCTACCGTCAGGCCGTCGGGCAGCAGGCTTTTGCGGGAACCGTGCAGTCCAGCCGCGATCGGTTGATCGAGTTGACTGCGCATCTGCTCGAGTCCAGCACCAAGGATCCTGATGCCGCGCACGATTACGGGATCATCGCCATTGCGCTCGTCGGCGCCGGTGAGGCGGTAGCCGACCGGGTCGCGGGTGGGGAAATCGAAGTGGATGCCGCAGCGGATCTACTCGAATCCCTCGCGTGGCGCGGTCTGTCGGGCAAGAAGAAGTCCGAATAGCCCCCAAACCAATCTGAGCGAACGTACCTTTCAGCGCATCCAAGGCGCCGAAAGGTACGTTCGCTCAATTGGGGTGGGTGGGAAACCCGACAAAACTCAGGTCAGCGCAGCGTCGCCGTGACGTGCGGGTAGCCCTTCTTCGGGTGACGCAGTGACAGATCCCAGCCGCCGTCGGTGCGATCAGCGTAGGCATTCAGCGTCGCCGGTAGCAGAATCGGCTTGCCGAAACGCACGCTGTAGGTGACCTTGTCCGCGACGGACCCCTCGACGGTCCGCAGAACTGCCGCGGCACTCCACATTCCGTGAGCAATGGTCTTCGGGAAACCGAAAGCCTTGGCGCCCAGAGACGAGACGTGAATCGGATTGCGGTCGCCGGAGACGGCGGCGTACTTGCTGATCGTGGTCTGGTCGACGCGGATGGTGCTCATCGGCATCGGCGGGACCTCGTCGGCCTTGGGCTCCGGACCTGGCTGGCCGGACAGGGAGGTCTTCTGCTGGTTCAGGAAGCTCGAGGTCTGTCGCCAGACCAGTTCCCGTCCCACCCGAATTTCGGTGATCACGTCGATCAGCAGGCCCTTGCGGTGCTCACGCAGGTTCTCGGCATGCACCGAGAGGTCAAGCGGTTCGCTGACGGAGATGGGCCGCAGCGATTCGATGACGTTCTCGGCGTGAACGGAGCCGACGGCGGCGAAGGGGAAGTCCTTCGACACCATCAGCTTCATCACGGTCGGGAAAGCCAAGGTGAAGGGGTAAGTGATCGGCAGAGTGTCGCCGAATCGCAGTCCGGTCACGCGGCAGTACGCCGCCAGATTGTCGGTGTCGACCTTCAGTCCGGTGAGGGTGAAGGTCTGCTGTGGCACCGAGCGCGAGTTGGACTTGTTCCACGGCAACAATCCCAGTACCGCCCGGGAGTAGATGTCGAGGGTCTTCGGCTGCTCGGTGAGCGCGACGGTCTTTGTTGCCATCATGCGCCCAGGAGGCTCTGGCCGCAGACGCGAACGACCTGTCCCGTAACGGCATTGGAGGCCGGGCTGGCGAAGTATGCGACGGTCTCGGCGACGTCGACGGTCTCGCCGCCCTGCAGGAGCGAGCTCATGCGGCGGCCGGCTTCGCGGGTGGCGAAGGGGATGGCTGCGGTCATGGCGGTCTCGATGAAGCCCGGTGCGACGGCGTTGATGGTGATGTTCTTCTTCGCCAGGACGGGAGCTTCGGCGTGTACGAGGCCGATGACGCCGGCCTTGGAGGTGCCGTAGTTGGTCTGGCCGCGGTTGCCCGCGATGCCGGCGATGGAGGAGACGTCGACGACGCGGCCGCCTTCCTTGAGGGCGCCCTTCTCGACGAGGTGCTCGGTGATCTTCTGCGGTGCAAGAAGATTGACGTTCATGACCATGTTCCAGCGGCCCTCGTCCATGTTGGCGAGGGTCTTGTCGCGGGTGATGCCGGCGTTGTGGACGATGATGTCGGCTCCGCCGTGACGCTCGAGGAGGTGAGCTGCGAGGACCTCGGCTGCGTCGGCCGCCGTGACGTCGAGGGCGAGGGACGTGCCGCCGACCTTGTTTGCGGTCTCGGACAGTGCTTCGCCGGCGGCCGGGATGTCAGCGCAGACCACGTGTGCGCCGTCGCGGGCCAGGACCTCGGCGATTGTGGCACCGATGCCGCGGGCTGCGCCGGTGACGACGGCAACCTTTCCTTCGAGCGGCTTGTCCCAGCTTGCGGGCGCGACGGAATCTTCAGCACCGACGACGATGACCTGGCCGTCGACGAAGGCGGACTTTGCCGAAAGGAGAAAGCGCAGAGTCGATTCCACGCCGGACAGTCCGGTGGACGCCTTGGGGGAGACGTAGACCAGCTGAGCGGTGGAGCCGCGCTTGATCTCCTTGCCGACGCTGCGGGTGAAGCCTTCGAGCGCGCGCTGCGCGACATGCTCGTCGACGCTCGACGTTTCTTCCGGCGTCGTGCCGAGAACGACGACGCGAGCCGACGGTGCGAGGTTGCGGATCACGGGCTGGAAGAACTCGAACAGCTGCTCGAGCTCGCTGACCTGAGTGATTCCGGTGGCGTCGAACACGAGTCCGCCGAAGCTGCTGTCGTGTGCCTGAGCCGCCGGGTAGTCGGAGAGCAGTACGCGAAGTGGTTCTGCGAGCCGACCCTTGCCGCCGATGAGGACAGGTCCGGCGAGTGCGGGTTCCCCTGCTTTGTAGCGACGCAGGTTCTCGGGCCTGGGCAGGCCGGCCTTCGACGCGATGAATGCGCCGGGGGCGGACGAGAGGAACTGTGAATAGAGGTCGGGAGCTCCCTTGCTGGCTGCCACGGTCCTACCTTCTGTTGTGTTTCGGGTTGTCTCTCACCGGGCAATCGGAAGAATGCGGCGATAGACAAGTAACTTACTACTGAGTAAGAATAGTCTTCAACAGGTAATCGCACCATCCTTGGAGACGCAAGTGACAAGCAAAGCCCGTTCAAACGCAAAGCCCGCCGCACCGCGCACCGCACCGGCCGCAGCCGCTGCGAAGTCCGCAGGTCAGCGCCGTCCGGTTGCGATCGTCGGCGGAAATCGCATTCCGTTCGCACGCTCGGACAAGGCGTACGCACAGGCGTCCAACCAGGACATGTTCACTGCGACGCTCGACGGTCTGGTGAGCCGATTCAATCTGCAGGGCGAGAAGCTCGGCATGGTCGTCGGCGGTGCGGTGCTCAAGCACAGCCGTGATTTCAATCTCATTCGCGAGTCCGTTCTCGGCAGCGCGCTGAGCCCGTACACGTCGGCGTACGACCTTCAGCAGGCGTGTGGCACGGGACTGCAGTCGATCATCGCCGTCGGCGACGCCATTTCGGCCGGCCGCATCGATTCCGGCATCGGCGGCGGCACGGACACCACGTCCGACGCCCCGATCGGCGTCAACGATCAGGCGCGCGAGTTCCTGCTCTCCCTCAATCGCGCGAAGTCCACGGGCGACCGCATCAAGCTGCTCGGCAACGTGCGTGCGGGCATGCTCGGCCTCGAAATTCCGCGCAACGGCGAGCCTCGCACCGGCAAGTCGATGGGTGACCACGCTGCGATCACCGCCAAGGAATTCGGCATCAAGCGCGAGGACCAGGACGAACTTGCCGCTGCCAGCCACAAGAACATGGCAGCTGCCTACGACCGCGGTTTCTTCGACGACCTCGTCACCCCGTTCCTCGGCCTGACCCGCGACGACAACCTCCGTCCCGGTTCGACCGTCGAGAAGCTGTCGACGCTCAAGCCTGTCTTCGGTACCAAGCTCGGCGACGCGACGATGACGGCAGGCAACTCGACGCCGCTCACCGACGGCGCTTCTGCAGTGCTGCTCTCCACCGACGAGTGGGCAGCCGAGCGCAATCTTCCGGTTCTGGCGCACCTCGTCGATTCCGAAACCGCTGCCGTCGACTACGTCCACGGCAAAGACGGGTTGCTCATGGCTCCCACGTACGCGATTCCGCGTTTGCTGGCCCGCAACGGTCTGACCTTGCAGGACTTCGATTACTACGAGATCCACGAAGCCTTCGCTTCGGTGGTTCTGGCAACCCTGCAGGCCTTCGAGTCCGACGAGTACTGCAAGGAACGCCTCGGCCTCGACGGCGCGTTGGGATCGATCGACCGAAGCAAGCTCAATGTCAACGGATCGTCCTTGGCTGCAGGTCACCCGTTCGCGGCAACCGGCGGACGTATTGTGGCTTCCCTCGCAAAGATGCTCGCGGAGAAGGGTTCGGGCCGCGGTCTGATCTCGATCTGTGCGGCCGGCGGCCAGGGTGTCACGGCGATCATCGAGCGGTAACCGCTCCACAATCTCCCCACGCGACTGAAAACTGCGCTCACCTGCAGTGATCGTGGCGAGGGGATGCGTAATCGGGGATCCGGCCACGAGGGGTGGCCGGATCCCCGAACTCTTTGCAAACTTTTTCGCGCAGGCGTGTAACGCTGCAGAATAGCTACCGATATTCATGACAGCCCCGTGTTGCTGCCTGACCCCCGACCTGGCAGCAACACGGGGCTCTCGTATGTCCGGATATCCTGTATTGAGTTGTCGGTGAGCGCCGCAGCGACGGTTGATGCAGCGAGGAGCCAACAGGTGAGTGACGAAGAGGGTCCGTCCGTCGAGAAGACGAACAGCGAGGACTCGTCCCTCCCGGAACAGGAACTCGAGTCGGTCGAGGAACCTCAGGCGGTCGAAGAGACCGAGTCGGTCGAGGAACCCAAGACCCCTGAGGACACCGAGGCGGTTGTCGAGGCTGAATCAGTAGGACCTGAACCAGCCGAAGTACCAAGGCCTGTCGACGAAGACGCAATCGATTCCACAGAAGCGACAGTCGACGAAGCAGAAATCGAGCCGACCGACGTCGAGACAACATTCGACGAGCCGACAATCGACGAGCCGACAATCGTCGAGCCCACAATCGTCGAACCGGCCATCGACGAATCGGCAAACGAGGTCACCACCGTCATCCCAGTCGTCCCAGCGGAGGACGCACCGCCGACGGAAGTAGTCGACTCGGCTCCGGCGACAGAAACCATCGACGAGCAGACAGAGCAGTTCGAGCCCCCGGCAGTGGTGGTTCCCCCGAAGCCGCCGCGTCCCGAGTTCGTGCAGCAGTACGACACCCAGCAATTCGAACCCATCCAGCAGCAGTACGAGCCTGTTGTCCGCGAACCAGAGGCAGTTGCACCACCAGCACCGCAACAACAGCCAGAAGCGCCCGCTCCGGCTTCTTCCCGTAAGTGGGTCAAACCAGCGATAGCACTCGGCGCCATCTTTGCCGTCGCAGTGATTGCCTACGGAGTGGACATCTTCACGTCGTCGGGGAAGACACCACGCGGCACCCAGGTCGCCGGGGTGGACATCGGTGATCTCACGCCTGCCGACGCAGAGGCCACGCTGCGCGCCGAACTCGGCCCAAGGCTCGTCGAACCGGTAGCGGTACATGCCGGCGGCGTCGATGCCGAGATCGTTCCCGCATCTGCGGGTGTGGACGTCGACTGGTCGGCGACGCTCTCGGGCGTGAACGCTCAGCCGATCAACCCGATCACCCGCATCACGTCGTTCTTCGGCTCCCGCGAGGTGCCCGTGGTGTCGACGGTCGACCAGGGTGCGTTGGATGCCTCGATGTCGCAGCTTGCGGCGAACAGCGATCGTGCGCCCGTCGAAGGCGCAGTCGTGTTCGAGAGTGGGAAGGCGACGGGTGTTTCACCTGCCGCCGGGCAGGCTCTCGAAACGCAGCAGGCGGGCGCAACGTTCGCCGCGGAGTGGTCTGACGGTGGCGTCGTCGATCTTCCGGTCGACGAGGTGCCGGTGACGGTCACTCAGGCCGGTGTCGATCGCGCACTGCAGGAGATTGCCATTCCGGCTGCCTCGGGTGATGTCGTGGTCAACGGCCGTGACGGCAAGGTTGCGACGCTCGGCGTCGACCAGATCGGTGAGGTTCTGACCTTCACCCCTGACGGCTCGGGTGGGCTGACTCCGCAGTACAACACGGATGCTGCGATCAAGATTCTGACTCCGCAGTTGGTATCGACTGAAGTACAACCCAAGGACGCGTCGTTCACCTTCGCCGGTGGTAAGCCGTCGGTTGTGCCGGGTGTTGTCGGTGATCTGATCAACTGGCCGGACACGGTCAAGGAACTTCCGGTTCTGCTGGGCAGCACGGCGTCTCGGGCAACACCCGCCGTGTACGGACCGGTCCCGCCGGCGTTGACCACCGAAGCCGCGGATGCCCTCGGCATCAACGAGGTGATCGGCGAATTCACCACCGGTGGTTTCGAATACGCGTCTGGTGTGAATATCGGCCTGGCCGCGTCGGAGATCGACGGGGCCGTGATCAAGCCAGGGGATACGTTCTCGCTCAACGAGTACACGGGTCCGCGCGGTGCGGCTCAGGGATACGTCGAGTCGGGGATCATCAACAATGGTCGCCCGGACAAGGCTGTCGGCGGCGGTATCAGCCAGCTCGCGACGACGCTCTACAACGCGACGTATTTCGCAGGCATGGACGACGTCGCGCACACTGAGCACAGTTACTACATCTCGCGGTACCCCGAAGCGCGTGAGGCGACCATCTTCGATGGTGCGATCGACTTGCAGTTCCGTAATCCGGCGAAGACCGGCGTGATGATCGAGACGATTGCGACGTCGTCGAACATCACCGTTCGGATCTGGGGAACCAAAACCGTCGATGTCGCTTCGACGACCGGCCCGCGTACGTCGCCGACATCGCCGAACACCGTGACGTTGCCGGAGGGGCCTGGTTGTGTGGCTTCGAGCGGTGCGCCCGGATTCACGGTCAGCGACACCCGCGTGATCACCGACCACGCGAGTGGCGCCGAGATTTCCTCGAACACCCGGACCGTCAAGTACGACCCGGTGCCGATCGTGAAGTGCGAGTAGGGAACTACTTGCCGACGAGTGGGCCGAGGGTGCGGCCCGCGAGGTCGACGATGCCTGGCTCTTCGCCGTTGGTGATCAGGTTGATCACGACGCCGTCGATGCCGTGGTCGAGGATGCGCGTCTGAACCTGCTCGGCGACGTCGTCCGGGCTGCCGACGAAATGGCGTTCGGTGGCCTTGGCGACCACGTCTTCCGGCGCCGTGGTGATGTCGAGGCCACGCTCCGCGAGAAACGTTCGCTGATGCGCGCGAGCCTTGTCGCCGTCCTCGTCGATCATCATGAACGTGAGGAAGCTGGTCTCGAGGGTTGCGGGATCGCGACCGGCTTCGTCGCAGCGTGCCGCAAGTGCTTCCATCTTGCGCGGCAGTTCCGAGGGGTCGCAGATGATGTTGAGGTGATCCGCGAAGCGAGCGGCGAGGCTGAACGTCTTCTTCTCACCGCCACCGCCGAGCAGGATCGGCAGGTCGTCGCGGACTCGAGGCTCGTTGATGGCGTCCTTGACGTGGTACCACTTGCCGTCGAAGGTGGGGCGCTCACCGCGGAGCATCGGCGCGATGATCTGCAGTGCTTCGTCGAGTTTCTGGAAGCGCTCGGTGAACGTTCCGAACTCGTATCCGAACGAATTGTGTTCGAGTTCGAACCAACCGGCGCCGATGCCCAGGATGGCCCGACCGCCGCTCACCACGTCGAGGGTGGTGACGGTCTTGGCGAGCATGGGCGGATTGCGGTAGGTGTTTCCCGTGACCAGTGCAGACAACTGGATGGTCTCGGTGGCCGTCGCCAGCGCGGAGAGCGCGGAGTAGGCCTCGAGCATCGGGGCGTCCGGCGCTCCGATTCCGGGGAGTTGGTAGAAGTGATCCATCACGAATGCAGTGTCGAAGCCTGCGGCTTCGGCTTCGCGGGCCTGCGCTATGACGGTGGGGAAGAGGTCCTTGACCGGACCGCCGTAGCTGAAGTTGGGCATCTGGTATCCGAGGCGAGTGCTCACCGTTTCGACGTTACTCGCGATCGGTTGACCTGGCACGATTTTACCAACTCTATGGATTCCGTTGTGCCGGGCAGACTTCCGGAATTCAGAGAAGTTCTTCGGCCGCTTCGCGTCGCTTGGCGCGCTGCTGGTGAAGCTTGACTGCCGCGATTGCGACGCCGCCACCGACGATTCCGCCGACGAGAGCGCCGACCCACGTGGACGATTCTTCGTACGAATCGAATTTGAGGCGCGCCATGATGCCGACTGCGGCGACGAGGTACAGCGCGATGCTGATCACGACCCGGGGACGGTTGTAGTTGGACAACACGTAGACATCGACGTCGCGTCGAAGTGCATAGACAATCGTGACCACCGAGCCGAACAGCGCGACGATCAGCAGCGCGAGCGAGATCCACGCCCCTGTTCGGCCGGCGACCCAGGGCAGAATCGCCGAGCTGACGAAGACTGCCCAGAAGACACTCTGCAATCCCACCGCCGAGGCTTCGTTCCAGACGTCGCGCTGCCGCTCGTCCTTGTAGAAGTCGTCGTCCAGATCTCCGACGAACCGCATTGCCTTCATCATGGTGCTCATGCCGTCTCCTCTGGAATTTCTGCGGTGAGTGCCGATTCGGGTAAGGGGAAGAGCGCTTCGACGGTGGTCCCCAGTGCCAGTGCCAGGCGAAGTGCCAGGTAGACACTCGGTGCGTAGTCGCCGCGTTCGACGGAGACGATGCTCTGTCTGCTCACCTGACCTGCCGTGGCCAGTTGCGCCTGGGTGAGGCCGGCGAGGCGTCGGTGCTCCCGCACGTTGTTGTCGCCGGCCTTTCCAGTCATAGGAAAAGTAAAGAATACTTGTCACATGATGTCAAGTTTACTTGTCATATGAGAGGCTGACGAGCATGCGTGAACGATTTCTCGAGATCGCCCTGGCCAATCCAGTGGTCGCAACGATCGTGGATCGGGCGCCGAAGCTGGGATTGCCGGAGTGGTACCTGACGGCGGGTGGGCTCTTCCAAACCGTCTGGAATCACATCGACGGCCGTGACCTCGGCGCCGGAATCAAGGACTACGACCTCTTCTATTTCGACGCCGGCGATCTGAGCTACGACGCGGAGGACCGTGTGATTCGTTCGGCGGCAGAACTGTTCGCCGATGTGGATGCCGATGTCGAAGTACGCAACGAAGCCCGCGTGCACCTGTGGTACGAGCAGCATTTCGGGATTCCCGGCGTTCCGTTCACCAGTTGCCGCGACGCTATCGACCACTTCGCTTCCACAACTTGCTGTTTCGGGATCACCAAGGCCGCGGGCGGCACTGTGGACGTGTATGCCCCGCATGGATACGACGATCTTTTCGACATGATCGTCCGCCCCAACCCGGTGCTGGCGCCGAGAGAGGTTTACGAGGCCAAGGCGGCACGGTGGCGCAGGGAATGGCCTGCGCTGACCGTGGAGCCTTGGCCGGAGACCCTGACCTAGACTTCGATCGGCGGATGCAGCCTGTCCATGGTCCATTGCCGATTTCGGCGTGCAGCAAGTGAACTGGCCCCGAGTGAGGCGACGAGAAGGCCGCCGAGGACGGCGATCGAGACCCACAGTCTCGAGTCGATACCGCCGACGGTGAGTTGTCGTAGCCCGTTCACCGCGTAGGTCATCGGGTCGAAGGGGTGGATGATCTGGAACGGTTTCGCGGTGGTTTCGACGGGATAGATGCCGCCGGCCGAAACCAGTTGCAGCATCAGGAACGCCAGGGTGATGACGCGTCCGACGGATACTCCGAAGATGGCGTTGAATGCCTGGATCAACGCCATATACGTGGCAGTGATGAGCATCAGGAATCCGACGGTGCCGAGGGCGTGTGTGGGGTGCAGGCCGACGGCGAAGTGCACGACCAGGTACATCACGATCACCTGGCAGATGCCGATGAGCAATGCCGGCCAGTACGAGGCGAGGACCACTCGCAGCGCGCCGAGTCCGTTTGCGATGGGCCGGTTCTGGAGCGGCTTGAGCAGCATCCAGGTGATGATGCCGCCCACGAACAGCGCGAGGGGCAGGAAGAACGGAGCAAAACCGGTACCGAAGGTGCTTGCCCGGTTCTCGTAGGTCTCCTGTAGTTCGACCGGGCTGGAGAGGGTTTGAGCGGTTGCGGTTCGCTGCTGATCGGTCCAACTGGGAATCTGACCGGCGCCCTCGGTGAGTTTGGTCGCGAGTTCGGCAGACCCGGCACGGAGTTGCTCGGTGCCGTCGGCGAGTTTGGCTGCACCATCGGAGAGTTGGACGCTGCCGTCGGTGAGTTGAACCAGTCCACTGCTGAGGGTTTGCGCGCCGTCGTTGACTTGCTGACCGCCGTCACGCAGCTGCACCAGGCCGTTGCGGAGTTCACCGCCGCCGTTGGCCGCGGCATTCAGCCCGGCTCGGAAGGTGCTCGACGGATCGTCGAGTTGGTAAGCGAGTTGTTGTGCACCGCTCTTGAGTTCGCCCAGTTGGCCCATGGTCGCTTCACCGAAACCCTGAGTGCGCAGCATGTCCTGGGCAGGCGCGAGGGCATTGGCGATCTGTTGGCTGACAGGATCCGGGTTCAGCCGAAGGCTGGCCACCGCCTGCCCGACCAGTTGTGCAACGTCTGCCTGTGTGTTCCCGAGGACGCTCAGTTGGTCGACGACCTGGGTGACGCCACCACTGAGTTGGCTTGCGCCGTCGCCCAGTTGGACGGCTCCGAGATCGAGTTGCCCCAAACCGTCGGTCAGTGCGAGGACACCGTCCGTGGCGGTATTGATACCGGTCGAGAGTTGCGCTGTACCGCCGGCAAGAGTGGCTGCACCGTCACGTGCGGTAACCATGTTGTCTGCCAGAGTTTTCGAGCCCGACGCCAATTCGCCGGCTCCGGCATTGGCAGTGTTCACTCCGGCCGAGAGCTGGAGCGCTCCGTCGGCGGCCTGCTTCAAACCTGCACCCGCATCGGTCAATCCGACCAGAACCGTCTCGACGGACTGCGCGCCGATCTTGTCGCTGACTTGACTGAGAACCTGCTGGGCGGCATTTTGGCCGATGATGGTGCCGAGGTAGTTGTTGACGTCGTTGAAGGTGAACTGCAACTGAGCTTTGTGGGGGTCCTTGGACGTCGGGGAGGCAACGGCCTCGCTGAAATTCTCGGGCAGAGTGAGAGAGAAGTAGTACGTCCCGTCCGAGACTCCCTGTTCGGCTTCCTGCTGTGAGACCAGGTGGAGATCGAGCTCACCGGAATCGAGAAGTGCTTGGCTTACTTCGTCGCCAGCCTTGAGCTCTTGACCCTGCACCATTGCACCGCGGTCGGTGTTGACCAGTGCGACGGGGACCTTGTTGACCTCACCGAACGGATTCCAGAAGGCCCACAGGTACATTGCGCCGTACAGCAGTGGCATCAAGATGATGGTGACGAGTGCGATCCTGGGCATCGCGCCGCGGGAGAACCGCTTGAGTTCGGTTCCGAGAGACATTCCAGCGAGCATCGCGGTTACCTCGCCCCTTCTTGGTCGGGATTGGTGACTTCTTGGAGCAGGGCGACGGCATCGATGGGTGATCCGTCGGGCAGCGGGTTGACGGTCGACGCGATGATGGTCTGGTAGCTCCCCATCTCGACGAGTCGCTCGACGAGGTACGCGCGTTCGGAGTCGCGCCGCACCTGTTCGAGATCGTCGACGACGAGCAGGGCCGGCTTCTTCGTGTTCGCGACGGCGATACGCAGCAGGGTCGCCTCGAGTTCCCCGAGATCGCTGACGTACCGGCCGAGCGCAGGTAAGGGATGATCGCCGAAGACGGGAGCGCACACCGCTTCGAGTTCGCGGTCTCCGGCACGTCCGATGAGCTTGTACCAGGGCGCATCCCAGCGAATTTGTTCGGTGATCAGATCTCGGACGGTGACGGACTCGGCAAGCTCGTCGATGTCCTCGAACCCGGCGACCCCGGCGATCTCGAAGATCTCTCGGGGACGCGTTCGACCGAAGACGGACAGTGATCCGGAACTGGCTTTCATTCGTCCGCTGAGTGTCAGAAGTAAGGACGTACGTCCTGAACCGGCGGAGCCTTCGAGGATGGTCACACCGCCTGCACGAATCTCGAGATTGACGGGTCCGAACACCGGCCCCCATGGGCCGTCGAGCGCCAAGTCCGTGGCGGTCAATGCCAGTTCAGGGGCGTAATCGAGTTGTGCGTGCTCTGGTGCGACCACGATGATCACCTGTCTGTTGATCTACTCGGCCTTCGAAAGAACCGAGTGCTGGTTCAGTGGACGTTCGTGCTCACCCAATCACATCGGTAGCGGGTGAGCGGTCCCACGAATGGGATGTGTCGGACACGATCGGTAACTTGGAGACCGAACGGTATGTATTCTGTTGGAAACGGGCAGGGGGTGTCGAGGTGCCGGTTCGTAGACGCGGTATGTGCGCGTTACTGGTCATGGCCGCCCTGTCAGTTGTCTCCTGTGGCGGTGAGCGCGAGTCGCCCCCGTTCGTGTCGAGCGAGAGGCTTTTCGAGTTCACCGGTCGCAATGTCGGACCCTTGACCGTTCCGCCCTTGCCTTCCGATCGGCACGAGTCCGAAGCAGCGCCATACGGAGCCATCACCCTGTCCGGTGGGTGGAGCGGCGCAGCCAATGTCTCGCTGCCCGGATCCGTCACGTGTTTCGAGCACAACTGGGCGGATTCGCTGCCCGCCGGTCACCGTCAGTGGGCCTACGAGGTGCACACGAGTTCCTTCTACGAGTACGACGGCGGCGGCGAATATCCGGGGCGTGATTTCCAGTTGCAGGTCTACGTGAACGAAAACCCGGAACCAGGTCAGTCCGGGGCGACGATGATGTTCTCGGATCAGAGCGGACAGTTCGTGTCCTTCGGCGGCGGCGTCGACAATTCCATCGAAATAGTCAGTTCTCCGGACCGCAGACGCGTGGCGCTTTCCCTGGTAGGAACGGCGGCACGGCCCGGCGAACAACCGACGACGTCCGTACTGTCCGCACAGATCAGTTGCCCGACCGTCGAGCGCAGATGACCACAGATTGCCTTGACTGCCGAGCATGAAAATGCCGGTCCCGAAACATTCTCGGGACCGGCACTTTTCATGAATCAGGAACGAATCAGAATGCTGCTTCGTCGATCTCCATGATGTCGTTCTCGGTGTTCGCGATGATCTCGCGTGAAGCGGTGAGCTCGGGCAGGACGTTCTTGGTGAAGAAGGACGCGATGGCGACCTTGCCCTCGTAGAAGCCCTTGTCCTTGTCGGAAGCGCCGTTGTCGAGTGCTGCGAGAGCGATCTCGGACTGGCGGAGGAGCTGCCAGCCGATGAGCAGGTCGCCGACGGACATCAGGAAGCGGACGGAGCCGAGGCCGACCTTGTACAGCTCGGTGGGCTGCTCCTGAGCTCCCATGAGGAAGCCGGTGAGCGTGGCAGCCATGGCCTGGACGTCTTCGAGTGCGGTGGCGAGCAGTGCGCGCTCCGCCTTCAGGCGACCGTTGCCGGCTTCGCTGTCGATGAAGGTCTTGATCTGTCCGGCAACGTGAGCGAGGGCGACGCCGCGGTCACGAGCGATCTTGCGGAAGAAGAAGTCCTGAGCCTGGATGGCCGTGGTGCCTTCGTACAGCGAGTCGATCTTGGAGTCGCGGATGTACTGCTCGATCGGGTAGTCCTGCAGGAAGCCGGAGCCACCGAGGGTCTGCAGGCTGTCCGTCAGGTACTGGTACGCACGCTCGGAGCCGACGCCCTTGACGATCGGGAGCAGCAGGTCGTTGACGCGGAACGCGGTGTCCTTGTCTGCGCCCGAGACGAGCTGGGCGACAACCTCGTCCTGGTGTGCTGCGGTGTAGAGGTACACCGCGCGCAGGCCTTCGGCGTATGCCTTCTGCATTGCCAGGCTGCGACGCACGTCGGGGTGGTGCGTGATGGTCACGCGCGGTGCTGCCTTGTTGGTCATCTGGGTCAGGTCAGCACCCTGAACGCGCTGCTTGGCGTAATCGAGAGCGTTGAGGTAACCGGTGGAGAGGGTGGCGATTGCCTTGGTGCCGACCATCATTCGAGCGTGCTCGATGACGTCGAACATCTGGGCGATGCCGTTGTGGACCTCGCCGACCAGCCAGCCCTGTGCGGGGATGCCGTGGCCACCGAAGGTGACCTCACATGTGGCGGAGACCTTCAGGCCCATCTTGTGTTCGACGTTGGTGACGAAGACGCCGTTGCGCTCGCCGAACTCTTCGGTCTCGAAGTTGAAGTGCGTCTTCGGGACGAAGAACAGGCTCAGGCCCTTGGTGCCGGGTCCGGCGCCTTCGGGGCGAGCGAGAACGAGGTGGAAGATGTTCTCGAACAGGTCGTCCGAGTCGGCCGAGGTGATGAAGCGCTTGACGCCCTCGATGTGCCAGGAGCCGTCGTCCTGCTTGATCGCCTTGGTGCGTCCGGCACCGACGTCGGAGCCGGCGTCGGGCTCGGTGAGGACCATCGTGGCGCCCCATCCGCGTTCGACGATGGTGGCTGCCCACTTCTTCTGCTCTTCGGTGCCGTTGTTGAACAGCACGTCCGCGAAAGCGGGTCCGGCCTGGTACATGTGCGCTGCAGGCTGTGCGCCCAGGATCAGCTCACCGATGGCCCACACGACGGAGCGGGGAACCGGCACGCCGCCGACCTCTTCGCTCAGTCCCATGCGGTACCACTCGGCATCCCACAGAGCCTTGAACGACTTCTTGAAGGATTCCGGAAGTGCAACGGTGTGCGTCTCGGGATCGAAGACAGGGGGGTTGCGGTCCGCGTCGGCGAAAGATTCGCCAAGCGGTCCCTCGGCCAGGCGTGCGACCTCTGCCAGCATGTTGCGGACAGTGTCGGCATCCAGGTCGCCCCAAGCGCCTTCGCTCAGTGGCTTCTCCAGTCCGAGAACCTCGAAGAGGTTGAACTCCAGGTCCCGAACGTTGCTCTTGTAATGGCCCATGTCTTCTGCTTCTCCCAGTGAGGTGGTGCGGTCCAGCACTCCTAGTACCGCCCGAAGTTTATTACTCGTCGGTAACTTAATACATGTTACTAGCCGTTCTTTGCATTGCCAACACCGGATTTGCGTCCGATGACAAGCGCGTCGACCGCGATTCCCGTTTCGGTGTGTCTGTGCGGATTTCCGGCGATCTCGAACTCGAGCCTTCCTTGGAATTCCTGCATCAATTCTTCTGGTGTGTAAAGGATTTCGGGATCTTTCGGTCCGCCGACGCCGTAGTCGATGTTGCTTCGGTCGTGCCCCAAAATCATGAGGATTCCGTCAGGTTTCAGAGAATTTATGGCACGGTTCACAACCAGGGTGCGTTGTGGTGCGGGCAGATGAAGGTAAAGAAGCAGGGCCAAGTCGTATCCCTGCCCATTCCTGGAGGCGTAATCCGCGACGGTGACGTCGCCGCATCGGTAGTCGAGCCGGTCGAGAACCGATCGGGGCGAGCGGGCCGCGATCGTGCGGGCTTTCTCGATCGCGACGGCCGAGTAGTCGATGCCGGTGACCTCCCAACCGCGGGTCGCGAGCCACAACGCGTTACGGCCCTCGCCGCACGCCAGGTCGAGTGCCTGGCCGTGGGGGAGGGCCGTCGCGTATTCCACCAGCAGTTCGTTGGGAGGAGCGCCCCAGACGAGCTCGGTTTCTTCGTACTTCTTGTCCCAGGCCGCCGCATCCATAGATGACGACGGTAGTGCCACTCAGTGGTTACGCACTCCGTCCATCGGGTTCTTGCGTAGGGCGGCGCGCGTCGGGATCGCGATGGAGACAAATCCCAGAACAGCGGTCACCGCGACGATGGAACCGTAGATCGCCGGTGAAATCGCCGGGATCGGCTGCCCGGACACCGCTACGGCGATGCCCATCAGAGGCGGCAGGGCGATCAGTGATCCGACCACGACGGCGATTCCCACCACCATCAACGACTCGATGCGCATCATCGCTCGGACCTGCCTCGTCCGCGAGCCCACCAGTTGAAGGAGCGCGAACTCGCGGGAACGCTCGGCAGTGGCGGCGACCAGGGTGTTCACGACGGCGACTGCGAGATAGCCGAGCAGGACGAGGACGGCGAGGATGCTGACCCACGACTGCATACGACGCTGATCTTCGCCCGCGGCCCCGAACTGGTCCTGGTTCATCGCGGCGATCGAGGGGAACGAGCGCAACGACTGCTGGACTTCGGCCGACCGTCCGGGTTCGGCAGCAACCAGAACGGTGTCGATCAGAGCGTCGGTGGAGTGCTGACGCAAAGTCTCGATCGGCATGGTCACGTCCCCGAATCCGAGGCCGCGACCATATTTTGCGACGACCATCGGATGCACCAGTGTGCCGTCCCCTAGATAGAGGTCGACGCGCTGACCTACCTTGGCTCCGAGTGTGAAGGCGCCGTCTTCGCTCACGGCAACGGTATCGCCGGTCAGAGCGCTCAGGTCGCCCTCGGTCACCGCGAGATCGAGGGTCGCGTCGGCGCTGGCGGCGTCGATGCCCTGGGCAGCGATCGCGCTGTCGGCTGAGCCGCCTTCCTCACCGCTGGGTACCGGCAGGACTTGACTGCGGACCACCGGGTTTGCCGCACTCACTCCGGGCACCGATGCGATCGAGTCGAGGAGCGAGGGAGCGATGCCGGCCGGCGCGCCGACGATCAGGTCGGCGGTGACGCCCTTGATCGACTGGTTGGTCGCCTCGGCGGCGACGGTGCTCTGGCTGAAGAACTGCACCGAGCCCAGTGCGATTGCGAGAGCCAATGGAACAACCGCCGACGAGAGCCGTCTCGAATTGGATTCGGCGTTGGCGGCAGCGAGAACTTTGGACGCCGACCCACTACGGCGCAGTGGACCGCCGATCACCTTGATGATGCCGCGCACCAACAAGGGGCCGAGCAGCGCGACCGAGAAGATCAACAACAGTGCACTCGAACCGGCTCCAGCGGCTGCCACGCTGCCGGGCAGGAAAGCGGGGAGGATGCACGCGCTGAGACCGGCGGCACCGAAGATCAGCCCGGTGACGATGCGTCCGCGGCTCAGTTTCGCCGGGCCGCTTTCGGATTCGCGAAGCGCTTCGACTGGGTCGAGCTTCGCCGGTCGTCGTGCCGCGATCGCCGCTGCCGCGCGGGCAGTGAGTACGCAGATCAGGAATGCCGCGATCGCCGGAAGTGGGCTGTACGCCAACGCGAAATCGGTGGGCATGACCCCGGCGTCGGCAAACTGTGCACCCAGGAATCGGGCGAGCAGGTATCCGGGCACCGCGCCGAGAGCTGCCGCCGCAGCAGCAACGAGCAGCACTTCACGTCCGATCATGACGTGGACTTGTCGCGTGGTGGCCCCGATTGCCCGCAGCAGAGCGAACTCTCGGCGTCTGGCGTTGATCGAGAGCGACAGCGTGCTGGAAACGACGAACATACTGACCATCAACGCGAGACCGGCAAACGACGCGCAGAGCACGATCAACTGGGTCCGCGCAGCACCGGCGTCGAGGAATTCGATGCCTCCGCGCGCAGTGCCGGTCGAGACCTCCGCGCCGGTTCCGGCGAGTGCATCGCGGGCGAGAGCGGCAGCATCCATGCCTGCGGGAGTGATCAATCCGACTGCGGTGACAGCGTTCTGGTGCGGCCACAACCGTTCGGCCTCTGCGTCGTCGAGGAAGACGAGTGCCGGACGGTCGGGTGACGGCACCGAGGCCGAATCAGCTGTGCCGACGACGGTGTACTCGTCGGCTATCGCGCCGTGAGCCAGCGTGATTTGCTCGCCGAGCGCGGCGCCCGTAGTCGAGACCACCTCGTCTTGGCTCTGCGGAGCGCGCCCCTCGGTGAGCGAGTACGGCGCCAGTTGTGCTGTGTTCCAAGGATGTGCGTCGAGTACGACGCCCTCGGCGGTGCTGACGGGGACGGAGATGTCGGGAATCACCGTGACATCGAGGGCATCGAGCTTGCGGACGGTATCGCCGTCGAGGAGAACTCGCTCGGCAAAAGGCTGATCGGCGTCTTCCTTGACCTCGAGCGCCTGTGGTGCACTCACGACGGCGTCGGCACCGGCGTAGAGATGTGGTGAGACTCCGCCTCGCACTCCCGATTCCAGCAGCACACCCAGACCGCAGGTGAGGAGCGCTGCGCAGAATACGGAGACGAACACGGCGACGAAACCGGAGCGATGCGCTTTCAGGTGCGCAAAGGTGTGCGCTTTCATCATCACCAGTCCCCGAGGTGTGTCATGCGCTCGGCGATCTGCTGCGGCGTCGGGCGGTCGATGTGCCCGACCAGTTTCCCGTCGGCGAGGAACAGCACACGATCGGCGTACGACGCGGCCACCGGGTCGTGCGTGACCATGACGATGGTCTGATCGAACTCGGCGGCTGTCCGGCGCAACAACTCCAGAACCTGCTTGGCGCTGCGGGAGTCGAGGGCGCCGGTCGGCTCGTCGGCAAAGAGTGCGTCGGGGTGAGTGACGAGGGCGCGCGCGATGGCGACGCGTTGCTGCTGACCGCCGGACAGTTCGGAGGGTTTGCGCTTGCGGTGCGATCCGAGTCCGACGGATTCGAGGACGAAGGTCAGGTACTGCTTGTCGGCTCGTCGTCCGGCGAGGAGTAGGGGGAGCGTGACGTTCTGCTCGACGTCGAGAGCGCCGAGCAGGTTGTAGGCCTGGAAGACGAAACCGATGTGATCGCGACGGAAGATGCTGCGGGCCTTCGGCTTCAGCTGTGAGATCTCGGTGTCGCCCAGCCACACCGATCCGCTGCTCGGTCGATCGAGCCCTGCGGCGCAGTGCAGGAAAGTGCTCTTGCCCGATCCGGACGGGCCCATCACGGCGGTGAAGGTGCTGCGCGGCAAGGTGAGGCTGATGTTGTCGAGGGCGGTCACGGCGCCGCGGCCGTTGCCGTAGATCTTGCTGACGCCTTCGAGTCGCACGGCGGATGTTCGGGCGGCCGTGGCACCAGGGGCCGGCGGGGCGAGGACCGAGTGTCGATTCTTCATGGGATGAACGCTATGGAGATTCGGCATTCGTCGACATCCAGCAGGGTCCCGAATCAATGGTGTAGCCAGCTGTAGTGGATCGCGGCATCAGGTGCGGCATGCTGGGGCAGTGAAGAAGAGAACCAGGGCTGCGGTGTACGTGCTCGTCGAGGGTGCGGCAGCCGTGGTCTCCCTGTTCTTGCTGATGGTCGGTCTCATTCTGCTGTCGCTCTCGATTCTGATCGTCGGCTGGTTGCTGTTGCCGTCGTACGTGCGGGTGCTCCGGTGGTGGGCGGGTCTGGCCCGCACGAGAACGGCTGCGTACACCGGACGCCCTGTTCTGCAGCGATACCCACCGATGCCCGGCAATCCGACCTTCGGGGATTGGCGCCGGTTCCTCACCGATCAGTCGACCAGGCGCGACGCGGCCTGGCTGTCGATTCATGGTCTGGGGGCTTTCGTCGCGGCGATGCTGACCATTGCTCTGCCACTCGGTGCACTCAATTCGATTGCCGTCCCGCTGTACTGGCAGCAGATGCCCGCCGGTGAACCCGTCAACAATCCGTACCCCGTGACGTCGTGGTTGGGCGCTGCCGGAATGCCGTTGATCGGCATCCTGTACCTCCTGATCGCGTGGTGGTTGGTCCCCGCGATGGCGAAGTGGATCAGCTGGTCGACCACGACTTTGCTTGCGCCGGACACGCGTTCGGACCTCTCGAAGCGCGTCACCGCCCTGACGGCCAGCCGCGCTGCGGCGCTCGACGCACATTCGGCCGAACTCAAGCGCATCGAGCGGGATCTGCACGACGGCGCGCAGAACCGTCTGGTCGCGGTGGTGATGATGTTGGGGATGGCCGAGCGGTCGTTGCAGAACAATCCGGACCAGGCTCTGCCACAACTGCATCGTGCCCAGGATGCGGCCACCGAGGCGTTGAGCGAACTCCGGACGTTGGTGCACGACATCTACCCGCCGATCCTCGACGAGTTGGGTCTGGAGGGCGCGATCTCCGCGCTCGCCGGGCGCTCCGCCGTGCCCTGCGTACTCGAGATCGACGAACTCCGCCGTGCCCCGGCTGCCGTCGAGGCTGCTGCGTACTTCGTCGTCGCCGAGGCCTTGACCAACGTCGCAAAACACAGCGGAGCGCGCAGTGTCACCGTCACGGCACGGACGGAGGCGTCGGACGACTCGTTGGGTGAGACGATGCTCATCGACGTGATCGACGATGGTCAGGGCGGCGCGAACGAACGCCCGGGCGGCGGCGTGGCGGGTATCCGACGCCGGGTCGAGGCTTTCGAAGGAACCGCAGTATTGGAGAGCCCGGAGGGTGGACCGACAACGATGAGGGTGGAACTACCATGCGGATTCTGATTGCCGAGGACGACGCTCTCCTGCGAGAGGGGCTGGCACTGCTGCTCCGCGGAGAGGGCTTCGAGGTGTCTGCCGTCTCCGACGCCGCACAGTTCCTCACGGTGTTCGAGGAGACCGCCCCCGACGCCGCGGTGCTCGACGTCCGGATGCCTCCTACTTTCACCAACGAGGGGCTTCGAGCGGCGATCGAGGTGCGCAAGCTTCGCCCGGGCTTTCCCGTCCTGGTCCTTTCCGCGTACGTCGAGGATCGCTACGCCGGTGAATTGTTGGCAGGAGGCGCCGGCGGGGTCGGGTACCTGCTCAAGGAACGGGTCGGCAAGGTAGCCGAGTTCGTCGACGCATTGAACCGGGTCGTCGACGGCGGAACCGTGATGGATCCCGAGGTTGTATCCCAACTGATGAGCCGTCGACGCGCCGACGATCCGATCAGATCACTGACCCCACGCGAGTCCGAGGTTCTCGGACTGATGGCGGAGGGGCTGGGAAATCAGGAAATCGCCAGGAAACTGGTCGTCAGCGACACTGCTGTGAGCAAGCACATAGGAAATATCTTCGCAAAACTCGGCCTGTCGGCTTCCGAAAGCGGGCATCGTCGTGTTTTGGCAGTTCTAGCTCATTTACGCGCCTGATCGTGGATCTGGACTACATACCTGACCGAAGCGTAATGTGAGCCAGCCTCATGTTGTTGCCGTGATCGAACGGTGACCTGAGAGGCAGGGGCTTATGTCCTGTACGTAACGTGTGATGTCGAATGCGCGTCATCACCAGAAACCAACGAGGAGATCGATCAATGGGTAAGCCGATTGCCAGTGTGGCCGGAGGTCGGCAGTCCGTCCTTCTCGGGCTCGGCGTTCACCGCCCGGAGCGAGTCGTGACCAACGACGAGATCTGCGAGCTGATCGATTCCACCGACGAGTGGATCCAGACGCGATCGGGTATCAAGTCGCGCCGGTTCTCCGGCGAAGGTGAAGGCATCCTCGCGATGTCGATCAGCGCGGCCCGTAAAGCACTGGACGTCAGCGGCATTGCTCCCGAGCAGATCGGCGCCGTGATCATCGCGACGTCGACGTGGGACCTGCAGACTCCTCAGGCTGCGTCCATCGTCGCCCACGAGCTCGGCATCAAGGGTCCGGCTGCATTCGACGTCGCGGCAGGCTGCGCCGGTTTCTGTACCGCCCTTGCCGTGGCCAGCGACCTCGTTCGCGGCGGCACGGTTGATCACGTACTCGTCGTCGGCGTCGAGTTGATGAGCGAGGCCACCGAGCCCACCGATCGCAGCGTTCGCTTCATCTTCGGTGACGGCGCAGGCGCAGTTGTCGTCGGCCCGAGCGATACCGTCGGAATCGGCCCGGTCGAGTGGGGTTCGGACGGCAGCCAGTCCGACGCCATCGTTCAGGAGCCGAGCTGGCTCGACTACACCAAGAACCCGACCGGACCTCGGCCGTGGATCAAGATGGCCGGTACCGCGGTGTTCCGCTGGGCTGCCTTCGAGATGGGCAAGGTCGCCACTCGCACCCTGGAGAAGTCGGGGCTGGGTATCGAGGACATCGACGCTTTTGTGCCGCACCAGGCAAACCAGCGCATCAACGAGGTCATCGCTCGCAGCATGAAGCTGCCCGAGGGCTTCCCCGTCTCCAACGACATCGCCGAGACGGGCAACACGTCCGCGGCCTCGATCCCGCTCGCCATGGAGCAGATGCTGCGCGACGGCCAGTGCAAGCCGGGCGACAAGGCATTGCTTCTCGCCTTCGGTGCGGGTCTGTCCTTCGCCGGCCAGGTTGTCGTCATGCCGCCGTTGGCTGGAGCGGAATCAGCCTGATCTTCTCTCGTGACGAGCGCCTCGAACCCCACGGTTCGGGGCGCTCTTCCGTTTCCGTCCAGATCGTCGAACCTCGCGCTGTGGCACCCTGGCCAGATGGTCGAAAGTGCGGGGGAGTCCGAACGTACGGGTGTGACAGGCGGCAGCTTGGCGAAGATGGGCGGGCAAGTGGCGCTCGCCAGCACGGTCAGTCGGATCACCGGCTTCGTCCGCACCCTTGCCCTTGCCGCGGTCCTCGGCATCGCCCTGGTCAGTGATGCGTACAACGCGGCCAACAGCTTCCCGAACATGGTCTATCAGCTCCTCCTCGGCGGGATTCTCGCCAGCGTTCTGCTTCCGTATCTGACACGGCAGCGAAGTCGTGGGCGGACGCTCGAACGAGAGCAGACGCAGCGCGTTCTCACCGTCGGAGCGCTTGCTCTTGCGCTCGTGACGGTAGTGGCGGTGGTGTGCGCGCCGCCTCTGGTCTCGGCCGTGATCGATGATCCGGCTCAACGAGAGTTGACGACGCTCTTCGCGTACTTGCTTCTGCCGGAGATCTTCTTCTACGGCGTCACGGCGATGATGACGGCAGTACTCAGTGTTCGATCAGTGTTCGGCGCGCCGGCCTGGGCCCCGGTGATCAACAACGTCGTCCTTCTGGTGACGGTCGCGGTCTTCCTGTGCATCCCGGGGCCGGTTACTCTGACTCCCGAGTCGATGACCACCGCGCAGGTTCTGGTGATCGGTATCGGCACTCTGCTCGGGATCGTGGCGCAAACCGCCGTCGTTGCTCGAGCGCTGCACCGCAACGGGTTTCGGTGGCGCCTTCGCGTGCGGGTCGTACCGCACACCTGGCGCCCGGTGCGCGTCGGGGCGCCGTTGCTCGGTTGGGTACTTGTGTACGTCGTTGCCGGTCAGATCGGTGTGTGGGTGACGATGAAGGTCACTCTCTCCCGTCACGTCTACTCGATGTACACGCACGCGGATCTGCTGTTTCAAGTGGCGTACGGCATTCTCGGTGTGTCGTTGTTGACGGTGCTGATGCCGCGGATCGCCAGGTCGGTTGCTGCGGGTGACGACGTCGGCGTCGTATCCGATCTCGGCCGGGGAGCCCGGTATTCAGTGGTGGCGCTGATTCCGGTGACGGTGGCGCTCATGGTGTTCGGCCCCTCGTTGACCACCTTGATCTTCTTCGGCCGGGTCGACGGCAGCAGTGCCCGGTTGATCGGGACGGCCGTTGCGGTCAGTGCATTCGGGCTGGTGCCTTTTGCGATGGTCATGCTTCAGCTTCGAGTGTTCTACGCCGACAACAACACCCGAACTCCCGCGGTGATCGCGCTGGTGATGGTGATAGTCAAAACAGCGCTCGTTCTACTTGCGTCACTGTCCGCGAGTGACGAAACGCTGTTCCTGGCCGTCTGTGCGGCGGGCTCGTTCTCCTACGTGTGCGGAGCGGCGCTCGGCCACATCCTGCTTCGAAAGCGATATGGGCTGTTGGGATTCCGTCGCGTACAGGCCACCGTCGGAAGGATTTCGGCGGCGGCAATTCTGGCAGGTTGTTGTGCGCTGGCTTTGGTGGTGGCGGTTCAGAACCGAGTTCCCGAGCCCAGGCTTGCTGCTGTTATTTCATTGTCGGCGGGTGCGGCCGTCGGTGCCGTCGTCCTGTTGGGCGCATGCAAGGTCGTCGGTGTTCCCGAGATTCGCCGGGCTCGGGCCCTACTGTTGTCCTGAGGACAAGAGCGGTACCAGCAGTTCGTCCGGAGTGAGGGCGCCGTGCTGTCCACGGAGGCCGGACAGTCCCGATTCGACAGATCGACGTACGACGGCCACGTCCCCGGACGCAATGGCGATGACATCACCGATCCGGCCGTGATACTCGGAATGCACTGCAGGCCCGAACAATCCTGCGACTATGCCCTCGGATCTCGTCCCGATCCACATGCGGTCACCCAGTTCGGCGCGCCAGCGGTCCGCAACATCTTGTGCAGCGCCTTCTCGGGTGTGGATGTGACGACATCTAGGTTCACCGGCAAGAGCGAGTACATCTTTGGACAGAATCGGAGTGTTGTCGAAGTCGATCTTGTTCTCGTCCAACACGTCGACCATTCCGTGGTCTGCCGTCACCAGCAATCTCACGTCCGGACCGAGAGCGGCGGCGAGTTGCTCGACCAGTCGATCGACAAGCATCAGTTGGAAAATCCACGGCTCGGACTCGGGGCCGTAGACGTGGCCGAGTGCATCGATCTCGCTGATGTAGCAGTACGTGAACGTACGGTCGGCAGATTTCGACGCGGCCACGGTGCGAGCGAGGAGGTCTCCGTATGCCTGGATTCCGGCGAACTGGGCGCCGCGCATTCCCGCCCGGGTGAGGCCGCTGCCGTCGAATTTGGACGGAACGACGGTAGTGACGGTGATGCCGGCGGCCGCGGCACGATCGAAGGTCGTGGCCTGCGGCTGCAGGGTCTCCGGGACGATGGAGTCGGTCTGAGATTCCTTCTTGCCCGCGCTGTGCCAACCCAGCCAGTTGAACACCGAATCGGCTTCTTCGACGTAAGACTGGTAACCGGTGATTCCGTGCGCCCCCGAGGGCAGCCCGGTCCCCAACGAGACGATGCTGGTGGCCGTCGTCGTGGGGAATCCTGCCCGTATGGGCGTTCCGATCAGTGAGTTCAGGAATGGTGCGTGTTCGGCGTTGCGGGCGAGCAAGTTCGCGCCCATCCCGTCTACCAGCAGAATTACAGTCTTCTGGCTGGGCTGTAGATCGAGACGGTTCGCTTCGCCGCTCACTCCGAGAGAAGCGAGTACCGACGGCGCAAGCGTCGACAGAGTCGGCTGCGAGTACACATCGAGGAGAGGGGCGGGGGCGGGCATCCCATGAGATTAGGCGTTGGACGCAGAAAACTGCATACCTTCTGGGCGAGTGTTCAAATCCGTGCGGTCAAATCGGGACTTTCCAGATGATCAGCGCGCAGAGACCGCGGGCCGGTGCGGCCTCTGCGCGGAGATTCACTCCATGATCGTGGAGATCTGGAACTTGGCACCGAGTGGATCGGCCACCGACGCGAGACGGCCGAAGGGCGTGTCCTCGGGATCGCGCAAGACGCTGCCGCCGAATTCGACGACCTTGGCGACGGCCGCGTCGGTGTCGTCCGCCCCGAAGTACACCTGCCAGAACGACGGCACCTCTGCCGGGAGGAACGAGCTGGCATCCATCAAACCGGCGACGACGGTGTCGCCCTGCTTGGCCTGTGAGTACCGGAACTCGTCGCTGTCGCCGATGGACTCGTAAGTCCAGCCGAACACGTCGGTGTAGAACGGCAGGACCGCGGCGTAGTTCTTGGACAAAGTCTCGTGCCACACCGGGGCTCCGGCCTCGCCGACCAGACCGAAGCCGTGGTGCTGATCTGCCTGCCAGATACCGACGACTGCACCGGCAGGATCGCCCACGATCGCCATGCTGCCCTGGGGACCGACCTGCATCGACGGCATCATGATCATTCCGCCCGCGGCTTCGGCCTTGGACGCCGACGTTGCCGCATCAGTCGAGGAGATGTAGGTGGTCCAGACGTTGCCGTACGGGTTTCCCTCCTGCTGAGGTCCGAGCCCGGCGATGGGCTGCCCGTCTTTGCTGAAGATCGCGTAGCCGCCGTACTGCGGGTCGTCGTTTGTGTCAGTCTGCCAACCGAACACGTTGGTGTAGAAGGATTTGGCGACCTCGGTATCGGAGCTGGTGAGGTCGATCCAACAGGGTGTTCCGTCGAGCGCTGTGCGTGCGGGCATCTGAAACTCTCCTTTACCGAAACGGATACACAAGTACGGGTCGCGCAAATGCTTGGCCGAGGAAGGCGCGAATCTCACGCTACGCGCGTACCCCGACACATTCCCAGGGCTCGAGAGCTTTGGAGTATTTGACCGTTCGCGCTTACCGGTGGGCCGGACCTGCCGACGTAGTCGATCGCCGAATCGTCCTTGATACGCCGAAGTTGATGGGGCACTTGCTCGATCGACAAGGCCGTTCAACGGGTGTGGTGCCGGTACGTGTCAGCTCGTGATCAGCCCCGTGCGATCGAGCCACGCGAGCGCATGACGGGTGAACTCGTCCGGAATCTCCAACTGTGGGGTGTGGCCGGTGTCGCCGAGAATGATGGTGGTCCAGTGTGGATGTGCGGTAGCAGCTGCCCGTGCAGCCTCGACCGGGACAAGACGATCGCGATCGCCGTGCATCAGGAGTGTCGGAGTCGTGATCTCTCGCAGTGTCTTTCGATAGGCGGCCGGACGGGCGAGGGTCATCAACAGTGACCGTGCTGCCTGCAGGAACTCGGCATCCTGAGTGGGTTCGCCGCGACGAATCGCAGTCAAGGCAGCGCCCGCGTCGAGGACCGCGGGGTCTGCTCGCGTCGGATCGGCAAAACACAATCTGGTCATCTGAGCGGCCAACTGCCGGTCGGACATCTTCCGGCGTCCGAAGCCGAGAACCTGCTCACCGACGTACGGCATCGAGTAGAGCGCGAATTGGGCGGCGACGGTCAGATCGGGAAGTTGGACGGGCAGTGGGAGCGCCGGATCCACCAGCACCAGGCCGGCAACTGATTCGGGATTGGCATGGGTCGAGATTGCCGAGACCATTCCCCCCATCGAATTGCCGAACAGGACGGCAGGTTCACCTACTACTGTCTCGAGAAAGCGATTCAGGAGTGCTGCGTTGGCGTCGACGCCGGTGTGCCGCCCACGGGCAGAGGTGAGTCCGAATCCGGCGAGGTCCAGTGCGTACACACGCGTGCGCGCCGCCAGCGTCGGTGCCACCCGCACCCAGTTCAGGTGCGAGCCGCCCAGACCGTGAACGAGCACGATGGGCGGCGCTCCGCTGGGACCGCCGAAGTCGATCCAGTGAACATCACCGCCGAGGTCGGTGATGTTGCTTGTCCCGCCCCACGGGTGTGTGAGGGTGCTTCCGTCGGCGGGTTCGGCCGAAACAGCGGATTCCATACCTGACAGGATGCACCGAGGCGCGGTTCCAGTCACGCTCTCGTCCCGGTTCGGTATCCGAAACTGTGTCCTCGATCACGGATTATCGGGAAGCTCGGGAAACGGGCAAAACGGAATTTGACTGGTGTCAAGTACTTTTCGCGGTTGTCATCGCTTTCCGGCGGCCGTGGTGTGCGTCCGGCGGAGGTCGGTTCGGGCATACTGAAAACCATGTGGTGGATGGTCGGGCTCATTGTTCTGGCCGCGCTGGTTTTGGCATCCGTTCTGGTCGGTTTCGTTTTCCGCCGCCCGATCGCCGAAGCCAAGTCGGCGGTGCTTGCCTTCGACGACGCCAGCTCTCAGCCCCAGCGCGACTGACCACCGTCGAGCGGAATTGTTGCTCCAGTCAGATACGCGGCATCCGGGCCGACCAGGAAAGCCACCGCGGTGCCGATGTCCGTTTCGCAGTCCCCGATCCTCCGTAGCGGAATCCCGGCAACAAAAGCGGCAGCCTCTTCCGGACGCGCATCTGCCCAACGCTGTAGCCCGGGCGAGGATGCATGAGGAGCAACCGCGTTGACTCGGATCCCGTCGACGCCCCATTCGCACGCTGCTGCGCGACTGAGGGCTCGGACGGATTCCTTCACGGCCGCGTATCCGCCGTAGCCGGCGGCGTCCCAACGGACGGCCACGGAACTGACCATGTTGATGATCGCCCCGCCGCCGCGTTCCTTCATGAACGGGTAGCAGGCTTGCATTGTTCGCAGCGTCGCGACGGGACCGGAAGTCAATCCGTCGGCAAGGCGCTCCGGAGTGAGGTCGAGGACGTTGCCGAGCGGGTTGAGGCTGGCGTTGTTGATCAGGATGTCGACGCCGCCGAACAGTTCCACGGTTCGCGCCACGGCAGCGGTGATGGAACCCGCGTCGGCGATATCCACGAGCACCGGTTCGGCACGGCCTCCGCGTTCGGTGATCTGGTTACATGTGACGACGAGTTTCGACTCAGTGCGGCCCGCCACCGCGACGGAAGCACCTTCCTTGGCAAGCGCAAACGCAACACCCTGGCCGACGCCTTGCCCTGCGCCAGTGATCAGGGCCACTTTTCCATCCAACTTGCCCACTGCTGTTCTCCTGCTCGTCATTCAACGGTTCCCGAAGCGTTGTCCGAATCGCGCATTGTTACTCGTGGGTTCCCGCTGGATGAGATGTGAGTTACGTCCCACTCAACGGCACCGCTTCAAATTTCGGCTGTCTTACGTATATTGTGAGCGCCGTTACATACCGGGCGCGCGGACCGCGTACACATTCCATGATGAGGAGCTAGACATGGCATTCACCACTGGCAGCAGCAAGACGGACCTGGCACAGCTCGGCGACTTCCAGAAGATCATTGCAGGCCTGGGCGGCGTTCTCGTCGGCATCGGCGCAGTTGCTGGTCTTCTCGGCGCAATCGGTGGCGCAGGAAGCTCGCAGCCGAAGGCTTGATTGCTTCGCTGAACCGGATTTACGGCCCCCGGCCCGCATTCTGAAGGCATTGCCTTCGTGGATGCGGGCCGGAGGTTTATCTGTACCTGAATACCTGTGTCTTGCAGGCACATTCAATTCTGTGATACGTCAATTGCCGCCGGAACATCCACACCTTCTTCGTGGACTTGGGGTCCGAAGTTCGGCAGCGGAGTGAAGTCGAGTGCCGCCTCCGAACCGCGGTAATGGCGGAAGTAGAAGAGGGATCGGTCGGGCCGCACCAGGCTGTCCGGTTCGCTTGTCTTCCATCCCCAGTGGACGTCCGCTCGCAGAATCTCCGACAGCCTCACGATGTTCTTGCAGCCGTGGCTTTGCAGTCCAAGGCATTTCAATTCCTCGACGTCTCGCAGTTGCCCGTCGCGCGTCCACCTGGATTCGTAAACCAGAGCATCGAGAACGACGCGGTGCGAACCCGCTTGAGTAACTCCGGCAAGTAGAACCTCCCAGTCCAATCCTGGTGCGTGTTGGAGGTATTCGTCGGCGTCGACGAATGCTGCCCATGCGACGGTGTCGCGGTACCGGCTCACGTAATCGACGTAGGCCTCTACCTGTCCGTGCACGATCCGACCGTCCGCGTCGCGCGGTTGCCAGTCGACGATCGTCACCGGAAGGTCGTGCAGTTCTTTGCGGAATGCGACCTGAACTTCACTGTCCGACATCGATCGGGTGAAGGCGCCGTAAGAGTTGCCTCTCTTGTCCTCGCTGCGGCCGTGCCAACGGTTGAGGCTGAATGCGCTTGTCTTGCGGGTGGACCCGACGGAACCGGTGTTGTCGTAGAGAACAACCTCCCAGCCTTGCTCGATGTGGTGCAGGCACCAGTCCCTGATGAAGGGGAGATGTTCGCGGGGGAGTAGGACCGCAACCACGGCGCGGCGTCCGGTGGCAGAGCTGTTCAGGTGGTTCTTCGGATCCGTGATCACCCGACACACGATAGTGCTCCGCGTGGAAGCGGGTTACTCGATATTGATCGCAGAAATATTAGTCGTCAACGTTGACACATCTATCAATTTGTCTCATAGTCGAGTCATGACAACATCTGTGTCACATTCGCCACGGTTTGTTCCTTCCACCGGGGAGTCCTGGCGTTCGCCCTGGGCCATGTACGACGCATTGCGCGAGAACGACCCGGTGCACAACGTTGTGCCGGAAGCTGCGCCGCAGGACGACTACTGGGTGCTCACCCGTCACGAAGACGTCTACAACGCCGCTCGCGACTACGAGACGTATTCGTCGGCAAAGGGATTGACCACTGTCTACGGTGAACTCGAACAGATCGGGATGCAGGACAATCCGCCGTTCGTGATGCAGGACCCGCCCGTGCAGTCGGAGTTCCGGCGCATGGTGTCGAAGGGTTTCACTCCGCGTCAGGTATCGGCGGTCGAGCCGATGGTTCGCGAATTTGTCGTCGAACGTATCGAGGCGCTGAAAGCGCGTGGCAGCGGCGACATCGTCGTCGAGCTCTTCAAACCGTTGCCGTCGATGGTTGTCGCACACTATCTGGGTGTACCGGAATCGGACCGTGACCAGTTCGACGGCTGGACCGAAGCCATTGTCGCTGCCAATTCGGCAGGTGGCGTGGCCGCGGCAGCGACGACGGCGCAGGCCGCCACCGGTGAGTTGATGATGTACTTCGCTTCGCTGATCGAACGCCGCAAGGTCGAACCGGGTGACGACACGATTTCGCACCTACTCGCCGCTGGACTCGGTGAAGACGGCGACATGTCCGGCCTGCTGTCGATTCTGGGCTTCGCCTTCACCATGGTGGCCGGTGGAAACGACACCACGACAGGAATGCTGGGTGGTTCGGTGGCGATGCTGACCGAACGCCTCGACCAGCGTCATATCCTGCTGGACGATCCCGCATTGATCACCGACGCGGTCGACGAGTTGCTTCGACTCACCTCGCCGGTCCAAGGACTGGCACGCACCACGACGCGAGATGTGGCCTTGGGTGGCAAAGTGATTCCAGCAGGACGTAAGGTTCTGCTGATGTACGGTGCGGCCAATCGTGATCCCGAAAAGTACGGACCCGACGCGGCGGAGTTGGACGTCTTGCGTCGACCGCAGAAGATTCTCACCTTCAGTCACGGCGCCCACCACTGTCTGGGGGCGTCGGCAGCTCGGATGCAGGCTCGAGTTGCGTTGGAAGAGTTGCTCTCCCGGATTCCAGATTTCCATATCGACGTCGACGCGATGCAGTACGCGCCGGGCAACTACGTGCGCCGTCCTCTCACAGCGCCCATGTCGGTGACCCGGCCGTGAGCAACGACTGGCTCGGTGAGGGGCGCGCCTTGGCGGCAGCCGAGAAGATCCTCGACAGTGCGGCGCAACTGTTCGTCGAGAAAGGTGTCAACGCCGTCGGTATGGCGGAGATAGCCTCTGCTGCAGGATGTTCCCGGGCCACCCTGTATCGGTACTTCGAGAATCGGCAGGCCCTTCACATTGCATTCGTTCACCGCGAAGCGCGCAGGCTGGGAACTGCGATCGCGGAATCGGTAGCGACCATCGATGATCCGAGCGAGCGTCTCGAAATGGCGATGCTCACCGCAGTGTCCGCGGTGCGCAGCACTCCGACGTTGGCTGCATGGTTCACTCCGGGTGATGCGAGTCTTGCAGGTGAACTTGCCAATTCATCCGACGTCATCAACGGACTGGGCGTCGCGATGCTCGGTGAAATCGGAGCAGGCACAGCGTCACGAGCACGCTGGATCGTGCGAGTGATCCTTTCGCTGCTCATGGTGCCGGGGGCGGATGAGAACGACGAGCGGACGTTGGTGCGTGAGTTCGTTGCTGCGCTGTTGAACGCTGGACGAACCACGTGATCATCCCTTCCGGGTGATGCGCGAGGACTACGTGGCGATCGAGGATGAACCGGTATCCAGACACAGGACACCGCGAGTTCCCGAGGAGCGTAAGAGAAGATGACTACACCATCCGAACTCGACCCCAAGCCCGCTACCGAAGCGACTCGCCTTGCGAATGCCCAGGTCCTCCGTGATCTTCCGTTCGATGACACATTCGACTTCGAACTGATTTCTCGCGGTCTGGTAGCGCCGCTCATCGACGGCGGGTTGGTCAAGGGTGACAAAGGACAGTTCATCTTCTCCTACGACGCCTACGGGTTCGCCGACGGCGAAGCGCCGGACACCGTCAACCCGAGTCTCTGGCGCCAAGCCACTTTGATGGGAAAGGGCGGCGGGCTCTTCAAGCTTGCCGATCGCCTCTACCAGGTGATCGGCCAGGACTTGTCGAACACGACGATCATCGAGGGCGATACCGGGTTGATCATCGGTGACACCCTGATGTCCGCGGAAACAGCCGCTCTTGCGCTGGAGTTGTACTACCAGCACCGCCCCAAGGTCCCGGTCAAGGCAATTATCTTCACACACTCCCACGGCGATCACTTCGGCGGAGTCAAAGGATTTGTCACCGACGAAGAGATCGAGTCCGGTGCCGTAAAAGTCTATGCACCAGACAGTTTCACGGAGGAAGCGATCTCCGAGAACGTGCTCGCCGGAACGGCGATGACGCGTCGCGGAATGTACATGTACGGATCATTCCTGCGTCCAGGCCCGCAGGGGCAGGTTTCCGGTGGTCTCGGACTGTCCACGTCGCACGGCACGTCGACGTTCGCGGTGCCGACCGACGTCATCACCGAACCGGTACACGAAGAAGTCATCGACGGCGTGCGAGTGACGTTCATGCTCGCGCCGGGCACCGAAGCGCCGTCCGAAATGTTGTTCTATCTACCCGATTTCAAGGCGCTCGGGTCAGCGGAGGACGTCACGCACACAATGCACAACCTGTACACGTTGCGCGGCGCCAAAACTCGCGACGCCAAGGCCTGGTCGCACTACGTTCGTCTGGCGATGGAACTTTTCCCCGACGTCGAAATCATTTTTGCGCAGCATCATTGGCCCACGTGGGGCAACGACAAGATCTTGAAGCTGATGTCGGATCAGGCAGACCTGTACAAGTATCTGCACGATCAGACGTTGCGTCTTGCCAACAAGGGACTGACACCGGTAGAGATTGCCGACCAGATCGAGGTACCCGACGCCATCGGAAAGCAGTGGTACAACCGCGGGTACTACGGCTCGCTCAGTCACAACGTCAAAGCGATCTACACCTTCTATCTCGGTTGGTTCGACGGCGTTCCGGCTCACCTCAATCCTCATCCGCCGGTGGAGAACGGCAAGCGCTACGTCGAAGCCGTCGGCGGACCCGATGCGCTTCTGACCAAGGGCAAGCAGGCGTTCGACGACGGCGACTACCGCTGGGCGGCCGAGCTGGTGAACCATCTGGTGTTCGCCGATCCGAGTAACCAGAAAGCGCGAGAGTTGTTGGCGGACACGTACGAACAACTCGGCTACCAAGCCGAGAACGGTACGTGGCGCAACTTCTACCTGGTCGGAGCGATGGAATTGCGGCATCCGCTGGCACCGATGCCGTCCAACAACCCCACCGGCCCGGCCGTTGTCGCCGTGATGCCTCTCGAGCAGATGCTGGACTTCTGGGCAGTTCGCCTCGACGGTCCCAAAGCTGCCGACGTCGACCTGTCGTTGCGATTCGTGTTGTCGGACACTGCTGACAACGTCCTGGTCACAGTGCGCAACGGCGTGCTGAATTACGACACGGACAAGGCAGATGCTTCGGCCGCCCTGACTCTGACCTTGACCCGTGCCGTGTTCAACGAGGTGTATCTGGGAACGACCTCGCTCACCGAATCCATCAAGGCCGGAACGGCAAAAGCTGTGGGAGATCAGTCTGAACTGGAGACGTTCATCTCGCTGCTGGAGGACTTCGATCTGTGGTTCGACATCGTGACGCCGTGACACGTTGCCATCCGTGATGTGGCACGGGCGGGGGGATCATTCGAAACGGGAAGGATCTCCCGCGCCGACGCGCACGATCTCGGGGGCGCCGGACGAATAGTCGACCACCGTGGTGGGCTCGGTTCCGCAGTCACCCGAGTCGATGACGGCGTCGAGTTGGTGGTCGAGTTCTTCCTTGATCTGCCAGCCGTCCGTCATCGGCTCCTCGGCGCCGGGCAGGAGAAGGGTGCTGGAGAGGATCGGTTCACCCAACTCTTGCAAGAGCGCCCGCACTACCGGGTGGCTGGGGATACGCACTCCGACGGTCTTCTTCTTGGCGTGTGCCAGTCGACGCGGAACTTCCTTCGTGGCGGGAAGGATGAACGTGTACTGCCCAGGCGTAGCCGCTTTGACCGCCCGGAACGCCGAGTTGGTGACGTGGACGAAGTGCCCGAGCTGCGCGAAGTCGGCACAGACCAGCGTGAAGTGGTGATCCGACCGCAGGTGACGGATCTCGCGGATCCGATCGGTGCCCGAGTGATTGTCCATTCGGGCACCCAGGGCGTAGCAGGAGTCGGTGGGGTAGGCGATGACCGCGTCGTTGCGCAGCATTTCGACGATCTGGCTGATCGCGCGCGGCTGCGGGTTTTCCGGGTGAACGTCGAAATATCGGGCCATCAACCCAGCTTAGTTCAGCTTGCAGATCACGAATGCCGTTCACCGTTCAGACTGTGGTCGGCGAGCAATCCCGTCAGCTCTTCGGCGTAGGCGAGTTGCTTACGTAAGTGTGTGCAGCTTTCTTCCGCCCGGGTATGGCAGGCGGTGACGAATTCGGTTGCGGCGGTTCGTGTTGATGCGTCCGAAGCTTCGTCGCCGAGCACTGCCAGGGAATTGAGGAGTTGTTTCATTTCTTCGAGACTGAATCCGAGCGGCTTCATTCGTCGGATTACCAGTAGCCGTTGGACGTCCGCCTCGGTGTACAAGCGGAATCCTCCGGCGGTCCGCTCCGATGGAGTGACCAGACCGACCTCGTCGTAATGACGGATCGTCTTGATCGACAGTTCGGTGCGTTCGGCAACCTGCCCGATCTGCATGTTCTGTCCCTGGACCGCATGTTCCGGCTCAGACATCACTCCTACTTTCGTCGCGCTGGGCTTCCATACTCTCAGTGACCGTCACCCAGGCGTCCGGACAGGCGCAGATGGCGCTCGGCCGATGCGTCGTCGAGCCCCACGATCTCGACATTCTTGCCTCTGGCCGCGTACTTGGTGGTGATCGCGTCCAGTGTCGCCACGGTCGACGCATCCCAGACATGCGACTCGGACAGATCGATGACAATGTTCTTCGGGTCGTCGACATAGTCGAACTGGTAGATCAGATCGTTGCTGGATGCGAAGAACAGCTCGCCTCGAACCGCATAGACACGGGTGTCCTCGTCCGGATGAGCGACGTCGATCACTTCGGTGAGATGCGCGACGCGGCGGGCGAAGATGACCATCGCGGTGATCACTCCGACGATCACGCCGTAGGCAAGATTGTGGGTCGCGACGGTGACCGCCACGGTGACCAGCATGACCAATGTCTCGCCGATCGGCATGCGGCGCAGGGTCTTCGGATTGACGCTGTGCCAGTCGAAAGTGCCGACCGAGACCATGATCATGACGGCTACCAATGCGGCCATGGGAATCAACGCCACGACATCGCCGAGGCCGACCACGAGTATCAGCAAGAACACGCCCGCCAGGAAGGTCGAGATTCGAGTGCGAGCGCCGGAGACCTTGACGTTGATCATGGTCTGGCCGATCATCGCGCACCCTCCCATGCCTCCGAAGAAGCCGGTGACGATGTTCGCGACGCCTTGGCCCCACCCTTCTCGGGTCTTGTTCGAGTGAGTATCCGTGACGTCGTCGACGAGCTTGGCCGTCATCAACGATTCGAGGAGGCCGACGAGCGCCATGGCCAATGCATACGGAGCAATGATCGACAGTGTGTGCATGTCCAGAGGGACGTCGGGGAACAGTAGCGTCGGCAGGCTCGACGGAAGCTCGCCCTCGTCGCCGACATTGGGGACGTTGAACGCGAAAACGACTGTGGCGGTGGTCAGTAGCACGATCGCCACCAGTGGAGCCGGGACCGCGCTGGTCAGTTTCGGCAGGAATACGAGTATCAGGAGGGCGACGGCCAGAAGTGGGTAGACGAGCCACGGAACATCGATCAGGTGGGGGAGTTGGGCAATGAAGATCAAGATGGCCAGTGCATTGACGAATCCCACCATGACGCTGCGCGGGATGAAGCGCATCAGCTTGGCGACGCCGAGGAGGCTCAACACGATCTGGAGCAGGCCGGCCAGAAGGACTGTCGCAATCAGGTAGTCGATTCCGTACTCGCGCGTCAGTGGAGCGACGACCAGTGCGACGGCGCCGGTAGCTGCGGAGATCATTGCGGGTCGTCCGCCGACGACGGCGATGGTCACTGCCATCGTGAACGACGCGAACAGTCCTACCCGCGGATCGACGCCGGCGATGATCGAGAACGAGATCGCCTCGGGAATCAGTGCCAACGCCACGACCAGTCCGGCCAAAACTTCCGTTTTGAGACGGCGAGGTGACCGGAGCGCGGCCCGAACCGAATTGTCGTTGGTGGATGAAGCGATGGTTACTGCCATGAGATTCCGTCCTGACGAGGTTCTCATACTCTACCCTCCCGTAAGGGTAGAGTATGAACGGAGTTCTCGCTACGGCGCGAATTCCTGTCGAATTGTGTTTCCCCGCAGTGAATCTCGAACTGCGAGATTGATCGAGAGAGGCAAGGCTCGCGGTGGCGGTCAGATGTGACGACCAGTAACCCTTACCAATTATTTACCTACTGTGTGGTTTTTGTTTATTGAAAACGGGTCAACTCGGGCGCTGGCTCCGTTACAGTTCGGCGGCAAACGTCAATCAGGTTGTTCCGAGAGGACATCATGTCAAAACGCCTACTGAATGCTGCGCTCCTTACCGGCCTCCTTGCCGGTGGAACCGCTGTGGCCGTGATTCCGGCGACCGCGGCGCCCGTTGCAGAAACCACGTCGACAACGTTTCAGGTCACGTGCCGCGCAGTTCCGAGTGCGTTCTCCGGTCCTTCGTCAGACGGAAAGCCTGCTACGGCGCGAGTTTCGGCTCCTTCGGTCGTGGCGCCAGGTCAAGTCTTCGACATCGACGTGGATCCGGGTAGCGTCCAGATCCCGAACGATGTGAGCGGCGCCAGTGTCAAGAAGATCTCGCGTCTGAAGATCGATCTGCCGATTCCGACCAACGCGGAGTTCATTTCGGCGACGGTCATCGATCCGGGCAATGTTGTTGCCGGGAAACCTGCTTCGGTGATTCGTGTCAACGAAGACGGCACTCCCGCAGCGGACGGTCCGATACTTCGGTTGTCCGGCGCAAACGAAGCGATCGGCAACAGTCCGTCATCGTCGTCGGGTGCACACGGCGGGCTTGCGATCAACGCTCAGTCCGGAGCCGAGACCAACATCGTCTTTCCGAAGATCAGAATCACCGTAAAGGCCGGGCCGTCCGGCGCAGTCGAAACCAATGTCCGGACTTCGGGTGCTGCAGGTACTTTCGGCGGGCCGGAGTCGTTTTTGACCTTCCTCCCTCAGGTAAGTCACTGGCTCGCGGGAACCATCTGGGCGCCCACATCCTGTTCTCCTCGCGACGGTGAGACGGGTCCCCTCAACGCCGGTGCCGGCGCATTGGCATCCACGAAAATCGACGGAGACCTCGGACCTGTTGATCCCGAACCTGGAGCAGACATCGTGACGACGCTCGAAGGACCGACGACGGCCGCTACCGGTACCAAGGTGTCTTTTGCTTCTCACGTCGATCCGGAAAACGCAACGGGAACAGTACAGTTCATGGTCGACGGCAAGCCCGTCGGTGACCCGCGGCCGGTGGTTCGCGGTATTGCCCGCCTGGATCTGACCTTCGGTAAGGCGGGTACCAAGTCCGTGACCGCAGTCTTCACAGCTACCGGCGACGAGGCGAAGTACACGTCGGCGGCACACATGCTCACGGTGACCGGTGATTCAACAGGCCCGGTCGATCCCGACCCGACCGATCCGGGCACTCCGGGTGGTCTCGGCAGCCTCGAGTCCGTTCTGCCGCAGCTGCCCACAGGTTCGCTCGGTGGCAAGTGATCACGGTCCTACTTCACCGAACACTCGATGACCGAGTCTTTTTGAAAGGCAACATATGAACTCCCGTTCTCTGGCTGTTTGCGCAGTCGTACCAGCTGTCGCGGCCGGACTCCTCGCTGTGTCCGCTCCGGTAGCAGCGGCTTCCGATACCGTGACGCGAACAGTTTCCTTCGAACACAAGTGCCGGGTCGACGGCGCCACCGATTGGGATTCGTCGTTCTCCGACAACCTGGAGGTCACGGCGCCCACGTCCGTGCGTCCCAGCGAACAGTTCACAGTGAAACTGCATCCGGGCACCATGCGTAGTTCGGATTCGGACACCGGTCGTATCAAGTACGACATCGCACTACCGCAAGGGGCAACCCTGGTTTCGTACTCCCTCGTCGGTGATTCGTCGTCGAACTTGACCGGCGAGACTGCGGTGCTGCTCCGGGTGGGCGCAGACGGAAACGCGAACCCGGCGGGTGAGTACCTGCGAATTACCGGTACCGGCAACAAGACAATCAACGACGGTCCGAGCGCGAACGACAACAAGCCAAAGGAAGGGCTGCAAGTCAAGGCCAACACGGACTTTCGTTTGCCGGCAGTCGAATTGAAACTCGAAGCTCGGTCCGACGAGGGAAACGCGACGACGCACCTGCGCGCCGGGGCGACGAGCCCGAGTATCAAGATCAAAGACACGAGCATGAGTTTCGGTGAGTCCCGGTGGGTCAATGCCGCTGGGTATTGTGTTGCTTCGGGCGAGGGACGCAGCGCCCTCTCGACTACCGAGGTATTCGCGACCAACCAGACCGAGACGACGGTCGCTGTCGCACTGGAGGCACTGACGGGCGAAGACGTCAAGATTGCGGCGAGTATCGACCCGAACCCGGGTGAGGGCACGGTCGAGTTCTTCGACGGCGAGACGAAGATCGGTAGCGCCACAGTCGATTCCAATGGCCATGCAGAACTGGTCTGGCCGTTCCGCGACCAGGGCGAGCATCGCATCACCGCAAAGTTCTTGGGTACCAAGAAGTTCAGTTCTTCGGAATCTGCGGACAAGACCGTGACCGTCGCTGTGCCCGGCGTCATCGTCGTCGAGCCGGTGGATCCGACGGAACCGGAAACTCCTGGTGGAACCGGAAGCCTCGGGGACATCTTCTCGAAGCTGCCGACGGGCTCACTTGCAGGCTGAGTCACCCAAACGGCAGGGGAGCGTCGACGTTTCGGCTCGAATACGGTTGTGTGATCGAATACTGGAATGACAGGTTCGAACCATGCCGAGAGCCGCAACGCCGGCGTGCCCTAGTTTTCTCAATGGGAGTCTCCGTCACGGAAATCGGGCCAGAACCACAAAAGGTAGCTCACCAAAACTCGTGCCCTTTTACTACCGTTAGTTGAAGAACTGCGCGAACCGCGGGTTCTTACGTCAACAAGCCTTCGAACTCGCCGCTGCGGTTCAGGTATGAACAAGGTAGGGAAAATGCGCAAGGTTAGTTTGCTCGCGTCCGCTGCAGCAGTAGCTGTCGGTGTGGCAATGATCGGGACGTCTGCGGCCTCAGCAGCGCCGGGAACGATTCCCGGTCATGGGCTGTTCGACGTGCCGTGGGAGGTGTTGCCGGGAACCTACACGACGTCTGGACCCGTATCAGCTGATATGCCGTGCATATACGGTCGGGCAAAAGTCGACGGCGACGGTGAATTGAATGTCCTCGAGTTCGAAAGCACCCTCGAACCGGCGACAGTCACCATTCTCTTGACGGATTCTCGCTTCACCACCGCGTATTGCGCTGATTGGAAGAGAGTGTCGTCAGTCGGATCGTTGGATCTGGGATCGCTTTTCGGGTCCTAGACGTCTCCGCTCTATGTCGAGATGGACCTCTGGACGTGACCACGGCCCTCTGCCATCTCGATTTAACGCTCGGCTCGCGGATGCGCTCGTTCGTCTCGAGTTTTCGACCACTCGTCGCATGAGTCCATGACCAGGGACTTTAGCCCTCAGTAATTACCTACCAATCGGTATATTCTGCGAAGGTACGGACTTCGTGAACCGATGTGAGTTGGCTCCGGGGGACGTGCCGGCCTCGCAGGACCGCCCGCAAAGTCAGCCCGGTGAGGCCACCAGAGTTCGCGCATTTCGACAGATTGCCGCTGGGTCCGTCCGCTACGAGGGGAGCGGACGGACCTGACAGCACGAGAGAGTGCCATGCCTGAACGTGGTCAAAGCAGAGTGGACGCGGGGATCATTGCCGTCGTCGCAGTCATAACCGGTGTGTTCGTCGCACTGACCGGCCACGGTCTGGTTGCAGCGCTGGCCACCGTGTTGGGCCTCGCGCTCGGGATGGCGATTGTGCGGTATCTGATCAAAGGTCGCTGATCGGAGTCCTCTGATCAAATGTCGCTGATCACCGCAAGAGTTCAGCAGGTCGCGAGAATGTCTGCGATGGTGTCGTGTTCGGCTTGGGTAACCCACAAACCGTATGCCGCTTTTACTTCCACTTGAGCAGTCACGTACTTGCAGCGGTAGGCCTTGTTGGGCGGCAGCCACGACGCCGCGTCGGAATCCGACTTCTTCTGGTTGGTGGGCCCGTCGACAGCGCGCAGGTTTCGAGGGTCATTGGCCAGATTGGTTCGCGTTTGCGTGTCGAGCTGCTGCGCGCCCTTCTGCCAGGCGTCCGAGAGTGCGACAACATGGTCGATCTGGACTGCAGAAGACGTGTCCTGGCCGCGGGTGAAGGCGATGGTCTTGTTCGTGTACGGGTCACGGAGCGTACCGGTTTGGACCGAGCAGCTTTTGGAGCCGTCTTTGAATGTCAGGTCGGTGAGGTCGCGCCGCAGGATGTCGTTTCGGGTATCGCAGCCGTTGTGGCCGAACTCGACGGTGACGTCGTCGGTCCAGGCGGTACCGAACAGTGCGCGGTCGTATCCGGTCTTGGGTGCGCGTCCCTTGATGGGGATCTGTGCCAGCATTTCAATTGCGGCGGACGAGGGAGCCGAAGTTCCGGCTGATACCGTCGTCGTGACGCCGGATCCGATTCCCGAACCGAGAGAAGATGTTTCGGGTGCGTCGGCGTTGGAATTGGCGCAACCTCCCAGCACGATCACGGCAGCAATGCCGATGGTGACGCCGGTGATGCCGCGCCTGTGATGTGCCGTGCGTGCCATGTGTGAGAGTCCATTTCTGCGAGAGATGAACTACAAGTATGTCATTCACGACATTTCGGGCTGAACCGGCACTGTCTGTCAGTCCGGTCGAAGTAGCCATCGCGTCACCGGAACCGACACGAGAACTCGCGGACCTTCACGAGTTTCGTCTGCGGCATCCCAGCCGTCGTACTTCTCGCCGAAAAGTTTCAGGAGATCGCCGAACTCGCCGACGTTGTGATGAATTGTCCCGAACCCCTGTGCGACCCACGGGTCGTGAGAGGATCCGTCGACTGCCAACGAGACCCGAGGATCGTCCAGCAGGTTCCGAACCTTCCGATTCTGCTCGGCGCTCGGTATCCAGAATGTGTTCTGACGCAGTAAGAACCAGACCGGAGTCGTGTGCGGCGAGCCGTCGCTTCGAAGGGTGGTCAACCACACGCAAGGAGTATCCGCGATAGTCACTGTCCCAGTATCGGTGCCGGCGCGACGTTCACCAATCGACGGTGCGGAACGAACAATGCCCGGTCCTCGCCGTTGGCGAGGACCGGGCATTGTCGGGAAGGGAGTGGAAGCGTCAGATCTCGATCTTGGGTGTCTGTTCGCCCAGCTTGTGGCGGGCCAGTGCCAGATTCGCACGCGCGCGGTCCAAAACCAGGTACACGAACAGCGTTGACAGTCCGGGCGTCTCGAGGACGCGAATGAGGTGGTACTGGTTACTCAGGGTGATCAGAATGTCTTCGAGAGTGTCGGTAATCCCCAAGTTACTCATCGTGCGGAGCTTTGCTCGCACAACCTCGGAGTTGCCGGCGCCGGCGTACTCGAGGCTGAATGACGGGTTGCCGCTCATACCGAGAACCATCCCGCTGTCGGCGTCGACGACGGCTGCACCGCTGGCACCGTCGATGCGCATCAATTCGCCGAGGATCTTGTCGATGTTGCTCATTGCTTCTCCTTGGTAGGGCAGAGTCGCGCGGGGCGACTCCAGGTGATGCTTCGGTGATGAAGTCATCGGTACATTTCGAGGTGGAATCGTTGGTTGCGGTGTCGGGAGTGGGCTGGGCGGCAACTGTTCAGCTTGTGAGATTTGTGGGCTCGTTCCGTTCGGTGCAGATGAGCGGCCATTCGACGACTCGAATTCGTCGATGCGGTCTGCGGGCAGCCAGCCGTCCCCGGGGGGTGCGCTGAGCGGCCATCTCGTATCCGTCTCGAAGTCCGGCACCGGCGTCTGAAGTTGCGGATACACCGGCGCGGTAAGCGGCCGCTTGTACGGAACCGGCCGACCGCCCGCGTCGGAGACGTTCGCGAACCAGGCGGCATACCCGGGGTCGCTGCGATCGAGGTTCTGCCCGCGATCGTCGTCTTCCTCTCGGGAGCCTCGTCGACGAAAAAGTCCCACTCGTTCCAGCCCCTTAAAGACGAACTATTTCCGATCAGAGCGTTCCGGATGAACGCGGCAGACCGGACAATCCCACCCATAGTTACTTTGCAGTTAAGTCACCGTAGCATGGGTTCGCAGACGGGGCATATGGTCCAATCCTGTAGGCGGGCCGACGAGGCGCTCGGAATCGACAGGCTGCCCGGACGATTCTCGCCGGTCGACGATGCCGGTCCGTTCGAGCGCCAGACGCCCTCTGGCATCCTTGAAGGATGAAGAAAACGATCACCGGGTTCATCGGTGCCTGCTCGCTGGTGGCGCTGGTTGCCTGCGGTTCTGACGGAGACAAGCCGACCGAGGTCGGAACACTCACTTCCTCCGTTTCGGCGACCACCACTGCGTCACCGACGACGTCATCCGAGGCTCCGGCGACATCGTCGGAATCGACTACCGAGGCACCGTCGGTCGACTCGAGCGTCCCGGCTGAGGTCCCGTCGGACCCGAATGTGAGTTCGGCACTGCCACGGACCTACGCGCAGGCGTGCTCCGACGTTCTCCGGTACCTCGACGCATACCAGCCGGCAATTGACGAGTCGGGCGAGGAAATGGGCATGACGCGTGAATCATTGGCAAACGACATGCTGACCTCCATCCAGGCTTATCCCGAATGGTCGAGCTTGTCTGCCGACGAGCAGGCTGAGGTCACTCGCGGATTCGCCGCAGCGACCGCGGGAAGTTGCTGACCTACTTTCAGAACAACGATTCCTGAATCGCCACGCCAGGGGACTCGAACTCGCCGACGGTGATGGTTCGACCGACCAGTCCGGACACATCCGCGACGAAGCGTGGCGATTCAGGATCGGGGTCGATCCGCAGCGAGGCGATCGAACCGGCAAGGCCCTCCAAGTACAAGGAATGTTCCCCGGACTCGAAAGTGTGCGGATACGCGATCAACGGTGCCGCATCGAAGACAACGTCGGCGCACGCCGGCGCCGTCCATTCTTCGGGAGCCTCCAGGATCTCGATTCCGTCGATGTCCGATCCGATGTCATTCAGCTCGTCTTTGATCGACGATACGAAGTGGTGCAACGACTTTCGCAGTTTCTCGCGATCCAAGGGTCCTGTCAGCGCTTCGATCTTCCGAGACGTACGTATGGCCTGGCTCAAGTGCAAGTGCTCCGAAACTCGGGCTTCGAGGGAACGAATGCTGTAACCGTCCGTCGACCGCGCTACGAACAATGCGCAGACCGCTCCCTGTTCGGCGACTCGCGGATGCTTGCGGAACTCGGCCGCCGTCCCCACCTTCATCTGACCGCCGGCGAAGATGTCGATGTAGAGCCATTGTGGTTGCGTGAGATAGGTGCGCACGTTCGGATGAATGTGCGCGCCGCTGACATGTGCCTGATGAACGGTGGTGAATCCCTCACGATTTCGGCATCGATCGCACTGGCGCCCGGTAACGACCGTGGCCCCGCGGTCACACGGCGAGTGTCCTCGACCTTCTGCGGTGAGATCTCGCCAGCCGAGGCAGCGGCGGCCCTTCTTCTCGTCGACGGAGAATCGCAGAACCGAGTCGTGAGTGTAGAAGGTCGTAGCGGAAGTGGTGTCGTCGACGCATCGGATCCGCGGTGCTGTCGGGTTCGACCATTCGATTCCGCGAACGAGCAGGGTCATTGAAGTGTCGATTCCTTCTATAGTTCACAGGTCGACACCCATGCTAGTCAGTGCAGATGCGGTTCAGTGCAGTGGTTGCGCCCCACGTTGTCCGAGCATCAGTGTCATCAGCCCGGATTCCTGACTCTGGGAATTGATCATGTCGCGGGCCGACTGTTTCACCGGTCCGCGCTCGAGCAGAGCATCGGCGGCCTGCGCCATAGCGATCCCGCCACGGTGGTGGCGTTCCATCAGTTGAAGGAACACAACCTCGGCGTCGAACCCGCGAGCGCTACTCAGTTTCTCGAGTTCTTCGGTCGTAGCCATACCCGGCATGGAGGCGGCCTCGGTGTCCAGCGTTGCCGGGTGATGATGAGAGTCGCCAGCGCCGCTCGGTGACGCCTCCATCCACGCCATCGGCGTTCTACTGTTCGGTGGGACACCGGCCAACCTCAGCCAGCCGAGCATGACACCGATTTCCGTTCTCTGAACATCGTCGATCTGCTGGGCCAGTCTCGTAACCGCCGGGTCCACATCGGGACTCAGACGCGCGAGAATGAAGAGGGCCTGTTGATGGTGGGCCGCCATGTCATGCACGAATCCGATTTCGGTTTCGCTCAGAACAGCTGTCTGCGTGTGGTTCTCGGGTGCGAACAGCGGACGTAATGCTGCGCCGAGTACGAGCAGCATCAGTGCCGCAGCCACGAGTGCGACGGCTTTGACCGATCGCGGCGCCGTCATGATCCCACGGTCGTCTTCTGGTCAGCGGGTGGTGTGTAGACACCGTTTTCGAGTTGCATGGCAACAAAGCCGTTGTCGGCGCACGTCGCCCACAACGTGGTACCGCGCCATTCGGGTGGGGAGAAGCACCAATCGGTCGAGATGTCGCCGAGAGCGACCATGCCCGATCGCGAACTCAGCGCTTGGCCGGGGTCGAACTGGCCTTGCGCGATCGACTGCGCGATTGCCGGCGTGCTGAGAATGGGTACCCCGATGAGCGAGGCGAGAGCGTGCGGCGAGTTGGCGAGTTCGAGATTGTCGCCGGTCCGAGCGGGTGGGTTGAAGTACGCAATTTCGTGGACGTCGAAGGGATCTCGAACATCGAAGACCCGAATCCCGCTCGAGATCCATCCGCATGCCAGCGCCGTCGGGTCGACCGGGCGATCGGCCGAACAGTAGTGAGATTCGTACGCGAACAGCGATCCGCCGGCAGCAGACGCCAGCGCAGCATCTTGATTCTCCGGCAGATTGATCTCGAGCTTCACCGAATTGACGACCGCCGGTTCGTCGTCATTGGAGACGTCGATCAATTTCACTCCGCCGGAACCACCTTCGTCGACGGTGAACAGGTACGGCGAACCGTCGTAGGTGACCGGAATGCTGTGTTGGGTGGCCCAACCGTCGGTCCACGAGAGCTGGGACAGTTGGCGCACCCGAGGATTCGGGACGCGGCGCTGAACCTCACTGATGTCGAGAACATGTATTCCGCCGAGATTGTTCGACAAGTACATGCGATTTCCGTCTGGAGTGATTCCGAAGCCGTGGGTCGACAACCCGATGAGGTCCTGCCAGACGACACGCGGGTTGGCGGGATCGGTGAGATCGACGGCGCTCACCACGCCGGGAGCGGTGCCGGAAGACCAGTAGGTGTTCCCGTCCGGTGAAAATCCACCCTCGTGATTGGTGATGGGCAGCAGCATCCCCAGATCGGTTCCTGGTCCGGGGTTGAGCAGCTTCGGGTGCGCGCAATCGGAGATGTCGTAGACCGACATCAGGCCGACGCCGGTCAAGAGCGGAACGCCAGTGCCCACCAGCAGCTTTCGCGCGGTGTTGACCTTGAGACTCTCCCACGTTCCGGCCAGCATCGCAGGTTCGGTCAGCGTGGCGGTGAGAGCAGGATTGGCAGGATCCGACACGTCGAGAACTTGCACGCCCTGCGCGGGGCCCAGGAGGTTCCCGGGGAAGAAGCTGCCGATGTACGAGCAGTGTTCGAAGTTGGTGGACGTGATCCCGCCGCCGCGACCCGAGTAACCGCCGATCTGAGACATGTTGCAGCTGTACCCGTCTCGGCTGCGTCCGCTGTTTCGGTCCTCGGCCGGAACATCACCCTGCAACCCGGTCTCGGGCATCGAGCCCGGGCCGCATTCGGCGCGGCTTGCAGCGTTGGAAGCGACACCCGGGTTCTCGTGGATCGAGCCCGGGGCAGTGGCGGGCTCAGCAGAAGCGACGCACACCGGAAGGACGGTGATCAAGGTGACGAGCGCGATGGCAGATCTGGTTCTGATGGTCGTGAACGATTTCATCGAGTCCAACTCCCGGTGCGGGATTGCCTTTCGTATCTCACGGGCAGACGTACCTCAGGGACAGGCAGCACGGAGGGCAGGCGCGCGTTCGAGCGCTCACGACGATCGGGTCGGGGTGTGAACCGGTGTCGGGCCGCAACCAACCGGACAATGCTGTCCGGTTGGTATCGTAGTGTGCGTGACATCGTCTGGCCGCGTCAATAGCGGATCTCTCAACAGAGGGCCGAGAGATGCGGCGCGCAATCGTGCGGCGCTCATCTCAGCAGCTCGCGAGGTGTTCGCCACCCAGGGATTTGCTGCTCCGCTCAGCCTGATCGCCCGCACGGCCGGCGTCGGCCAGGGCAGCCTCTACCGGCACTTTCCCACTCGCGAAAGCCTCGCACTCGCGGTGTTCGACGAGAACATCGTCGAGCTGCAAGATCTGGCGGCTGATCCGGATTCGACTCTCGACGATCTTTTTCGTTTGTTGGTCGACCAGATCACTACCTCCATCGTGTTCGTGGAGGTCATCAAGCCGGTCTCCTTCGGCGACTCGCGACTGAATTCGGCCGGCGCCCGTTTGACCGATCTCCTCGAAGGGCGCCTCGACGAGGCGCGTCGAACTGGGAAGATACGAGAGTCCGTGACTGCTGAGGACGTGATCCTGGCGATCGCCATGTTCGCCGCGATCATGGAACGGACTGCCGAGAGCTCGCGGAAAGAAGTCGCGCACTCGGCCTGGAACCTTCTTGTGCAGGGACTGGCCGGGCCGGCAGCGGCGGGCTGAGTCGCGTTCGCCTCGCGTCTCGAGGTGATCGCCTAGGCTCGTGGCATGGCTATTGTCTGGACAGTTCCTCGCGCTATCGGCTCCACCCTGCTCGTTGCTCCGTTGATCAAGGAGTTCCTTGTCGAGGGTGACGGCACCCTCGATGCAAAACTGACTGCGGTCGGTACGGTCTCTGCATCTCTCGAGAAGCAAGTCGGCCGCACGTTCACCTCGATCAGCGCTGCTTCGGCGGCAATCTTTTCCGGTGCTGCCGGTTCCACCAGCGTGCCCGACGCACTCCGTCTGGCCGTGATGCGCACTCTGTCCACCGAGGTGGTCGTCAGGAAGCCGGCTCCGCAGCCGTTCACCGAAAAGGTTGGGAAGAGACTGGGGCAGTATGTCTTTGCCCTGCGTGACCCGCGCAACGATCAGGTGTTCCATGTCGGGCACGGCACGGGAAATCAAGTGTTCGCGCCGGTATTCGAAGCGCTCGGTGAACTTGCGAATCTCGAAGGAGCGGACGGCCCAGCCGAGTCGAATGCTGCTGTGACAGCAGCCAAGATCGCCCGCATCCGTGAAATCTACGATGCGGGTTCGGCGGTGGAGCACTTCGTTCTTCTCCGCTCGGTCGCTGCCGCCACGGATTCGGCCGCCACTACCGACGAGGTCGTCCGCGGCATCGTGGAAGCCTTGCGAATCACCGACGCGGGCGAGGGCCTGACCAACCTCGCGGGCGATACATCGGACAAGGACGCCCGTGCGACCCGCGTCGAGGAACTCGCGTTGCGCTACTCGGCCGATCCCGCGCCGGAACTCCCGACGCCGAGCATCGTCCTCCACGTGCCGGCCTCCGCTCGTCCGGGAGCAACGCCGGAAGAGATCTACGAACTCGCGCGCGCCGAGTGGTCTGCCGGTGCAGCTGTTCGTGCCGAGATCGGAATCCCCGTTCTGGTGTTTGCCGACAGCATCATTCGTGGTGCATTCCGCGCTCAGTCATGGGAGGTGTCCACCCGTAATGCCGACGGAAGCCAACTGTGGCGGTTCAACGGAACCGTCGACGACGAGCTCGCTGCCAAGTATGTCGGAACCGAGGTCACCCCGCACAACGTCGGCCTGAAGAAGTGGCCCGTCAGCGGTTGGGTCACGAGGTTGACTACCGCTCGTCCGGGGGCGGTTTTGCCGGGACCTCGTAAGTCCAAGTAACGCAACAACTTCAGGTAGAAGGCATTGTGGGGGCGGGATCCGTTCGGATCCCGCCCCCACAGTATCGTTACCCGGGGTTGTCAGCCGAGCAATCCGCTTCCCACATAGTCGTTCTCGGTGCATCCCGGCGGAATGAGATACACCGCAGAACCGATCGGCGTCGTCCACTCGTTGAGTGCGTCGAAGTCACTCAATCGCTGTTGGACCGGTAGATATTGCTCGGCGATGTCCCGTTGGAATGCTGCGAAGATCAATCCCGAGTTCGAGGTCTGCCCGCCCTCGGGTGCGTCGTCGTAGTTGTATGCCCGACGGAAGAACTGCTCCTTCTCATGCGTCTGGTGGGCTCGCGCGATGTGTGATCCTGGCGGGATCACCGGAATGCCGAACTTGTCCGTGAGTGTGAAATCCGCTTCGTCGAATTCGTTGGTTCCGTTGAGCGGAGCGCCATTGGACAACGTGCGCCCCATGGTGAGTTCACGCCCCGAGCGATCGAGTTCGTCCCAGGTATCCATTTCCATGCGAATGCGTCGTAGTACCAACGAGGTTCCGCCCGCCAGCCACGGTTGACCGGCGCCGTCGTGCCAGATCAGTGAATCGAAATCCACTGTTCCCGGAGCCGGATTGACCGTCCCGTCCACTTGGCCCATGAGATTGCGCATCGTGGTTCCCTCGGGCGTGGTGCCGCGCGCGTTACGGAATCCCTTTTGTGTCCACCGGATTGTCGTCAGTGATCGGACGTTCTTGGTCAGAACTCGCACAGCATGAGCAATGGTCACCGGATCGTCGCCGCAGATCTGCAGCAAAAGGTCCGATCCGCCCCATCGATCGTCAAGTCGGTCGATCTCGTAGCTCGGCAACGGCTCGAACCAGTCCGGTTGACGTGCTTGCAATCCCAGCTTGGTGAACAGGCCAGGGCCGTAGCCGACGGTAACCGTCAAGCGGGCCGGATCCACGGCCAGTTCCCGTTCGGTATCCGCCAACGCCGGGTTACCGGCGGTCAGCCGTGACGCATCCTCGGACCACATCTTCATGATCCCGACGACCACAGCTCGATCGGCTCCAGGCAAGAGGTCGAAACCGATGAACGTGCCGTGCGCTTGCGGAGTGGTGGCGATCCCAGCTTGGTGGACGCCGTAGAACGGTTCCACCAGCTTGCCTGCTTGCTGTTCGTGTTCGCTGCGCTCCACCACTGTGGTTGCGCCCCAAGTTATTCCCGCGACGCCGAGCGCGGCGGCACCTCCTCCGAGAAGGCGCCGCCGGCTGAGTGCTCGGCTGGGCGGGTTCGTGTTCTCAGCCACCGTGATTCGGGTCGTAGTTCTCCTGATTACCGGAGAAGTCGCGAATCTGGGCTGTGAACGTGGTGCTGGAACCGTCGTCGTAGATCAATGTGAGGTCGGTTTCTGCGCCTGGGAGCAGCGGCGCGGACAGGTCCATGAACATCAGGTGGTCACCGCCCGGGGTGAGGCTGGCGGACCCGTTGGCAGGGACCAGGAACCCACCGTCCTTGGGGCGCATCGTCATCGTGCCGCCGTCCCCGGTCACGACCTCGTGCAGTTCCAGTCGCGATGACGCGGGACTGGTTGCCGAGACCACGCGTACGTCCTTGTCGCTGGAGTTGACCAGTTCGGCGAACGCCGCACTCATTCCCTCGGGTGCTGCCTTGACCCATTGATCCTGAACTGTGATGGATTGTGCGGCTTCGGTTTCCTTGTCGGAGTTCGAAGAACAGCCGGTCAAGGCGAGAGCTGCGGTCAGTGCAACAGCTGCGAATATCTTTGTTCGAACAGTCATGTGTGTCTCCGTGATTCGTGAGGTGTCAGGTGGTGACGCGGCGTTTGAACGCCGCAATGCAAACGTCGATCAGCAGGAATGCGAGAAGACTGATGCCGAGTAGCGGAACAAACCAGCCCACCAGTGCGGTTACCGCAACCAGCGCAACAATGCTGAGCGGGGAGAGGTTGCGAATCCCGCCGCGGGCAGGGGCCCGGCCGACAGCCCAGTCGGAGCCACGGGTGGGGCGTCGGCGCCACCACATGATGTAGCCACGAATGACCACGCTGACCAACGCGAGTGCCAGTGCGGTGAGTGCGATCTGGTTGGCAAGGCCGAACAGCAGGCCCATGTGGAGCTGGATTCCCCAAGCCGAAAGTTTGGCTGCGAGTGGCCAATCCGAGAACCACAACTCGTCGGTGACCTTCTGCGTCGCTCCGTCGATTGCGATGGTGTTGTTGCTGTACACCCACGGCTGACGCGTCTGGGCGACGGTGAACGCCGTCTCGGCGTTCGCGGGTATCGATACTTCGACCGGACCGGTGATCCCGTTGTACCTGGCGATACCGAGGACGGTGTCGACACGTCCGACGTTGGTGTCTGTCAGCGTGCCGGCGGCGGCGGGGGCCATGTCGTGACCCTCGTGCCCGCCCGTTGCCGGTGGTGGAGCGTCGCCGAGAGTTTTCACGACCGAGGGCGTCGTCCAGCTCAATGCGGTTCTCAGATTGCTGACGTTCTCTCCGGCGTACGTCGACCACGTGAGTCCGGTCGCCGAGAGAAACACCAACGCAACTGCTATCCAGATGCCGACGACACCGTGCCAGTTCAGGGTCCGGCTTCGTCCGGTGGACGCTCGGTCGATCGTAAGTAGGCGAGCGTTCCGAGCGGTGCGGTATCGACGGAACCACAGGTAGACGCCACCGAGTGCGACCACCCACATCCACGACGCGGCCAATTCGCTGTAGAGGCGGCCAGGTTCACCGAGATGAAGGTGGCGATGCAGCTGAGAGATCCAGGTGCGCAGTGGCAACGAACCACTGCTTCCGTAGACCGCCAGCTCGCCGACCGGCTGTGCAAGCACTGGATCGACGAAGACTGCGAGCCTCTCCGATTCGCCCAACGACGGATCGGTGAACAGGACCCGCGTGGTTTCTCCGGCCGCAGGGGACGGACGTACTGCCGAGACGGTCAGGTCAGGGCGGTACTGCTGGGCGGAACGGATCTGGTCGTTCAGCGACGCGATTTGTCCGGTGGTGTCGGTCTGGAGGTAGTCGCTGTAGACGAATTTCTCGATGGTGGGCGCCATCGCGTAGAGACCACCGCTCAGCGCGGCGATGAGGATGAACGGCCCGATGAGGATTCCGGCATAGAAGTGCAGGCGCAGAATCAGCGGTCTGGCGCCGCCGACCTGCTTCTTCGGGGGAGAGCTGTCGTTGGAAGCGCGTGTCTGTGCGCGCTCCAATTCGGGTGCGGACATGCGTGTACTCGATCCCGCCGTGCGCCTTTGTTAACCGCCCGCGGTTAATAAAGGCGCACAGCAAAGTGGCGCACGTATTCACGTGCGTGAGAGGAAAGGGAAGGTGAGTTACACGAATGCCGGTGGGCCGCGAGTGCCCAGGCCTGAGGTGAGAAGTTGACGCAGAACAACTTTGGCGCGGTATCGAGTACGCGCAGTGAACGGCGAGGGTTCAGGTGCCCACGGGCGCAATAGGACGGCGACGATTGCCGCCACCGTCGATGCCGCCACGACGTACCCGTGTTCTGCGCCGCGGATCAGAACTGCGCACACTCCGACGGCAGCGATGTGCGCTGCGAGCATCGGAAGCGACAGGAGCAGACCGTGTTGATGATCCGAAGCGATGGTCAATGTCGCGTGACCGATGGCCTGACCCGCAGCGAGCATAAGGGCGAGCAAGAGGGCAGGGGATCGGCGAGTGTCGATGGACGTGACCACCGCGCCGACGCTCGCGCACGCGAGGATCAACAACACCACCGCGCTCTCGGACGGGGCCATGCCGCCACCACCGAGCGCGTGGGCTGCGACGGAAACCGCGCCGGAGGTACCGCCCACGAAAGCGCCGCGCAGCTGCGCGACATCTTTCGGACCCGGCGTCATACGCGAAAGGATACAGGCAGCTACTACGAGGGCTAGTAGTCGAGCCCGGCCGAGTCGGTTGACGCCGTCGACGGCAGTCAGGTCGCGCCACTCACATTCTTGCAATCCCTGTATACGAATGGTGCACGGTGATCGTTCAACGCTGTCGGTCATCATCCGTACTCGTATCCGGCGCTGCCTACAGATGAACATGACTGGAACTCGTGGTCTCAGATGAGTGTCGAGTCGTTCACGGGCGGCGGGATCGTTCGGCCGAGCCTTCGCGGAATCATGACTGCCAACGGAGATTCTGCAAAAAAGATTTGGATTACCGAGTTCGGGGCGCCTACAAGTGGGACTCCCGACAGCGTCAGCGAAGCACGTCAACTCGAGATCTATCAGGCAGCGATGGCAGACAAGCAAACCAAGTCTTGGTTGGGGCCGCTCATCTTCTACCGTCTCAACGACTACGCGCCTTACGGGGCAACGACGGATCGAGAGTCGTATTTCGGCGCAGTGAGGTCGGACGGCACCGTCAAACCGAGTGGTGCATACGTGAAGAGTGTGCTCTGCCCGTGATGACGGTCGAATGGTACGAGTGATCCGTAGGGTTGGGGGCACTTCGTTCGAGAGTGCGGAATTATGCAGCAGCTGAACACTTGTCCATGAAGGGAGGGCGATCGCCGAGGCGATCGCCCTCCCTTTTCTCGTTTGTTACCAAGGGATTTGCCCTGACATTGCGGAAGGCTGTTTTCAGCGGCAGATGAAGATATCTGTGCCGCATATCGTTACGACGTTCGTATTTGCTGAGATCGGCACAGGCGTGGGGACCAAAGTCATCGAAGTGCGGGTGTAACGGTCTGTTGTGCCGTGACGGTATTGAGCAGAGAACGGCAAGCCCGCCAGAGTGATAGCGTCCGAGAGGCTATGTCCGAAATGATTCCGAACTCGACCTAGGAAAACGGTGCGCAGCGATAACAACGGTTCGAATAACGGAGTCCTGGGGAACAACTCCGGAACGACTCAGGGCGACGGCCTTTTCGACGCGTCCGACGACGGTTACGCAACGTCGATTCGAACCGTCACCTTCACGCCGCAATTCGACGAACCTGCGGCAAAACCGTTGCCCAGTCAGCGGATGCGCCAGCAACGTCGTGAAGAGCCGACCGATTTTCGGACCTCGACGCCCAGAGCTATGACGTCCGTCGACGATCTGGACATCATCAAGCGGGCGAAGCGTCCACCCGAACGCGGTTTGGGCAGTGTGTTGTTCAAACTCACCGGGGGTCGGATCAACACCGGGCAGTCGGCCGCCGAACTCGAACATCAAGCTCTGGTGCGCCGTGCCAACCGAACAGTGCGCGGCGTGTACAAGATTGCTTTCATCTCACTCAAGGGTGGTGTGGGGAAAACCACGGCGGCCAAGACCGTCGGTTCGACGTTCGCGTCGATCCGTGGCGATCGAATCGTAGCCATCGACGCCAATCCCGACCTGGGGACTCTGGCTGATCGTGAACGACGTGAACATCACCTGACCGTTCGTGATCTGTTGGCCGACGGTGACATTCGTACGTACAGCGATGTTCGCTACTACACCTCGCAAGGCGACAGCCGACTCGAAATCCTTGCGAGTGAGGCAGATCCGGAAACTTCGGAGTCTTTCAACGAGCAGGACTACCTCGATACTCTGCGAATTCTCGAGGTGCATTACAACATCGTCATCACCGACTGTGGCACCGGAATCATGCACTCTGCCATGTACGGAATTCTCGACGAAGCAGACGCTTTGGTAGTCGTAAGCCCGACGGCGCAGGACGGTGCCCGTAGTGCCGCAGCAACGCTCAGTTGGCTGACCAAGCACGGCTACGCAGATCTGGTGAGCAGGTCGGTCGTGGCGATCAATGCGACGCGGCCGGGTTCGTCTTCGCTCGACCTCGACCAACTCGAGGACGTTTTCGCTCAGCGTGGAGTGCGAGCGGTCAAGACGTTGCCCTATGACGATCACCTCGGTGAGGGTGGTCCGATCGACTTGAAATTGTTGAATAAGCGCACTGCACGGGCATATCTGGAACTCGTCGCAGCGATTGCCGATGGTTTCCCGGACTCGGTGGGCAAGCACGCTTCTCGCTGAACGTGCTCGCCCCCCGAATCTGATCATCGGGCCGGTGTTCAGGGGTGCCGAAGTATCGCGCCGTATCCGTCGGCGAGAACGAGGCGTTCGTCGATCTGTACCAGCTCGGTGCCGGTCCCGATTGCGATGTAGGGGAGTACGCGATCGGCGGGCCCGATCAGCTTTCCACTGGTGACTTCCTTGTCGTCGGGATCGGTGAGCAGCAGTGTCTCGACCTTGCCCTGTTCGAGGGCGTCGAGGACGCGTGCGGTCCCGTCGATGGAGAGGCCGGAGTCCCGGCCCTGCTCTGCGACGTAGCGTTCGGTTTCCGCATCCATTCTGCGCAGTCGCTGCGTGTCGATCAGTTCACGAATCGACTTCGACACCTCGGCGGGTGTCGAACCGACTGAACGCGAACCTTTTTCGACGTCCACCACCCGTAGCGTCGACGGTAGAAGCTGTGCAAAAGCTTTGCGGGACTGTACTTCTCCGATCACGACCACCAGCGCGACCTTGTGTTCGCGGGCGAGCGCCGCCGCGCGCTCCACGGCCTGTGTCAGGTTCTTTCGGATGTTCTCCTCCACGAGGCTTTGGCTGTCGGTGTACCGCTCCTGGCCGCCCACGTGTGCCTTGTGGACCGGGAAGCCGTCGCCGTCTACCGTTTCGCCGTACACGTCACGCCCGCGAGCATCGCGCACGCACAGGTCCGCGCCGGTGTGGTCGACCTTTGCGATGAGGAACGGTTCGGTGTCGTATCCGTGTGCGATCAGTGGAATCAAGTAGGGCAGTTCGCCCAAGGTCGCGATGGTGGAGCCGGCAGGTTCGAGCAGAATATCGTCGATCAGCACTGCCTCGGATGTGGCGACGATCGCGCGTCCGGCGCGACCTGAGATGCCGTGATGGTTGTCCTTCACCTCGTCCAGTCGCGCGATCAGCGATTCCGATGCTCCCTGTTTCGTGAGTTGATTGCGCATCGAGCGCCATTCGAGTTCGAAGCGCTCGCGTGCATCTTCCCGGTTGCGGACGTCTTCGAAGTACACGGAGGCAAACGGGCCGTCACTCGAACCGACCTTCTTCAGCCGCCCAGCATGCATGTCGGCTCCCTTCTGTAGTGGTCCTATGCCGCGTACCCGACAACTGGTGATTCGACACGACCGCTTTCAGTTCGCACGTTTGTTCGACTGCTGGTACTGTCTGTGAACGTGAGGGTGGTGCAGAGGGAAGCCTGCATCACCTTCACGCCAAGAACCCGGGACCTGCCGCCGACTGCCTTCGGTGGCAGGTCCCGATTCTGCTTAATCGGCGTCGTCAGTGCCCTTCGACCTGTCGGAACTCTTGCGCCAGTGAGTGAATCGTTCCTTGATGTCCGTCGCTACGTCGCCGACGCCGTTCCCGACGGCGCCCACGGCACCGCCCAATCCGCTACCGATGTCGCGCACCATCCGGACCAAGGGGTCTTCCGACTCGTCGAAGTTCTGCTTGTAGGTCTTGGCTGCATTCTTGAACTCGTCGCTGATCTTCGCTCCGTCGTCATCTCCGCGGCGGGGGTAGTTTCCGCGCAGAATCGCGGCGTAGTCTCCGCTGTCCACCCACTTTTTGAGTTCGGCGGCGCGAAGCACCGAGAACGGGTGAGAGAGCAGTTCGATGTTGAGGAGCTTGAGTACACCGTCGCGGAGGTCGCCGCTGGCGTCGTACTCGGCGGCCTGGGCAAGAAACGCGTCGATGTCGATTTCACTGACTCGGGATCCGCCGGCCAATTTCATCTGCACGCGAATCGCTGTGTGTACGTCCTGGCCGCACAGTAGTCCTGCACGATCGCCGGACAGTTCGGACTTGCGTTGCCATTCCATCAGGGCGGCGATGATCGCGCGCAGTGCCCATCCGCCGACCGGCAGCCATCCGATGGTTCCGGCCAGTCGCATCAAATGCATCAAGATGGTGCGATACACGGCATGGCCGGACAGTGCGTGGCCTAGTTCGTGGCCGATGATGAACCGTTGCTCCTCGTAGTTCATCACGTCCAGCAGACCAGTAGTGACCACCATGAACGGCTTGTCCATGCCGATGGTGAAGGCGTTGACCATCGGGGTCTGGAGTACGAACAGCTCTGGTGTCTCGTCGGCCTGCAGGATCTCGACGCAGTCACGGCGCAGATCGTTCAGGTCACTGAACTGGCGTTCGTCGACTCGCACTGACGTGGCGAGGTACATGAGGCGGTGCTGACGTTCTTGGAGCAGTCCGGACAGCGTCCGCAGAACAGTGTCGAACCCCCGAAGCGTCCGGAGCGTCACCAATGCGGCCCGATCGGCTGGGTGTTCCCACGCACGCGAGCTGATGTCCGGGAACTCGATTCGGGTGCGATCTGGTGCAGTGGTCATGGTGGCCCCTCACTTCGATGTGTGTCGACTCACCTCCAGGGTAACGACTAGTCGGTTTAGCGCGGATGTCCGGCAGCTCACTCGGTGGGCTGGGGGAGCGTGCAATCGGTGACTTTGGGGTTGACGCCGAAGTAGTTCAGCGGGCCGGCGATGACCGTGAGTGCGATGGTCCCGACGCCGGCGCAGTTGGTCGGCGAACTGCTGTAGTAGCCGCGTTGGCCGGCCGCGACGGCCCCGACTATCAGCCAGATCAGAACGATCAGAGTCACAATTCTCATCATGGCGGGCTCGATTCTTCAAATATTATGGTGCCCAGCGAAATACCCGGTCAGAGTGGGTATGAAACGCTCAGCCGACGGGTATCCCTGATGTATGCGGCTCGAGGCGGGCGTATCCGCCCGAGTGAACGCACTGAAGGAGCTTGTGATGATCATCCTCGGCGTAATCCTGCTGATTATCGGTTTCGTGGTGAACATTCCGATCCTCTGGACGATCGGTGTCGTCTTGTTGGTGATCGGAATCATCCTGTACGCGCTGGGCGCGGCCGGGCACGCTATCGGTGGTCGGAGGCATTACTACTGATCAGGGGTCGACCCGTCATGCGTATCCGTGCCAGTCGGGACGGTGCGCTCAACCGCACGTGCGATCAGTTTCCGCAGGCAGACCTGGCGAAGCGTTCGCTGTTGCCAGTCGCTGCCGCCGCCGGTCACGCATTTGTCGCGCAGTGCTGATTCCACGCTCGTGTACTCGCCTGTCTCGTCGAGGGAGTCACGGACATGGATCAGGAGTCGGTGCAACTGTTCCGCGGCCGAAATTCTTTGTGTGGTAACCGGATCGATCGACGCGCCCAGGACGCCCTCCTTCGCGGACACCCAGGTTGCGAGGCGGAGGTTCTCGAGGGAAGTGCGCGGAGCGACGACTCCTCGTTCGACGGCGCGCAGTGCAGTGGCGACCAGCGCGCGCACAAGTGCTGCAAGCAATACGGTGTCGTCGACCGTCGGCTGAACGTCGCAGACCCGGATCTCGACGGTCGGTAGGTGGCAGGAAGGCCGGATATCCCAGTAGGCCATCCGCTTGTCGAGCATCACGCCGCAATCCACCATCTTCGCGACCGCGGTGTCGAAGTCCCCGGCGGTCTCGAAGTACGGCGGCGGCCCGGCGACGGGCCACCGGGACCATTGGATCGCCCGCCAACTCGCGAAGTCGGTGTCGACTCCTTGGTGGATACGGGAGTTGGCGCTCAGTGCCAGCAGGGCAGGCAACCAGATGCGCACGTGATTGCAGACCTGCACGGCCTCGACTTGATCAGCGACGCCCACATGGATGTGGCAACCGCAGATACTTTGTTCGGCGGCGAGGGCGCCGAAGTGTTCGCCCATCTGGCGGTAGCGAGGGGAGTCGCTAATCTCGAAACGTGAAGGCCCCGAAAGCGGTGCGCCGACGGCCAACAGCCTGCAGCCGTTCAACTCGGCCGCTTTCGCCGCGAGCCGACGCATGTCGATCAAGTGGGTTCGGAGTTCGTCGATGCTCTGGCACACGGGAGAGTTGGTCTCGACTTGGCAGCGGGACAACTCAAGCTGAAGATCCAAACCGAGTGTCGACGCGGTTTCCGCAACCGCGGCATTGTCGGTGGACGGCAGCCAGGATGTCGGGTCGACGAGGATGAATTCTTCTTCAACGCCGACGGTCGGGGTCGTCGATTCATAGCGGCCAGCGGTGGATCCGGTCGAGCAGGTGGCGGCGCCCATGCTCGCGTCTACCCGGTCGGTCGAAGGCGGAAACCGACCCGAGGAAGCCCCGTTCTCGTCGGGAGAACGGGGCCTGTGGTCGGTCTTGCCAACATCTCGGAAGCGTCAACGAGCCCTTGCACACCGTATGAATCTGGGGACTGGCGTGCCTGGGAAAACGTACTGTGTCGGACTCGGTAAAACGAGACCCCAAGGCATGTCTCACCCCCGATTTCACCCTCATGCGAGGGTGCCTGCACGCCCTTCGTCGAGGCGCGGATCGTGACCTGGTGGCCTGCGGCGGTCCAGTCGCGGTTTATCCGTGGGGCCGCCTTTATCGGGCAGATTTCGAGAAATACGAACCCATCTAAACTAACGTCCAGCATTCGGATGTGAAGTTCTGGCGAAGTGTGGGGACTCGGTGAGTCAACAGACATTTGATCAGTTAATCGCGTGCACAGTATCCACTGAAGATATGTAATTTTCGAACTGGTATTGCGTTTCATCTGCGAGAATATCCAGTGGTCATGGGTGAAAGTCAGAAGGTGGGAGAAAGTGCCTGGGATTGTGTTGCTAACGGTTCGTTATCGCCGCCGAATGCCCACCATGTATGTGGATGGCGCCTCTTGGAAGCGGGAAAACTGCGTGTCATCCGTGTCGCAACTTCCTCTGCCTCGTGGTCTTGGATTGAGAGTTTCACCAGGAGGATCTTTCGTAATCGACGCGTACGGAAATTTTTCTCAAGATTTACCCACTTGCGAATTAGGGAATTTAATGGGTTGTGGAAAGTGGAAATATTGCGGGTGGGAGCTGTTATTTGCGGTGATTTGCTCATATCTTGCTGAGTGAGGTATTTGCAACCGAAGTGCCACGTGGTCGAGAAATAATGCTTTTCATGCTTTACATTGGAAATTGCAAGATGCACGTTTCATCCTCCAGTGTTAAACGAAAGGACGAACGCAATGGGTAGCTTGGAAGATTTCGACATCGCGGCACTTCTTCAGAAGGTCATCGCATTCTTCGACGGATTCTCGTCGGACGAGACCGAGCCCCCCACGGGCTAAGACTTGGCGAAGCCGCTGTGCATCCGGATGACACTGGAAGCACAGCGGCTTCTCTGTATCCGGACCTCATCTGTCAACCCAGTCGGAGACTGTCGCGAAATCTCAACCTTCTATCGTTCTAGCTGGTCGCATCCTTCTGGATCAGGAGCATCGCGTCGTCGACCGGATCGAAGTACAGAGCCGGATTGGCAACCAGGGCAGCGTCGTCACCGTGAGTTTGCATGGCGACGACCCAGGCGCGATCGTCGTGTTCAACGTAGTAGGCACCCGCAAGGACCCCGATGGAGCTGCCGCCCTTGAATCCGCCGTAGGTGAACCATTTCGCGGACTCGTCACCGAGCGCCGGATCTTCGGCCAGTATGTCTCGAACCGGTGCACCGCTCTCGGTCTTCGCCATCTCTTGCAACGAGACCAACGCGGCACGCAGGTCGGCGGGCGAGGCGAACCAGTCGATGTCGAAAGGCCATGCGGGGGTGGTGAATGCTGACGCCGGGATGTCCACCAGGCCGCCAGGTAGTGCCGCCAGTATTGCTCGACGCTCGTCCGGGGTTCCGTCGCGCCAGGCGATACGTTGTGCGCCATCGTTGCCCCAGCCGAGTTGGAACAGTGCGCGGGTCGGCTTCAGTGGAATGTTGAGCGAAGGATCCGCCATGCCCATCGGGGCGAATTCGGCCTCGACCTGCTCGCGCCCGACAGCAGCGATCAGCATGTCGGTGGCGGTGTTGTCGCTGATCGAGATCATCTTGCCGGCGGTCTCCCGGACCGTGACTTCGGTTCCCGACGGCAGGTCCTGCATTGTCCCGCCGGGCATCGACTTGAGGTCGTCGGTGATGGTGAGCTTCTGATCCCACGAGAGTGTCCCGTTCTGGACAGCCGTCGCGACCGCGCCGAGAACGTACAGCTTGATCGTTGACCCTGTGGGCTGTGGTGAGGTGTCGCCGACACCGAAGACTTCGGCGTTCTTTCCGCCGGTGACCTCGGTGACGGTCAAGTTCGTCGGCGCGGGAAGTGCTTTGACAGCTGCCTCGAGCTCTTTCCACGATGCGGCAGGCACATGATCGTCTTTGGTCGGTGTTATCGCCATTCCAAGGACCAACCCGCTGCCGTCGACGACGACGTTTATGTCGAACGCGCCGCCGGTGGTACTGGTGATGGAAACGGTGCCGTCGGTATCGCCTCCCTTGTAATTCACTGTTGTCCAGGGCTGTCCGGCTCGGATGGAGTCGAAGTCCGGAGGCGTCAGGACAACTGGTGCGGTGGGTCCGAAGTGCTCGGCGATTTCTTCCTGGGGCAATGGCGCGCTCGTGTTGAACGCACTGAGAAGCCAGCTGATCTGCTTGCCGACGGGGCTGTCGGGGATCGTGACTGTCGTGGGTGTCTCGGTGGCGGAGACCTTTGTGCTGTTGTCCGAGGTTTGTGCAGAATCCGGCCCGGAAGTACATGCGGCGAGGGCGAATACCGCTGCGGAGGCAAGTGCCACCAGCGTGAGCGGGCGACTCTTCCTGCGTGTGTGTTCGAGTTTCATGGACTCATTTCATCAGCGTTCTCTTCGGCGCGCGTCCGTCTGAGGTGTAGACGTACTCAGCCTGAAGTACTGAATCGGTTCATCCTCGAGTGCCGTCAACTACTTGTCGTGGTGACACGCATAGTGAAGCTGGACAAAACGGAGAAATGCTGCACCCGAGTAACTTTCGTGAGGACTGCCCGAGTTAGTTCTTGGTCGCGGCCAGGAAAGAAGGCTGCGTCGACAGTGCGGCGATCTCTTCGGGGAGATCAGGAATCCGGCGATCGTACAGATCTGCCAACCCCACCGAGCTGAAGCGTCGGACGGTCCAATTGTGTTCAGTGAGCCACCGGCCGGGATCGGATCGTTTGTCGCTGTAGAACAGTTGCGAAATGTCCAGGTCTCCGAACGGGTTCTCGGCAAAGTACTTGGATCTGATGGTCGCCAGCTTCTTCGGGTCCGTGCCGGCCGGAAAGTCGTTCACTGCCAACCGACTACCAGTGGCCGAGAGTTCGTCGATCCGCTCGAACAGGGCGTCGTGGGCCGGGCCGGGGAGATAAGCGAGCAGGCCTTCTGCGGACCATGCAGTAGGTTCCTTCGGATCGAAACCGGCCTCCGCGAGCGCAGCCGGCCAGTCGTTGCGCAGATCCGTAGGCACAGTGCGTCGATCAGTTTTCGGCTGGGCGTCGCGCGCCGCGAGCACTTCGGCTTTGAACTCCAGTACCTTTAGTTGATCTACTTCGAACACTGTGGATTCTGAGTTCCAATCCAGCCGGTACGCACGCGAATCCAACCCCGCCGCAACGATTACCGCCTGCTTTACTCCGGATTCGGTTGACGACAAGAAGAATTCGTCGAAGAACCTGGTTCGCAATCCCATGAAACCGCCGAAGGGTGTGTCGTCGAGGAGTGCCGGATCTTTCAGAAGAGCTGTGAAATGCGGCTCCGCTGCAGCTTCTACGAACCACGATGCGAACTTGTCTTCGATGATCGCGTCCGAGCGGGCGCTTTCCAATGCGCGGAAGGTCGCCACTGCAAGCGCGGTGAGTCCGACGCTGCTGACGATGTCCCACGTATCTCCATCGCTCCGCATTTTCTGGGTGTCCTTCCGCTCTGGACGACTGAGCCGAACCCTCTCGACTTTACGCCCGAGCGACCCCTTGCCGCCTGGAACGGAACGGTCGGAACTGGGGCGCGAACAACCACGAGGCAGCGTCGGAACATTATGTAGTGCAAGGCGTTCGGTTTGAAATCAGCCCTGCCAGGAATCTGCCAGGGTTGTGCCAGTGGACGGCCAGGATGCAGGACTTCACTGGTGTGTGCCCCGTTCGGGACAGCCAGAGAGAGTCTGGAGAATCTTCGGAGAAGGGATCGATCATGACACGACTATCCGCACCGGAACAACGTAGGAAGTACTTCTGGACCAAGCTCGCGGTGACGGGTGCGGTATTGACCGTACCCATTGCCGTGCTCGCCGCACCGGCCTCGGCAGATACTGTGAATCATGATGTAACACAGGCCGATAACAGTTGGTACGGAGATCAGGGGGGCGATCACTCGCACGATTGGGACCGTGGTGGAAACGGCGGCTGGAACCAGGGTGGTAACTGGAATCAGGGCAACGACTGGGGCAATCAGAACCAATGGCAAGGCGGGCAAGATCAGGCACCCGCGCCGACAGTGAACCCCTTCGCCGGACTGTTCGGATCCAGCTGATCCCCCGGCTACACGACGAATTTCGGGTCGAGAGAGATTGTAAGCCCATGTTGCAGGAAGGCTCGCTCGAGATGTTGGCCGCCGCGGCACGGAGCGGTAGCGATGAAGCCATGACCGATTTGTACGCAGTGTTTCGCCCGATGGTTGTGCTGCGGTGCCGCGCCGAGCTTGATCGGGCCGTCTCCGACTCCGCCGCGGATGCTGCATGCATCTCTGTTCTCACGGCAGTTTGTGACGGATCGGCGGCGAATCAGCCTTTCCTGCGCCTGCTGTACGTGAGTACAAGCGTCGCGATTGCTCGGGCGGCATCCGACCGGTTCAGCAGTGGGCCGCTCCCGCCTCCAACAGCGCTCCCGGTTGTCGAACGCGATGTCCTGGTGTTGCGGTTGATCGTCGGCCTCGACAGTGAGGCGACGGCAACATCGCTCGCCCGTACGACCGACCAGGTGTCACTCGACCTGCATCGTGCGCTGCAGCGCCTGCGAAAGTTGAGTTCTCCGAATGCAATCAGGGAGACGTTGGTATCTACCTGAGGACGTTCGGAATGCGCAGGTTCAGGCGGGAACGGATCCCTGCCTTACTGGCCGGCGATGTATTCGATCGACGGTCCGGCGGTCCAACCACCGTCGACGGCGATCTCGGAACCTGTTGTGTACGAAGCATCGTCGGAAAGAAGGTAGGTGACCGCACCGACCAACTCCTCCGGGCGACCGACACGGCGATACGGATTGTTGGGGAATGCGCCCTCTTCGAGGCTGATGCCCGTCGGCGCAGTCATGGGGGTGAGGACCATGCCGGGGTGCACGGAGTTGACCCGAATCTTGTCGCGACCGAGTTCGACGGCGGCGATCTTGCTCAGCCCACGCACGCCCCACTTGGCTGTGCCGTAACCGCTGGTCAGAGCCATGCCCATCAGGCCGGCGGCCGAGGAGATGTTCACGATGGATCCGCCGCCTGCTGCCTTCATGAACGGCACTACCGTGTGGATACCGGTGTGTACGGACACCAGGTTGATCTGGATGATGCGTTGGAACGTCTCGAGCGGTTCTTCGGCGACCGTCTGGCCGGAAGCCGAGATTCCGGCATTGTTGACCAAACCGTTGATCGCGCCGAATTCGGATACCGCGTACTCGGCGGCGGACTTCCAAGACGCCGGATCGGTGACGTCGAGGTGAACGTAACGTGCTGCGTCGCCGAGAGATTCGGCCACTGCTCGGCCGTCGTCGTCGAGTAGGTCGCCGATGACGACGCGGCCGTTACCCGCGACGATGCCGCGCGCAAACGCTTCGCCCAGGCCGCGTGCGCCGCCAGTGACGAGAACGATTTTTCCGGAGAGATCCTGAGTCATGATTGTTCCTAACCTGTTGGTGTTGCGAGATATGGCTTCGAGAACGCGCCGAGCGCGCGGGTGATGGCCTTGGGTGCGGGGGTCCGGAGGTCTGCCATCTCGCGCAGTGCGGCCACTACCGCCAGTGTTGCCTGGCCCGAAGCCGCTGTCGTGTCGAGCGAGCCTTCTGGCCGATCGATCAGACGTGCAACTTCTGGGCGGATCAGTTCCATCGTCTCGAAAGTTGCTGATTCCCAAACTCTCCGGAGCGCCGCGTCGCCGAAGATGATGGGCATCAGTGACCGAGTCATCGGCTCGAAGGACTCGCCGACCGATGCGATAAAGGCCGTCTTCACTGCCGCTGAGAGTCCGTATTCGCGGGATTGCGCGCTGAGGGCGGTGGCAAGACTGCGGTTTCCCTCGTCGAGCATCGGCCAGATGCTCTCTTCCTTGGTGGCAAAGCAGCGATAGAAGGTGCGCTCGGAGATTTCTGCCCGTTCGGCGAGCTCCGCGATGGTCGTCGAAGTGTCGCCGCGTTCGACGAAAGCGGCAGCGCAACTCTGCGAGACGCGGAGAAGTAGTGCAGTGCGGCGGGCTGTTGCCATATCCGCACTGTACCAAAAGTGGCAGAAACTGCCACAAGTTGTGCCGGTCGGTCAGCCGGTGCTGCCTTCGATGCCGGATACCTCCTGCTCAACGGCGCTCTTGATGTTCAGCAGCGTCTTGCGGATGTTGCCGCGCTGAAAGTCGGCGAACGTCTTTCCGCCGGTGGCAACCTTGTCGAATATGTCGGCCGCAAAATCCGGCCAGCCCCGTCTGTCGTCGATCCACGTTTCGGTAACTCGGGTTCCACCGGGGACGGGCTGAAATCGGTACCGCCAGGTTGCAATAGCGGCAGAGATTCGTGGCGTGGCAAGGCCGATCTTGTGAACACGGAATTCGAACAGTTTCCCGGTGTCGGCAGCGGTGACGGTGCATCTTGTGGTCCACTGCGCGCGCCCACGTTTGTTGTGCCCGTCGAACTCCATACCCAGGAAAGCGCTTTCGCGGTCTCCCCGCAAGGTAGCTCCCAGGTTTTCGGGACTCCAGTCGCCCATGCGAGTGGGATCGCTGATGAGCTCATAGAGAGAAAGCGCGTCGACATTGACGACGACGCTGTCGGAGACGGTGAGTTCGCGAGCCATTTCGGTTTCAGTTTCTTTCTGTCGAACGTGGATGGAATCGGTGCTGATTATTACCCGTGCGGTTTCAGTTGGATCTTGACCGCGCCTTCCTGCTTTTTCTGAAAGATCTCGTAGGCGTGTGGCGCCTGATCGAGCGGCAGCTGATGAGTGGAAAAGGTGTCGACGCCGAGTGGGTCGTCATCAGTGAGCAAAGGCATGATGTCGTCTACCCACTTCTTGACGTTCGCCTGACCCATCCTGAGCTGAATCTGCTTGTCGAACATAGTCATCAGCGGCAGTGGATCAACCATGCCGCCGTATACACCGATCAGAGAAATCGTCCCCCCGCGCCGAACGATGTCGATGGCCGAATGGACCGCACCGAGTCGATCGATTCCTGCGTTACGCATCGCAGGCGCGGCAAGAGCATCGGGAAGGAGTCCGACGAACTGCTGCGCGAGCTTTCCGATCGGAGACCCGTGAGCTTCCATTCCGACAGCATCGATCACCGAATCGGTTCCACGGCCGTTCGTCGCATCTCTGACTGCGTCACCGATCTTGCTGCCGTAGTCGTCGAGATTGAGGGTTTCGATCCCGCGTTCGGCAAGGCGTGCAAGGCGTTCGGGTACACGGTCCACGCCGATTACTCGAAATCCCTTGTGGTGAGCGATGCGGGCCGCCATGTCACCGATCGGTCCGAGACCGAGGATGGTCACGGACCCACCCGGCGGGATGTCGGCGTATTCAACCGACTGCCAGGCTGTGGGAAGCACGTCGGAGAGGTAGACGAATCGCGAATCCGCGGGACCTTCGGGAACTTTGATGTGTGTGAAATGTGCCTGCGGTACTCGAAGGTACTCGGCCTGCCCGCCTGGCACCGAGCCGTACAGCTCGGAGAAGCCGAACAACGCTGCGCCTGTTCCCTGATCGCGGACCTGAGTCGTCTCGCACTGTGTGTAGAGGCTCGAATCACACATGAAACAGTTGCCACACGAGATCTGGAACGGGATCACGACGCGGTCGCCTATCTCGAGATTCGTGACTTCCGAGCCGACTTCTTCGACGATGCCCATCGGTTCATGACCGAGAATGTCGCCGGCATTCATGAACGCACCCAGAGTCTCGTACAGGTGCAGATCGGATCCGCAGATATTCGTCGTGGTGACCTTGATGATCGCGTCACTGGGTTCGACGATCTTCGGGTCCGGAACCGTATCGACGCTTACGTTTCGTTTGCCTTGCCAAGTCACTGCGCGCACTGGGATCGACCTCTCATCGCGGAAATGCTGTTCGCAGTCACCTGCCCGAAAGCGCTGAAATGCAAACAAAACCGGTGAGGGTTGCGGGAAGTGCTGAGAGCGTTAGATTGAGAGGGAGGCGGGCCGAGGCTCCTGAAAGGCCGCACGCCGTATGACTGACAGGACCAAATGACTGACAGGACCAAATGACGGGGATGACCGCATGACCGAGAAAGACAACAACGACCAGTCGCCCAAGGGTGGGCACCCAGGGCCCGTGGACAAGGGCGGCGACGGCGGAATGGCAACTCGAGAACAGGCGCCTGAACTGGTCGAGGAGACCTCCGAGAAGAAGTCTGACGACAAGTAGTTTCCTTTTACTCCGCGTTGGGTAACAACGGGGATAGGCCGCATCGGACCGTCCCGGAATCAATGCGGGCGAGGTTCCTCGAGGTTGAGCAGCCAGCCACGGGAACCGCCTTAAGCATCTCCCAGTTCGTGGTTCAGCCGGGTTAGAAGTTCAACCCTGTAACAGCAAGTGATCGAACCGGGTCCGCAGAAGTGTCGGGACCCGGAAATCGTCCAGCGTGCGAACTATCAACTGCTCGGCAACATCCCTGAGTTTCACGTTGGTCTCCTGCGAACGCCACACGAGGATGTCGAAAGCTCGATCGGCAGAGATTCCGTAGATCACCATGAGCATGCCTTTGGCTTGCTCGATCACCCCGCGAGAAGCAGTGATTTCGTTGACCAGCACGTCGACAGATGCTTTCACCGTGCTGTCCAGGGTTTCGGTGACGTCGATGTAGAAGCCTGAGCTGCCGACCACAGCACCCGACTCGTCCACGACGCTGTCGCCGACGACGATTACCGAGTGAGTGTCCCCTGCGGTGTCGATAATGCGGTGGCGGCTGCTGAACGGGCCGCCTGAAGTGCGGATGGCATGGAGTGTCTGGGCAACGTGTCTTCGGTCGTCGGGATGCTTGTGCGCGAGCATCAATTCCGTCGTCGGAGCCACTTGGTCGGGTTCGTATCCGTGAATCCGTGCGACTTCGTCCGACCACTCCCACCGGTCGCCGTTGCGGTGATAAAGAAAGCCGCCCACCCGGTGTGGAGCCCCCGATCCCGACGTTCGCCCCAACCCGTCCTCGTTCACCACACACGCCCCCTCGTTCTCGACCTCGTCCCAACCGGCGTACTCGCCAGTTAGTTATATCGGACAAATCCGGCGGAGGTGGTGTCGGTCCCATATTTCGGAGCACCGTCTGGATCGCTACCGCATGGGTCGGGGAAACCGGCGCTCAGAGAACGTGGCGACGGTCCCACTTCAGTCGCGGCTGAAGCAGTGTTGCCGCTGTGTCCATTCGGTGATCGCCGCCGCGATGGCCGCAGGCTGATCCTCGGGGGCGAGATGTCCTGCGGGACCGCACTGTTTCACCTCGAGGTTTGCGATATTCGATCGGCTCCACGCGACTTCGTCAGGTCCGATCATGAGAAGTTCGGCGGGGCCGCTGAAGGTGAGAAGGAGTTTGGGTACCTCGCTGCTTTCTGCGAGCCAATCGCTGTACGCCGCCACTCGTGCATTCACGTCGCCGGGACTTCCTTCGACGGGGAAGGACCGTGGCCACTCGAGAAGGGGCCGGCGACTCTCCGGCGAGGGGTAAGGGGCGCGATAGGTTTCAGCATCGGTTTCGGACAGTTCTCCGAGAACTGTTCTGTGAAGCGCAATTTCGAGGAAGAAGTTTTCGTCGAGTACCTTGGTCTCGCCGATGCCGGGAGCTCTCAGGGCCTCGACCCGCGCTCGTGCGTCTCCCGGGAAGTGCTCGTCCCAGGTCATCGGACGGAGGATCGTTTCGAAGAAGGCAACACCTCGAACGCGTTCGGGATGGCGGGCAGCCCAGTCCAGTGCAAGTGCCCCGCCCCAGTCGTGTCCGACGAGTACGACGTCGTCGAGCTCCATCTGGTCGAACCATGCGTCGAGGTAACGGGCGGTGTCGAGAAAACCGTAGTCGATTGGCGGTTTGCCCGACGCGCCCATTCCGATGAGGTCAGGGGCAAGCGCTTGGCCGAGATTTCCTATCTGCGGGAGGATGTTTCGCCACAGGTAGGAGGATGTGGGGTTCCCGTGGATAAGTACGAAGGGTGTTCCGTCTCCGCACGAGCGGTAGGCCACAGTCGAGTCGAGCACGGGAATTGTGGGCATTGCGACTCCTCAAATAGTTTCCATGTACCCTAATTTAGATAGTAGCCATGTATTCTATTTGAATGCAAGATCGAGAAATATGGACGACGGGGTCGCTGGTGTGGCACCTTGGCTTGCGCTGGCGGGCGGGGGTTGACCGAGCGATCGCGCACCTCGGGTTGACCCACGCCCAGTATTCGGTGCTCGCGTCTCTCCATGGTCTGGTGAGTGCGGGGGAGAGGCCTAGTCAGCGAGAACTCGCCGCGCACACAGGGTTGCAGCGAATCTACATATCCAAGCTCGTGCGAGCGTTGGAGAAGAGCGGGTTTGTTGTCAGCGAACGAGACAGTCGCGATGCGCGAGCCGTTTGCCTCGATCTCAGTGACGAGGGGAAACGAGTCATAGAACTCGCTAAAGACATTGTCCGCCAATTGGATGCAAAGAATACGGAAGTGCTGACGAAAACCGGTGGGCGGGAACTGGCCGAGCTCCACCGCGCCCTCGGTGCGTTACTCGACGCCACCGAAGCCGGCGATGAATGAAGTCCGACCTACTTACTTGGCGCTACGTTCGGCGGCGACGGCAGCAGGTTCGGGTGAGCCGGCCGGCTGGGGCCTGAGGCTGTCGGCACCGATGTTGTAGACGTCACTCGTCGTGGTGAGGGAGTTGGACGTGGTGGACGAGGGAAGCCCGGCGCGCCAGTTGACGATTGGATTCAGAACGCCGAACGGGCCACATCCGGAAGCTGTCGGGACGGCGAAGGGCTGTCCGGTGTGTCCGGTGTTTCGAACGACGGCAGTATCCGGGAAACCTGGAACCTCCTCGAGGACGCCGTATTCGGTCACATCCAAGTTGAGTTGAACGGGGTTGCTGTCCGAGCCCAGGTAGCATTTGCCGCCGAGGAGAGGGTTCGCGATCTTCAATTTGACGGGTAGCTTCACGCCAAGCTGAAATGCATCCACGGTGGGGAGTGCAGACGTCGACTCGACGGTGGCCGAGGCCTTGTTCAGTCCGAAGAGATTGTTGAATGGTAGGTCGATTCCGAGTGCGCCCCCGGGGATGTCGATAGGTTCGGCGTAGATCCCCCGACTGTTGTCGTTCGGTGGGATGAAGACTTGGTCGAATCCGAATTCAGCCTCTGGATTCTCCCGGTATGCAACTCCGCCTGCGATGCGCATCGCCCCGGCGGGAATGCCGACGGAAAGCTTGCCGATCTTCATGTTTCCGCCGGTAACCGTGACGTCCATACAGGTGCTGGTCTCGGGATTGTCGATCGGACATGAATCCCAACCGCCGAAGGGGATCTCCGCTGCCGGGGCGGCTCCTGCAATGCTTGCTGACAGGCTTCCCACCGCTGTGACGGTGGCGAACACAGTTGCGGTGGCGAGTGCGCCGAAAAGCCCACGCGACGTCGAACGTCGGGACATGTATTTCTCCTTTGGTTACAACCGACCAGTCGGGATTGTGATGATGAGTGACGGTAGTCACGTGTGACTTGGATGTACAGACAATTTGAAACAATTCCGACAAAAGTATTACTGCGATCGCCTTCGCTACTACTTGTGGCTGTGAGGATTGAAATTTGTTGCAGTGCTCTGTGTCTCGTCATTCACCCACGAATCTCTGTGAGGTGCTACGACCCGAAAAGGCGTTCGTCGACGGGAATGTCGGACTCCTGTCGAAATCGAGGGGGCAATGTTTTGTCGGAGTCGCCAATGAGGGAAGTCAGGGCGAGTAACTTTGTCGAACAGCGGCTGATCGGTACTCCGGGCAGCTGCCCGAGAGAACGGATCGCCATGACGCTGATGCTGCCGCTCGACTCGATGTTCCTGCTGATGGAGTCACGAGAGCATCCCATGCACGTCGGTGGACTGTCGCTTTTCGTTCCGCCGGAAGGAGACGACGGCGAATTCGCCAGGTCGCTCTACCGTTCGCTCACCGACGTCGACTCGATTCGCCCCCTCTTCCGCCGCAAGCCGGTGCAGTTCTTGTCGAACTTCGCGCCGGTGCGTTGGACGGAGGACACGGATGTCGATCTCGAGTATCACGTCCGGTTGCTCGCGCTGCCCAAGCCGGGACGAGTCCGCGAATTGCTCGAGCTGACCTCCATGCTCCACGGCACGCTGCTCGATCGGCATCGGCCGCTGTGGGAGGCGTATGTGATCGAAGGTCTCGCCGACGGCCGAGTTGCCGTGTACATGAAGACGCACCATGCACTCATGGATGGTGTGTCTGCTGTTCAGGCGTGGTACCGCAGCCTCTCGTCGGACCCGCTCGATCGAGAATCGATGCCTCCGTGGGCGCAGCGACCTTCTTCGGGGCGGGTTCGAGCCAGTCGCGGGCTGGACCTGCAGAGGCGGGTGGGCTCCGTGATCGAGACCGTGCAAGATGTGGTCGGGGTGGGCCCTGCGATTGTGAACGCCGCTGCCTCGGCAGTGAAGGACCACGTCGCACCGTTGCCGTTTGCTGCTCCGAAATCGATCTTCAACGTCCCGATCACCGGAGCGAGGCGTGTCGCCGCGCAGTCGTGGCCGATCGAGCGCCTGCGCAAGGTCAGTTGCGTTGCAGACGTGACGCTCAACGATGCGGTGTTGGCTATGTGTGCGGGCGCGCTGCGGCGTTACCTGATCGAACTGGACGAGTTGCCGGACAAACCGTTGATCGCGATGGTGCCGGTATCACTTCGTAAAGGCGATGAGGGTGAGGCTTCCGGCAATGCTGTTGGTGCGGTGTTGTGTGATCTGGCAACCGAATTGGCGGATCCGGCGGCCAGACTTCAGAGAGTTCACGACTCGATGAGTAGCGCCAAGTCCCTGATGTCGGGCCTGACGCCCCTGCAGATCACGGCGCTCAGTGCATTGAATGTTGCCGGCCTCGGGTTGCCGCTGATCCCTGGTTCATCCCGACTGATCACTGGGCGCCCAGTCTTCAATCTGGTGATTTCCAACGTCCCCGGCCCGACGACGACGCGATACTGGAACGGCGCGAAGCTCGAGAGCTGCTATCCGGCATCGATTCCGTTGGACGGGCAGGCAATGAACATCACCGTCATCGGCTACGCGGACACCATGCAGTTCGGTCTCGTCGGCTGCCGCCGCAATGTTCCGCACCTGCAGCGGCTCCTGGGCCACCTCGAGGAATCACTGAGTGAACTCGAAGCCGCCGCAGGCTGATCAATTCGATTCGGGCATTCAGACGTCACGTCCGTTCACGACCAACTGGTGGACGTCCAGTTCTTTGTCGTCGAGGCCGAAGCTGATGATGCGTTCGGGGTGGATACGGATGATCGGTGCGTCGAGACCATGCGCACCAGCGCCCTCAAAATCCAAAGCCTCTGCCCGTCCACGGATTTCGACGCACCTGACCCGCCATGGATCTACAGATGCGATGTCGTCCACGACAAACGCGACCCGCCCGTTCTCCGCGACATTGTGAAACTTACGGCTGTCCGTCATGTTGTAACCGCTGATGTCGATCGTGGCTGTATCCGGGTTGTAGTGGAATCCGACCGGACTGACTTGCAGCGTTCCATTCCGTTGAACCGTCGCGAGGCGTCCGAGAGTCTGTGTGGCCAGGTAGTCGAGTTCGATTCGGGTGAATGTCATGAAATCACGCTAGAACCTGAACTGCTGTAGAGGTCAAGATCTCCGAACGTGCAACTCATTCCGTCTCGTCAAGGCCCTCTTCTGCTTCGTCGACCCGGCGCTCGGCTTCGCGAAGCTCATCCTCGGACTCTCGAACCGCGACGCCGGCAGCCTTCTCGGTGTTCTTGGCGAACTGTCGTTCCTGTTCTGCGTGTTCGAGATCGGCGCGGAGTTCTTCGATGCGGCGGTCGAGGTCGGACAGCTTTGACCTGGCATCCTCGAACTGGGCGGTCTCGGCCTTGACCCGTCGTCGGATTTTCTCGAGGTCTGCCCTGGCTTCCGTCAATTCTGCTTTCGCCTTGGCTTGTTCGGCCTTGTGATCCGGAGCAGTGGATTTGGCCGGAGCGTTGTCTTCGGTGTGGATCGCAGGGGCATCTTGTACGGAATCCTCCTCCACTACAGCAAGTCCCGCCGGCCCGAAACCGCTGTAACTGGCAGCGGTCACAACTCGTCCGAGTCGGACCTGCGCGGCAGTCTCCTCGTCGGACAGGGCGGCATTGAGGGTCTGCGCGACATCACGTAACGCATCCTCACCGGCATTCTTTCCACGCGAAGCCGCGATCTCACCGGATTTGTGGGCGAGACTTCGCACCACCTGCTGCCTCTGTGTCGTCAGCCGTCGCAAGTCCTGACCTGAGAGATGGCGTTGGGCGTCGCGTAGCGATTCGCCAAGCGCGAGAAGTGCATCCAGATCTTCGGATAGATTGCGCGAAATGAGATTGACCAACCATCCCACGGTGGTTGGCTTCCGAAGTTTTCCGATCTCCGCGGCCAGTGTGCGGTCGTTGTCCTCCCGGGCAGCCTTCACATGCTTTGTACGCGCCTCGACGAACTCGCCGGGGTCGAGGCCGTAGAGTTCGTCGGCGACATCATCGAGGGTCACACGTCCATACTGTCATTCGGCGAGTGGTTCGAAGACTGTCTTCCAGTCGTTTTTGATGCTCACCACTGTCCACCCGTTTGTGCGCGAGGCGTCGAGTGCGTGCTCGGCTCCGTCCACGTAGTCGAACTCGCGTTCCGGATCGTCATGGAGCACCAGAAGACGAAGTGCCGGAATGTTCGGGTGTTCGGCGAACTGCAACATAGGTAGGTCACCGTTGCTGTTTCCGGCCGCGATGACAGGTCGTCGACCGATTCGGTTCCATATCTGTACGGGCTTGGCCGGCCCGTCGTCGACGACATCGGTTTGGGGCTGACGAAGGATCGTGCCGCTGTGGCCGTCGTCCTTCCACGTCAATGCCACGCCGCTGCCGATGACGCGATCTCGGGGGATGCCGTAGACCTCCTGACTGATCGGCCGCATGAAATCACGTCCTCCGCCAGAGACTATGTAGTTGGAGAAGCCTTTGGCCGCAAGGTAATCGAGCAACTCCACCATGGGCGAATAGCTGCAGTGCAAATATTTGCGATCGAGAGTGGGATGCGAAGCAGTGCGCAGGTAGGTATCGGCGTGGGTTTCGAATTCGTCGACTGTGACTTCGGCGAATGCCGCCAGGACACCGGCCGCGAGCACCTTCAGTGCGCTGTCGTCGCCGCGATAGTGCTTCGAGATCACATCGTTCAACCAGGCGTAGTCCTGCTCGAAGGCCGCCTGCCACGGTTGACGGTTGCGAAGAGTTGGATCCTGGTTGGTCATCTCGACGAGGCGGCGCAAGATGAAGTCGAGTTGGATCGGCATCGGCTTCTCACACCACAGGGTTCCGTCGTTGTCGAAGACTGCGATCCGGTCTTCCGGTGCGATTTCGTCCGGACTTCCCGCAGTCGTCGCGCGTTCGACGAATTGCCTGATGGCCTGTTTCGGCGTGCCGTCCTGCCAGCTCGGAAGCGGGTCAGGGTTATCGGAGGTGGAGGCTTCAACGAATTGACTGCTCATGTGGTCCCTGGCTTCCAGTGAGGCGATGACAGACCCGGCACTTTCATACTCGGACCTCCTGCCGAAGATGGCATCGCCCATTTCGGGCGACAGCGCTTCGGTGAGCACAATCGGGGTATGCGATTGACCATGCAGCCGTAGAGGCTGGCATTCAGATCACCTACAAGGAGCCAGGTCATGGCCAACGCATTCAAAGGCGTCGTCAACCTCGATATTCGCGATTCGATTCCCGACTGGAGCCCGTACGAGCAGCCGAAGGCTGCCGCCGGCACGCCGAACATTCTCTACATCGTTCTCGACGACGTCGGATTCGGCGCCTTGGGTTGCTACGGGGGACCGATCGAGACGCCGAACATCGACCGCATCGCGGGCAACGGATTGCGGTACGGGCAGTGGCACACCACAGCGCTGTGCTCACCGACGCGATCGTGTCTGCTCACCGGCCGGAACCACACGACCAACGGAATGGCTTGCATCAGTGAGTGCGCGGTCGGGTTTCCCGGCGGGAACGGTCACATCCCTCCCGAATGTGCCACGCTCGCCGAGGTTCTGGTCGAGCAGGGGTTCAGTACAGCGATGGTCGGCAAATGGCACCTGTGCGCCGAAGACGAGATGAATCTTGCTTCCACGAAACGGAATTGGCCGGTCGGGCGCGGATTCGAGCGGTTCTACGGCTTTCTCGGTGCCGAGACCAATCAGTGGTATCCCGACCTCGTCCACGACAACCACCCCGTCGAACAGCCGTCGACGCCGGAAGAGGGGTATCACTTCAGCGTCGACATCACCGACAGAGCGCTCGAATACATCGGCGACGTGAAGTCGATAGCTCCGGACCGGCCTGTATTTCTCTACTACGCACCCGGGTGCGCACACGCTCCACATCACGCGCCCCGCGAATGGGCCGATCGCTACGCGGGCAGGTTCGACGCAGGGTACGAAGCCATGCGGGATGAGATTCTGGCGAGGCAGAAGGACATGGGACTTGTCCCGAACGACACGACTCTGCCCTCACTCAACCCGATAGGCACTCCTGACACCCGCACCGGACCTGACGGCAAACCGTTCCCGCCGCTGGATTTCACCCGCCCCTGGGACACCCTGTCCGCTGACGAGCAGCGACTGTTCTCACGGATGGCGGAGGTGTACGCGGGCTTCCTCTCGCACTGCGACGATCAGATCGGACGCCTGCTCGAATACCTCGAAGAAATCGAGCAGCTGGACAACACGATCATCGTGGTGGTTTCCGACAACGGTGCCAGTGGTGAGGGCGGACCCGACGGTTCAGTCAACGAGAACAAAATCGCGAACGGGGTACCCGACGACCTCGCCGAGAACCTGGCAAAGCTGGACGAGTTGGGCAGCACCGAGACGTACAACCACTATCCCAACGGGTGGGCGATGGCGTTCAACACGCCCTTCAAGATGTGGAAGCGGTACTCGTTCAACGGCGGAACCTGCGACCCCTGCATCATCTCGTGGCCGGAGGGCATCGACGCCCGAGGCGAGATTCGAGATCAGTACCACCATGCCATCGACGTCGTCCCGACTTTGCTCGACTGCGTCGGTGTCGACTTGCCCGACACGGTGAAGGGATACACCCAGCACCCGATCCAAGGCGTGAGCATGCGGTACAGCTTCGACGCCGGCAACATCCCCACCGCCAAGCACACCCAGTTCTATTCGATGCTCGGAGGACGAGGGATTTGGCATGACGGGTGGAAGGCCGTCACCACGCACCCGACTCTGAGCGGGTGGGGTCATTTCTCGGAAGACACCTGGGAGCTCTACCACACGGAGGTGGACCGAGCCGAGCTCCGGAACCTTGCCGGCGAAGAACCCGGCAGGCTCGCCGAGCTCGTGGGGTTGTGGTTCCACGAGGCCGGCGCCAATCAAGCTCTGCCACTGGATGATCGGTCCGGCGTCGAACTCCTCACCACACCTCGCCCCCAGCTGGCTCCGCCGCGCAACCGGTACGTCTACCGTCCAGGGGGAGCCGAGGTACCGGAAGCCGTCGCTGTCAACCTTCGTAATCGTTCATACTCGATCGGGGCAGTTGTCGACTTGGCCGAACCGGGTGCGGCCGGTGTGCTGTTCTCGCATGGCGGCAGGTTCGGTGGTCACTCGCTGTACGTCAAGGACAACCGACTGCATTACGTGTACAACTTCCTCGGCAGTGAACAGCAGAAGATCGATGCCACCGAAGACCTTCCCATCGGCGAAAATGTAATCTTGGCAGCAACTTTCGACAAGGAAGGTGAGGATCCGCCGGGCACTGCGCACGGGGTGCTCGGCCTCTACTACGGCGATCGGAAAGTCGGTGAGGGCAGAATCCGCACTCAGCCAGGCAAGTTCAGCATCGGCGGTGGCGAAGGGCTCAATGCAGGCCGTGACAGCGGGGAGCCTGTGACCGACGACTACCCGGGTACCTCACCATGGGCGTTTACCGGTGGAACGCTCAGCCGGGTGGCGATCGACGTCAGTGGGGAACCGTACGTCGACCTCGAACGCGAAGCAGTGGCGATGCTCTCGCGTGAATGACAGATCCGCGTGCGTCTAATCCGAGCTGGGTGGAAGGTATCTCACGGTGGGTACTCCGCCGGGACCGTCCAGGCGGACTTCGGCATCGACCTGGTAGACCTCGGCTATCAGGTCGGCGGTGAGGACCTCGGTCGGGCTTCCGTGGGCAACGATGGAGCCACGGTTCAGCATCACTATCGAATCGCAGAACATGGCGGCCAGATTCAGATCGTGCAATGCCATGATCGTGGTGGTGGGCAGGCGACGCACGAGCGCGAGCAATTCGAGTTGATGGTTGATGTCCAGGTGATTGGTCGGTTCGTCGAGCAGCAACTCGTGAGGTTCCTGAGCGAGGGCGCGCGCGATCTGCACGCGTTGGCGCTCCCCGCCGGACAGGGTGTGCCACGACCGGTCGAGCATCCCGGAGAGGTTGGTGTGTTCGATCGCCGCGCGGACAGCGTCGCGGTCGGAACCTGAATGCCCGCCCCACAATCCGCGGTGCGGGGTGCGACCCAATTCGACGACCTCGGCTACCGTCAGGTCGATCTCCGTGTTGCTGTGCTGATCGACGGTGGCAATCCGACGCGCGACATCTCGGCGTTTCCAGTCAGGCAACGGAGTTCGGTCCAGAGTCACCTCCCCGATTGTCGGACGGTTCTGCCCGGCAAGCAGTTTCAGCAGTGTCGATTTTCCCGAACCGTTGGGGCCGAGAAGCCCCACCGTACTTCCGACGGTGGGGGACACGTCGAGGGCGTCGACTATGAGCGCCCCGCCGACCCGCCAGCTGACGCCGGCCGCTTCGAGTGTCATGGCCTGGCCTTTCGTCTCCAGAGGATGACGGCAAACGCAGGCACACCGACCAACGCGGTTACCACACCGGCCGGGAGTTCCTGCGGCGCAATGGCTGTACGTGCCACGGCGTCGACCCAGACCAGGAAGATCGAGCCGATCAGTGCGGACGCGGGCAGCAGTCGCCGATGGCTCGGACCGACGAGAGCCCGTGCCGCATGCGGGAGGACGAGGCCCACAAAGCCAATGGCGCCTGCGACGCTCACGATCACCGCCGTCATCAAAGCTGTTGCCAACAACAGGGTCACGCGCACCCGCCACACGTTCACCCCCAGCGACGACGCCGCGTCCTCGCCGAAGGCAAAGGCGTCGAGTGCGCGGGAGTGAGTCAGACAGACCACGAGGCCGACGGCGACCACCGCAGCGCAGAGCGCGACGTCGAGCCAGTCGGCGCCGCCGAGTGAGCCCAGGAGCCAGAACATCACGCCGCGAGTCTGCTCGGGATCGGCCGAGGTGATCACGATGAACGAGGTGAGCGCCGAGAACAGTTGGGTCGCGGCGACTCCGGCCAGGATCACCCGATCCGGCGTGCCGCCGGCCGCATGGGCGAGCAGCAACACAAGGGCGAAGGAGATCACCGCGCCGATGAAAGCGCCGCTCGACAAGCCGATCACCCCCGACCCCACTCCGAGGATCACGATCAGTACGGCACCGGTCGAGGCGCCGGACGAGATACCGAGGACAAAAGGATCAGCCAGTGGATTGCGAAGCAGAGACTGCATGATCGCCCCGCACAGCCCGAGGCCCGCACCGCAGAGCGCGGCGAGCAGAGTACGTGGCAGACGGAGATCCCACACGATGCCGTCGCGGATAGGGGTGACGTCCGCCGCGGTACCGCCGAGATGGCCGATGACGATCGAGGCCACCTCACCGACCGACAGACCGGCCGGCCCCAACGTGATCGCCACGGCGGCCGACCCGGCCAGCGTGACAACACCGATCACCCACAGCAGGGTGACGGTCGTCGGGTTGTCACGCAGGCGAACTCTTGTCGTCATCTCACGCCGTAGACCACGTAGTCGTCGAACAGTTGCCAGACCGTTCCCGACTCTCGAAAACCTGCTTGCGCGAGCGCCGCCAACTGGAAGTCGACGGCAGTGGGCGCGGTAGCGTCGCGTCCGGCGAATCTGCGCTCTCGCTCGTCGGTCATTGGTCCGATGCCGGGAGTTGCCCGCAACTCCTCCCACCAGCTGTCCCACTCGGGAGCACCGGCAGCAAAGGCGGAGCGTTGCGTCTGCTCGTCGTGAGCCTTCGCCCATCGACCGATGACAGGGAAGCGGCTGTCGAAGCGAAAGTGATCACCGTTGAGCAGGACTCCGTCAGGACTCAGCAGTTCGCGGCACTGCCGGTACACCTCGACGAGCTGTTGTGGTTGTAACCAGTGCAGCGCTGTTGTCGACACTATCGCCTGCACCGGTGCAGTCACCGAAGTCGGCCAATCGGTGCTCAGCAGGTCTGCGTCGACCAGCTGCAGTCGGTCTCCGAAACGAGTCGACGACTGACGGGCGACTTCCAGCAGCATCGGGTCGTAATCGATCCCCACAACGCTCGCGTGCTTGAACTTCTCGAGGATCCGGGCGCTCAGTGAGCCCGGTCCGCAGGCCAGGTCGACAACCGTGAACGGGATGTGCGCGTACTGCAATTCGAGAACGTCGAGAATCGCGTCGAATCGCTTTTCGCGGTCGGCGATGTATGCCGCCTGCTGGTCGTCCCACTGACGCACCAGTTCACTGATCTCCGCGGACATCTAGACCACACCCAACTGGCGCAGCCCGTCGGAGAGCTGTTCGATGCCACCGACATTGCGGATCGAGGGATCCATCGTCGTTCCCTCGAGGATGATGTAACGCTTGTTCTTCACTGCGGTGAGCTTGCTGGCGACCGGGTCCGATTCGAGGAACGCGATCTTGTCTGCGGCACTGTCGCCGTCTCCGCCGCGGTCGAGATCTGCGAGCACCAGCACGGTCGGGTCTCGATCGAGCACACTCTCCCAACCGATTTCGGGCCAGTACTGTTTATTGTCGTCGAAGGCGTTCTTCGCGCCCACCGCGTCGGTCATGATTCCCGGTGCACCGCAGCACCCGGCGAAGTACGGAGTCTTCGTGGCTGCATACCACCACGCCAGCGTCACGTTTTCGGCTCCCAGCGACGCCGTGGCGGTGGCCGCGCGATCCTTCAAACTCTCGGTCAGCTCGACACCTTTGTCCTTGACGTCGAACAGTGTTGCCACGTCGCCGATTTCGGCGTACAAGTCGTCGAGTGTGAGGGCCTTGCTCTGCTCGGCATCCTGACCGGTGCACTCGCTGGGCGACTGGTACGTCGTGACCCCGAGGTCGGTGAACTTGGTCCGGTCGGCGATGCCTTCCGAGGTGAACGTGTAATTGAAGGTCGTGTAGACCATGTCCGGTTCGCGTTCGAGGACACTCTCGAAGGACGGGAACTCGGTGTCGAAAGCTTGAACCTGACCGCGTGCCTCACGTAATTCGGGGAGTACGTCGTCGTCGCTCATGGCGTAGCCGGCCATCCGGTCCTGCACTCCCAGTGCGAACAGCATTTCGGCCGCAGGCTGATTTACCGCGATCGCCCGTTCGATCGGTCGCTCCACCGTGACGTCTCGGCCACAGTTCTGGACTGTCACGCGCGATTGTTCGGAAGAGTTGGATTGTCGGGCAGCACTGTCGTCGGAGGAGCAGGCAACCAACGACGCGCTCAACAAGGCCGCGACGGCAGCGGCGGGTAGGCGAAGTCTGGACAGACGCATGGAATCTCGTTCTCGCAGGGGCTCGTTCGCGGAGCCCGTTACCGTGTGAACAGGCGCCTGTTGACCCCTGCTGCCAGCCGGTATTCGGACTCGAGATCGCCCCACCCGAGCGCCTTCCCAGATTTTCATCCAGTGGCGTAAGCCCGGGCGGTCACCCTCACCGCTGCGCGTCAGTTCCGGATTCACACCGGATTCCCTGACCCCCTGTGTGGAGGTCCGCTGGCACAGAGGAACTTATCACCGCAGTGCACGGCCGGTCAGGTCGGCCGGTGTACGCGATCAGATCTCGATGGCCAGGTCGTCGATGTCGGTCAGGGTTCCACCGCCGGCGAGGATTCGCTCGTAGTTCTCGCGCCGACGGAGGTCGATTTCGGTGTTGCTGATGCCGCGCTTCCAGTAACCGAATATCGCGACGTCGTCTTTGTCGAGTCCGACGGTCGACCGAAAGTGCTTACGGATTGCGCGCATCTCGTTGCGTTCACCGGCTCCCCACACGACGTAGCTCGCGGGATCGGCGAGCTCGCGTGCTCGTACCGCCAGTGGGCCGTCGGGCTCGGCGAGATCTGCGCTCACGCGGTGAAGCTCCAGGCCGGGGAGGGCGGGCAGTTCGGCGAAAGCGACCTCGTCATCTGTTGTGACCCAGCCGATTCCGACCACGTCGGTAGGTAGCTGCTCGATGATCGAGTACAGCGCAGGTATTGCGGTGCCGTCCAGAAAAAGTGCGATCCGTCGACCTGGAACGTCGGGGACCAAGAAGTGTGGTCGCGGACCGGTGAGACCGAAGGTGTCACCGATGGTCAACGCCGCTGCCCACCTCATCATCGGGCTGGTCTGTCCGTGCAGGACCACGTCGATGACGATCGATCCGGTGGCGGAATCGTAGGAACGCACCGTGTACACACGCGAAGCGTCGTCGAAATTGGGCCCGAGATTCATTCGTACGGTGACGTTCGGGCGTGACCAGGTCGGATCGTCGGTCGACTCCGTCAAACGAGCCGTGATCCGCAGCAGGTGGTCGCTCGGTCGCTCCATTGCTTCGACGACGGCGAGAACGTCGTTGAGTCCGCGATTGTGGTCAGCGGTTCGTAGGACGCTCGCCCGGGGAGTTGTTGTGCTCGTGGCGTCTGCATGTGTCATCGACTGTGCTCCTGGATCGGGTTTTCGAGATGCCATCAGGTTAGTGCTGCCTAAGTCGGCACAGTTGTCCAGAAGTGACATCTGATTACCTGAATCAAACCTGCGTCGCGAACAACGCGTTTGAGCGACTTGTACTCGCGCTGCTACGGTGCCTGTGATGTCCATACGCCGCTGTACTCTCGATTCCGGCCGTGCACTGCGCACGGCCCGATTCGGCGTAGCGACATTCCGCCGGGGGCGTAAGGCGATCGACCGCCGCCCCTCTGGTCTTGTCTGGATCGAAAGAGCCTTGGCCGCACCGGCCGGATCCGTCTGACATTCGCCACTTCGGCGAGCATTACCTCGCTGAGATTTCGCAGTGCCACACCTGTTGCAGTGCTGCGTATTTCCCGTACCTGAAGTTTCTCGCGGGTGAGTTGTGAGTGTCGGCGCCGCCGAGCCTGGATTACCAGCCAACTCGTTTTCGTGAAAGGTACACAGCAATGAATCGTTTCGAAGGTCGTCGTATTCTCGTCACCGGCGCAGGATCGGGAATCGGGCAGGCCACCGCGCTGCGGTTGCTCGCCGAAGGTGGCCGCGTGGTCGCTGCCGACATCTCCGAGAAGGGTCTGGCAGACACCCGGAAGTCGGCTGAACATGCCTCGACGGAGAGTCGTCTCGACACCGTCGTCGTCGATATCGGAGACGAGAATTCCGTGATCGATGTTGTGGGTCAGGCGATTTCGAACCTCGGCGGATTGGACGTACTGGTCAACGCCGCCGGGATATTGCGAGGCGGGCACACCCACGAGACCTCACTGGACTTGTGGAATCAGGTGATCTCCGTGAACTTGACCGGCACCTTCCTCGTCACTCGTCAGGCACTGCCAGCTCTCCTGGCCACCGGCAACTCAGTGGTGGTGAATTTCAGCTCCACCTCCGCAGCCTTCGCGCACCCGTACATGGCCGCATATGCGGCGAGTAAGGGAGGAATCCAGTCCTTCACTCACGCACTGGCTCTCGAATACGGCAAGCAGGGTCTGCGCGCCGTCGCGGTAGCTCCGGGCAGTGTGAAGAGCGGGATCACCGACACCACGGCGTCGTACCTGCCGGAAGACACCGACTGGTCGCTCTTCGGCAAGCTGTCGCCAATTCTGAGCACTGATCTGGAGTCCGGTGGTGCTCCCATGGCCGGGCCGGAAAGTGTTGCGGGAGTTATCGCGATGCTGGCATCCGACGATGGTGCCTTCATCACCGGCACGGAGATCCGTGTGGACGGCGGCACTCACGCCTGATTCTGTGTCCGTCTGACGGCCTGGCCTGGGGCAGGCCGTCAGACGTGAGCCGTCATTCTCGCGAGCGAGTGATAGCGGGGACGACGTAGGACTGATCGAGTACGGCGGGCGAAGGTTCGTACATTCTCAGGACCGGTCGGAAGTCTCCGCGCGGGCAGGGGAGCCAGTTCGCCTTCGCCGTGGCATCTTTCGGCTCCTCGTGACTGATTGTGATCGTCAACGCACCGTCGGCGTCGTGGACGATGCCGGGAGTGCGGTCGCCGATCGAGTATCGGTCGATGGGGTTCGCCACGAGGAAGAAGTCCGGCACCGAGTACATCGTCAGCGACCAGAAGGCGCTCACCGGCGGAGTGGGGTCGAGTCTGATCGTGTAGGTGCGGTTTCCGTTCAATTGCGTTCCCTGATCGTCGACGTAGGTCATGATGTACGCCGCTTCGTAGGGGTGGTTGCCCCACAGCCCGCCCTTGGCCGCCGCCGCTCGTTCGATGATTCGCAACCTGGGATCGGCGATCTTGAATTGTGGATCGTCGATTGCACCGACCTCGAAGTAGTCGAGGTTGTAGTCGAAGGCGTGGAAAGTCAGCTTCCAACCGTTGGCCTCGGGGCTGGAGCCGTGCGTGAGTGCTTCGTGCAGATTCTTCTCTCCGGCGGTCAACCCGTCTGCGAGCGCCGCAGCGTCGTCGGCAGACAGCGATACATAGGGAGAGGCCCCGTGCTCGGTGACTCCGATCGGTGAGAACGAATCCTGGAGTTCTCGATCGCGCGGGGCCGGCGGAAAGGCCCGCGACCAGATGCGGAGTTTCTCGAGGAAGAGGAGGTCCTGGCTGACCTCGGAGTCGGGGACCGGTAGACCGGCCGGAGCCCCGGCGGAGTCGACGACGGTCAGGGTGGTGGCGTCCTGCAAGGCGTGCACGGCGGGGAGGTCGTCGTCGCCGCCGCACGCCCACCGACCGACGATCGATGCAACGGTCGTGGGAAATCTGATCACTGTGGTCTGGGTGGTCGGGGTTCCGGTCCAGGTGGGTGGGACGAGAAGGAAGTCTCCGCTCTTGGTGCCGGTGGCACGGTGCCCGACGTAAGCGAAATTGTTTGTCCAGGCGTCGACGAACTGGAGGACGTAGTAACGGCCATCGGTATCGGGGACGTGCAGCGCAACGGGGCCGACAGAAAGGTCGATCTGCGCCATGGAATACACGGTGTCGTTGTTGATCGTGACAAAAGTATCTGCCGGGCCGGCGAGTGTGCGGGCGTGACTGAAGGTGTTGAAAGGTGCGGCGGGGTTCGCTCCGACACCGTCGTGAACGTACCGATGGACCTGGTCGAGATTGAAAACGAGGGGAAATCCGTAGATGTACGCCTGAGCTGCAAGCTCGGTGCGACTGGTGTCTGTCATCTCTGCCCTCTCGTAGTTCGTCGGTTCGACGTCCACCTTGCGGGAACCCTGCCGTCGAGGCATCACCCGCCGAGGGTGACGACGGTAGAGGGAGAGGCCATGTCGGATCAGGAAACAGCGGTGCTGACTGCAACTGCAGACGAGTGGAACGTCGCGATGTGCTCGAACGACGCCGAACGGATCGGCGACTTCATGGCCGACGACTGGGTGATCGTCTCGGAGTCCGGGGTGTCCACCAAGGCGGAGTTTCTGGGTTTCGTGGCCTCTGGCGACCTGACTCATTCGGCGATGGATCGCGTCGGGCGCGCTCGCGTGCGTTTCTTCGGTGACGTTGCGCTTTTCACCACGCGGATCACCAATACTGCGCACTACGACGGAAGGCAGTACGACGCCGAGGAGTGGACCACCGACGTGTTCGCCCGGCGAGACGGTCGTTGGCGCTGCGTGTTGAGCCACATCACGCCGGCCGTCGAGGCCAAGATCGAAGGCATCGAACCGTGAGGGATAAGAAAAAGAAAGGCCAATGTTTTAACGCCGACATTATTGGGTAGTAATACGAGTTTCGTATTGATGATGTCGATTATCGGATTTCTTGATTGTGAAGTTTTTGTAGTAGCGTCAGTTGAGTAGATCATTTCTATACGCATACCGGATGAGGTTCTCACATGATTGTTCTCGGCATTATTCTGGCGTTGATCGGCTTTTTCACGGGGTTGAGCATTCTGACCACCGTCGGCATCATTTTGGTCGTCGTAGGTGCAGTTTTGTCCATCCTCGGCGCTACCGGGCGTGCAGTGGGCGGACGAAAAGTCTGGTATTGATCGATACTGCGCGAGTAGCTGAGAAGGCGGTACCTGATCTCTTCGGAGATCGAGTACCGCTTTTTCGTTCTCCAATTGATTTTCGGTGTCTCTACCCGAAATTATCGCTCTGAGCTGCGTCGGGTAAACATGAAGGATGCTTTCTCGAGATCATGCGGAAGAGAAACCTGTGGAGAGATTCAGGTTTCCTCGCAGATGGAATCAAGTTGACGAGTCACGCCGCGGTTTGGTGTTGGCGTGGGTGGCCTTCACACTGACGTTCGGTGGAGCACGTCTGGTGACCTGGTTGATCCAGATCGACACCAGGGACGTCGGCGACATCAGTGCCGGTGGGACGCACCTTCACCATTACCTGTGGGGAATTCTCCTGTTGGCCGGGGTGGCGATCTTCGGCCTCGTAGACCGAAGCCCTCGCGCACGAACATGGATGGGCATCGCGTTGGGTATTGCACTCGGGCTCATCGTCGACGAGGCCGCGTTGCTGATCACTCTCGACGACGTCTACTGGCAGAGCGACGGTTGGCCCAGTATCGCCATCGCAGTGTCCATCATCGGAGTTGTGGGAACCGGGCTGGCACTGACCCGAAGCGGAGCGGAGAGGCCTCGAGGTTGATCCGACTACGGCACGGGTACTCACTCCCGTGCCGGGAAGTCGCGCGGATCGTGAGGTGGCTTGAATGGATCCCAGTTCCGCAGACCGTTCACCGGACTCCGAAAGTGAAGTCCAAGCCGTAGATCCGATGGCGGAAGCGGAACGCGAAGCCGCAGCATTGGCGACGCCTGTCCGGCCGCTGGGTGAGCCCGGACCGAGATTCGACCGTCGGTCACCGTTCTTCATCGGTCTGAGCGCCGCGGCCGGAGTTGCCGTGACTTATGCGGTGATCGAAGTGCTGCTTGCGGCGCGAGGCATGCTGATCCTGATCGTGGTCGCGCTGTTTCTCGCGGTGGGCATCGAACCGATGATCGTCTGGCTGGAGCGGAGACATTTCCGGCGCTGGATCGCAGTCACCGTGGTACTCCTCGGAATTGCAGTGATGTTGGCGCTGTTTCTCGTTGCTGCGATCACCCCGCTGGTCGAGCAGGGACGTCAGTTTGCATCGCACGCTCCCGAACTCCTGACACACATTCGTGACCGGTATCCGATCGTCAACGACCTCGATGAGAAGTATCACCTCGAGCAGCACCTCACCACACAACTGGATGGTTCGGGTTCTGCGCTCGCGACGGGTTTGCTCGGTGCGGGGCGGGCGGTGTTCAGCGCAGTCGCCGACGCCGGAATCGTTGCTGTACTGACGACGTACTTCTTGATCGACTATCCACGAATCCGCACGAATCTGTATCGGCTGGTGCCACATTCGCGGCGGCCCCGAGCAATCGCCATCGGTGATCAGATACTGGCAGGTGTGGGTGGGTACGTCCTCGGCAATGTTCTGATCTCCGTGATCACCGCAGTGTGCACCTTCGCGTGGTTGTTGATCTTCGACGTGCCGTACCCGTTGATCCTGGCGCTGCTGGTCGCTCTGCTCGATCTGATCCCGATAGTCGGTTCCACGATCGCAGGGGTTATCGTCGCCCTGGTCTCCCTGACAGTCTCTGTCCCAACGGCATTGGCGACAGTTGCATTCTTCATCGCGTTACGTCTGCTCGAGGACTACCTGCTCGTTCCGAAGATCATCGGGAAGACGGTAGCGGTCCCGGCGTTGGTGACTGTGGTCGCGGTCCTGTTGGGCGGAGCGTTGCTCGGTATTGTCGGTGCGTTGCTGGCGATTCCAGTCGCTGCGGCCTTGCTGTTGCTCGCAAGAGAAACGCTCTTCCCCCGCCTCGACGCTTCTTGACCGGTTTCTATCGGACGCTTCGCGCGCGACGCCGCGAAGCAGGATTCGGCTTGGGGCACATCCGAGTCGGGATGGTTTCCCCTTCGTCGGTGATACGGAATACCGATACTTTCTCGCTACACCCGTGATTCAGATCGACCGCGTATGCGATGGCGGCGCGATCCGAGACGAAATCTTCCATCACCGTAGTACCGTCCGGTAGTTCGATTCTGTAGTTTTCCATGACTTACACAACCTTCTTTCGCTAAGACGATCCTACCCGGCCCGCGAAATGGCAAACCGTGGAACATAACGTGCGACAGTCAACTTCGCGCCGCGCCGGTGCAATGTTTCGACAGTTCGCCTGTGGGGTAGTGAGAGTCGGTCAGCCCGCTCAGGCGGTACGAATCGAACCATGGAGGATCCGCGCAATGAGCGCAGTATCGAAAGCGATGTACAAGCCACTCTCACTGGCGACGAGCGTCCTCGGCGGCATTTTGGCCGGTGCCGTCTTCCAGCAGGTGTGGAAGCGCATCGGTGACGACAAGAATGCGCCCGAGCCAAAAGATTTGAGCAGGTCGAGTAAGGAAGTCCTGATCGCCGCCGCCCTGCAGGGAGCCATCTTCGCTGTTGTGCGAGCCGCTGTGGATCGTGCGGGGGCAAAGGGCTACCAGGCCCTTGCTCACGAAGATCCCCGGTAGGAACGCCCGGTTCGGTTCGAGTTCAGTCGACGACGGCCGCGATTGCCTCGATCTCGACCAGTTGATCGTCGTAACCGAGAACGGTCACACCCATCAGAGTGCTTGGGGCGTCGTGATCACCGAACGCGTCGCGGACTACCTCCCACGCCGCAACGAGGTCGGCTTGATTGCTCGACGCCACCAGGACGCGGGTGTTGATCACGTCGGTGATGGACGCGCCCGCGTCCGAGAGAGCTGTTCTCAGGTTGTCGACGGCCTTGGCTGCCTGTCCTGCGTAGTCGCCGATGGCGGCAGTGGAGCCGTCCTCGTTCAACGGGCAGGATCCGGCCAGGAAGATCAGTCGAGCCTCGGCGGGAGCCGTTGCTGCATAGGCGTATTCAGCGACCGATGAGAGTGATGTGGAACGGATCAGAGTTACCGACTTCGACATATTTTCCCCAAGGAATAGTAAAGTTTTGCAGCGAGTCTTTCACAGCGCGCCAGGGGTTGCCAATTCATTGTCGGACCCATCCATCCACGCTACGGCTACGAATCACTGTCAATGAGCCGAGAAGAAGAGCACGCAGCATCTGTCGACGAATGGCTGACAACCAAACAGGTTGCCGCACTGTTCCATGTCGACAGGACCACGGTGTCCAGGTGGGCGAGGGAGGGCAAGGTCGGCACTCTGAGAACGCTTGGCGGACATCGGAGATACCGACGTTCGGAGATCGAGAAGTTGTTGCGCAACCGTTTGACGACGCTTGATCCGAACTAGCCTCCGACATGAAACAGACAGGTCGCCGAGCACGATGAGGGCTCGGCGACCTGTCTGGTCAGGATGAAGTAATTACGCCTTGGGGACGCGGATGATGAGTGCGTCGCCTTGTCCGCCGCCGCCGCAGAGTGCGGCTGCGCCGATGCCGCCG